>JAXGYA010000001.1:0-998367 GCA_040772505.1 Mariniphaga sp. | reverse complement strand
CAAAGGGATATTCCATGTTTCATTTCCGTCGTTTACAGTATTTGAATTCAAAACAGCAGCTACGGTCCATGTATTAACATCAATTATTGAAATTAGCACATTCCATGTCGGATTTCCGCCGCTCCAATTAATTGTAATTTCAGAGCCAGCACATAAGGAATCGCCTTTAGATGGGGAAATTATTTCAAAATCAGGAGCTTGTGTCGTTATTATTGTTCCCGATTCACCCACCGCAAACGCTCCTCTCCTTATATCCGTTTTTTCAATGCCACGTGAAGTAGCTGCCAGAAGATCTTTTGTTGTCCGGGAATTTTGTTTCGACCAAAGTTCAGGAAACCCATCTCCGTCATCATCGGGAGGATCGGTGCTGGTTAGTACCACGCCCCCGTTGCCAACAGCTAACCAACTATCGCCGCTTAAAGTTAGGTCATTCAGGGTCACAGGCTTTGGATTGATTATGCTAAGCTGAATTGTGGATTCGTCACATTCCTCTATTGGTTCCAGGATTGTTTCGTCGGGCGGCAGAGGTCTTGGGCACCAATCGGGATCCCATGCCTGCCTTGCAACAACCTCGACATTCCCGCTAAACGAAGACGGAATTTCCAAATCGAACCTGCCGTTACTGTCTGTTACAGTTTCTGCAATTAATGCCTGCTTGTCGATTGTCCGCATCACCATTAGGATACCTTCCATGTTAACGTTTTCCCATTTGGGTTGCAAAACACCTTTAAATGTATTCCCTGAAAGCATAAACAACCTGTTTGCATTTCCGTTGCCACCTCCGACTCCGTGCACAAGCAGACCTTTATGTAAGTTTTCACATTGATCTTTATCAAAAACAACACCTCCGGTTGCCAATAAATCACAGGGGGTTGCCAAACTGTCTTTAGTCCATGTAGTGCCATAATCGGTTGACGTTTGTATGCCTTCACCACTGTTTCCAATCGACTTTACTGTTTCTGCCAGTGCCTTGCCTGCTTTAAATTTTCCCCGGCTCTTTAATGCCGCGATGCTGCCTCCTGTTGATACCACTTTCCATGAATTTCCCCCGTCAAATGTTCTGATGATTCCGTTTTCGTTGGCAACAAATCCGGTGTCTGCATTCAAAAACGACACGAATTTTAAATCCTGGTTAGCACCAACATTCAGTTCCATTTTCTCCCAATCAACACCATCGTTAATCGATTTTAATATGGTTCCTTTTTGGCCAACAATGTAAACAATTTGCTCATCGTAGTTTGGCCCATCATCTGTTATCGCATATAGCGAAACAGGGGCATCGGCAAAACCGGAAAAGGTAAGTTCCCAACTTTCACCCATATCTTCACTACGATATACGGCATTATCATCACCACTTGCAATGATTGTTTGCAAGTTTTTGTTTACCCGCAATGCATTGAATTTTAACTCTTTGCCCGTTTGAGGGTTGCGCTTTTTCCACGTATTGCCACCATCGAAAGTGGAATGAATATTTCCCTCTTCATCAATGGTAAACAGGGTGTCTGAACTAAAAGCTGCTACATCGTGCAGCGTTTGCAGTGTTCCACCCGGCAGTTTTGTCCAGTTAGCCGGCAACTGAGAAAAGACAAAGACTGGAATTGCAAACAACAGAAACAATACGAAAATTACTATTGTATTTTTTTTCATTTTTTACTTTTTTTTATAATTCCAGATTACCAGCTGATAGGGTCTCCAAAAGTAGTCAAGGGGATAGACCAGAAAATGCATAAACCGGGTGAAAGGAATCATTCCAATCAAAACAAAAGAGGAAGCGATGTGCAGCTGAACCATAAACGGAAGCTGAGTTACTGCCGTAACATCGGGTTGAAATTTAAAAATTGACCATAAATATGGCGTTAACACCGAAGCAAACCAGGAAGAGCCCCAGCGAAAGAAAAAGGCAGTCCACAAACCGGTAATTGTCTGGTTCAGAAGTATCAGGTAAACAAAGATGTCCATCTTTGTAGTAACTATATGGAGACGTTTGGTGTTAATCCGGCGGATGATGAGCAGAATCAGACCAATCAAAACCATCAGTCCGAAAGCGAAAGCCGTTACTTCAAGAATCTGAAGACGGAGCGGTGACCTGTTCCATAACAGCACCGAGCGCGGCACTAAAAAAGCGGTAAGGTGTCCGAAAAACAGAAAAACAATACCCCAGTGAAATGGCCTGCTGCCAAAATATAGCTGCTTGCTTTCCAAAAACTGGCTGGAAAGGGAAGAAACCTGAAAACCAAAATAACGATACCTGTAAATACTACCAAACAGCATCGTGAAAAGAGCCAGGTAGGGTAAAACGATAAAGAAAATTATTCCGTTCATAATTACTTTATAAAAAAATTCAAATTTTTATTTAATATCTTTCCACTGTGGAAGATGTTCAAAACTTTTTGCTTTTTTCTGAGAAGTGAAACTGAATTTTTCAAATTCAGAATCCGGAAAATTATTCTGCATGACGCGCAGTAAAATTTTAAGCATTCCCTGATAGACATTTCCTTCAATCCGAAAAGACCCGACCATTTTTTCAACCGCAGGAATCAACATGGAAACTATCAGCTCTTCGGCAAGTGACGTGTCGTCCATCTTGGGCAGCAGGGTAAGCACGTTGGGCAGATGGTCGGGCAGTTCGCTGCCACAATCGTTTCCTGCATTTTTTTGCTCTTTTTTCATGTTGGCTAAAAAAACGCCCCGGTTGTAATCTTCACCATAAAGCACATAACCGACATCCAAATAGCAGAGCGCCTGAACATCAAAAGTGCTGATATAGTATTCTTGTTGTTCTGCTAATGTTTTTTGCTTAATGTGCTCAATAAACAGCTCCAGTTCCTGTTCGGATTCCGGAGTAATTTCACAGACTGTTTTTCGCCATTCGTCAATGAATTTCTCTCTTTCCGATGAAGGATAGCTAAAAGCTCCGGCTAAAGCAGTATAATGCGTCAAGCTATTCATATTACAATCCCCGTTTGGGTTTTCTTAAAAATCCAAAGCCCATGCTCCCTCTGTGTTCATGCGTATCTTCAATCATTTCAATGGCTTCTTCGCGGTGTGCCGGCGGTATCACAAACCGGTCGTCGAAATTGGCTAACGAAGTAAGCCGGTAGATATCATCTGCCACAGTGGCAGTCAACCCGGACTCCAGTAACCTTCTGTCCACAGTTTCGCGGCTGATGTCGCCTACTGTAACCTCCCGGCGATGAAGCCTGACGCTCATAAGTTTTTTCAAAACATTACCGATAATAGCTGTATCGCCCGCACTGAACAGGCTTGCCAGATATTTCAGCGGGAGGCGCTGGTTATCCATGTCATCCCACAGCGAATCGCCCACAGAATCGTATTTTTGATTGTCATTTATCTGTGCCATGGCAGGCAGCAGCGGCATCACATAAAACAGGCTTGGCAAAGTTCTGAACTCGGGATGGAGCGGAAGTGCCACCCCCCACTCTTTTACATATTTCCACACCGGAGACTTTTGTGCCGCCTGAATGGTTGAATCGGGGATACCGCATTTTTTAGCTTCTGCAATTACCTTTGGGTCATTGGGATCGAGATAGATATCAAGTTGCTTTTTGATTAAATCCTTTTCATCACATGAAGCCATTTCATGAATCCGGTCTGCATCATAAAGCATAACACCCAAATAACGAATTCTGCCCACGCAGGAGTGCATACAAGCAGGTGCCTGTCCGGTTTCCAGCCGCGGATAGCATAGAATGCACTTTTCCGATTTGCCGGTATGCCAGTTGAAATAGACTTTTTTGTAGGGACAGGCAGTAATGCACATTCTCCATGCCCGGCAGCGCTCCTGATTGATAAGTACGATGCCGTCTTCTCCCCGTTTATAGATTGCACCTGATGGACAGGCTGCCACGCATGCCGGATTGATACAGTGGTTACAAATTCGCGGGAGATAAAACATCACCATTCGCTCAAGCTGGAACATGGATTCCCGTTCGGCAGGTGTCAAATCCTTTAAGTTCACATCGTTGCGGGCATATTCGGGTGAGCCGCCCAAATCATCATCCCAGTTTGGTCCTGATTTAGGTGTGATTTTTTCACCTGTTATCAATGAAATCGGTTCGGCAGTTGGCTGGTCGTCCCCTTCAGGAGAATCCAACAGTTTTTCATACTGATAAGTCCACGGTTCGTAATAGTCATCCATTTTAGGCAGATGGGTGTTGTGAAAAATCTTTTTCATCCCCTTGACTTTTCCAACTCCTTTCAATTCGATGGATTTGCTGTTTTTCTCCCATCCGCCTTTATACATCTCCTGATCCTCCCATTTGTTCGGATATCCAGTTCCCGGTTTGGTTTCCACGTTGTTCCACCACATGTATTCGGCACCCTTTCGGTCAGTCCAAGTGTTTTTACAGGCTATCGAGCAGGTATGGCAGCCAATGCATTTGTCGAGGTGAAAAACCATTGAAATTTGTGATCGAATATTCATAATTGCTGTTTTTCTGTTTAAAATTCTACTTTATCCATTTTTTTCACTAAGACAAAGGTATCCCTGTTAGAGCCGACAGGACCCCAGTAGTTTATACTAAAAGTGAATTGCCCATATCCGCCCACGAGAAGGTTTGGCTTCAGGTGTACACGGGTGAGGCTGTTGTGTCCGCCTGCCCTTCGGTTTCCGCGGCTTGGCGATTTAGGGATGGAATAGGTGCGTTCGGGCGAATGATAAATGATGCAGACTCCTTTGGGTATGCGCACGCTCACACATGCGCGGGTGCAATACACACCGTTATCGTTTAACACTTCCACCCAGTCATTATCCTTTATTCCCAACTCTTCGGCATCTTCTTCGCTTATCCAGCAAGGCTCCATTCCCCGCGACAACGTAAGCATTCGCAGAGTATCGCCATAAGTGGAGTGAATATGCCATTTACCGTGAGGAGTAAGCACATTCAGCAATTTAGCCGTGCCATCGTTCACCGACATGCGCAGCTCGCCATAAAGTTCGGGGCGTGGAGATGGCTTATAAGTGGGCATGTTTTCACCAAAAAGAATATACCCCTGGTGATCGAGGTAGAAATGCTGCCGCCCTGTCAGGGTTCGCCAGGGAGAAAGATACTCCACGTTGTAGGAATAGGCGGAATATGCCCTTCCGTTTTCGTTCAATCCCGACCAGATGGGAGAATTGAGCAAGCGGCGCGGTTGTGCCTGCAAATCTTTATAAGTGCAGGAAGCATCGTTGTTAATGGTTCGAAGTTTGCTCAAATCAAGCCCGGTGTTTTTTTCCGCTGAAAGGTATGCACGTTCACTAAGCCTTCCGTTTGTCAGAGAAGAGAGAAGAAGCACGGCATCAATGGCATTGACATCCTCTTTAATTGAAGGATAGCTCTTGCCGCCAAAGGTGTTTACCGGTTTTTCACTTCGTAGTAATTGCTCATAATAGTCATCTACAGGGAAAGAAATACCATGTGCTCCAACAGCATCCATCATATTGTCGCCCAGACTGATAAACCGGTTATACAACTGGGTATAATCCCTCTCAATAATCTCAATATTGTGCATGGTTTTGCCGGGAACAGGTTCACATTCACCGGTAAACCAGTCCTTTATCTCAGTTTGGGCAATTTCGCCACGGGTGTCATGTGCTATGGGAAGGTTTACGATGTCAGGCTGTGGCTCAGGCAGGTGTATTTTGGCTGTTTCACTGGTTACACGAGCTATCTCACGAAATATTTCCCAGTCGGTTTTGGATTCCCAAACCGGCGGGATAGCTGCCGACAAGGGATGAATGAAGGAGTGCATATCGGTGGTGTTCAGGTCAGCCTTTTCATACCATGAAGCTGCCGGGAGGACAATGTCGGAATAGAGCGCAGAAGTATCCATCCTGAAATTCAAATCTACCACCAAGTCCATTTTTCCTTCAGGAGCATTCTCTTTCCATTCAACCTCCTTCACAAATTGATTTGCAACCTCATCGGCAATTTCGTTGTGATGAGTGCCTAAATAGTGCTTAAGAAAGTATTCATGCCCTTTTGCGCTTGCCAGCAGTGCATTACCCCGCCAGATAAACCAGACCCGGGGAAAATTTTCCTCCTCATCGGGCTGGGTTACCGAATATTTTAGCTTTCCGGTTTTGAGCTGGTCAATAATATAATCCTGAACTTCTTTTTTATTGCCGGCGCCTGCTTTCTTAGCCTCTTTGGCAATATCAAACGTGTTTTTATTGTATTGCGGATAGAAGGGCATCCAACCATTGCGTACCGATTTGGCTATTAAATCGGCTGAATGCTGCGAAGAGAAATCATTTTTTGGCACTGCATTGTAATCTGCCTGATTGCCATCGTATCGCCACTGGCTTGAGTGGATGTAATGCCAGATGGGAGACTGCTGAAACCGTGGCTGAATTTTCCAGTCCTTCCCCGACATGATTGGCGCCCATGAGTCCTGTGGCGCTAACTTTTCCTGTCCTACATAGTGGTTAAGTCCTCCTCCGTTAACGCCGATGCAGCCTGTAAGCATCAACGACATTGTGGCTGCACGGTAAATCAGGTTACTGTGATACCAATGGTTTACGCCGGCACCTATAATTATCATGCACTTTCCTTTGGTAGCTCTGGCGGTGTTGTACCATTCGCGTGCAAACCGGACGACCGTATCAGCACCGATGCCGGTATAAATTTCCTGCCATGCAGGAGTATAAACCGAGCCGGCATCTTCGTATCCTTTGGGAAAATCACCATCCAGTCCGCGGTCAACCCCATGCTGTGACATCATCAGATCGTAAACCGTGGTGTAGGCTATTTTGCCGCTCCCAGTTTTCAGATATCGCACCGGCACTCCCCGCTTAACAGTTTGCATTTTATCAAAGCGGGTGAAATTTACCTGTAGTATTTCATCATTTTTATTCAGCAGAGTGAGCATCGGGCTATACTTTTCGCCGGTTTCACCATCTTTATATTGCAGGTTCCAGCTCCCCTTCTCTTGCTGCCAGCGGTGGCCCGAGCTGCCCCGGGGGCACACAAATTCATCACTGCTTTCGTCTATATTCAGAAATTTCCAATCTCCGTTCTCAATGTCTTTGTACTTTTCCAGAAGGTTTGCACGCAGCAGCCTTCCCGGGACATAACCATCATCTTCCTTGTTGAGTTCTACCAGAAACGGCCCGTCGCTATATTTTTTTGTGTATTCAATAAAATAGGGAATCTGTTGTTCTGCGTGAGCCTCTTTCAGTATCACATGGGTAACTGCCATCCAGAATGCGCCATCCTGCCCGGCATGAAGAGGAATCCACTGGTCGGCATACTTTGACACCATGCTGAAATCCGGTGAGAATACCACAGTTTTGGTTCCGTTATGCCGCGATTGAGCGAAAAAAGGAACATCCGGTGTCCGGGTCATTCCCAGGTTGGCGCCCATAACAGCTACAAATTTTGAGTTGTACCAGTCGGCGCTTTCGCCCACATCAGTTTGTTCGCCCCAGATTTCGGGAAACGCATTGGGCAAATCGCAATACCAGTCGTAAAAGCTCAGGCTCACACCGCCAAATAGCTGCAGAAACCGGAAACCGGCAGCAAAGCTCATCATCGACATTGCTGGAATTGGCGAAAAACCAACCACACGGTCGGGACCATACTTTTTGGCAGTATAGATATTGGCAGCGCCAATAATCTCCAGAGCTTCATCCCAGCTTATCCTACGGAATCCTCCTTTACCACGTGCCTTTTGATAACGTTTGCGTTTGACCGGGTCTTGCTGAATATTCTGCCATGCCAACAGAGCGTCGCCGGTTTTTTCCTTTTCGACTCTGAACAGGTCAATCAGTGCGCCGCGAATCATAGGATATTTGACCCGCACCGGGCTGTATAAATACCACGAAAAAGAGATACCCCGCTGGCAGCCCCGCGGTTCATAATGTGGCAAGCTACTCTCCAGCAGCGGATAATCCAAAGCCTGATATTCCGAAACAACAATCCCGTCTTTTACATGAATGTTCCAGCTGCAACCTCCTGTACAATTCACTCCGTGCGTACTTCTGACCACTTTATCGTATTGCCAGCGATTGCGGTAAAACTCTTCCCAATTACGGGTTCTTGGGGAAATCATATCTTTAATCCAACTCATCGATTTAAGTTTTTTATTTTTGAACTATTAAATTTATTTTTAAGAGGGCAGCTTCCTGTGATCATAAACTACGTATAGATGTGACAATAAAAAGATGACGAGCACCATGCTCAATAATAAAAAGATCAGTTCATCTCTTGAGGTCTCCGGTTTGTTGGCCTGATGATCGTTCACAAATTGAAGCATAACCGTTAAAGCCTCTTTTTCATCATCTGTCAGTTTATTATTCCTCAGTGAGACATTCATTGCGGGAAAGGGCGAATTGGTCAGTATAGCCTGAATCCCTGCCGCTCCCAACCTTCCGTAGGAAGCAGTTAAATCCATAGCCAGCTTTCCGCCGCCTATGATAGATCCGTCATTGGTATAATGACAGGCGATGCAGGTAGTTGCTCCGTTGGTAAATTTCTCATAGCCGTAAAACAATGCCTTCCCTCTTAGAAATTTCGGGTCTGAATAAGAGATATATACCTGCTGGAGAGCAGAATCCAGAACCTGCTTTTCTGCAGCAGCCTGAGTGAGAAGTGGATCTTCTGTTTCGCGGATATAATTCAGAACACTGATAATTTGCTCATCGCTCCAATTATGATCCGGCATGGGTAATTTGCTGTATTCATTATAAATTGCCACAGCGAGCGAATCTCCGGATTTGATCATTTTTTGAGACGAGCGGATGAAAGAAATTAACCAGGATTGTTCCCTCAATTCATTAATGCCGGCAAGGTCAGGACCAATTAATCTTCCGCCGTTGATGGTGTGACACGCAGAGCAATCAGCTTTATACAAACCTTCCCCACTTGATTGAGCATTAATTGAAATGCTTGGGAACAGAAACCAGAAAAGTGTGATTAGAAAAATTAGTCTGTGCATAACAAACTTGTTTGATGTTTTGGTGCCAGCAAATATAATTTCTTTATCACAAAAAACAAACAAATAACAATTTATTTATCTTTTTATCGTTAATACAGAATTTTTAGCAATAATCACTATATTTGCTCATCATCAATACCTTTAAAAGATATGGCGAAATCAGTTTTTATTATATCGGGTGAAAAAAAAACAGGAAAAACATTTTTTTTGCAAAAACTGATTTCAATACTATCAGAAAGTGAATATGAGTTAAGGGGGTTTTATGCTCAAAACGACGAAATAACAGACAGTTACCACATTATAAATATTCGAACGCATGAAAAAATTTTACTGATGACAAGAGTCAGCCAGCCCGACAAAAGACCCATCCATTTTCAAATCAATGAGTCGGCGATTCCGGTAGGAACCGATTGGCTCAACCAAAAAGAAAATCCCGGCAATACTATATTTGTTCTTGATGAAATCGGCTACTTTGAACTGCATGGAATGGTGTGGCACCAACTATTTTCAAATGTATTAAATCTGTCGGACACCATAATTTTCACAACAAAAACAAAGAACCTGCCGCAGATCATTGAGCATTGGAAGATTCAGCCGGAAATAATATTTCATTCTGACGATTTTGCGAACCCGAATAATGCATCAAAACGAATTATTCAGGTGTTAGAACATCACAAAAAGTCACTGAAACAGAAAGTTTAAAGTAATGAATTCCGGAATAACTGGTGTTATATTAGCAGGCGGACAAAGTAAGCGCATGGGGGCTAACAAAGCCTTTGTCCGGTTAAACGGGAAACCGCTAATCAGCTATGCTCTGAATACGTTAGAGAAAATTACTCCCAATATTTTATTAAGCGCCGGTTCAGAATCAATTCATTACAAAAATCTGCCGGTGGTTGAAGATATATATTCCGGCTACGGTCCGGCGGGAGGCATCTTCTCCGCTCTTTCTTTCTCAGAAACCAACCTGAACCTGGTTGTTTCATGTGATATGCCCTTTGTTTCCTCCGGGTTGTTAAAATTTCTGGTTGATGAGGCTGTCGGAAATCCTGCGGATGTTATTCTACCAGTGGATGAAAAGGGTCAGTGGCAAACCTTGTGTGCCGTTTACAGTAAAAGCATAATGCCACAACTGGAAAAAGCGGTAATCCAAAAAAAACTGATGCTGAAAAAAATTATCTCAAAAACAAATTACAGATTGATATCCATCGAAAAATTCAGGCAACTTTACCTTCCCAATACTTTTTACAATATAAACACTCCTAATGAACTTTGTGAAAGTGAAAAGCTATGGCTACAGATTTAAAAAACCTTAAATGGACAAAAGCTTCCGTACTGTCGGGCTTGTGGGCCGGAATTGAAATTGTTGCCGGAAGTTTCTTACACAACCTGAAAATTCCATTTTCGGGAACTTTTCTTACGTTGATATCCATCACCTTAGTCATTGGATTTTATCAAATCTGGAAACATCCCGGCATCATCTGGCGGGCAGGAATCATAACAGCGCTGATGAAATCCATATCTCCCAGTGCAGTAATCCTCGGTCCCATGATTGCCATAACGATGGAAGGGCTGGTGCTGGAGTTTTCTGTGCGCCTGCTGGGGAGGAACCTGTTAGGCTATGCCATTGCCGGTGCTTTGACTATGTTAGGTGCATTGGTGCACAAAATAACACATCTGTTTGTGCTCTACGGGTTGGATATTTTTCAAATTTATGAAGAGATGTTCCGGTTTGCCGTTTTTAAAATGGGATTGCCCAATGCCAATACTTTTCATGTTGTGCTCTCTCTTTTCCTGATTTATGCTGTTTTGGGAATGTTGGCAGCCTTTGCCGGATATTTAATTGGAAGCCGGGCACTTAATGAACAAAACAGTGGTTTGCCCGATTTTACAGAAGCACTAAGCCATGGAAAATGGGAAACGGGCGATACTCGTGGAAACTACTCTCCTGCCCTGCTCGTCATGCACATTATTCTGATTCCGCTCCTGCTTTTTGGTCTTGCAAACCTAAGCCCCGGGTACTCTTTGCTTATTGTACTTCCCTACTTTGCCTTAATTGCCTGGAGGTACCGTATTGCCGTGCGCAGATTAAAAAAATGGATGTTTTGGATGCAGCTGCTTGTCATTCTTTTGCTTGCACTGTTTTTTGGCAAAACATCAGCATCAGGCATGGCAGGCAAACTTGAAGCACTTTCACAGGGATTCTCCATGGTGCTGCGGGCACTGGTTGTGGTACTGGGGTTTTCCGGGCTGAGCACCGAACTGCGTGCCCCGGTGCTGCAAAAACTATTTTATAAAACAGGATTTAAGCAGCTTTATATGGCAATAAACAACGCTTTCAGCATTTTGCCGGCAATTGTTGACGGCATGGCAACCCCCGGTCAATTCATCCGAAATCCAATCCGCTCCATTGCTTTGAGTCTGCAATATGTGGACAGCTGGCATCAGCATCTAATGGACAGACTGCCTTAAGGTATTCTTAATTCCTTCATTTTCTCACGGCGAGCTCATTGCCGGGGTCTTTAGATATTTGTACGATGAAATTCCGAATAAATCCATAAAAAGTGACTCCCCATGCAATCAACGCTATATAGATAAAATATTCCGGTATGAAGAGCAAAAAATCAAGGTCCATTGCTTTTGCCATTTCAAAAGTAGAAGCAGTGTACATTCCCAGGGGGAACACTGCCCCCCAATATAGCGGATCATATTTTAGCGGAAACTTTTTATAAATATGTCTCCAGATTGCCAGGATGAATAGCATGGGAATCCACCAGGTTCCGGTAGCCCAGTAAAAAACAGTAAAGCCTCTTAAAAAAGCCAGAGTAGAATGAAGAAAAGGTGCATCGGGTGTGTTTATTATCAACAGCGAGCCTGCCAGAACTGAAATTGCCATGGCTCCCATATTTATCCAGTAGGGCGGCGTCAGATCTCCCGGAGAAAATTTAAAAAAAGCGTAGCGATAAAAAATAAGTGATATCATCCAGATGTACATCATGCCTCCCCACAGCCACATAGAGAATGCAAAAAAATTCAGAATGAGCTTGTAGTCAGCAAAATGTGTTGACAGTCTGGCGCTTAGCACTGCCAGACTTTGAGTGGCTACCACTGCCAGCAGCCAGGAACCGTTTATCCCTTCAGCCAAAGATGGCTTTTGGGGTTTAATGGTAATGTTCGTAAAGACGGTATAAGTGATAACCATCCATAAAATAATGGCTGCTATCCAAAGAATAAGGCTTAGTTGATAATTGTCAAACAAAACGATAAATTGTACTGCAATTATTGAAGTGGCTGCAATACTGGTAAAAAACCCCATTCCCCTGACATGATCCAACAGGTCATTGTATATTTTTTCCCTAAACCATAAAATTCTTAAAAAAGTACAACAGCACAGAATGATATACGCTATGAGATTTAGCCAGAACAATGCGTATGCGATAAATTGAAAAGTCATGAAATGGCACGCTATTGACACAATTCCGGTTGCCATCACCATCGCGAAATAACCGGGCGACAAATCACCGATAAGTTCTTTTGCCCTTGTAGGATATTTCTTCATTGAGCGATTATGTGTAGCTACGCTGTTCAATTTAGAAGGATATTATTTTTATATCTGTTTTAAAATCAATTTTTCGTCTCTACGGGTTTTGTTCTTTTATGCGGGCTATCGTCAGGCGCTGAATGATAAGGCAGGCACCACCGACAATAAACAGAAAAACCCAGCTGGATGTCCACAGTCCGGTAAGGCTCAGTAAATATCCGAAAATGATTGGGTTGAAAAACCCACCTAATCCGCCAATCACACCCACGATGCCACCAACCGTACCCATTTCACCCGGGTAGTAATCCGATATATGCTTAAACACTGCTGCCGTGCCTAATCCCATCAATATTCCAATCAGAAACACAAATCCAAAAAGTATCCACCTGTTGGCCTGAAAATAGATGTGAGTAATCCCCTTTGCAAGCAGCTGTCCTTTCACAACTTTGTCGCCTTCGGACACTACGGGTTCCTGCCATCCGGTAACATTCGGCAGAATTAAAAAACCTTCCTCATCATTATGAATACCAAAACGAATTCTGAAATCAGACTCCCGGGCTATTTTTTTGTTTATTATGTGGCTTGCTTCATCAACCATAATAAGGCTATCGGAAACCAACGTTATTTCACCATCCTTAGCTGACATGACACCTTGCCCCGGAGCCTGGATTTCCATTCTTGGCAGGAACAGAAAAAACAAAAACACAATGCTTAAGCCAAAAACCCGAAGCAATACTTTCCTTGCGCCATATTTGTCTGAGAGCCAACCTCCGATTATCCGGACTAATCCGGCAGGCAAGCTAAATGCCGACGCCATAAATCCGGCAGCGACAATTGAAAGTGAGTAAACATTCACATAGTATGGTATCAGCCACTGGGCTAATGCCACCATACTTCCAAACACAAAATAATAATACAGGCCAAAACGCCACACCCTTTTTGCTTTTAAAGGGGCAAGACGCTGCACCATAGATTTCACTTCGTCTGGTTTTTTATTAACGGTTCCGATGAAAAAGAGCACCGCCATAATGAGCAATACCAAAGCATACCATTTAGGCAGCATTCTCCATGCATCAAGCTGAGCGCCATTGTGGGTAAGATGCCTGAGAAGACTCGGAGCAAACAGCGTTGTGAGTGCTGCTCCAATATTTCCGGCACCAAAAATACCCAATACCGTTCCCTGCTTTTCCTTTGGATACCACAGAGAAGTGTAGGCAACACCCGCAGCAAAACTGCTGCCTGAAATTCCAAAGCCAAAACTATATATCAAAAAGGAGATGTAGCTGCCGGAACCGGAAAGTAAAAACATGGGGATAGCTGAAGCAACAAGTATTATACTCATTACCCATCTGCCGCCAAATCGGTCGGTGAGCATGCCAACAGGGAGGCGGAAGATGGAGCCTACCAAAACCGGAATTCCCAACAACCAGCCTATCTGAATAGAATTCCAGTGGAAAATTCCATTGTTTACAAGAAAAGTAACTAATACCCCATTTATCATCCAGGCGGCAAAGCATAACGTAAAAGCCAGAGTATTTAAAAGGAGAATTCTGTGAGATGTGCGGCTTAATCTTTGTGATTCTTCCATTTTTTAACTTTTAGAACAGACTTAAGTTTAAATTGCTGCAATATTTGTTTCAAAAATAATTGAATTGATGTTATATTTCACAAAATTGTTATCGCCTTATTATGGCTCAAACATAATACTAAATTTTAAAAATTTCAATTTTAGGTTTAAAGACAATTTCGAAATTATGACTGTACCTGTGATAGAGTAATTACCTGTAATTACATTCTGTTAGTTGTGGTCAACACGATTTTTTTAAAAAACTTAGGTTTTTTGTTTTTTTAACTTAAATTTGTGTGATAAAAAGCAATTTTTTAGATAAAAAGTTAAAATGTCATCAAAAAACACCAAAATTCAATAAGTAAAAGAGATGTTTTTTTACTTATTTTAACTTTTAATTTGAATTATTTCGTAAATTGTGATATTACGGGTTTAAACAAATAAATAAAACAGAGTCAAAGCAAAACAATAAACAATTAATCTCTAAAAAAAACATGAAGTATATTATTAAACATTTGAGCTTTTCCTTTCTCATCATTTTGTCGTTAGCGGCATGTCAGCCGCAGAAAGTTATTACGCCCGAAACGGCGCTTGATTCATACCTGAAGAACGATGACAAGACATTTTCGTGGGAGATAAAAGATTCTCAGGAAGCTGAAGGCATAAAAGTTTACAACCTGCTGGTAACCTCACAAAAGTGGCGGGAGCACACCTGGCGGCATCAGGTTTCAGTTATCGTGCCCGAAAAAATCAGTTACCACGGCGCCTTGCTTTTTATCAACGGCGGGAGCAATAAAAACGGGATGCCAAACTGGAAAAAGGCAGATGACGGCACAACAAAAGCAATGGCAATGATTGCCCAAAAAAACAATTCAATAGTGGCAATAGTTTCGCAGGTGCCCAATCAGCCTTTATATGACAAACTCACCGAAGATGCACTGATTTCATACACACTTCACAACTACCGGGAGGATAAAGATTTTTCATGGCCGCTTCTGTTTCCCATGGTTAAAAGCGCAGTGCGCTCCATGGATGCTGTTCAGGCTTTTTCAAAGGAAAATTTGAACCATGAAATCAATAGCTTTCTCGTTTCGGGAGGATCAAAACGCGGCTGGACCACCTGGCTGACCGGCGCAAGCGACCCGCGCGTTGAGGCAATTGCCCCAATGGTTATCGACATGCTGAACATGCCCAAAAGTATCAGCTATCATGTGGAGGCATGGGGCGATTACAGCATTCAGATTGAAGACTACGTGAAACTTGGAATTGCTCAGGATGTTGACACCCCTGACGGAAGAGAACTTGTTGCCATGATTGACCCGTTTTCCTACAGAGACAAACTGACAATGCCAAAACTTATTCTCAACGGAACAAACGACGAATACTGGCCTGCCGATGCAATTAAGCATTACATCTCTGAAATTCCCGGAGAAAATTATCTCCACTATGTTCCCAATGCAGGGCACGGACTGGGAGATAAAAGACAGGCATTGCAGGCATTGAGCGCATTTTGGGGAGAAACCCTTCAGAAGCAAAAACATCCTGAATTGTCATGGGAAATTGAAGAAGGCAGTGACGGGATAACCGTTAAAATCAAAGCAACCGAAAGCAAACTAAGTAATGTTAAGTTATGGGTGTGTGATTCGGAAGATCGTGATTTCCGTGATAATGAATTTATTGAAAACCCCGTTGAAACCGAACCGGCGAATGAAATATTTGTTTCCGTCAAATATCCTGAAACAGGTTTTCGCGCTTTTTATGTTGACTTGATATACAAGGATTTAAACGGAGAAAAATATTCAAAAAGCACAAGAATGTTTGTTTCAAATTCTGAAAAAATTCTTTAACGACTTTGAAACTTATACATAACTTTTTGTAAAACATTTTAATGAGATTGTCGTGAAATTTATTTTAGTAACTTTTAATCTTAAAATTCTATGAAAAAGAAGTTGATTTTTTTAACATTTATTCTCTCGCTGGTGGTATTGCTTTTGCCATCATGTGCAGATGAGGAAACGCGGCCCGAATTTCCGCTTTCTGCTGTCATACACAACAGCATTGACGGGAAGCAGGCAGCTTTTGTTGCACTAACCCATAGTGCGGTGAGCTGGGAATGGGATTTTGGCGACGGAAATACAAGTACCGACAAAGAACCGGTACATGTGTATAAAGACGGCGGTTATTATGATGTCGTTTTAACAGCCAAAGACAGCCAGGGAAATTCAGTAACTGAAACAATTACAATTGCGGTTGCAGTAACGCCTTATGTATTGCTCACGGGTGGATCGACAGCTACAAAAGGCAAAACATGGAAGCTTTCATCGGCGCACGGTACATTAGGTGATTATTTAGCCAATGCCGATGCAAATCTAACAACAGCAGACCCCAAACTTACTCCTCTTCCCGACGGAGCATTTGGGCAAATTGGAATGCCCGATGTTTACAAAGACGAATACACCTTCTTTTTTGACGGTTCATACAAACATGACGTGAAAGAAGATGGCGCAGCTTTTGGCGGACTGGTATATCAAATAGTCCTCAATAATGGAAAAGATATAATCAACATGAATGGCAAAGACTTTGGCTTATGCATTGCAAAATATACACCTGAAGCTAATGCCACCTTTACCTTTGTTGAAAAAGAAGATTATGTTGTTCCGTCAGTATATGGTGGTGTATCTTTCCCTAATACAATGACACTCGATTTCTCAGGTACTGAGTTTATCGGATTCAGAGATTTTCAAAGTAAAGTTGTTCTGAGAACTATTACAGACACAAGAATGCAATTGGTAATGTTTATGGCTGCTTCCGATAAGGCAATTGGTGTAAATACACATGCGCTTATTCTGAGTTTTGAGGTAGTAAAGTAAAACTAACTAAATAATATAATAATATGAAAATTAAGAACTCACAAAAAAACAGAGGCAAAGGCTTGAGTACCTTTTTCTTAGCTTTAGCCTTTTTGCTATTTGGCTTTTCTGATATTCAGGCAGGCATCAATCCTGTTGAACAGGCATCTGTCACGATTTCGGGAACGGTTACTTCTGCTGCTGACGGACTTGGACTACCGGGCGTCAGTATTGTAGTTAAGGGGACATCTGTGGGAACAGTAACCAACATGGATGGAAACTACAGTATCAATGTGGCTCCCGATGCCACGCTTGTTTTCTCTTTTATCGGCTTCAGCACTCAGGAAATTCCTGTTCAGGGAAGAAACACCATCAATGTTGTGATGGAAGAGAGCATTGAAGCGTTAGAAGAAGTTGTTGTTACCGCATTAGGTATCAGGCGTGAAGAGAAATCTCTCGGATATTCGGTCGGTAAAGTTAGTTCCGAGGAACTTTCAAAAGTTGTAAACGAAAACCTGCTGACCTCCATGGCGGGTAAAGTTACCGGGGTAACCATCAACTCTACCGGTGGGGCCGGATCTTCGGTCAGTATGATTATTCGCGGAGCCACTTCACTGAGCACCGACAATCAGCCGCTATATGTGGTTGACGGCGTACCAATGACCAGCGGTGTGGGTAACGTGGGGGGTTTTGGAAGAGACAACCGCGTTGACTACGGTAGCGCAATTTCAGATATAGACCCCGAAAGCATTGAAAGTATCTCCATTCTGAAGGGTCCCAGTGCAGCTGCTCTATACGGAACACGTGCAGGTAATGGTGTGGTTCTAATTACCACTAAAAAAGCATCGCGTAAAGAAGGGATGAGAATTGAAGTGGTTTCCAACACCGTTTTTGATATTCCTTCGAGATATCTGGATGTTCAAACCCGTTTTGGATTTGGCGCCCGCTCTTACACACCGGATAATTTTGCAGACGGAATTATTCCTCCGTTTAGCCCGGCAGAAGCTGCTGGTGCAGGTCCTGAACTGGATAAAGGATACTGGCAGGTTCAACCCTTTGCTCCGCTTGATGCCAACGGACAACGCATCCCGACCGAACTGGTTTCTTATCCGGATAACTACAAAAATTTCATCAATAAAAACGCTTTTACAACCACAAACAGCGTTTCTATCTCAAGCAATACCGATAAGGTTAACTACAGGCTCGGTTTGTCAAATATGACGAATAAGGGATTGGTTCCAAACTCCGATCTCAACCGAAACAATATTACCCTTTCAGCTACTTCAGAAGTAAAGAGAGGATTCACAGTAAGCACTGATATTAATTACACAAAAAACTGGGCTGATAACCGCCCTGCCACTCAGGAACGCGGAACCAATCCGTTGCAATGGGCAGCATGGACTCCTCCCAGCGTGGATATCCTGACCTTAAAGGATTATAAACTGGGTGCTAACGAAGTGAAAACCATTGGTGGTGAATTTGAAAACCCATACTATCTGGCTTATGGTATTAACAACAGCTTTAATCGCAACCGGCTGATCGGGAATGTGATGGCAAACTGGGAAATTACTCCCGAATTCAGTGTCATGGCACGATATGCACTGAACAGGTCAGATCTGGTTAGAGAAACCAAAATGGACCCGGGATACTCAAAGGAACCAAATAACGGAACTTACGGAATTGCCACCAGTGAAAGCACGGAAACCAATGCCGACATGCTGGCTACTTATAAAAACAACTGGGGCGACTTCTCCCTCACAGCTTCTACAGGAGGTAACCTCCTGTATGCCAGCTGGTCATCCGTGAGCAATTCAGCACAAGCAGGATCCGGTTTAATTGTCCCTTATCTCTATACCATTCAGAATATTGAGAACAACTCACTTTCATACTACAATTCCAGAGCACAAAGGGCAATCAACAGTGTTTATGCGCTGGTAAACTTAGGATGGAAAGACATGATTTACTTCGATGCAACTGCAAGAAATGACTGGTCAAGTACACTGCCTTCAAATAACCGTTCCTATTTCTACCCGTCTGCTTCGCTCAGCTTCCTCATTAACGACATGGTTGACATGGGCAGGAGCATTGACCTTTTCAAAATCAGAGGCGGAATTGCTCAGGTAGGTAACGACACCAGCCCCTACAGTTTATATGCAACTTATGGAAATGCAGGACAGTGGGGTGATGCAATTCGTTTGAGCAAACCCTTCAGCGAGCTGAATCCGAACCTCATGCCGGAAGAAGCAACATCCTATGAATTGGGTCTGGATATACGTGCATTGAACAACCGGCTCCGGTTTGAGGGAACCTATTATGTGGAAGAAAACCGAAATCAGATTTTCTTTGCACCGCTTGCAGGTTCTTCAGGCGCATCAGGTGTTAATATAAATGCCGGATTGCTCACCAGCAAAGGATGGGAATGGATGTTGGGAGTGACGCCAGTTAAAACCGGCGACTGGACATGGGATCTGAATCTCAACTTTTCAACCAATAAAACCTGGTTGATGGAACTCACCGAAGGTGTTGAATTTCTTGAACACTGGAATGAAGCCAGAGTTAAAAACATGACTTATATTAAAAATGAATCAGAAGGACAGGATGGATTGTTAGGCAACCTTTATACACGGAAAATCCGCAGGGTAACTGACACGAAATCAAAGTATTATAATTATCCGCTGCTACCTTTGGGCAGTGAAGATGCCGAGTGGGAAGCAGAAGATAATTATTCGCTGGTTGGAAACTATAATCCTGACTTCATCATGGGGCTTCAGACCGCATTATCCTATAAAAATTTCAGGCTGAGTATGACTTTTGACTGGAGGTCCGGAGGACAGTACGTTTCACAAACATGGAGATACCTGACCGAAGGAGTTGTATCCAATACCTGGTTAAATGAAATGATTGTTCCCCCGGAAGGGATGGGTGAAGTGCCAAGCAAAGCGCTCAGTGATTGGGTTCTTGCCAACGCAGACAGATTTATCTATTCAGACAATCCTCGTCCAATTGGCGGACCAACCAAAGAGTTTGGCGGATTTTACAACGACTTCTTCACAGGAATTGGTACTAATGACGGGGTTTTTGCACCCGGTGTATATGGAGAATATGATGCCGACGGCAATTTTATTCTCATCAAAGAAAACCTCGGTGATGAGGGAACTGAATTTCGTCCTTATGTGATGAGCTACCCCTGGGATTTAGGAGAAGCCAACCTTTTTGATGCCGATTATATCAAATTGCGGGAAATTGCACTGAACTATCAGGTGCCCCGCAAAATTACCCAAAACTGGGGAATACAGGATGTGAATCTCTCTGTTTACAGCCGCAACATTATGCTCTGGACAAAGAATCCGGGCATGGGTGTTGACCCTGAAAGAGCTTATCAATCGGTAGCAGGCGGAAGTTTCAAGCATGGAGTTGAACGCTATAATGCTGAACCCTGGGTTATACCGTTTGGATTCAAATTAAGTTTTTCCTTTTAACCGATAAAAACAGATATCATGTATAAAATTAAAAATAAAATTAGCATAGCACTGGCGCTGGTATTTGGTTTTGTGATTTCATGCAAAGACCTTGACGAACTGAATATCAACCCAAATGCAGTAGATCCGGAAGTAGCCGATCTCAATTTTTTAATGTCAACTGTTACAGTCAGTTTGGGACAAACAGTTTACGGCATTGGTTTCGGAGACATCTCCGGCATCATGCAGCATACCCAGAAAACCGGATGGTTCGGAGGTTATAACAATTATGACTGGACCGTTCTTTCCCACAGCTGGAATGGTTATTACAGCCTATTAATCAATAACGATGAATTCATCAAAAAAGCCATTCATAATAAGTATGAATTTCACGAAGGCGTTGCAAGAATCATCCGGGCATACACTTTTGGTTTGATTACCGATATTTGGGGAGATGCCCCTTATAAAGAAGCGCTAAAGGTTAAAAAAGGTCCCGATTTTTACAAACCTGTCTTTGACCCCCAGAAAGATATCTATATGGGAATTCTTGCAGATTTGGACACCGCAAATATGCTGCTTTCAAAAAGTGCGGCAGAGTATAAAAACGTTGTGCCAAAACAAGATGTGCTCTACAGCGGAAATCCGGCAAAATGGCAAAAATTTGCAAATTCATTGGCGCTGAGGTACTATATGAGACTTCAGGCAAAAGAGCCTGAAACTGCAAAAAACGGGATTGCCAGAATTGCAGGAGACCCGGGCAAATACCCGATAATAACATCGGCTGCCGATGATGCCAATATCAGTTTTATCGGAACTTCCGCAGGAACTTCAAATGGCTTGAACACAGTTTATGACATTTCACCCGACGGAGCATATATGCGTGTGAAAATGGCCAGAACTCTTGTTGATGTAATGTTAGACTACAATGACCCGCGACTTCCGCTTTGGGCAAACAAGGCACAATATCCCCTGACTCTTGTAGGTGGCACAAACGTTGACCAGATTGTAGATGGGAAACGGGAAGTATCTCAGGATAAAGTTGATAGTTTTGAGGATAATAATTCAATGGAAGTTCAGTTTGGCGACTACGTTGGTGTGCCTATTTCCCATTCGAGGGTGCAGATTGCCAATATGAATGAAGCAAATCCTGCTCAGGGAACTGTGAATCCATATGTTTCACACTTAAACGACCGGTATAAGAAAACCGCTGATCCGCTGGTTTTAATGCGACTGATGTCAGCAGCAGAGGTGAATCAGATTCTTGCAGAAGCAGCCGAACGCAATATGATTGGCGGAAACCCCGCCGAATATTATGCTTCCGGTATCAGGGAATCCCTCAATGCATGGGGTGTGGGCGACATGTTTGACAGCTATATCGCAAACGTACCATACAACGGAGTGGAAAGCATCATAGAGCAAAAATGGATTGCCAGTTGGACAGCCACACAAGAGGCATGGTTTGACTGGAGAAGAACCGGACTGCCGGATTTAAAAACCGGTCCCCTTGCAAAAAGGAAAGTTCTGCCCATCAGATGGTATTATCATGCAGATAATGAGATAGCTAAAAATGAAGTGAACGCAAAAGCAGCTATTGAAAGACTGGAAGACACATCTTATCGCGGAATTGATGAAACAAAAAACAGCGCCTGGTCAAAAATATGGGTGCTGCAGGGAACAAATAAGCCCTATTAAGTTACTTAAATATAGACTTAAAAGCAGGCAAAGGAAATTTTGCCTGCTTTTTTAATTTTTTTTTAAAACGATAATTGAAAATGAAACGAGCCGGAAAAGTCACCGCATTTTTTGTGATATTTTTCTCACTGATCTATTTTCTGTTTACAAAACCGACAGACCATAACCCCTATTTTGAAAGCGCTTATTTTGAAAAAAGCCTTTCCGGGATTGACAGTTTGAAAAGCCGGCATACTCTCATTCATGATTCGCTCTACGCCGGTTTTGCTACGGTTAGCATCACTCCTCTGCTCAATCAGCCCGAAGACAATTATAGCGAGGGAAAGTTTAAACAACTTCCGTTAGCCGGCTATGGCGGGCGCAAAGGTGAACCTGCAACAGGTGTCCACGACAGCATTTTTATTAAAGCTGCGGCGCTGAAAACGGGTAATCAAACTCTGTTTTTCGTGAGTGCCGACCTGCTGATTATGCCGCCAAATATTGTCGAATATGCCATGGAAGTTCTTTCGGCTAACGAAATCAGCCGCAGTCAGCTATTTTTTTCCGCAACCCATACGCATTCCAGTTTAGGTGCGTGGGGCTACGGATTTATTGCCAGGCAGTTTGCCGGCAAAGAAAATGAAAATCTTCAAAAATGGCTTGGACTGAAAACAGCTGAAGTCATACTGAAAGCCGCAGGCGACTTAAAACGGGCAGAAATCGCCACCGGAAACTTTGATGCGGGACAATTCACCCGCAACCGGCTAATCGGCAAACTGGGAACAAAAAATGACGATTTCAGCTATATATTTCTGAAACAAAAGGAGGGAAAAGCGGGAATCATCGGCTCTTTTTCTGCTCATCCTACCATTTTAGGGAGTGAAAACATGGAAATCAGTGCCGAATATCCCGGATACTGGGCACGAAAGATGAAAGACTCAGTGGACTTTGCAATGTTTCTTGCGGGTTCCATGGGTAGCCAGAGTCCGGCAGGAGAAGCAACAGGGTTTGAAAAAGCAAAAAATATTGGCGAATCTCTCGCTGACAGCGTGCTTATCAAACTCAGCGGAACAGAGACAGAAAAAACAATATCCTTTGCACTGGTTTCTCTGGAAATATCATTACCCAAATTTCAAATCAGGCTCACAACAAGGCGCAACCTTTCCGGTTTTATAAGCAATAAACTTATGCCCTATACCGGTAGCGGCTACCTCCAGGCAGTGAGGATTGGAAATATGGTCTGGATATCTACCCCGGCTGATTTCAGCGGCGAATATGCCGTTCAAATTAAAAATGAACTCAAAGTAAAAGGTTTTGATGCCAACATCACCAGTTTTAATGGCAAATATTTAGGCTACATCATTCCCGGGCGCTATTTTTACATGGACAAATACGAATCCCGGGTCATGGGATGGTTTGGCCCCAATATGGGAGATTATTCATTCGATCTAATCCGGCGGCTATCAGAAATTGTTACTACAAATTAATTTTTAATACAATGAACTTCAGAACACTCAAAACAATATTAAAATATCTCCTTCGGTTTATTCTATTCATTCTCATTGTTGTTTTTATTCTGTTTTTCGCGGCTCCGATATGGCGGAATCTGGTGACTTATCCCCGAATGGACAAAGCCGTTTCGGAATTTAACAGCCTGCGCATAGAACAGCCTTTGCTCACCGGGCTAAATCTTTACCGCGGTATAATCCATTCACACAGCTACTGGTCGCACGACAGTGAAGGCACTCTGAATGAAATCATTCCCGCAGCAAAACACAACGGTATTGATTTCATTTTCCTGACCGATCATCCCCGTTCAAGTCAGGACACTTTTCCGCGCGGATACAACGGTTTTTACGACGGGGTGCTTATTCAGCCGGGCAGCGAAAGAGGAAAATTGGGTGTCTGGCCGCTCGATTCGGCAATAATTGACTGGAAAACCGATATCGACACGCTGATCAAAAATGTAGTTTCTGCCGGAGGATTGGTGGTATATCTGCACACCGAAGAGTCACACAACTGGGACAACCCCTACTACCAGGGATTTGAGATTTATAACATTCATACCGACATCAAAGATGAAAAAAGCTTAGCTCCGCATATTGCAAATTTTGTTGTGAACGGAAAAAAATACCGCCGCTGGGCGCTGCGCGAAGTTTTCGATGAGCAAACCGAGATTTTGGCTCTTTGGGATTCACTCAACAGCCGAAGAAAAATTTTTGGATATACCGCTGCCGACACCCATGAGAACATGAATATTCGCGCACGTAAACTGGATGACGGGAGAATTCAGTGGATGGGTCCAAATGCCAAACCTTTTGATACTGTAAGCGTTAATTTCTGGAATCGCTGGCTTTTCAGCGAACCCGATGCAAGCGGATGGGTTTTCAAATTTATGATTGACACCTACGAGGAAGGGTTCAACTACAGTACAAACTATGTTTTTGCCGATTCTTTATCTCTTTCTTCAATTACGGAACACATTAAAGAGGGGCATCTCTACACTGCCTTTAAAAGTTTGGGAGACGCTAAGGGATTTTTCTATTGGGCGCAGAATGCCACAGCCAAAACCAGCGGAATATTGGGCGACTCGGTGCACATTGAACAGGCAGTTTCACTTCATGCCATCTCACCGCTAGCCGGGCAGTTCAGACTGATTCGCAACGGAAAAATAATTGATAAGTCTTCAAAAGAGAGCTACACGTATCTCTGGGATAAACCCATCGAAAAAGGGAACTACCGTATTGAGATACACATCAGTCTGAATAACAAGCGAATTCCCTGGTTATACACCAATCCGATTTATATTTATTAACCTTAATTTTTCGTCAGATGAAAAAAATTTTCATTTTCGTCTTTTTTCTGCTCTTTGTTTCAAGTTATGAATCGTCAGCACAAACTTTCAGAGCCGGCGCTGCTCTGCGAAAGATCACTCCCGGTAAACTTATTCCCATTTCCGGTGGAATGGGAACGCCGGAGCTTCCCACAGGATTTCAGGGCGACCTCTTTGCAAGGGCATTGGTGTTAGAAAAAGGAGAAACACGCGTTGCCATTGTGAGTATTGACAATCTGGGCTGGCCATCTGTTCTGGGAGATCGCTCCAGAGCATTAATCAAAGAAATTCCTGCCGAAAACATACTCATTAGTGTCACACATACCCACAGCGCACCGGATGCTTATGCTTTTCCTGATGAAAACGGAAAGGTAAGTGCAGATCTTGAATATCTTGACTGGTGTGTAAAACAGATTGCAGATGCCGTAAGCGAAGCGGCTTCAAATCTGGAGCCGGCTGTACTCAAATCCGCAGTGGGTGAAGCTAAAGGAAAAATTGCCTATAACTATTATGCACCGCAGCTTTACGACCCGCGGTGTGGTGTGATGCAATTCATTGCATCTGAAGGCAAAAGCAAAGGAAAAACTATTGCAACGCTGGTAAACTACGCTACCCATCCCGAAATTTTAGGCACCAAACGCAGGTTGATCAGTCCCGATTTGTGCGGTCCTCTTTATGAACGGATTGAATCAAAAGCAGGCGGAATGGCAATTTTCATGAACAGCGCCCAGGGCGGCATGGTCACTGCCGACAACCGCCGCGAAAACAATACGGAAGCAAACGACTGGGATGAATGTATCCGCATCGGGTACCTGATGGCTGATGAAGCTTTGCGCATCATTGAACCGGCACCGGTTCAGAACAATCCTGAGCTTTTCTGTGCTTCAAAAATTGTTGAATTTCCAATTGAGTCGGAGATGATGCAGCAGGCTATCAAATATTCACCCATATTGAGTCAGGCATCTGTCAAAGATGACTTCAGCTCTTTCACCACCCGGATGAATCTGATGAACATCGGGAAAACACAGGTGCTCACCATTCCCGGAGAAGCGTTACCTAATATCGGTTTTTATCTGAAACGGAAAATGAACACCCGGCAACCGTTTCTTTTTGGCCTCACCAACGATGCCATAGGATACATTATGACAAAAACCGATTTCGACAGTTTTGAAAGGTACAGATACATCAGCCGCACATCATTAGGCGAAATGACGGGAGAAATATTTATTAAAGAGGCGCTGAAAATGGTTAAAGAAAACCCGGGTTCTGAAAAATAGAGGGAATACGAGTCAGCCGCAATTTAATCTACTGTTTTCAGCTCAGCTTTTGTGGCAATCGTCAGGAAATTTTGCAACCAGCGGCATTCGCCTGCCGTTGCCAAAGGCAATGGAACTCACGCGCAAAACGGGCGCTGCCTGAAAGCGTTTAAACTCTCCTGAATTTACCAGCCGGATTACTCTTTTTGTCAGTTCCGGGGCAAAGCCTTTGCTGACAATTTCACATGGTGAAAGATTTTGCTCTATATAATGGAATAAAATTTTATCAAGAACTGCATAATCCGGCAGTGAATCGGTATCCAATTGGTTGGGACGGAGCTCGGCTGAAGGCGGTTTTAGAATAGTGTTTTCAGGAATTACTTCTCCTTTGCGGTTAATAAACCGGGCTAAATTATAAACATCCGTTTTATACACATCTGCAAGAACTGCCAGGCTGCCAGTCATGTCGCCATAAAGTGTTCCGTACCCCACGGCGCTTTCACTCTTATTGCTGGTATTCAGCAAAATGTGTCCGAATTTATTGGAAAGAGCCATCAGCAGCGTTCCCCGCACCCGCGCCTGAATATTCTCTTCTGTAACACCGGATTGAGTATCACGGAAAAGGGGGAAGAGTTTCTCATTGAAACTATCAACCATTTTCTGAATGGGTAAAATATCGTAACAGATTTTCAGGTTTTCAGCCATTTTGCGGGCATCCGCTACGCTGTGCTCCGGCGAAATTTCTGAAGGCAGTAAAACAGCCCAAACATTCCCTGCCCCAAGAGCGCGCTCAGCCAAAGCAAGAGTTACAGCCGAGTCGATTCCACCCGACAAGCCAATTAAAGCCTTGCTTAATCCTGACTTTTGAAAAAAATCCCGGATACCCAAAACCAGCGCGTCGTGAATTTTCTCAATGGTTTCTGTTTTTTCCTGAAGCTGAACAACACCGCTATTTTTCGTGTCAACCATTCGGAAATCCTCTTCAAACCGATTCAGCTCATGGGCAATTTCACCGTTTTGATTGATGAAAAGCGAATTGCCACCAAAAATCAGCTCAGCGTTAGCGCCAACCTGATTCACCTGCAAGACAGGAATCTTGATTTTTCTAACCGTTGCACACAGTTTATCTTTTCGCTCATCCTCCTGATTCCATGTAAACGGAATTGCTGAAATATTTATCAAAAAATCGGGATTGAGTTTTATGAACTCCCGTGTGGGTGACTTCCCATAAGAACTGTTTTTATGCAGTATGCCGGCATCTGAGCCATATTCCTGAAAATCATCGCCAATGGTAATCCCAAAACGTTCGCCACGGTATTCAACCACCTGAAACTTTTGGTTCGATTTGAAATGGCGGCTCTCATCAAATGCGCCATGGTCAGATAAAACGGTTTTATCCTGAAACGACACGATTTTCCCGCCGGCAAGAAAAAAGGCACAATTGTAAAGTTCATTTCCGTTTTTCGTTTTGACAGAACGTGGCGCTCCCACAACAGCCGCAATACCGATACAGGACTTTGCAATTTTTGCCACTGCATTCTCCGTCATCCGGATAAATTCTTTTCTTGCCAATAGATCAAACGGATAATAGCCTGTTACAGATAACTCGGAAAAAACAATCAGGTCTGCCCCACCCTTTTTGGCTTTTTCGATATGTTCAACCATTTTTCGGGCATTTCCGTCAAAATCACCGATTTTGAAATTTAACTGCGCAGCAACAATTTTCATCTTATACCTTTTTTAAAATCTTCCCAAAATTACGCAATTTGTTCTTGTTTTATTCACGGGTTTTGTTTAAAACAAGATAAAACAAAAAAGCTCAAAATGGCAGACTGCATATAATTCAAATGTTTTGTCAAAAATATTTTTATAATTTTGACAAAAACATTCAGAAATTTTATAATTTATGAATCTCATTCATTTTGATAAAAGAAGAGCAGGGGTAAGATTTCTTGTTTTATTCGTATTCGTATCAATTCTTATAATTTTGCCTTCCTGCAGGCGAAATCCCCTGAAAGTGAATATTTCCAGGATTAAGGAAGAGGTGCAGATTGTTCGTTTTGAGCAGGAACTTTTTAATCTGCCCTTGAAAGACACTTTGGCTGAACTCACCTCACTCCGAAGCCATTATCCGGAGTTTTTCGATCTGTTTACATGGAAAATTATCGAAATTGGGGGAATTCAGGAAGAGCATTTTCCTGAAGCGATGGGCGAGTTCCTTGCCGACACTATGATTTTGGATATTAAAAATCTTGTGAACAGAGAGTTTTCAGACTTTAAAAAAATCGAAAAGGAGCTGATTGAAGCATTCAAATATTTTAAATACCATTTTCCTAAAAAGGAACTTCCGATTATCTACACCATGATTTCAGGTTTTAACCAATCGGTGGTAACAGCGGAAGACATTATTGGCGTGAGCCTCGACAAATATATGGGACGAGAGTTTCCCTACTATAAGCAGTTAAGCAACGTTCCGATGTATAAAATAACCAATATGCACCGCGCCAAACTGGTTTCTGATGTTGCCTATGCGTGGGGAATGACGGAGTTTGACGACAAGGGGGAAGCCACAACCGTGCTCGATCACATTGTGCATCAGGGAAAACTGATGTATTTTGTGGATGCCTTGCTTCCCGACGTTCACGACACCCTGAAAATCGGATTCACTTCCCGGCAATTGCAGTGGTGCAGGAAAAATGAAGCTCAGATGTGGAACTTTTTGGTAGAAAACAGAATGTTGTATTCCAACAAACGGATGGATATTTTGCGCTTTATAAATGACAGTCCAAATACCACAGGCTTCCCGGTTGAATCGCCTGGGAGAAGTGGCATTTGGATTGGCTGGCAAATTGTCCGGCAATATATGAAGAGACACAGGGAAATCACTGTGAGTGAACTGATGAAAGACACCGATTATCAGCAGATTTTAAACAGTTCGGGGTATTTCCCGGAATAGAAATATTTTAATTCTTACAACTCTTTGATTTTGATGTTACGGAACCAGACATCATCGCCATGATCCTGCAGGGCGATATAACCTGATTTGGCAACATCTGCCCAGTCAGGATTCAATTCAGGGAACTTGGAGTCCGCTACCAAAGCATTCCAGTCATCTGTCCACAGATGATATTCCAGAACGGTTTCACCGTTTTGCTTGTGCACAACGGTTCCCTTATACACCAGAATTTCGATGGAATTCCATTCACCGGCAGGATTTGCATTCTGCGGTTTTGCCGGAATCAGATCGTATAGAGAGCCTGCCTGACGGTTTCCATCTTTTCCAAGCATGGCATCCGGGTGGCGCTCATTGTCAAGAATCTGCATTTCGGGAGCAGTCTTCCAGATTGGCCAGTCTTCAATTTCCTGCCCCAAATAGAAAATTCCCGAATTTCCGCCTTCACCCACTTTCCAATCCATTTTCAGATGAAAATTAGAAAACTCCTTATCATAAAGAATATCGCCGCCATCTTCGGAGCCGGCTTCTCCCCTGCCCGATCCCTGGCAGTACAATGTTCCGTCAACTACTTGCCAGCCGGCAGGAAAATGGTCTTTATTCACACCACGCCAGCCATTACTGGTCTTTCCATCAAAAAGCAATACCCAGCCTGCATCTTTTTCCTGTTGAGTTAACTCATTTGGCCCAACATCTTCAACTACTGCCGATTTTTCTTCGGCTTGTTCGCCGGATTTCTTTTTCCCGCCTGTACAGGAAACTGCAAAAATCAGAGCACTAACGAAAAATAAAAGAATAATTTTTTTCATTGTAATCACATTTAAATTGGTTAATGAACAATTGAATTATCTGTAACATTTATGCAAATATAATTGAAAATGAGTAGATTTAAAAATCATTAGCTTTACTTAATTGATAAATTTTTTCTAAGAACTCACAGGACATACTTTAGCATTTCAAATAATCTTTTGTAATTTCGGACATCTCTATTTATGCAAATTAAAAATTCATTTTTATGATAAGTTTAAGAAAACCAAAAAGAATCGGAATTTTAACTGCCGGGGGCGATTGCCCCGGACTAAATGCAGCAATTCGCGGCGTAGGAAAAACAGCCATTGTGCAATACGGAATGGAAGTTTTGGGTTTTAATGCCGGATTTTTGGGGCTGATCAACAAAGATTACATTACGCTAAAAGAATCACAGCTATCGGGTATTCTCACAGTTGGCGGCACCATTCTGGGAACTTCACGCGAAAAACCCTTTAAGCTTGTGAAAAATGATTCCGGGGAACCCGAGAAACCGGAAAAACCGGAATTAATCAAGCAAACCTACGAAGACCTTGGGCTTGATTGCGTGGTTTGCATCGGCGGCAACGGGACGATGAAAACAGCCAGCATGCTGGCAAATGAAGGGTTAAATGTCATTGGAATACCCAAAACCATTGACAATGATGTTTGGGGAACGGATGTAACTTTCGGCTTTGACTCCGCGGTACATATAGCCACCGAAGCAATCGACCGGCTTCACACCACCGCAAACTCACACCAGCGGGTTATGATTATCGAGGTGATGGGGCACTCAGCCGGATGGCTCGCACTTTATTCAGGAATTGCCGGAGGAGGCGATATTATTCTCATCCCGGAGCTGCCCTATAATGTTCGTTCCGTTTGCAAGAAAATTGAGAAACGCTATGAAGGGAAAAAACCCTATTCCATTGTTGTTGTAGCCGAAGGGATAGAACGTCCGAAAAGAGATTCTGCCGCAACTTATATTGCCGAAGCTATCACGACTTACACTGAAATTGAAACCCGTGTAACCGTTCTGGGTTATGTGCAGCGCGGTGGCAGCCCTACTCCTACAGACCGAATCCTTGCCACGGAATACGGCTCATTTGCAGCAAAATGTATTGCTGACGGCGAGTACGGAACAATGGTTGCTTTCAGTAACGGAAAACTTATCACGGTACCCTTAGAGGAAGTAGGTGGAAAAACCAGGCTGGTTGAGCCCGACAATTCGCTAATCATTCAGGCCAGAAATATGGGCGTCTCCTTTGGGGATGAATATTTGTAATACCGATAAAGTTACAAAGGAATATGAATCAGCTTTTTGGTGAGGAAAAATTCTTCATCAAAATATTTGGATAAATCCTGAACAAAAGCGCTTTTTCGAAAGAGCCGGAGTTCTCTTTCAATATTTCCTCCTTTCAAATAGATAACGCCGTTGGGAATTGCATTGCGATGCTGTTTTGAGATGTTCTTTCTGACCCAGGGAATAAATTCAGGCAGCGAAGTTACCGCACGGCTCACCACAAAATCATATTTGTCTTTGAGCTGCTCTGCTCGGATTTGTTCAGTAGTAACATTTTTCAAATCCAGCGTTTTTACAACTTCATTGACCACTTTAACTTTTTTTCCAATGGAATCGACAAGATGAAAATGCACTTCAGGAAAGAAGATGGCTAAAGGGATTCCGGGGAAGCCGCCTCCTGTGCCAACATCCAGAATTTGCGTTCCTGAAGAAAACCGGATAAACCTGGCAATGGCAAGCGAATGGAGAACATGCCTTTCATAAAGGGATTCAATGTCTTTTCTTGAGATGACATTTATTTTTGCATTCCACTCAGAATAAAGAGGATACAACATGGAAAACAACAGTTTCTGACCGGTATCCAATACGGGAAAATATTTTTCTATGATTTCCATTTTCTTTGCTAAAACCTCTTTGTCAGATTTCTGTGTTTTCAATCAGGTCAAACAGCATTTTTCGGGAGCGAAAAAGCTGACCTTTAACAGTACCTAACGAAATATTCAACTCATCGGCTATCTCTTTGTACGAGTATTCCTGAAAATACCTCAGCTCAATCAAAGTCCGGTATCTTGGTTTCAGTCGCTTAACAAAATTATGGAGAAGCGTAACTTTTTGTTTTCGGATCAGTTTTTCCTCGGGATTTAGCTCATGGGATTTGAGCCTTTCGGCTTCGTGAATGTTATTTTGGTCATCATTATCAATCGAAACAAAAATTCCCTTTTCTTTACGTAAAAAGTCAATGCAATTATTGGTTGCAATCCTATATAACCAGGTGCTAAAAGCAAATTTGGGCGAATAGGTATGGAGATTGGCAAACGCTTTTCCAAAAGCCTCTAGTGTTAAATCTTCGGCGTCATCGTGATTTCTCACTATTTCAAGCAACATGTAATAAATGCTGTTTTTATACTGAACAAACAGTTGTGCAAAAGCCCTTTCGTCTCCTTCCAGCACTTTTGTAACAAGTTCATAATCCTGTTTTGCTCTTCCTGTCAAAGCAATTTTTTCTTCTTCCATTTAAATTCAAATTGAATCATAATCCTTAAACAACAAAGCCATTGCTAATTAATCTGCTAATTAAAGCAAAACTATAAATAATTTACGTTTATGTCAGCATAAAACATCCTGTTCTTATCAAATAAAGCACTTCGTATTCAGAGCAAATTAAAATTTATTAACAGGTGCTGCACTGGCAACTTTTCATTCTGTTTATGGATTATGGCTATATTTGCCGACTGATGACAAAACATGGAATTTAGGATAATTTCGAAAGAAATAGATACAATGGCAAGAGCAGGTGTACTTTCAACCGCTCACGGGGAGATAGAAACCCCGATATTTATGCCTGTTGGCACATCCGGGTCAGTAAAGGGAATCCATTCACGCGATTTGCAGGATGATATCGGTGCGCAGATTATTCTGGGGAACACCTATCATCTCTATTTGCGTCCGGGAACTGAAATTCTTGAAGTCGCCGGCGGATTACACCGCTTTAACCGGTGGAACGGGCCAATCCTTACAGATAGTGGCGGATATCAGGTTTTTTCACTGAGCGACATCCGGAAAATTACAGAAGAGGGAGTACGTTTTCAGTCGCATATCGACGGATCATACCATATTTTCACACCTGAAAAAGTCATTGACATTCAGCGCTCTATTGGGGGGGATATTATGATGGCATTTGATGAGTGCCCGCCCGGGAATTCTGACTTTGCCTATGCAAAAAATTCGCTGGAGCTCACCCAGCGCTGGCTAAACCGCTGTTTTGAGCAGTTTGAAAAAACAGATCCGAAATATGGCTATTTACAATCCCTTTTCCCCATTGTGCAGGGAGGTTCGCATGCTGAACTCCGGGCTCAGTCGGCAGAATATGTAAAATCATACAGTGCTGACGGGTATGCCATTGGCGGATTATCGGTGGGTGAACCCGAGCAGGTGATGTATGAAATAACAGAAGTGGTAACCGCCATTTTGCCTGAAAACAGACCGCGTTACCTGATGGGCGTAGGCACACCGGCGAACATTCTTGAATCCATCGACCGGGGTGTGGATATGTTCGACTGCGTCATGCCCACGCGAAACGGACGAAACGGCATGCTTTTCACTTCGGAAGGGGTAATAAATATTCGCAATGAAAAATGGAAAAATGACCATTCCCAAATTGATGAGGCAAATCATTCCTTTGCAGATCAATATTCAAAAGCATATTTACGCCACCTCATTATTTCGAATGAAATGCTTGGAGCACAGATAGCCAGTCAGCACAATCTTGCATTTTACCTCTGGCTGGTTAAAACGGCAAGAAAAAAAATAATTGAGGGAGATTTTAAAGCATGGAAAAACAGTATAATTGATAAACTTAAAAACAGACGCTAAGGTTTTATGAAGTTTTATAAAAAATTAGACATCTATATATCGAAGAAATTTCTGGGAACTTTCTTCTATGCGATCGCACTGATTTTGAGCATTGCGGTGGTTTTTGACATGTCGGAAAATTTAGATGAATTTATATCGAAAGATATAACGTGGGGAACCATCATTACAGAATACTATCTCAATTTTATACCCTATTTTGCCAACTTGTTCAGTCCGCTTTTCACATTTATTGCCGTCATCTATTTCACTTCAAAAATGGCATACAACACCGAAATTATTGCCATTCTGAGCAGCGGAGTTTCCTATACAAGACTGATGAGACCCTATATGGTTTCGGCATTTGTTATCGCTGTTTTTTCGTTTGTGCTTGGCAACTATGTCATTCCGCCGGCAAATGAAACCATGAATCAGTTCACGCAATTTTACATTGACAACAACCCTCAGATTGTTTCCAACGAGATAAACATTCACCGCCAGATTGAGCCCGGTGTGTTTATTTATATGCGAAGGTTTAGCGCCAACAATGTAGGCGACCGGTTTACCATGGAGAAATTCAACGGGCATAAACTCACCGAGAAGATCACTGCCGACAATATCCGCTGGGACGATGAAACAGGAAAATGGATATTAAACAACTGGTGGAAACGCACTATCTACGACACACATGAAGTCTTTGAGAAGGGTTATCGGATGGATACCACACTGAATATGACTCCCAATGATTACAAAGTGGTTAAAAACGAGATGGAAAACTACACCACCCCCGAACTAAAAAAAGAGATTCAGCTGATGAAAATGCGCGGTGTGAACACCATTGAGTGGGAAATTGAACGGCACAGGAGAATTGCGGGGCCGTTTTCAGCGTTTATTCTGACTATTATCGGGGCAGGACTAGCCTCTCGTAAAATCAAAGGCGGACTAGGATTTCATCTGGGATTAGGTCTTTTGCTCAGTTTTTCCTATATTCTCTTCATGCAGATTTCGACTGTTTTTGCTGTGAGTGGCAACACTCCCCCGGCAATTGCCGTATGGATTCCCAATCTGGGATATAGTGTTATTGCATTTTTTGTTTTTCGCTGGGCAGCAAAATAGGTATGTAATATTTTTTAAATAAAAAATAGAATTATTCGATATGCACAATCAACTAATCTATTAAAAACTGAACTACAGTTTAAGTTTTATCTCTGACAAGAGAAATATTTTATACTTTCGCAGCGTAAGCATTTATTTAAAACCCTATAAATAAGGGAATTTAGTAACTTAAATCAACATTTATGTCATTAAGAAGCAACGTTCTTGATCTTCGGAAAAGAAAAAGGGAAGTGCAAAAAGGGGGCGGTGTAGAGGCAATTGAGAAACAAACCAAGATGGGTAAGCTCACTGCCCGGGAGCGTATTTTAGCGGTTTTGGATAAGAATTCCTTCCACGAATACGACTTGTTCGTAGAGCACAGCGCCAAAGATTTCGGAATGGAAACCAAAGTACTTCACGGAGATGGGGTAATTATCGGAATTGGCACGATTTACAACAAACCGGTTTGCATTTTTGCGCAGGACTTTACTGTTGCCGGCGGTTCGCTGGGATTGATGCACGCCCGGAAAATTACAAAAATCATGGATCATGCGCTGAAAATGCGGGTTCCACTCATCGGCATCAACGATTCAGGAGGTGCCCGGATTCAAGAAGGAGTAAACTCTTTGGCTGGTTATGGCGAAATATTTTTCAGAAATACCTTAGCCTCCGGAGTAATTCCCCAGATTTCGGTCATTTTGGGCCCCTGCGCCGGCGGAGCGGTTTACTCCCCTGCCCTCACCGATTTTGTGTTTGTTGTGGACAATATTTCCAAAATGTTTATCACCGGCCCCAGCGTAATAAAATCCGTGCTGGGCGAAGAGATATCCATGGAAGAACTTGGTGGCGCACGTGTGCATGCCGAGCTCACCGGAAACGCACATTTTTTTGCCAACACGGAGCAGGAATGTTTTGAGCAAATTAAAAAATTAATCAGTTACATTCCCAGAAATAACGATGCAAGGGCAATGCCTTTCCCGCCAAAACCACCCAAGAAAGGGTTGAAAATTGAAGATATTGTCCCCTCAGATCCGCGTATTCCTTACGAAATGCGTGATATTATCAAAAGCATCACCGACAATTCCGAGTTTTTTGAAGTGATGGAGTTGTTTGCACCAAACATAATCATTGGTTTTGGGCGCATGGATGGTGAAACCGTCGGATTTGTTGCCAATCAGCCCATGGTTTTGGCCGGTGTGCTGGATACCGACAGCTCCGACAAGGCAGCGCGGTTTATCCGCTACTGCGATGCATTCAACATCCCCATTGTCACTCTTGAAGACCTGCCCGGATATTTGCCGGGGGTTGATCAGGAACATGCGGGAGTTATTCGCCATGGAGCAAAAATTCTTTATGCCTACAGTGAAGCCACCGTGCCAAAAGTTACCGTTATTCTGAGGAAAGCTTATGGCGGCGGATATATCGCTATGAACTCACGCCACTTGCGAGCTGATTTTGTATTTGCATGGCCCACAGCAGAAATAGCTGTAATGGGACCGGAAGGAGCTGCAAATATTGTTTTCCGTAAGGAAATTTCAGAAGCGGAAAATCCCGAAGAGATGCGGCAGCAAAAAATTCAGGAGTACAAGGAAAAGTTTGCAAATCCGTATGTTGCAGCAGCCCAGGGCTATATTGATGAAGTGATTGAACCGCGGGATACGCGCGGCAGAATTCTGCACGCCCTGAAAGTCTCTGAAAACAAAAGCGTCTCCATGCCTCAGAAAAAGCACGGAATTCCACCGTTTTAATTCAACTCCTAAGAAATGACAGATAAAAAAAAATTTAAAAACTTAGTTGTTCAGGGTGCTGTTTACAAAACACACTATACCTGGAAATATAAAAACAGGGTTTTTTGGGAAACTCCCAATCCAAATTATATTTACTCTTTTCTTCCGGGAACAATTGTGGATATTTTCGTGAAAACCAACGAGAAAGTGAAAGAAGGGCAAACCCTGCTGCTGCTTGAGGCAATGAAAATGGAAAATCAGGTTCGTATGCCATTCGATGGACAAATCGTGAAAATTTATATAAAAAAAAATGAGGTTGTTCCCAAAAAACACCTGATGATGGAGATTAAACCCATGCGGTTAAAATAGCAGTGAAGAAAAAACGCCAACGGTTTGTCACAAAATATATTTTTTGAGTGATTTTGGTGACTTGATGATTTTGTGGCGTTTCTTCAACAATTACTTTTCGGAGCAGACTCATCTGTCTCTTTTTACTGCTTCAGCACCCATACATCCGTCACCCGTGATTGCAGGCGCCAGTTGAGGTGCCCCTCGTCGGGGCGGTCAAATGTGATTTTCAGTTTGCCCTCTTTTATCAGCTCTTTGGGTAACGCGAATTCCTTGAACTGCTCATATCCCTTTTCGTATTTTGTGGGTGTCAGTCGCTTTCCGTTGGCGCGAAGCAGCGCTTCGCCGTATCCGGCTATGCGAATCAGGTAATCCGACTGTGGGTCAAGCTCGTCATATTCCAAAACCGGACTAAACTGGAAAAGCTGGGTAGAGAGCCTTTTGCGGCTAAAGCCGTTCTCTTCCCACAAATAGTCAATGGCATCATCGGTTTCAGAGACCACATGCTTGGCATCGGCGCTGGAAATATTGTCGTAGAAGCTGCCTTCGCCGGGCGTTTCATAAGTCAGGATAAAATCGAGGCGGGCAATTTTTTCCTGCTCCGATTTAATCCCTCTCACTTTTTCAAACTCATCTTCCAACCACCATCGGTTGTTCAGCGGATAGTCGATAAAATCGAGGATTGCCCCCCTCTCATAGTTCTTTGCACCATATTTTGGCACACTGGTCTGCAAGCCAACCGATTGGAACAGTTGTTCGCAATAATCCACAATGATTTCCCGCAGCTCTTGAGTAACAGGCTCTGTTTCTGCTTTTTTCAACACTTTGAGCGCTTCATCCATCGCTTTGTCAGCACCAATTGTTTCCGCATTTGCCAGAATTTCATAAGCTTCTCTTTCAAGTCCTTTTTCATAAGCCTGCCGTTGCTGAACAAAACTATCATAATAGGCACGCATCACCAGTTGCTGCCAGCGCCAGTTATCTGCCAGCTGCGGATTTTCGGCATCTATGGTTTTCCACAAATCAAGTGTTTTTTCAACCGTTTCATTCTCCTGCAACGGGCCGACCCAGTTTTCTTCCAGTGCAAAAATTCCTTCAGAAGCTTTTTCAGCCACACGGTTTCCAAAGAAAAACCGGGAGTATTCAGCAACAATTTCTTCCACATCAGCATTGGAGTCCCAGCCTAACCAGCTCCAAACCACCTTGTTCACATCGTCGTTAATGCCGTCTGAGTAGGAGAGAAAGCCATCGGTATGAGGCATATCCCTCCTGAAAATTTCCGCATAATACAGAGGCTGAGGATTTGTGCATTCGCGCCCTTCGGTGAGTGCATATGCCTGATCCCAATTTTTTACCGGATAAGAGCACCTGACAGTATGTGTGATGTCGGGATAGAGCCTGAGCTTATATTTCTTGGGCAAAAGCTGACGCTCAATTTCCACCGGCGGACTGCTTGGTCCGTTGGTAACGCCTTCTAGCCAATCGGGACTTTTTTCATTCAGATAATCAAAGAAATATTTCACGCTCTTTTCGCTAAAGCCCTGCAAGGAAATCCACATGGTGGCATCCGGATGGTATTTGTGCAAAATGGTAGTCAATTCTTCAAGAAAAGGGATTACATCTTCGGGGAGATTGTTGCCCGGGTCGCCACCCGGAAAAAAAATGGCATCCAGACGCGGGCAAGCTTTGTAAAAAGCTTCATGCTTTTCAATCTCTTCATGGCGCAGTTTTTTATTCTTCAAGTCGAATGTTGCCGGTGTCCATACCCAGTATTCCGCATCATACTTCTGGCAAATTTCACTCATGGCGACATTCATCACCTCGCGTGGGATTTTCATGTGTTCGCTGATTTTTTCTTCCTGAAAGGGAATGCTTTCAAAGCTGTTGGCGCCAAAAAGCATCTGCTCTCTGAAATGTTGGTCAAACTGTTCCACATTCCATGCATCCCATGAGTTGGCAGTGTTCCGGTAACCGAACTGATGCCCGCGCAGCGGATATTCGGGGGATGTGGCATAGTCAACGGTTTCAGGAATGCGAAACAATCCCTCCTCCAGTTCGGCAATTCTCAGCAATTTTCCAATTCCGAAGAGAATGCCGCGCGCATCGGCTCCAATAATCCAAAGTGTCTTTTTTCCATCCTCTTTTGTATATTTTATCCTGAAACCTTCATTTTTGAATTCGGGACTGTCGCTGTCATCGCTCACCGGAACGGTTTTCCCGAATAACTCTTTATCACCTGAAAGCGCTAAAGCAATCACGGTTTTGCTGTTCCAGTCATCTGCCTGCTGCAAATTGAGCGAAGTTCTTTTGCCCACCTCCTCAGTCAAAACCAGCGGAGCTGTTTCCGACATTGGCAAAGGCACTGACGGAGAAACCAGTATGACTGCTTTTTCCAGACCCGGTTGTTCGGTTTGTTTATTACAAGAAACAGTTAAACTAAACACAAAAACTAAAGCTAAAACAAGCTTGAAAAATTGTCTCATCGTTATTATCTTTTAAATATTCATATTATTTCAAAAATGGGATCAATTGATTTCATATTGCAGAAGTGTGCCTGACCGGTTTTCAAAGTGAAAACTGCGGAATTTTCATCAGTTCTCCATCTTTAAGCGCCGATTGGTGGGCAACAACTCCTGAAACAGTCAGGTTCAGCGACATTGCCACATCAATCAACGGTTTTCGGTCTTCCAGAATTGCATGAACAAATTCATTGGTAAGGTAGCCATGCGAACCTCCGTGCCCGCCCAGTGGCATTCCCGGCGGGAGCGGCGGTCTTTTCATTTCGGGCAGTTCAACATCCAGTCCCTCAAACTTATCGTAATAGCTCCCTTTCTGTCCGCGGACTCTTCCCCGTTCGCCATGGTCGCCCGGAGTATCCCAGCTCACCGCCATGCGTGCCGTACCGCCTTCGCTGGTTCGGAAAAGTGCGATTTCGGTGCCAAAAGGATTCTTGTAAGGGTTGTTTTCGGGTTTCAGATGTGCCAGGGCGCTGGGCATTCCCATACAGGAAACCTCAGTGAAGCTGCCGCCGGTGATGCAGTTGTGAAAAGCATTTGAGTGAGTCGGGTAAAACTGCGGCGGCAGCCCGATTCTCCATCCTTTATATGAATCAATAGGCTCTTCCATATAGTGGTAATACTCCCCTTCGGCATAAACCAATTCACCAAAACTGCCGGCTTCATAAATTTGCCGCATTGCCCAAAGGCTTTCGCGATACATTGAAGTTTCAAACATCATATACTTTAATCCGCTGACTTTCACGGCATCATATAGCTTATAGGCATCTTCAACCGAACCAAAAACTGCCGGCACGGCAACCGCCACATGTTTCCCGTGTTTCAAGACTTCGAGGCTGTGCTGCATGTGGTTTGGTGCATCGGTGGCAACAAAAACCGCTTCAATCTCCTTGTCTTTAACCAGTTTCTCCAGCGACGGATAGGTTTTTGAGCAGTTGCTGACTTTTGCCATTTCTGCACAACGGTCGGGAATCAGATCGCTCACTGCCACCACCTCCACGTTGGGATGGTTTTGAAAACCAAAGGAAGTGCCGAATTTGCTACGCCCATATCCCACCAGCCCCACCTTTACTTTTCTTTCGGAAAAAGGTTTCCAGCCTGCATACGGATCAGGAGCAGCGGAGAGCTCATTAAACCCCTGAATATCAACAATATCCTGCGTTGCTTGTTTTGGTTTGCCCGAAGAGCAGCCAAACTGCGAAAAGGCAAGCGCTGCCGTGCCGGCAACCGAAGTGTGTAAAAATGCCCTTCGGGAGAAGGGATTTCTATGCTCTTTCCCGGAAAGGGAATCCTCCGAAGAATTCTTTTTGCTTAAATTTTTCTTTTTCTTATTCATTTTATTGGAATTATAATGGTTTTAAATCTATTCGGCAATTTCAATTTTCCAGTCGGTGAACTCAACCCAGTACTGCTGTTTGTCCGGTGCACCTGCTGCCAGTCCGAGATCGACCGATTCGTTTATTCCGGGAATATCTGTGGTGTGACGCTCAATAATCCAGTTTTCGCCGTCAAGACTGATATAACCGCTGAAGCTGTTTCCGTGGCGCACCATTTTCAAATAAATTGGAGTTTGCGAATTTTCAGGCAGATTTTCACTGCTTGCCTTATGCATGCAGCCGTTGGCGAATTCATCATACTCAATACCTGCCCGTCCGGGAGTTGCAAAAACCAGAACAGAACCTTTACTTCCGGGCTGAGTATCAAAACTTTTAGCAATATCGTTCCGCACAAACAGTCCCGAACGGAACCATTCGTGCGTACGATTTCCAAACTGACTGATTTTGACGGTTGCCACAAAATCACCTTTAATATCTTTCACATATGCTGCTGCGTACGAATCTTCAGCATGGAAAAAGTCGGAGCCACCCGCCTTGATTTTAAACCGGTTTGCTTTGGCATCGGCTTCAACTTCATATGGTTTGGCTTTTGCCGAGCAATATTCCAGAACAGGTAATGCTGCAATATCCAGAACTTTGCCTTTGGCAACGTTCAGCTCTTTTTCGCCGCTGTTTCCAATGCGCACCCGGTGAAGCCCCGCAACCGGCTCCAGTTCAAAAGCCACTGTTCTTGAGCTGTTGGGCTCCAACTCCAGAGGCAAACTTTGTTCTTCAACATTATCAAAAAACAGGGTAGCTTTCAATTTCTGCGTCTCAGCAGTGAGGTTACGCGCCAGGGCAGTTGCTTTCACCTTTTCTCCCTGAATCAGCCGGTCGTTTGAAAGCTGAAAATCCTCAAACACTACTGACGGTTTCTCCCCTTCAATCCGAATGGACTGGTAATCCGTTGATCCAATTGCCAGATGATGTTCTCCCTCATCGTAAATCCGCACTTCAAACTCAATTCTACGGCTGTTGTTTTTTATAACCGGAAAAAGCTGTTTCTCCTTCACTTTACCGTCAACATACAAATCAACAGGAGCCATTCCGGTGGCGCCAACATTTTTGACATCGGCTGAAATCCGAATCAGACTGCCGGCAAGCACTGCTCCTGACGAAGTTTTGGATGCCGCTTCAATTTTCAGATTGCTCTCTTCAAAAAGCGGTTCGCCTTCAATAATCAGCTCAGGAGCGTTTTCGGGCGCTTCAATGGTAAAGTTATTTCTGTAAGTATTATCCTCAATTGTTGCGGCGCACAATTTCCACTCGCCCTGCTCCAGATTGTAGTAAATATTTTCCTCGGCGGTCCAGCCAATCGACATATTATCAAACCAAAATGCGACATTGTCATTAAAAAATCCGGCATTTACATTGTGTACAAGATTTCTTCGCACCACTGAGTTAAAAGTCATTCCGGCAGTTTTGATTGCACCCGAATCGTCGGCATCCTGCTGCACATCATCCAGATGATTATACTCCACAAGATAGCCGCCATCAATTGCCTCTTCAAGGTTTGACCACCCACCCACATCAATGGCAAAGCGTCCGCGTGTTTTGGTGATGTAGTTATGCGAAATAGTTGTCATTAAAGTGTGTGAAGCATGGATATTTATCCCTCCGCAATCATAAAGTCGGTTATATGAAAACTGAGTTTCCCGTGTAATTTCGCCCCCATCTTTGGGATTTGCCGGACCGCGAACAACAACTGCACTGTTGTCAATGGTTTCAAAGCGATTTCGCAAAATCCGGTTCTGGTAGCATCCGTAATAGAGGGATATTCCGGTTCCCATGCACGAGCGAATCTCCCCGTCAACCAGTTCACAGGCATGCGCATATTCATATTTAAGCGCACTACTTCCGGCAACTGCTCCTTCAAAAGCCAATCCGTAGAACCTCAGGTTGCGCACCGGCTGCCCCAGCTCTCCCTTCACTGCAACCAGGTTATTCAGTTGCGGCACACCGGCAGAGACCTGATTTGGATTATCAATTCCTGCTTCCGGAATATAGCTGATTTCCTTTAACTTTTTATCGAAAAACCACTCCCCGGGAGCATCTAACAGCTCTTTCACATTCTCTACATAATAGCGCGGCGGAACAATCACTACCCCCTCCTGTGGTTTGCGGAAGGTTGCCACACCGCTCTTTTCATCAATTTTCACAAACGAGTTGATACCCGTATGCCAGCGCAAAAGCATGACTACACGGTTATCCTCCATGTTTTTCCAGCTTTTTAATTCTCCTTTGTTAAAGTGAAGCTCTCCTGTTGAAGAAGAGACCACCGGAGGCACAAAATAACCCTCATTGGGCGTGCGGGCAAGGATTTGCCGTTTTCCGCCCGCCATAAACATTCCGACAGAGTCGGCATCAAAAGGAGCTGTCCAGACGTTCCCTTTTTTAGTCCAGCCGGTTATCGGTTTTGCGCCGGTAATAACCGGTTTCTCTCCGGGATATGCAGCATAAGTAACATAATGGTCTTTCAGTTTGTGGTATTCAAAAGCGCCGGTTGGCAGATTGGTTTCCACACGTTCGCCACCGTCTGCCGGCTCAAACAAAAGCGGCTGCTTCAGGGGATAGGTTCCGCCACGCAAATAGACCAGAATATCTCTGCCGCTTCCAATAGGATGCGGCGACCCAATCCAGCGCTTTTCAACCGGCGGATCTTTGGGCTTGTAAACCTGAGCCTTCAGCTCACGCACTGCCAGCTGTGCTCTTTCAATGGTGAGAAACGGCCCGTCCGTGCCGGCTGAATTGGGTTCAGCCAGCGTGCCCGACCAGCTGTCATTTCCCGCGGGAGAAACATAAAAATCTGCCGTGGAAGGATAACCAAACGGCAGCCACTCCTCCCCTTCGAGGATTTTTCCGTCGCGATGCTCAGTGGCTTGCTGTGCAAATACTTCAAAAAAACAAAACAGTGAGAAAACAAAGATTCCTAAACACCTGAGAGAATTCAATAACCTCATTTCTGATAACTTTAATATTTTAAATCAAACAAATTTATCGCATTGTCGTGGAGAATCATGCGGGCAATTTTCAAAGCTTCTTCTTCCGTTAAATATCTGCTTTTCACTTTTTCTGTGAGCACATTCCCGATAATTTCTTTTGCAAAAAGCAAATGCCCGTAAACATTTTCAACATTCTCATAATCACCGCCAAAAGCCAGAATTTTGTTGGCAGGAACAGTTTCCAGCCATTCGTGAAGATACCTTTCACTATAGGAAGGTGAAATGATATATAACCAGCACAGGTCGATATACACATTCCGGTAATTCTTTGCCAGGCTTCCAAATTCACCGCCATAGGGATAACCGCCATGGAAAAGCACAAACTTCACATCACGGTATTTCAAAAACAGATTTGCCAGCAGAGCGGGATTTGAATTCATAATATAGTTACCGTCGCCCGCCTGCAGTCCGGTATGAATCTGAACCGGCTTTTTAAATTCCCGCGCCAGATCCAAAACCCGGTGCATCATATAATCGGCAAGCGGCTTTGCCGCATCAGGATCAAGCGGAGTTTCCCCGCTTGCCATCACCTTTCTGAAAACTTCTTCAGCCCTCTCACGGCTCACATCTTCATAGTAGAGCGAGCGGTAATATGCCGATGAATTTTTAATGGTGGTCAGTCCCGACTTCACCTCATTCTCAAAATGTTTCCGCAGCGTGGCATTCAAATCATTGAGCGCTGAAATGGCAGTTCCGTGCTCTTTGCCCAACTGTTCAATTTTCGCTCTGGAATCCAATTGAAAATAGTCGAAACGGGTAGTGTATCTGAAAAAATCGGGATTTCCCGGGATTGGTTTTGAGTCGTTGATTACAAACTGAATATTGCATTTATCCCTGAGAACAGTGTGATACCAGTCGGTTTGATACACTTCGCGCAGCTTGTCGGTGAGCAGGTTAACCGTTTTTTCGTTGAACTCCTTCACGCCAAACAGATGATCAACCGAAAGCAGCGTCACCCGATTGTAGGCAGTGTTGAATGATGCTTCATAGAAAGGCTGCAAAATCTCCCACTTTTCCGAAACCGTTAATGAGTCGGACATCAGCCGCGCAAATTGCGGCTTGGACATGCCTGCCGCTTTGATATCGTCATCGGCATATTGATGAAACAGCCACATGAAATCGAGTGTTTTACTTTTCGACAGCGAACTGATGCTTGCCAGATGCTCGTGTGTGTCCACCACTGGCATGGAGCTCAGCGCCTTGCGAATCCGCTCCTCAAACCCTTCCCGGGGTTCAGGTTTAACAGTTACCTGCGCGGAAAGTGCGGTTGCCAGAAAAAGAGAAAAAAGGGCATTCAGCACAACTTTTCTCCTTGTAATTTTCAAATTTTTATCCATGATTTTTTTTGTAAAGTCATCTATTTGCGAATAAGCCATATTTCTGCCACCTGCGAACCGCGTTCTCCCCCGCTGTGGTCGTCTGTGCCTGCCGACCAGGTGAAGGTTACTTTGCCATCGCGGGTAATTTCGGCTGGTAGTTCAAACTCGTGAATCGGCTGTGTTCCCATCCTTATGTAGTTGTGTATCAGAACCCCGTCAGCCTCCAGTTTAATGCTGGCACGGAAACGTCCGGTATATGCAATTCTGAGAATATATTCCGCTTCAGGATTAAGATTGTCGTATTCGGCAACCAGCGGGGTGTCGTAAAGAGTGTTGATCTGAACCATCCACGCCAGCGGAGTGGTCAGTCCCTCAAAGCCTTTTGCCACCACTTCATGCACCCAGTCCTCCCCCTGCAATCCCACGCCAAAGCTGACACGCGGCGATTCAAGGCTACTTGGGTCTTCCTCCCATCTCTTTGCAGAACGAATTCTTTTCCACGACGCCGGGCTGCCAAAATTGTCATAAAATCCGCCGGGACCGGGATTTGTGCGGTTCAGCATTTTATCAATGGCTTCCAACCGTTCATTTTCTTCAGTCAGCTTTTCAATCCTTGCAAACTGATCCAGCAGCCAGAGTGCATCATTCAGCGGAACGTCAATATTGTCTATGAAATTTCCGCGTCCGGGCATTGCATGGTGTTTTTCCACGGTAAGCTGCGCCTTAAAAGTACGGAAAAGGGAGTCTGCCAGCGCATAGCAGCGCTCTCTCAGTTCGGGGGAGACGGGATTCTTGTTTGCCTGCAGCAGAATGTTTTTTGCTTCGGTCAATGCCTTTAATGAACCGGATTTCTGAGCCTGTTCCAGAATATTTCTTGCCTGTCTCTCCAAATGTGTTTCATAAATCAGACGACGCTGGACATATGCATCGAAATAGGCACGAATCAGCCCGCTCTGAAACCGCGGATTGCTCAGCACATAGTCCGGTGCATCTGCTTCCATATCCTGCCACTGCTGCAAAGTTATCTGCACCTGATCGTTGATCAGTAAAGGTCCCTGAAGGTTGCGCTCAAGCGCCATAAGCCCCTGTGCGGCTGTTTCCGTATATCCGGGACCAATGAAATAACGGGCATATTCGCGAAGCGTCTCCATAACGGGTGTTGAAGAGTTCCAGTCCTGACCGCTCCACACAAATTTGTTGACATCGTCATTGGTTCCTTCGGAATAGCTGATACTGCCCTGTGCATAGTGCGCATACAGATTATGGATATACTTTTCATCCCTCGGGCGCGGATTGATGCACTCGCGCCCCAAAGTCATTGCATAGGCTAAGTCCCATTCGGGAAGAGGATACTGACAGCTCAACATGTGGGTGATATCGGGATAGAGTCGAACCGGAATATCGGGGCTGAGGCGGCTTTTCACCTCCTGCAGGGTCAGCTTAATCCAGGGTCCATATACAATTCCACCAAACCACTCCGGTTTGCTGTTCACACGCTCAAAAAATACCTTAAACCAATCTTCTGAAGGTTTAAACACCTGCGGTGAAACCCATATTTTGGCATTGGGATGATATTTTTTCAGCAAATCCGCTTCCAGTTCAAGCCAGTCGAAGAGTACGTCAGGCTCAAGGTTTCCCGGGTCACCGGCAGGAACAAACAGCGCATCAAGCTTTGGCAGCAGGCTGAAAACCTCTTCACGCTCTGCAAGCTCTTTGCGGATGGAATCGGGAGTTGTATAATCCGACCCCAAATTGGGATACCACATCCAGACATCCAGACCATAATCACTGCAAATACGTGATTGATGTACCATCATTTCAATGGCAGGTATTTTCATGTGAACGCTGGTGAAATCATCATCGGTGCGGGGCGGCATGATTTCGATGCTGTTGGCGCCAAAAATGGCTAAATCCCGAATATAACTGTCGTACTCCTTAACACCCCATGCATCATAAGCATTGGTTTTTGGACGATACCCCATTTGATGCCCCCGCAGCGGATACTGAGGCGAAGAAGAAATCCGAAGCGTTCCGATTCCCTCTATTCGGTCTGGCTCCATCTCCAATGAACGCAAAAATTTGCCTACACCGTACAGTACGCCACGGGAATCATGTCCGGCAATCAGCATCAGCTCTTCATTTTCCATCTCCAGCAGTTTATACCCTTCCGGGCGGGTTGCAGGAAGTTGTGCCAATGCAGCTGAAAATTCAGAAGGAAGAAAATTCAAATCTTTTTCAATCCCCACAACTATTAGGTTCTCAGCAGATTTTTTAGGCCATTTTTTTAAAACGGGAAGCTGAATTCTGCTTCGTTTGGCAATTTCTTCCTTAAGAACAGTAACTGCTTTAAGAACCTGCGGATTGTTTTTTTCTACACAAACAATCCTGTAGCCTGAAAAATCGGTTTTTTGTGCCTCTGCCTTAAAGAGCAACAGGAAAAAAGCAAAAACCAAAATGCCTATCTGTAATCTGTTTTTCATTTTTTCAATGTTTAAGAGAAATTTAAATAACCAGGTCTTCTCCCTCCGCACTTACGGACAGTTCTCCGGCGGCATCTTTAATCCGTGCCATGTCTTCCCTGAGTTTCTGGCTGAACAGAACCACATCGGTGCTGTGGAGCACAATATTTGCCCCTTCTTTCATGTACCTAATCTGCCGGTTGGGGTCAGACGGAAAATGAATTCCTGCATGAATACCCTTTGCCCGGGATTTTCTGATGATTTCTGTAACAGTTTTTTGATATTCCGGATGTTCATACTGCTCCGGAAGCCCTAAGCTGACTGACAGGTCGTGAGGTCCGATGATCACAGCATCCAGTCCGGGAACAGAGAGCAACAAATCGAGATTTTCGATAGCTGCCACGCTTTCGATATTCACCAGGCACATACTGCCGGCGTTGAAGTTATTCAGGTAAGCCTGAAGTTCCGGTTCGGGCGGCTCTTCACCGGAAAGAATACACCGGAGCCGCTCACCTTTGAGCGGACGGTACTTGGTGGCACCAACTATCTCCCGGATTTGTGCAACGGTTTCAATATAAGGCGCCAAAACCCCTACAGCACCCGCGTCTCTGACCATACAGGCAAGGTAGGGGTCGGGGCTCGGAATCCGAACTATCGGATTCAAGCCTAAAGCATTATAAACCTGACACATAAAAGTCAGTTCATTCCGGTCAATGGGAATGTGCTCTGTATCAATAAATACAAAGTCAAGGGCTAAACCGGCAACTGCCTTCGACCACACCGGAGAGGTTGAAGCGATACAGGTTCCATATACATTTTTTCCGCTTTTCAGTTTTTGAAGCAAATTTTCAGACATAATATTTTAGTAAAAGCAATTAATAACTCTATCCTTCCTAATTGAAGGCACAACTGCAAAACTAAAAAAACGAAAAACAGAAAACTTATGCTTTTTTGACATTAAATAACGATTGTTTAGCGGACAAACGGTAAAATGGGCTATTTTCAACAAATATTTTTTGGGAATAGTGAATTTGTAAGTTTGTGAATTTGTGAATTCGTAAATTTGTGTAGTCGTGGCTAAACCTATGTGCCCTAATGTGCCTATGTGGTTCAAGAAAACTCACCAGTAGAGTAGAGCGAAAGGACAAACATAGGATAAGCAGAGAGAATTTTTTAATCTCATACTACTTTGGCGAAATAAACACAAACAACAATATTTATTATTCTAATTCCGAAACTCAAGTGCTTTATAAATCAAAGCGGTTCCTTGCCTATTTTCAGGCATACACCAACACCTGAGTACCGCTGGAGAATTTAATCCCGCTCTATGAAGAGGCGCTCAAACATCCAAAAATCGAAGGGCTGGTTATTCCCACCCGCCCGGTCGGTATTAGCTGTCAAGCGAACCAAAAGAGGGATGGTCAACGTAAGCATCTCCCGAAAACAAAATGACATCGGGTTGCTCCCACCCCATATTTTTCATCTCCTTTTTTGAAGTGGGAAGCCAATTTGTGATATTTTCAACTGTAGGTTCCATGATTATTCATGTCAAGTTTAACAATAAATTTTCTGAATTCACAAAAAACTTCTTATTTTGCTCTATCTTTAGATGTTTTCTGTGAAGATTTTTTAAAATTAAAAATGGAACTATTAAAACTGAATGACATATTTAAAGCGCCTCCCGTGCTCTCGTTTTTGGGAGGTGAATATTTTGCCAAGTTCTTAATGTACATTCTCAGATTCAATAAGCTGAACAAAATGTATGAGCAAATTGCCTCCAAACACGGCATTGAGTTTATTGATGAAATTATCCGTATTCTTGAATTCAAAATCGAATTTGATGAAAATGAGTTGAAGCGGATTCCTGCCGAGGGACCACTGATTGTAGTTGCAAACCACCCTTTTGGCGGGTTCGATGGATTATTGCTCATTAAATACCTTTCGATGGTGAGGTCTGATGTGAAAATTATCGGAAACTTTCTGCTTAAAAAAGTTGAACCGGTTTCAGAATATTTCATCAGCGACAATCCATTCAACTCCAAAGATCTTGGTGTTGACGAGAAAAGCAGCAAAGGGGTAAGGGAAGCTGTTGATCATCTGCAGAAGGGTGGCGTTCTGTGCCTTTTCCCGGCAGGGGATTTAAGCACCTACGGAACTTTTGACACCATCACCGATCAGGTGTGGCAGTTCCCGATGGTGAAGTTTGTGAAGATGGCAGGAGTTCCGGTGATACCGGCTCATTTTCAGGGAACAAACAGCAGACTGTTTCACTTTTTTGCAAAAATTCATCCCTCGCTGCGACAGGTCAGGCTGCCCTCCGAATTGCTCAGCAAAAAACACAAAACCATTAAACTGCGCATTGGAACGCTCCTTAAAGTTGAGGAGCAGGATAAATTCACGGATGTGTATCAGTTTGGACGTTTTCTGAGGGCAAAAACCTACAGTATGGAATCGCCGATTGAGGTGAAACGATTCTTTAACTATACGCTTAAACCCTCATCGAAGGTAGAGCCCATCATTGATCCCGTTCCGAAGGAAAAAATTCTTGAGGAAATACAAAGTATTAAAACGCACTATACGCTCTTTTCATTAAAAAATTACACTGCCTTTTGTGCTCCGTCAAATATAATCCCGAATATTCTCACCGAAATCGGGCGATTACGCGAAATCACATTCCGCGAGGTGGGCGAAGGGACAAACCGCAGCATCGATATTGATGAGTTTGATCTCTATTACTATCAGATGTTTATCTGGGATATTGAAAAGGAAAATATTGTTGGTGCATACCGGATTGGCAAAGGAAAAGACATTCTGGAACAGTATGGTAAACGCGGTTTTTACCTCCATTCGCTTTTCCGGATTTACGATGACTTTAAGCCGGTTCTGAGCGAAAGTCTTGAGTTGGGGCGCTCGTTTGTAATCAAAGAATACCAGCGCAGACCGATGCCGCTTTTCCTCCTCTGGAAGGGAATTCTCTATTTTCTGCTGAAGAATCCGGAATACCGGTACCTGATTGGCCCGGTGAGCATCAGCAATAATTACTCAAAAATATCCAAAGACCTGATTATCCGGTTCATCATGCAAAATCATCTGAACTGGAAAATGGCACAGTTTGTCAGACCGCGCAACAGCTACAAATTCAGGAGCGATAACCCCGAAATGAATATTCTCATGGAAAACATGGAGCGCGACATCAACCGGTTAGACCGGGCTATTGGGGAAACAGATGAACTGAATTCGGGACTGCCGGTACTTTTGAAAAAATACATAAAACTGAACGCAGAAATCATCGCTTTTAATGTTGATCCAAAATTCAACAACTGCCTTGACGGGCTAATTGTACTTGACGTGAATAATGTTCCGAAAAACACCATAGAATCACTATCAAAAGAGGTAAATGACCTTTCCATTCTGGAAAGATTTTATACCCACCGGGAATAAATTTTTTGGGTTATTGATTAGATGAATTCCAAATATGCTCAATAGCGAATATCCAAAGAATAAAAAAAAGCACAATAAAACCTGAATAAAGATTAAATGAGTAGAAAAACAAAAAGCTACCTGCTTTTGACTCTCAAAGGAATGGGAATGGGAGCGGCAGACGTGGTTCCCGGAGTTTCGGGAGGAACCATCGCTTTCATAGCAGGAATTTACGAAGAGCTGGTAAACTCCATTAAATCAATCAATCTGAATGCCTTAAAACTTTTTTTCTCCGGAAAGTTTGCTGCATTCTGGAAAGCAATAAACGGCAATTTCTTGCTTGCAGTAGTATTGGGTATCGGAATAAGTATTTTCTCACTGGCAAAGGGACTTGAGTACCTGCTCCACCACTACCCCATTCTGGTCTGGTCGTTCTTTTTCGGACTTATCCTCGCTTCGGCAATTTATGTGGGCGGAAGCATAAAAAAATGGAAAGCGGGAACCATAATTGCAGGAATTGCAGGAGTTGTTGTTGCCTATTTTATTACCGCTATTTCTCCTGCCGAAGCAAATATTACCTGGTTTTTTATTTTTATTTCCGGCTCCATTGCCATTTGCGCCATGATTTTACCCGGTATTTCAGGCAGTTTCATACTTGTTTTGTTAGGTATGTATAAATTCATACTTGGCGCAGTGAGTGATCTGAACATACCGGTTCTACTGGTTTTTATCGCCGGTGCACTCATTGGCATCATCGCCTTTTCCAACCTGCTTTCGTGGCTGATCAAAAACTATCATAACCTCACAATTGCCACACTCACAGGCTTTATGATTGGTTCGCTCAACAAAGTTTGGCCATGGAAAGAGGTTACCGAAACTTTCATTGACCGTCACAATGTGGTGCGACCACTGACCGAAAGAAACATTTTGCCCGCAACCTACGAGAATTTAACCGGCAATCAGGCGTGGCTTACCGGCGCACTGCTTTTGGCAATCGTCGGTTTTGGGCTTATCTTTGCAATAGAAAGTTTAACAAAAAAGAGAAAATGAAGAAATACGGAATACTTGGATATCCGCTTGCGCACTCCTTTTCAAAACGGTTTTTCACCGAAAAATTTGAAAGAGAAAAAGTGGATGCCGCCTATGAAAACTTTGAAATAGACAATATCTCAAAATTCCCTAAAATAATCACTGAAAATCCAAATCTGATTGGCTTAAATGTTACGATTCCATATAAGGAACAGGTAATTCCCTATCTGAATGAACTGGAAGATGCCGCCCGGGAAGTCGGGGCTGTAAATACAATAAAAATCAGCCGGACAGAAACAGAAGTTTATTTGAAGGGATTCAATACGGACACGCACGGGTTTGAAAATTCGCTTAAGCCTCTGCTGAAACCACAACACTCAAAAGCGTTGATTTTGGGAACCGGCGGCGCTTCAAAAGCGGTGAAATATATTCTGTCCAAACTGGGAATTGATTTTATTTCCGCTTCCATCGAAGAGCTGAAAGAGAACGAAATCCGGTATGAAGAAATTGATTCCCGCATAATGACTGAAAGGCTGCTTATCGTAAATGCCACACCGCTTGGCACATTTCCGGATGTGGACACTTCGCCAAAGATTCCTTATGAGCTTATCACCGAAAACCATTTGCTATTTGATTTGGTTTACAATCCGGAAACCACAAAATTTATGAAAATGGGATTGAAAAAAGGTGCGACTGTAAAAAACGGCAACGAAATGTTACAGCTTCAGGCCTTAAAATCATATAAAATCTGGAATTCATAAGAAGATGAAAAACAAGAAAAAAATATTATTTGTCTGTCTGGGAAATATCTGCAGGTCGCCAAGCGCAGAAGCTGTTTTCACGGCAATAGTCGAAAAAGAAGGAGTTGCAAAAAACTTTGAAATTGATTCTGCCGGAACAGGCGGCTGGCACGTTGGACGGCCTGCCGACAAGCGTATGCAGAATCATGCGGTGAAGCGCGGCTACAACCTCACAAGCATCGCCCGGCAGTTCAACCCCGACAGTGATTTTGACCGGTTCGATATGATTATTGCCATGGACGATGAGAATGTGCTCTCTTTAAAAAGTATGGCAAGAGACGAAAACGATCTGAAAAAAATATACAAAATGACCGACTTCAGCAAAGAGTGGAACTATAAGGAAGTTCCCGACCCTTACTATGGCGGAGAAGAAGGTTTTGAACTGGTTCTTGATCTGTTGGAAGATGCAACCAGGGGATTACTGGAAAAGACAACACGTTAACCCGGCACCGGTAGCACATTTGCAACAGACCGGTTTAGTTGTTCATTCAAAACTTAACCGAAATCTTTAGATTTAACTTCATGTTGGTTAGGTAGTTAGGAACTGCAAACTGGTCGCCGCCCGAGCTGGAGACCCAGAAATAGGAAACAGTGTTTTTGATGTTCAGTATATTGAATGCCTCCAGGCTGATCCACATGTCGTTGATATGCCTGAAGAGACTGTTTTGCACCGGTCTGGAAGCACTGATTATTACTTTTGAGAATCCTAAGTCAATCCGCCGGTAGGGCGGCATCCTGAAAACATCCTGATAGCGCTCCGAATTGGGTGGACCGGCGGGCAGGCGGGCACCGTAAAAACCTGAAAGCTGCATTTTGTAGGATGGATTTCCCGGAAAATAATCCTGAAAAAACAGGCTGAAATTAAGCCACTGGTCGGTAGGACGGGGAATGAAACCATGTCCGTCGTTATGGATATTCTCTTCAGTTTTCATCAGTGAAATACTTGCCCACGACTGAACCCCGCTCACAAATTCCCCGTTCACCTTCATATCAATTCCAGTAGCATACCCAACGGCTTCCTGCTCTCCTAAATAGCGAATCTGAACATTCTCAACCTTATATGGCACCAGGCGGTTCATGTGTTTATAATACGCTTCAGAGGTGAACCGGAACGGCCGGTTCCAGACGGTGAAAATATAATCCGTTCCCGCAACCAGCTGATAGGAGCGTTGTGCCCGCGCATTTTCATTGATGGAGCCGTCGCGGTTTTTCAGCTCTTTGAAAAAGGGAGATTGATGATACATTCCGCCTGAAAGGCTGAATGACATCTTCCTTTGCCATGCCGGAAAATAGCTTATGGAAACTCGTGGACTGACAAGCAATTCACTATTAAAATCCCAGTAATTAAAGCGTATTCCGCCAGTTAAATACAAATCTCCCGTGCCAACAGGCACGCTCCACGTATCCTGAAAATGTCCTGTTATTCGGTTTGAACTCAGCTGGTTTCGAGCATTTAATGTAAAAAAGAGCAGAACCTCCTTGTCGGAATACGGCAGAGAGTAGCCGGTGGAATCGCGGTAAATCCATTCGTTGATTTTGTCTGAAAACTGCTCGTGCTGAAACTGAATTCCCCAGTTGAGCAGATGCTTTTCGGAGTTGTATGCCCCTTTGTGTGAAAAACTGTAAACACTGGCATCCAGATAATTACGCGCATGATTTAAAAATGTTCCCACTCCAAGATTTAATATGCTATCGCCAAAATCTTCCGACGACATATTTCGCTCCAACTGATTGAGATAATATTGCCCCAAAATATCGTAGGTTTCCTCTTCAGAGGTATTGAAAGCCGAAAGGATAAACTTAAGGTTCAGGTTCAGATTGGGATGATAATTTGCCGACAAGGCGCCTAAGTAGGTATTGAACTGATCGATCTCCTGACCGTTAAAATAGATGGTTGTGTTGAGCGGGGTATCCCATGTTCCGAAAGTTGTTTTTCTTGTTTTTGGAACAAACTGATATTGGTTTTGAGCAACATTTCCCAAAAAAGAGAGGTCAAAACTTTCTGAAAACCGGTAGGTGATATAGGTTTGAAAATCAGTAAATTTCGGTTCATAATCACCTTTTTCGTCAAGGCTGCCCAACATGTAGCTGTTGGTTTTGTATCGAACCCCTGAAATGTGAGCCAGTCTTCCTTTCAGAGCCACATCTTCGAAATGTGCGGACGCCCCCAACAGGCTAACCGATGCTGAACCCCGGAACACACTGGGTTTTCGATATTTTATATCGAGAACAGATGACATTTTGTCGCCATAACGGGCGTCGAATCCTCCGGCTGAAAAGTCAATGGTGGAGACCATGTCGCTGTTGATGAAACTCAGTCCCTCCTGCTGTCCGGCACGGATGAGAAACGGACGGTAAATCTCAATGTCGTTCACATATACCATATTCTCATCAAAATTTCCGCCACGCACCGTATATTGTGAACTCAGCTCATTGTTGGAAGAGACCCCCGGGAGTGTTTTTATCAGCGCTTCAACGCCACCGGTTGCCGCATCGGGTATAATGTCAATAAAGCGCGGATCAAGACGGGTAACATTCCCGGTGTTGCGGCGCTGTTCGGTAACCGTAATTTCTGCCAGTTTCAAATCAATTCCCTGCAAAACTATTTCGCGGTAAACGTTTTCCTCAGAGCCGGCATAAACAGTATCGGAATAAGCAGCATATCCAAGTGAAGAAAAGGCAACAACAATTCTTTTCCCTGCGGGAATACGCAGCAGAAATTTCCCCTCGCGGTTTGAACTGGTTCCCAGCGGATAGTCCTTCAGACCGATGTTTACCATATCCAGCGGCTTTCCTTCTGAGTCGCGCACCACTCCCCTAAGAGTGGCGTTGTTGCTTTGGGGAAAAGCGCTGAGCATGGCAGCAGCCAGAAATATAAATAGAATCAGCTTTTTTATCATCGGCACAAAACTAACAAAGCAATTTCAGTATAAACTTTTCGGAGGGAGATAAATTGTATGCAGATACGGTTTTTTAGCGAAGCATAGCAGGAATAATCCGAAAAGCGAGCTTTCCTGAACCGGGCTCAATATCTTCCCATTTTTTAACATCGAAGCTGATACCATTGGTGGAACATGTGGGCATCTCGTAATCGAAACGCTTTAACAGCCCGGTGGTATTATTTTGAAGATAGGGATTGTGCCCAAAGAAAAATACAGTTTCTGTGCCGGCAGGCAACGAGTGAATGAGCTTTAAAAACTCCTTAAGCGTGAGCCCCGGATACAATTCTTCTTTCTCCTGAATTGTATCCCTGCTGATGCCAAGGTTTTCTGCGAAAATTCGTGCAGTTTTCAATGCACGTTTTGCCGGACTTGAGATAATCATATCCGGTTTAATCCCCATTCTTTCCAGTTCGCCGGAGACAAGAGCTGCGTCTCTTTTTCCCCTGTTGGTTAAATTGCGGTTAAAATCGTCGTCATATCCGTAGGGTACTGCTTTTGCATGCCTGATAATAAATATTTGTTTCATTTTGTCAAAACTTAACTTCTCGTGAAAGCAAATTTATCTTAATTTGTGGAAAAGAGTGACAATTCATTAAATAATTTATGAAGCGCATCGGTCTTTTATCGGACACACACGGTTTCCTGCATTCCCGGCTTTTTCATTTTTTTGAAAAAACGGATGAAATATGGCATGCCGGCGACTTCGGCAACATGGAAACTGCTGATAAACTTACGGCTTTCAAACCACTGAAAGGTGTTTTCGGAAACATTGACGGGCAGGATGTCCGTACAGTTTATCCTGCGCATCTTCGGTTCAGATGCGAGAAAACTGATGTGTGGATTACACACATAGGTGGATATCCCGGCAGATATGAACGCTTTGTCAAACCTGAAATTTTCACCAATCCTCCCGACCTTTTTATCTGCGGACATTCACATATTTTAAAAGTAATTTTCGACCCGACGCTGGATTTACTGCATATCAATCCCGGTGCTGCCGGATATATAGGGTTTCATAACGTTTGCACCGCCATTCGTTTTGTAATTGACGGAAAGGAAATCCGGGAGCTTGAAATATGGGAAATTCCGAAAAACTCACAGCGCGAAAAATAAAGTTTGCAAATCCAGTAAGTTGGCGCAACCATTCTTCACTGTTTCCCATCTGTATTGAAATTCATTTCTTTGAAAGCTTTAATGAGTGAAAAAAACATTAATTATGTCATAAAATTATTCACATGAAAAAATTACTACCCTACTTTCTTTTGCTGTTTCTCTTTTTTACCGTGAATGCAGGTTTTGATATTGCCCCGCAGGAAACTTTCCGGCCGGTGTTTATGCTGCGTTCCGAAGTGGAGAGAAGCATAACTTTGGGAAGCCCGCAAAGTATTAAGAATCCGGGCAAAATCTATTTAAAGGATCATCTGATTTTCATCAATGAAAAATTCAGGGGAATTCATGTTATTGATAATTCCGATCCTGAGAATCCACAAAAAAGAGCATTTATTCAGGTAGATGGCTGCATTGATATTGCCATGAAAGACAATGTGATGTATGCCGACAATGCCGTGGACTTAATCGCTTTTAAATTTGATGAAAGCGCCGGTTCGCTTGAAGTGGTTAAGCGAATTAAGGGAGTTTTTCCCGAACCGCTTTCACCCGACGGAAGAGGGGTGTCGTGGGCAGAACGCCAGGCAGTGCCGGATGATGCCGTACTGGTAAGATGGGAAAGAAACAATAAAAACAGATATATGAAAGCGAAAGTGGAATAAGATAAAAATCAGAAATTATGAATTGCAGAAATTTTAAAATACTAATTGCCGTTTTGCTGTTTTTTGGATGGAGTTCCTGCAGCTACAATGACTCTTCCTTTGATGGAGCGATGAGTGAGGGAAGCGGCACCGGCGGTTCAATGGCGCGGTTCACCATTGTGGGCGACCGCCTGTTTACGGTGGACCATGAAACGCTGAATGTCTATGATGTATCTTCGGCAGAGAATCCCGAGTATAAACAAAAGAGTCAGGTCGGATTTGGAGTGGAAACAATTTTCCCCTTTGGTGAAAATCTGTTTTTAGGCACCAATTCGGGAATGTATATTTATAAAATCCGCGAAAACGGCATTCCGGAAAAAATATCGTTTTATGAGCATGTCGTGGCATGCGATCCGGTTGTGTCAGACGGGAGGTATGCTTATGTAACTTTGAGCTCGGGCCGCCCCGACTGCTGGCGCCCGGTGAATGAGCTTCAGATTATTGATTTGGCTGATTTGAGCAGGCCGAAACTCGTAAAACAATATCCGATGTCCAATCCTCGCGGGCTGGCTGTGCGAAATGACACAGTATGGTTATGCGATGGCGGATTAAGAATCTTGGATGTTTCCGACAAAAGCCTGCAAAATGTGAAAGAATTGCACTATTTCAATGATTTAATTGCTTACGATATTATTCTGGACAGGAACCGCGCTTTGGTTATTGGCGAATCGGGATTTGTTCAGTATAAACTGGAGAATGATGCAATAAGAAAACTTAGTGAAATTAAAGTTGAATATTAACTGCTAAATTTAATCGAATGAAAAAAATTATTCCATTGTTGTTGTTGTGTTTCCCCTTGCTTCTCACCTCTCAGAATAAAACGGAGGAGGAGTATAGTAATAAGACCTTTGGGTTGAGTTTGGTTCCGCAGTATGCCATTTCCAATGGAATGCGAATTGATCTGGATTTCAAACTGAATGATAAAAATCACTGGCTGGTGGCAGCGCCGCAATTTTATTTTCGCCAGAACCCAACCACCTGGGACTACAACAGCATGTATGGGTTAGGAATTGAGCTTCAACATAAAATCTATCTGAAACGTGAATTCAAATATGTGAATCCGTATCTTGCCTATGGGCCTGTGTTTAACTATTTTTCTGTGAATGATGATGGCTATTCAGCCTATGGTTTTACAGAAAACGGAACAAATTACATTGGTCTGGAAGATGGGGAAATGAACACTAAAATCTTTAAAACCGGAGGAAATGTAATTATGGGAATACACTATTTCCTGCTTGACAGGTTGTTTGTGGATTTCTATTTAGGTGCCGGCATCCGGTTTAGTTTTGATGACAAAACGAGCGGATTTCATGAAAATTACAATGACTGGTGGGGCGATTTGGGCTATTCGGGAACTCTGATGACAGGCGGTTTCCGGTTTGGCGTGATGTTTTGACAATATGTTTGTGGTTACTGCCTGTCAAAAACAGCAACCACCCACTTGTTTTTTTCCATATAATGATTAAACATAAAGCCCGATTCAAGGGCTTTATGTTTAATTTCCTCCAAATCATCTAAATAGAAACCACTCACAAACAGTTTTCCTCCGCTGTTCATGCCGGCACTGTAGGCGGGAATATCCCGGAGCAGCACATTTCTCTGGATATTGGCAAAAACAAAATCATATTTTTCATTGCCAATCAACGATGCATCGCCTTGCAGCACCGTTATGTTTTTTATGTTGTTGCGCACCGCATTCTCCATGCTTCCTTTCACTGCCCATTCATCAATATCAATGGCAGTTACCTCCGATGCACCTTTCATTGACGCCAGAATACTCAGGATTCCCGTTCCGGAACCCATGTCGAGCACTTTTTTACCTTCAGGATTCTCTTTCAGAATAGCTTCTAACATCATGGAAGTAGTTTCGTGGTTTCCGGTGCCAAAAGCCATATTGGGCTCAATCACAATTTCAAATCTACACTTCGGAAAGTCCTTGTGGAAAGGTGCACGCACCAGGCACTCTCCGCCAATCACCAATGGCTGAAAATAATTTTTCTCCCAAACCTCATTCCAGTTTTGTACTTTGATGAACTCCTCTTCAACCGTGAATGTGAAGTTTCCGGAATATGTTTCAAGCGTTTTGTCAACATCTTTCCTGTGGAAACTATCAGCCTGAATGAAGGCTTCGAAACCAACACCGGTCTCGGCAAAACTGTCGTAGCCAAGATTTGCAAGCTCAGCCATCAACACATCGCTAAGCCACTCCTCGTATGGCGAAATTGAAACTGCAACTTTGTGGTAATCCACTTTTGATATTTCTCAAAAGGCGTTGATAATTCCTAAGAAATCTTTAGCTTTCAGCGATGCGCCGCCGATTAGTCCTCCGTCCACATCTTTGTTGGCAAAAAGCTCCGGTGCATTGTCCGGTTTGGCGCTTCCGCCATAAAGAATAGAAATTCCTTCAGCTGTTTCGTTACCAAATTTTCCGGCAATTGCCGAGCGGATGAATGCGTGAATTTCCTGTGCCTGTGCAGAAGTTGCCGTTTTGCCCGTGCCGATTGCCCAGATGGGTTCATAAGCAATCACCAGTTTTTTGAATTCGCTTTCCGGAAGTTTAAAGATGGTCTCTTCCAGCTGATTTTTCACAAATTCATTTTGCCTGCCTGCTTCGCGCACTTCCAAAGGTTCGCCGCAGCAATAGATGGGCGTCAGCCCGTTACTTAGCGCCAAAGCCAGCTTTTTGTTCAGAATTTCGCTGGTTTCGCCGTAATACTCGCGTCTTTCGGAGTGTCCTAAAATAACATATTCTGCACCGGTTGACTTCACCATTTCGGCTGACACTTCACCGGTGAATGCCCCTTTTGCTTCTGCTGCACAGTTTTGTGCCGAAACACCGATACGCTCCGTATTCACCGACTCAACTACTTTTGAAAGATGGGTGAACGGCACGCCAAGCACTATGGTTACATCTGCATCGGCTTCTTTTTCCACGAGCTGATTTACTGCTTTGGCCAACTCAATTCCTTCCTGTAAACTGGTATTACATTTCCAGTTTCCTGCTACTATTTTCTTTCTCATTTTTCTGATATTTAGTTTTTTACGATAAATTTCGCTGACAAAATTAAACCCTTCCTTTGGATGGTGCACTTCGCTGTTGGCTCGCCGGTCAATTTTAACTATTTATTGATGAAATTCTGTTGAAATTCTTCCGGCGAAGGAATATCGTTGTAATGGTATTTTGCCACTATAATTCCATCTTTTACAACCATCAGCCCCGGATTGGAGCGCACAATGGTTTTTAGTGTAATTTCATCGGTATTGAAAAATTCATAGGGTGCTCCGTTTTCCCGGGCAAAAGCTTCTGAATCACCGGGCAGCGATGAGGTCAGACAGATAAATTCCATTTCGTTGCCAAGCGCCCAGTTTGCCAACGTATTGATTTTTTCCTGTGTTTTCAGAGACGATTTTGAAAGATCGTATGCAATCAGCATAAAAACATAATTGTCGGCATACAGGAAAAAATCAATGATGTCATCCCCTTCGGGCGTTTCAATGGTAAAATCATGGATTGGCGGCTCGTAGCCCTTCTGCACAAGAATGGATTCTAAGTCATGAAAAGAGTAGTTCAGCGTATCCTGCCATGGATAATTTTCTTCGGTAAAACGTTCCACTTCACCGGTATTATTATTTACATAGTAAAAAATATTTTCATATTCATCCTGTGGTGCATCAGCCGGAACGGACATCGCTTCGTGAATGTTTACTCCCACTTTATAAGGTCTGAAATCGAATACCGGCAAATGGTTGTAGGAATAAACAACAAATCCCGCATAAACAGCCGCCAGAATAATTGACAGCATGTAGCCGGCTTTTTTGCCGGGTAGTCCTTTCATGTTGTTTCGGTAGATGAAAATAATGATAGTCAGCAGAATGAGTACGATATTTTTATAAAATGTCTCCCAGTTTGAAATAACTATGGCATCGCCGAAACAGCCGCAATCCGTAACCGGATTTGCAATGGCAATCCAGAGGGTCAGTCCGGTGAAGAATATCATAAAAAGCAGTGCCAGCCAGGAGGTAAAACGCATAAATATGTTGGATAACAGCGCTACCCCAATTGCAAACTCGGCAAATGCGAGAAGAATTCCCATGGGTAATGCTGCCCAGATGAGCCACTCCATATGCATGGCATTGAAATAGTCGGTGAACTTATAGGCTGACCCCCACGGGTCAATCCCTTTGACAAAACCTGAGAAAACAAATACGATTCCAACAACTATACGGGAAAAATGCTTAACTACTTTCATTCAATACAAATTTTTTATTCTTCATTTTCAATTTTTATCAGGGCAAAAACAGCATAATTGATTATATCCAGGTAATTTGCATCAACCCCCTCAGATTCGGTGGTTTTGCCCTCGTTATCTTCAATTTGTTTTGTGCGTTTTAGTTTCATCAGAATAAGGTCGGTGTAGGAGCTGATTCTCATTTTTCGCCATGCTTCACCATAGTCGTGATTTTTATCCTGCATCAGCGATTTGGCTTTCCCGAACCAGCTATTGTATAATTCCGTTGTCTTTTCTTTGTCCAGTTCATTTTCAGATGGACCCAACTCCAACTGAATCAATCCCATAATGGCATAGTTGACAATTCCAATAAATTCAGGGCGGACACCTTCGTCAACTTTTGCAACTCCCTTCTCTTCAATTGTGCGGATGCGCCGTGCCTTAATATAGATTTGATCCGTTATGGACGGAGGTCTTAGTATGCGCCACGCCGTGCCGTAATCATTCATCTTTCTGGTGAATACGGAGCGGCAGATTGCCACTATTTCGTCATATTGCTGATTCGTTTTCTTCATCTCTTTTTTAATTAAAGCATAAAAATAGGAAAATTTGAAGAATCTGAGGGTTTTGTTATACATTTGTAATGCTTAATTGTTTAACAATAAATCATATTGCTTATGTTGATTACCCAATCAGCGGGTAAATTCCTGAAAAGAAAAAACATGATCAATCTGGGCGGCAGATTGATAGATTTTACCCAGCCAGTGGTTATGGGCATAATAAATGTCACACCCGACTCCTTTTTTGATAACGGCAAAATGACAGATAAGAAAGTGTTGCTTTCTGCTGTGGAAAAAATGATTGGAGAGGGTGTCACCTTTTTAGACGTGGGAGGCATTTCAACAAAGCCCGGTGCTGCTCTTGTTTCAACAAAAACAGAACTGGACAGATTATTGCCTGCTGTGCATGCCATACGAAAGAATTTTCCCGAAATACCGCTTTCCATTGACACATTCCGGTCGTGGGTAGCAGTTCGCGTCATTGATGAAATTGGTCCCGTGATAGTAAATGATATTTCCGGCGGGTCGCTGGATTCAAAAATGTTTGAAACTATCGGAAAAATGAACGTTCCGTATGTTCTTACACACATCCAGGGAACACCTCAAGACATGCAGGATAACCCTGAGTATAACGATGTTGTCCGTGATATTTCAGCCTGGTTGAGCGACCGGGTGAAGCTGCTAACAAAGTTTGGGGTGAAAGACATAATCATCGACCCGGGTTTTGGGTTTGGAAAAAACCTGCAGCACAATTACGACTTGCTGAACCGGCTGGATTCATTCAAGGTTTTCCAGCTTCCGGTGATGGTCGGGCTCAGCCGCAAAACAATGATCTGGAAACTTTTACAGATTGAACCTGCGGATGCCCTCAACGGAACAACGGTGGTTAACACAATGGCGCTGCTTGGAGGTGCAGATATTCTGCGCGTGCATGATGTGAATGAAGCCATGGAAGCCATTCAGATTTTCAAGGCGCTAAAAGCAACAATTGTCTGATGACCGCCTTCATAACCATACGGTTTCTCGATATACTCGATATACTTCTGGTGGCTATACTACTCTATCAGGTTTACCGGCTTGTCAGAGGTACTGTTGCATTTAACCTGATTATCGGTTTAATCTCGGTCTATCTGTTCTGGATTGTGGTGAAAGCGCTCAACATGGAGCTGATCGGAACAATCATGGGTCAGTTCATCGGAGTGGGTTTGATTGCGCTCATCATTGTTTTTCATCCTGAAATCAGAAGGTTTCTGATTTTTATCGGGAAAAACTACAATATCAACCGGATACTCCTTTTAGACAGAATTTTCGGAGTTCACCGCAGTAGATCTTCTGATTCCGAGTTTATTGAGATAATTACCGAAACCAGTGCTTCACTTGCAAAATCAAGAACCGGTGCACTCATTGTCATTGCCCGCAATTTTGAGCTGACCGAGCAAATTAACAGCGGTGAATTGCTCAATGCCAACATCTCTTCGTCGCTGCTGCGTACGATTTTTTTCAAAAATACTCCTTTACACGACGGGGCGGTAATCATAAAGGGAAGCACCATTGCAGCAGCCGGGTGCATTTTACCTTTAACCCAGCGCGAGGTGGATAAAAACATGGGGCTGAGGCACCGTGCAGCAATCGGAGTCAGTGAAGGCACTGATGCTTTGGTAATTGTCGTTTCCGAAGAAAATGGAAATATCTCATTTGCGGTGGAGGGTAATATCAAGCGCAGGATTTCAAAGGAAATGCTGGCTGAACTGCTTGAGAAATATCTTTCCGAATGAAGTTAAAACCAAAATCTCTTGTTCTTTCCTATTTTAATGATGATGATGAACAGAATTTGTGAGTTGTTTCAAATTAAATATCCTGTTATTCAGGGTGGTATGGTGTGGTGTTCAGGCTGGCGGCTGGCATCGGCTGTCAGCAATTCGGGAGGGCTTGGGCTGATTGGTGCCGGCTCCATGCATCCTGCCACTCTTGAAGAGCACATTCTGAAAGCAAAATCGGCAACCGACAAACCCTTTGGTGTGAATGTGCCGCTCCTCTATCCGGAAATTGATGAAATTATGGAAATCATTGTCCGGCAGGATGTAAAAATTGTGTTTACTTCCGCCGGAAGTCCGAAAAAATGGACAGGCTGGCTGAAAGACAAAGGAGTTGTGGTCGCTCATGTAGTTTCCAGTTCGTTGTTTGCTGAAAAATCGGAAGCAGCCGGAGTGGATGTCATTGTTGCCGAAGGGTTTGAAGCGGGTGGACACATTGGTCGCGAAGAGACCTCCACAATGGTTCTGATTCCTTCTGTGCGAAAAGCCACCGGTCTACCACTGCTGGCTGCCGGTGGAATTGCTTCGGGGAAGGCGATGCTTGCTGCTATGGCTTTAGGTGCCGAAGGCGTGCAAATCGGTTCTCTCTTTGCCGCTGCTGAAGAGTCCTCAGCGCATCCCGACTTCAAGTCACTCATTGTCAGCCTAAAAGAAGGAGATACAAAACTGTCGCTAAAGCAACTGGTTCCAGTGCGGATGGTGAAAAACAGGTTTTTTGAACAGGTTGAAAGCGCCGAAAAACGGGGAGCACCGGTAGAAGAACTTAAGGCGCTTCTCGGAAAGGGAAGGGCAAAAAAAGGAATTTTTGAAGGCGATCTGGATGACGGCGAACTGGAAATAGGTCAGGTTTCGGCACAAATCAGCAAAATTCAGCCGGCAGCCGAAATTATACAAAATCTGATGACAGAGTACTACTCGGTAGTCAAAGAAACTTCAGGCAAAGGCAGGTTTGGGGTTTGATCATCAACTTCAGTTTGAAAGTTTGGTGAGAAATAAAACCCTTGTCGGCAGTGACAGCAACACCAAGCCGCCAAAGCATTTTGAAATGGCGAATATTTTGCTTTATTTGCTTATCCGTATTAAGACTGATTAGTACAATCGGCAATAAACCACATATGGTTGAACTGTTTCATAAATCAATCCGGTATTAAGATTTTGATGATGGTTAAAAGAATAGTTCTGTTTTTGATTGTTTGTTTTCCGGGTTGGGCAAAGGCATCCCCGCCAGAAAAGAAAAACCCGGAGTTGGTTTCCTATTTCACATCCAAAGCTGTTCCGTTAAACACTTCTGCGGATTTAAACGCAATCATTGAGGAGTCTGGAAGCAGACAACTCGTTCTTTTGGGCGAAGCCACACACGGCACTCGGGAATTCTATCACTGGCGTGCTGAAATTACCAAACGGCTGATTGCCGAAAAAAACTTCAATTTCATTGCCGTGGAAGGCGACTGGGCTACCATCTACCGGCTTAACAAATATGTGAAAGGGCTGGAAAACTCCATGTCGTCTGCACTGGAAGTGCTGCAAACATTTCACAGATGGCCTGTCTGGATGTGGTCAAACACCGATATTCTGGAGCTGGCAGAGTGGCTGAAGCAACACAACGACTCGCTTCCCGCTGAAAGAAAAACAGGATTTTACGGTATGGATGTTTATGGACATTGGGATGCGATGGATGATCTATTAGCCTATTCAAAGGAAAATCTTTCCGAAAAGCACTATGAAATTGAGAACCTCCTCAACTGTTTTGCCGGACGCAGAAAAGATGAATGGCAGTATGCGCGTGCAGTTGCTGATGGTAAACCTTCTTGTGAAACGGAACTGCAGCAGGTTGCAGAAATTCTGTACCGGCATGGAGAAAATTTAGATTCTGCAAAGGAAAAAGCACACTTCAGAGCTATGCAGAATGCACTGGTTATTCAAAATGCAGAAAATTTTTACAGGCTTGTCCTGCAAAACAGCACCGATTCATGGAATGCCCGCGTTGATCACATGTGGATAACTGTAAATAAGCTACTTAGCTTTTACGGAGAAGACTCTAAAGGAATTGTGTGGGCACACAATTCCCACGTTGGAGATTCAAGGGCTACCTCAATGAGGTTTTTTGAACAGTACAATATCGGACAATTGAGCAGGGAAAATCTGGGAGAAGACAATGTGTTCATTGCCGGTTTCGGAACATTTCGGGGCAAAGTAAATGCCGGAGGCGAATGGGGCGGGCGCATGAAAATTATGAAAATACCCAAAGCACAAAAGAGAAGTCTGGACTATTTACTGAACGAGGTTCCCCATCCGCAGTTTTTCATCCTCTTCAACCGGAAAGACAGGAATCATCCGCTGCTGAAAGAACCACTGAACCACCGCGCCATTGGTGTTGTTTTCAATCCGGCGGAAGATGGCAGTTACGTACCTACACTGCCGGCATACAGATACGATGCGCTGCTGTTTATCCGGGAAACAACCGGGCTAACCCAAATCAGGTAATAAAAAACTTTTTGAGAATCAGATGAAGAGCTCTTTGAGAGATGCAAAATAATCCTCATCCCAGCCAGAGGAAATATTTTCAAAAGCTTCGATGGGGATGTTGGTATGGCGCAGTTCAACGCTGGTTCCTTTTTTATCGGGATACAACAGAATTGTTACTATTGATGGCTCCTCCTGCTCACCAAAAAACCACTGCTGCACAATTTTACGGTTTTCCTCCAGTTCAAGATTCACTCCCGTTATGCTGCCCTCCCACAGTGAAAAAGCGCCGCCCGCTTCAAGCTCCATAACCGCATCTTCTCCTGTCCATATTTCAATCACAGCCTTATTGGTCAAAGCATTGTAAACAACTTCAGGAGAGGCAGGAAGCCTGTAATATCGTTTTAAGTTTTTCATTTCTTAAAATTTTCACAAAGTTACATTAAACTTCAAATTCCAGAGCTCACAGCGAAAAATGTTTTTTAGCCACTAAAAAGCTAAAACCTGCCTGCCCTTTAGTAGACACAAAAATTCACTAAATCTGCAATCATTAATGAACTTTAGCATCTTTCGATTACTTTTGCAAAAATCTTCATTACTTTTTTATGTATGACATTATTGGTGATGTGCACGGACATGCTGAGCTGCTGAAAAAGCTATTGCAAAAACTGGGTTATGAAAAAACAGCCGGTGTCTATGCTCATCCGGAAAGAAAAGCCATTTTTGTGGGCGATTTCATCAACCGGGGTCCCCAAATCCGAAAAACCATCGGAATCATCCGGAAGATGGTGGAAAATGATGAGGCATTGGCTATATTGGGAAATCACGAAATCAATGCAATCATTGCACACATCAAAGACAAAAAAGGAAATCCTCTGGTTAAACCTCCGTTCAAAAATTTCTTTGCCATACTAAAAACCATCAATGAATTTGTCAACTACTCCGAAGAGTGGCAAAGTCATCTGAAATGGCTTCGCACTCTCCCTTTGTTTCTGGAGCTTGACGGATTTCGGGTAGTTCATGCCTGCTGGTCAGATGAAGCGGTTCAATTCATTAATCAAAATCTACCGCCGGGAAAAATTAAAAAGCAGGTTTTCAGGAAAATTCATAAAAATCCTGAATCTGAGTTGGCACAAAATATCTGGATACTCACAAAAGGGCTGCAATTTAAAATGCCCCGCGACTTGAGAATTATCAGCAACAAGGGAGTTTCACCACGTTCATTCAGAATCCGGTGGTGGGAAGAACCGCAGGGAAAAACTTTTGAGGGGCTCTCTTTTGAAAGTAAGTTCAGATTACCGGAATATACCATTCCCTCCGAAGTGCTTCCAAAAACACTACCCTACCCTGACGATGCGCCAATTGTGTTTTTTGGTCACTACTGCAGAAAAAAAGGCGACTCAATTCAGAAACCTAATATTTGTTGTCTGGATAGCTGTATCAGTTCGAGCAAAACACTGTTAGCTTACAGATGGAGCGGAGAAAAGGTTCTCAACAAAGAGAATATCATTCAAATTTAAGTTAGTTAAACATTTAATTAACTCATAATAAGCAATATACGTGAATTTAAAAAAATAATTTTTATTTGCATTGCAGTAAATAAAAGAAAGTATATATTTGCAGCACGTTTCAGAATTGAAAAAGCCGAAAAATGGCGTTCAAAAAAGTATAAAAATGGTGGCGTAGTTCAGTTGGTTAGAATGCCGGCCTGTCACGCCGGAGGTCGCGAGTTCGAGTCTCGTCGTCACCGCAAAGTGCGTAATACCGCAAATAAGCAGTCAGAAATGGCTGCTTATTTTTTTAAAATCACTGCAACAGATCGTGAGTTTGTGCGACACGAAATGTGCTGACGATGATGCCGAAGCGAAAGGAAAACGGAAAGTACAAGTACGTCGAAGAAAGTCTGGAGAAACTTTTTGAACCCGATTAATTTGTCACAAATGCAGGAACGGTGGAAAAATTTGTGAAACTACTGTAGGCATCCACGGTTTAGCTTCCGAAGAGCTTGTCAATGGTAGCCGCCAAATCGAAATCAAGTTGAGTGATTCCTTTAGCTTCATGGTTGGTTAGAGAAATGGTCACTTTGTTATATGAGTTGCTCCAGTCGGGATGATGATCTAATTTCTCGGCTTCGAGTGCAACCGAAGCCATAAAACCAAAAGCTTCTACAAACGTTTTAAATTTAAACTCTCTTTTAATGGCGTTGTTTTCTATTGACCACTCTTTTAATTTGGTATCAAGATGTTCTTTCACTTTTTTTTCGGATAATGCTTCCATGATGTAATAATCTAAGGATTAACGTATGAACTATATAGCAACAATGGGATTTACAAGAATGTTCGATGGCTGAATTTAACATAAGCTGAATGGATAAAGGGAGCATGGCCAATAAGGGCAACATTTCAGGAATTAAGGCACAGTTGAGCCCTGAGTTCTTCACCCCCGTGAATTCCGGATCTTTTTTGCAAAAGCTACGGTAATCGGCAATGTGCCACCAGTAACTTTTCCTGTTCTTTTCACTTAAATTGCGTAAAGCCGTTTCCTGTTCAAATCTTTTTTTAAATTTGTCATAATAAGATAATTAATAGATTAAATGCCTTAAAGGTACTGGCTTCCAGTGGCATGAAAAACCACCGAACGCAGTGAGGTTAAGTTCAAGATTCTATAAATTTCACGAAGGGGTCTGTGCAATGTTAGAGCGTTTATCTCCCATCTGAGCCAGGTGCAGGCTGAAAAGCTGTACACCGCAACCGCCATGCAATATATAGTTTCCCATTAGCGACAAAGTGATTGGAACAAAATCCATCATCATTCGTTTAAATTAATAAGTAATTAGTATCTTTGAAAATAAATTATATGCGTTATGGATCTACAAACTAGAAAGTTAAATGCCATTGAATATCTAATTCATCTTCAAGATGAAGATGTGCTTAAAAAAATTGAAGAGACTATCTTTAAAACTAAAGATGTTGTAGAAAAGGCATTTAAGCCATTTACAGAAAAACAGTTGACTGAAAGAGATAGAAAATCAAATAAGGATTACCTTGCAGGCAAATATAAAACTCAAGAACAGATAGAAATAGAATCCCAAAAGTGGTAATCTAATGAAAATTATTTGGTCAGACTTTGCTTCTGAAACACTCAAAGATATTTATGATTATTACAAAAAAGTTGCGAGTGTAACCATTGCACGAAAAATTAAAGAAAATATTTTTATTGCCACAAGACAACTGATTAATCATCCAGAGTCAGGACAAATTGAAGAAACTTTATTACAACTTGAAGAAGGACACAGGTATTTAGTTAGCAACAATTATAAGATTGTATATAAGAAAGTTAAAGAAGGTATTCTGATTACAGATGTTTTTGATACTCGTCAAGACCCAATAAAAATTAATAATCCAAAAAGAAAACCCAGCCACTAACATTTTAGGAATTCAGGCACAGTTGAGTCCTGAGTTCCTCAACACCGGTTTGCTGCGGGTGTTTTTTACAGAAGTTACTGTAGTCGGCAATGTGCCACCAGTAACTCTTGCGTGTTTTTTCACTTAAACTACGAAGGGTGCATTCCTGTTCAAATCTTTTTTTAAATTTGTCATAATATAAAAATTAAATGGTTAAATGCCTATAAGATACTGATTTTCGGTGACCTGATAAACCAGCGAACGCCAGTGAGGATAAGTTCAACGTGCGGTATATAAGCTATGGCTTGGTCTATGCCTACTTTGGAAAATTAGAACAAGCTAAAAAAGACGAACAATCGAAACACTTTCAATCGAAACATGTTATATTTGTATAAAACAGAATGAAATGATTGATGACATGAACATACAAGCAAGAAAACTGAATCTAATAGAAGAATTTTTAAGAATATCTGATGAAAGTATCATTGAGAAACTGGAGTCTTTTATTATGACAGAGAAAAAAAAGCAATATGAAAGGGATTTAAAACCTATGTCTTTGAAAGAATTCCATGAAATGATTGACCAAGCAAAACAAGACAAAGCAAACGGTCGGGTAATTTCACATGAAGAATTAAAAAAGAGAGTCAAATCATGGAAATAAAAATTGAATGGTCTGAATTATCTTCAAAACAATTAATTGATATTTATGACTACTACTCCCTTAAAGCCAGCCCAAGAATAGCTAAGAAAATTATAAACAAAATTATTGATAGAGTTGAAATTTTACGTAAAAATCCTCTGTCTGGACCTAAAGAAGAACTTCTAAATGAAATGCCAGAAGATTTTAGATACCTTATAGAAGGCAATTATAAAATTATTTACTGGCAAGAAAACAAGACAATTGTAATTGCATCTGTGTTTGATTGTCGTCAGAATCCTGAAAAAATAAAAAAAATATAGCCAGCTCATAACATTTCAGGAATTAAGGCACAGTTGAGCCCTGAGTTCCTCAACACCGGTTTGCTGCGGGTATTTTTTACAGAAGTTACTGTAGTCGGCAATGTGCCATCAGTAACTCTTGCGTGTTTTTTCACTTAAACTACGAAGGGTGCATTCCTGTTCAAATCTTTTTTTTAAATTTGTCACTCACAATGCCAATGTTTCGGTAAAAACAAAAGAGCCATTTCTTATACCCTGCCGCATTTTTCCTTAAAATGTTTTGCCTTTGAAAATGCCCATTAGAAGACAAATAATGCCCGTTTTAGGGTTGAAATACAATTCAATCAACGAATAAAATTTAATTTTGTATTGTATGAAACGAGCATGAAAAGAATTTCGCCCATGAGCATAATTAAAATTCATGCGAGTTCCCTGTCTGCCGTCAGGCAGGCATACTATACCGCAAAAAGTAAACAATTTTAATAGGATGAAAATTAATTCAAACAATAAAAAAATTTTAAGGGTAGCACTCTATACTTCGCCGTTGATTGGGATATTGTCGGTTACCCCATTATTTATTGTAAGGGCTGCTCCATTTAATATATATCCCAGGGCTATTCTGTCAATAACGCTAATCATCTATCTTGCATGGATGATTAATCTTGCCATTATACATTACCGGGAAAAATTCGAATTACGAAATAATTTTTACTCTATTTTCAGATATTTTGTAAGCTATCTGCTGTCGGTTTCTTTTATCATGGTTGCCATCAGAATGCGTAAATTAATTTTCTCCAGTTTAAATGCCAATTACGAAATAAGCATGTCTCATTCTCCTTATGCAACCGTTATTATGGCAATTTCATTGAATACCGTTATCTTAATTCTCCTGGATTTGCTGTTGCTTAGGGAGAAAAAAACGAAAATTGAAATTGAAAATGCCCGGTTGAAACAAAAGAACAGCGAAGCCATGTACCTGAAATTAAAACAGCAAATACATCCGCATTTTTTGTTTAACTCGTTAAATACACTTAAAGCCCTGATAAATAAATCGCCGGATGATGCAGAAGATTACCTCATTAAGTTGTCCGATTTTTTAAGGGTGACGGTTTCTACGGAATACGACAATATTGTAAAAATAAAAGATGAACTGAAATTGTGCCTTGATTACTTAGAGATGCAAAAAATAAGGTACGGTGAGGCTTTACAGTTTCACATAGACATTCCTGAAAAAATTGTCCAAACAGGGTTTGTTCCGGTATTTTCACTTCAGCTTTTATCTGAGAACGCCATCAAACACAATGCTTTAACCAACGAAACACCTTTAACAATAAAAATAATTTATAAAGAAGAAAGAATTACGGTTATCAACAACCTCCGCCCAAAACTGACTACCGAAACCACTACAGGTTCGGGCTTGATCAATCTTGCCGAGCGGTACAAAATAGTGTCAGGCGATGAAATAAATATCCACACAAACGACGAACAATTTGCTGTAAGTATTAAAGTTTTGAAAAATGAGAATAGTAATTATTGAAGATGAACAACATACGGCAGATGACCTGGCGGAAACCATTTTGAAGGTTGAGGCAAAGGCTCAAATTATGGCAAGTTTACGGTCGGTAAAGGAAGCTGTCTCTTATTTTCAAACAAATGAAAAACCCGATTTAATATTTTGTGACATACAATTGGGCGATGGCTTAAGTTTCGAAATATTTAATAAATTTCCTGTCAATTCGCCTGTTATTTTCTGCACTGCTTATGATGAATACGCCCTAAAGGCGTTTAAAGCAAACGGAATTGACTACATATTGAAACCGTTTACAAAAAAAACAATCCGGGATTCACTGAAAAAATACAGGGATTTAAGTGATAGTTTCGTTAGTAATGCCCCCTCGTACAAAACAATAGTTGAACTATTGGAAGGCAGAATAAATCAAAAACAGGTTTCAGTTCTGGTTTACCATAAAGACAATATTATCCCGATAAAGGTGGATGATATCGCACTGTTTTATATTGAATCAGAAATTACTCACCTTGTTACATTTCATCAAAAAGAATATACCATAAACAAGGCGCTTGAAGAGCTGGAAAAAATTACAGGAAATGATTTTTACAGGGCTAACCGGCAATTTCTCGTAAACCGCAAAGCCATTGCCAATGCATCGCATTATTTTGCTCGCAAACTATCGGTAAATCTGGTTATACCTTTCAAAGAAAAAATACTTGTTAGTAAAGAAAAATCCAGCAGCTTCTTAAACTGGTTATTGGGCAGTTGAAAGCCAACCCGATTTTTGTTTCACCCCTCTTTTTGTCCGTTTCACCCCATTTCTACTTTTATCGTCGGACCGGCCTGCATACTTTTGAAACGCAATAATTAAAAATTGAATTTCAAAAGGATGAAGATGTCGGAAAAAATAATATTCTTTATAACCCTGTTCACTTCTGCTCTGGCAGTATCTGCTCAAAATGAAATGCCCGCCAGGCTAAGTTTAGAAAATTGTATTAAAACGGGGCTTCAAAACAATCCCGGGATTCAATCTTCTCAACTTTTTGTGGAAGAAAACAAAACAAAGGTTGATGAAGCGCATTCGGGTTATTACCCAACGGTAAGCATGAACTCGAATGCAGCCACTTACTCAAACAACAATGGCAGCCAGCGCTATGAAAATTACAACACAGGCATTTCGGCATCTTACAATTTATTTAACGGGTTCAGGACAAAAGCCGGCTATAATGCAGCGAAAGATAATTACGAGGCAAACATTTTTCAGCATGAATCCATTAAACAGGATTTAGTCCTCAATATCATCTACGCGTATTATAAGACATTACAGGCAGAACGCTTTTTAAAAAGCGCCGAAGAGGCTGTGAAAAATTCCCAACTGCATTTAGAGTTTGCAATTGCGAGAAATAAAGCGGGAATGGCAACCCGTTCCGATATTCTTAAATCGGAAGTTGAACTTTCAAATGCTGAACTGGAAAAGATAAAAGCAGCCAACACGCTTCTTGCTGCCAAAGGAAACCTCAATCAATTAATGGGATTGCCCTCAAACCATCCCACAGAAATCGTTGATGACCTTTCTGAATTAGAAGAAAACACGAAACAATCTTATGATTTGCTTCTTGCTGAAGCCATGAGTTCGCGTACCGAAGTCAAAAGATTTCAATCATTGCTGAATGCACAGCAAAACTATATTCAGGTGGCTAAGGGCAACTATTACCCTGCCCTCAGTGCAAATGCAAATTACAATTTTGCAGGAACAGAAATATCGGGTATGCAGCAGAACTGGTGGCTGGGAATGACACTTACAATACCTGTTTTTAAAGGCTTCTCAACTAAAGCCCGGGTTATTGGGGAAGAACTTGCACTAAAAGGGCTCGAAAAAGACCTCAACGCCTTAAAACAACAAATCGGACAGGAAGTTTGGAATGCATTCCTTGCAGTTAACGAATCCACTGACAAGATTGAAACATCGGCTAAAGGACTTGAAAGCGCCCGGGAAAATTTATCAATTGCTGAGGGTGAATATAAAGAAGGCATCGGGTCAATTATTCAACTAACCGATGCACAGACAACCTTTGTAACTGCCGAGCAAAATTATATCCGGTCAATTGCGGACTATAAAATATCACTTGCTGAATTGGAAAGAACTATTGGTAAATAATACTCATATGAAAAAATCGTATTGGATAATTGGATTGATGATAATAATTGCAGCTTCGCTTATTGGTTGGTTTTACATTTTTAAACCAAACGATAAAAATGAAAAAAACATCCAGACTGCTGAGGTTGTCAGGAGAGATATCGGTTCCACTGTGCTTGCCACCGGAATAATAAAGCCGCAGGTTGGTGCAGAAGTGAAAGTTGGCTCCCGGATTTCGGGAATTGTGAAAAAACTTCGTGCCAATATCGGCGATTATGTTAATGCCGGGCAGGTTATTGCCGAACTCGACAACGCCGAACTCCGGGCAAAACTAAACCAGAACATTGCAGCAATGAATAAAGCCGAGGCAGATTATGCCTATTCAAAATTAAATTTGGAAAGGCAAAAATCGTTGCTTGAACAAAACTATATCTCGCAACAACAGTACGATATAGCAGAAAATACGTTCCAAATTGCCGAAGCTCAGTTAAAACAGGCTGAAGCAAACGTGGAAGTGGCCAAAGTACAACTTTCTTACACTACCATATATGCCTTAACTTCAGGAATTATAGCTTCGGTCTCCACACAGGAGGGTGAAACCGTTATGGCTGGGCTGGCAGCTCCCACTTTTGTTAATATTATCGATTTGAACCGGCTTGAAGTGCAGGTTTACGTAGATGAAACAGATATCGGGAAAATTCTTGTCGGACAGAATGTTACTTTCACTGTCGATACTTATACCGACACAGACTTTAAAGGAAAAGTAACAGCCATCTACCCCAAGGCAGTTATTCAGGACAATGTGGTTAATTATATTGTTGTGGTTAAGATTGAAGATTTTCAGGATAAAATACTCCGGCCTGAAATGACTACAACAGTAACAATATATTTAGAAACCAGGAAAGATGTTCTAACCGTTCCTTCCAGGGCTATCGTGAGAGAAAAAGGCGAAAGATTTGTCACTGTAATTGACGGAGATGCCCGGTTAAATAGAAAAATAAAGACCGGGTGGTATGATAACAGTTACACTGAGGTTACCGAGGGGCTTGAAGAGGGGGAGATGGTTCTGCTACCGGATTAAATTTTTTAATGTTTTGTTGAATCAAAAAATATTTTCATAAAAAAAGGAGGGAAACAAATGAATAATGTAGTCATTAAAGCCGAAAGGCTAAGCAAAATTTACAACAAAGAAGCCAGCGGCGAAGTGGTTGCTGTGCGCAGCGTGTCGCTCGAAATACATAAAGGCGAACTAATTGCAATAATGGGCGCTTCCGGCTCGGGTAAATCCACCTTAATGAATATCATCGGGTGCCTGGACAAACCCACAAGCGGCTCTCTGTATTTCAATGAAGCCGAAGTGAATAAACTGGACGATAAAGCGCTTGCCGGGGTCAGAAATAAAAAAATCGGGTTCGTGTTCCAGTCCTACAACCTGTTGGCACGTACAAGCGCATTGGAAAACGTGGAACTTCCATTGATCTATTCCGACCGGACCAATATCAGAAAGCTTGCTAAAGATGCATTAATATCAGTAGGGCTTGAGGACAGGATGCACCATCACCCCGGCGAACTGTCCGGCGGACAACAACAACGTGTTGCAATTGCGCGGGCTTTGGTGAACGACCCGGAAATAATTCTCGCTGACGAACCAACCGGGAACCTTGACACAAAATCGAGCTATGAAATAATGGCGCTTTTTCAAAAATTGAACGATGAAGGAAGGACAATCGTACTGGTCACTCACGAGCAGGATATTGCCGAACATGCCAAAAGGATCATCAAAATCTCGGATGGTATTATTGTTAGCGATGAGTTAAATAAATCGCCAAGAGATGCAAAAAACGAACTCAATAAATTATTAAAGGAGGCAAAAGATGAAAACTAAAAGGATAATTTTAAGTGCATTAAAAAGCCTGGGTAAAAACAAACTCCGTACGTTCCTGATGATGATTGGGATAATTATCGGCATTATCGCATTAACCCTGATAGTATCAGTGGGGTTTGGCGCAAAAGACCAGGTTATGGAGAGGGTTAATAAATTCGGAACGCACAGCCTGATGGTTTTTGCCGGCGGCGGAACACAAATGTCGCAAATAAGTGCAACCCAGGGAGCTACAAACTTAAAACCGGAAGATGTTGAATACCTTGAACGGGAAATTCCCGAAATTAAAAGCTTAGCTCCGTTTAGCAGGCAGGCAAATATGGATATCAAATACTTTGAAAAGTCAACCAATGCCACGGTCTTTGGCATTACACCCTCGTGGGCATCTGTATGGGATTGGGATGTTTCAGAAGGTGACTTTATTAACGATGAAGACATGAAGTCCCTTAACCGGATTTGTTTAATTGGCTCAACAGTACAAAAAGAACTTTTTGGAGACAATTATCCCATAGGGGAGATGATTAGAATTGGCAACATTCAGTTTGAAGTTAAAGGCATTTTGGAACCAAAAGGGACAAGCCCCAGGGGTGGCGATATGGATAATCGTATTATGGTACCGCTTACCACTTTTATGAGGCGTGTTGCCAATGTTGATTATTTGTCAGCTGTCAAAATTTTACTGGTTAATCAGGGCGATATGAACATTACGGTTGAAAAAATAATTCAGATTTTACGCGAGAGGCACAGCCTTGCAGAGGGAATTCCTGATGATTTTTCGATTGTTACCCCTACCGAAGCAACAAAAATGGCAGAGAAAGTATCGGGCACATTCAATATATTCCTTGCCCTGCTTGCGGGTTTGTCTTTAATAACCGGTGGGTTTGTTATTGCAAACATCATGACCATTTCTGTTAATGAACGAAAAAAAGAGATTGGATTGAGAATGGCCATAGGCGCCAGCCCTAAAAAAATTGTGATGCAATTTTTATTTGAAGCGCTTGCAGTAACCATATCGGGTGGTGTAATTGGAATTGTTATTGGTGGCACCGGTGCAGTTGTTCTTGGAATGGTGATGCAGATACCTGTTTCGGTTTCATGGGAAAGCATTTTGGTGGGCGTAATTTCCGCAAGTGTTATTGGGGTGATTGCAGGCATACAACCTGCCAAAAAAGCCGCACGGCTGAATCCCATTGAAGCGTTAAAATAATTGGGATTATTTCCAGTGTCTGCCCATAGAAGTTAAACGAACATGAAATTATCAAAAAGTATAAAGATATCGCGCAACCAATTATTAGCCAATAAATTAAGAACATTTTTTGCCTTGATGGGAATTATCATTGGTGTGTCGGCTGTTATTGTAATGGTTGCCATTGGCAACGGCGCCCGGAACGAGGTGTTGGGCAAAATAGAAGAAATGGGTACAAACCTGATTATTGTGAATGCCGGGCAGGTACAAAAAAATGTAGGAAGGCAACAAATAAGGGGAACGGTTACCAGCCTCACCCTGAAGGATGTTGACATTCTTGCCTCGGAGTGCCCCGATGTCAGGATGGCTGCACCCGTTCAAACAAAAAAAATGCAGGTAAAATGGGAAAACGTAAGTACGCATACCACGATTACCGGAACCACTCCGAATTATCCGTTTATCAGAAATTTTCAGGTTGAAAAAGGCGTATTTTTCACCGAAGAAGAAAACAAAGCTTCCATGAGGTTTGCCGTGTTGGGAGAAACCGTGGTGAAAAATTTATTCGAGGGAAGAAACCCGGTTAGCGAGAACATACGCATTGGCAGCGTTCTCTTCTCTATTATAGGGGTAATGGAGCCAAAAGGAGCCGACCTCGAGGGAATTGACCAGGATGACCAGATATTTATCCCGGTTCAAACAGCATTGCGCCGGGTTTTTAATCTGAATTATATCAACACAATAAATATCCAGGCAACCTCAATCGAAAAAATGGATGATGCAACTAGCCAAATATCTGAAGCATTGCGTGAACAACACCGCTTAAACAAACAGAACAAACCCGATGATTTTACCATTCAGAACCAGATAGAGCTGTTGGAAACCCAAAAGGAGACAACCGGTACTTTTACGGCACTTATCGTTAGTACGGCAGGCGTCTCCTTACTTGTCGGGGGAATTGGCATACTTGCAATCATGTTAATTGCAATCAGGGAAAGAATCAATGAAATTGGTTTGCGAATGGCTGTTGGCGCGAGCAGAAAAGATATATTGTTTCAATTTGTTATTGAATCGTCAATACTCAGCATCGGCGGTGGCATAATTGGCATTGCTGTTGGTATTTTGACTTCGGTTGTTATAATTTTCGCCACCGACTGGACTTTGAACATTTCACTTCCATCTTTAGTATATTCGTTCCTGTTTTCATTGATGGTAGGGTTATTCTTCGGGGTTTATCCTGCACGCAAAGCTTCCAGGCTCGACCCGGTTGAAGCGCTAAGGAGTGAATAAGACAAGTAAAACCACTGAGTGTTTACAATTCACGGCGTGTCTCAAAGGCACACCGTGAATTATCAACATAACCGTTTTGGATATTCCCACGCAACCTTTTTTCAACTTCATTCATCTCTTTATCGTCAGGAGTAGCGTTTCTAGATGTTCCTGCGTATGGATGGCAGATAACCATTTATTTTAAACATTTAATACAACAAATCATGAAAAAATTCAAGTTAGTTTTATTGGCCGGCATCATGGTCTTCAGTGCGTGCAACAAAGAATCCAATGATGGCAACGACGGCTCCATTGTGCCAAAAGCAATGGAAAATTACAACTTTTATAAAAGCGCGAAAATCTATAACGAAGCGCAGGAATTGCGTTCGAAAAACTACAGCGACGCGTTTGAAATCGAAAAAGTGGAACGGACGGGCAACCTCTTAAATGTTACTTTAACCTATCTGGGGAATTGCGAAACCAATAAATTCGATGTTATCTGGGACGGACTTATCGCGGAATCGTGGCCCATGCAAACACGGCTTATCATTAAAAGAAGCGCTTCAAGCTGCGACGACAAAACGCTTAAAAAGGAGATCCTCTCCATAGATCTGGTAGAGTTGATTGGTGATAAAGTTTTGGCCGAAGGGACCGTCTTTTATGTTTCGAACGGTTCTAAAACCCCGGATGAAGCAAATGCCGATGCAGTAGTTACCAATGTCAACCAATAAATAATTTTGGAAAACCGGGCAGCTTAGGCCCGGCCTTCCAAAAACAGAATACATATCAGATACAAACACTCTCCCCCTTTGGGGGAGATGGAAGGGGCTTCTTGGATGCAAACGGTTTAATTGCAATAGCGCTTAATGATATTATAAGCACCATAGATGCCAAGTTCGCCGGCGCGGCTTAAGTCAATTGCTCCGCCCTCAACATCATCAAGAAAAATTTTGGTGAGTCCCCGGTTAAAATAGGCTTCGGCAAATTCAGGTTCGAGCTCAATTGCCATGTTCAAATCTTCAATCGCACTTCGGTACTCTTTAAGACGCAATTTCATATAGGCACGGTTAAAATACCCAAAAAAGAATTTGGGTTTCTGATAGAGCAGAATCTGATAATCGTCAAGAATTTTTTGATATTCAGGCATGGAAGCCGGCAAAACTTCAGATTCCCGTGCATCCGTAACCACGCCAACAGAAATTGAAAGCTCATCGGGAGTTGTATTCAGCAACTCTATCTGCTCCACTATTTTATAACGGGTGTTTCCTCTGATGAAATAAGCCATAACCTGTTTGCTGTCCAGCTCAATGGATTTATCCAGATCTTCCATTGATTTACTGTAATCGCCGGTGAGATAATAAAAAATTGCCCGGTTCAGGTAATTGTGGCTGTTCTTCTCTATATTAAGTCGCTCATTAAAATAGAGTACAAAATTTTCAAACACACTATGGAATTCATCCACCGGTTTATTAGTAATGGTAAACAGCGGATTGTAATTATTCTTCCTGTTCAGGTCATCTATAGAGAGGTTATAATAATGAGAACGCTCATAATCCACAGCATTCTTTTCATAAGCGTTAATGAAAAAAATCGGCTGCAAATCAATGACAATGTTCCGGTTTTGAATTCTCCCGTCATCTTCATCAAATTCCTCATCTTCTTTGGGCAGGTTGCGGGAATCTTCCACAATAAGATTAATGCGCTGCCTTCTGCTTCGTGCCTGTTCTGCTTTCTCCCTGCTTTCGTCTTCCTGTTTGCTTTTGTCATCATCATCCTGCGTGTTTTGCTGTGTCTGATTCTGACTCTGACTCTGACTACCTGCATTTTGCTGCGCTGATTGACCGGATGAGCTCTGCTGTTGCGACTGCCCTTGCTGGCTCTGCTGATGTTGCGCCAGCTGCTCGGCATCAAGGCGGCGGCTTTCCAGATCAAATTGCGGATTCAGTTGTGCCGCAATCCGGTAATCATCAGCAAAACCGGGGCGACCCAATATTTCGCGTGCCATTGCCCGGTTGAAATATGCACTTGCCATTTCCGGATTTTGCCGGAGAGCAATATCATAATCCATAATAGCCCCTTCATAGTCGCCCAGTTTATGCTTCACAATCCCGCGGTTGTTATATGCCAGTGCATTGTCTGGCTCAAGCTTTATTGACTGATCATAGTCACGAAGCGCCGATGCATAGTCGTCTAGTTCAAAACGTGCCAGTCCGCGATTGAGGTATGCACCGGCAAAATGAGGACGGATAATTATAACCTGATTCAAATCCCGGATTGCTTCCTCGATGTCTCCTTCAACAATGTGTGCATTACTTCGGTTCATCAACGCATTTGTTGATTTTGGATTGATTTCCAGCGATTTATTATAATCCTTGATAGCGCCTTTCACATCTTTGAGAGCAAGTTTTGCAATTCCCCTGTTGTTATACAAAGATTCATTATCCGGGTCAAATTCCAATCCCCGGTTATAATCCTCAATTGCTTTTTCATAATCGCCCAGATTGTGATAAGCCATTCCCCGGTTCATATATGCCTGCGGATAAAATGGCTTAATTTCAATGGCTTTGTCATAATCAATGATTGCGCCCCGGAAGTCTTCCAGTTGGTGCTTGGCTATCCCTCTGTAAAAATAAGCCTCCGGCAAATAGGGTTTAAACTTTATGACAATATTGAAATATTCAATTGCGCCGGTGTAGTTGCCAATGGAAATACGCGTGCGCCCCACCCTGATGTAGTGGTTGATATTTAACTGCCCTTCGGCCAAAAATGCCGTAAACAGCAAAAAAGCAAGTATCGTTGTAGATCTTCTCATTTTTTCTCTTCCTGAACGCAAAAATAGCATTAAAAGAAAAATTGTGCCTTTTAAAACAACTATATTTATTCATTTGTGCGAAACTATCTCAAATTAGAAAGAATATTATTGAAGTTTCACTAAAAATGAGCGTTGATACTATAAACTCACAACTTGACCGGTAAAATTTTCGTTTAGGAAATTATTATTTCTATTTTTGGGTAGCCTTTAAAAAGTATGACATAAAAAATATAATATCAATGAAACGACCATGTAGAAATGCTTCACAAACAAGCATAATTAAAATGAGGGAGTTACCTGCCTACCGGACAGGCAGGCATCCAATACCTTTGAAAACTTTTAATTTTAATTGGATGAAATTCAGAATTAATATCCTGCTGATTATCTTGCTGATTTTCAGCTTTTCATTAAACACATTTTCATCAGTCGGCACTTCTCAGAACAAAGACGAACCCTGGAAGTTTGAAGATATTTTTTCGCTGCCGGTTTCTCCTGTGGAAGACCAGCACCGGTCGGGAACATGCTGGGCTTTTGCCGGTCTTTCATTTTTGCAGTCGGAAATGATGCGGATGGGAAAATCCGATATCAATCTTTCTGAAATGTTCATCGTCTGGCACACCTATGCCGAAAAAGCCAGAAAGTATGTGCGGGTTCACGGGCACCTGAACTTTTCACCCGGTGGGGCATTTCACGATGTAACCAACGTGATTAATGAATATGGTATCGTTCCGGAATCGGTTTATACCGGACTTAAATATGGTGAAGAAAAGCATGTGCACGGTGAAATGGACCGGGTTTTGGAAGAGTATGTCAAAGGAGTTGTGGAAAATAAAAACCGCAAACTAAGCTCGGCATGGCATGATGCCTACACGCAGATTCTCAATACTTACTTAGGTGAAATTCCGCAAAACTTTGAATATGATGGAAAAAAATACACTCCGCTCAGCTTCGCTGAAAATCTAAAATTAAATATGAGCGATTACGTTGAAATCACTTCCTACACCCACCACCCTTTCTATTCAAAATTCATTATCGAAATTCCGGATAACTGGTCGTGGGATGAGGTTTATAATGTTCCGTTGAATGAACTGGAAGAGATTATTGACTATTCGCTCGAAAATGGTTATACCGTAGCCTGGGCTGCCGATGTGAGTGAAAAAGGGTTTGCTTCCGGCAGCAAAGGCATTGCAGTTGTTCCTGCTGCACCACAAATTGATATGTCAGATGCTGAAATTTCACGCTGGGAAGGGCTGTCCGAAAGAGAACGTGAAAATGAATTATACAAATTGGATAAACCGGTTCCTGAACTTGAAATTACGCAGGAGATGCGTCAGATAGCTTATGACAATTTCCAAACCACCGACGACCACGGGATGCACATTATCGGCAAAGCAAAGGATGCACGCGGACAGACATTTTACAAAATCAAAAATTCATGGGGGGATTACAATCTCTACAAAGGATATTTCTACGCCTCAAAACCTTATGTCAGCTACAAGACCATGAGCATTATGCTGCACAAAGACGCTATTCCGCCGGCAATCAGGAAAAAACTTAATCTATAATAATTATATGCAGGGACTACCCGAAAAGTGGGTAGTCCTTTTTTTATTCAGCCAGTTTCTACCAGAATATGAAAATTGCGTCGTTTTCAATTTTTCTCTTTTTTATCTTTTTGCACGGATTTTCTCAAAATCCCGTAAAAGATATGCAATGGTGGAATGAAACACACGGCTGGCAGGAAGGCGACCCCGTGTGGCGCGACTGGATGATAATCTCACCCGGATATTTTGGACCCAATGCACTGCCTGTTCCTCACGTGATGAAAGGCGAACTTTATAAAACTCCGGAAATTGAAATTACCTTTTCAAACCACTTTCGCCCGGGCGATCCCACACAGGATATTTCGGGATACACCTATATCCCTTTTGCAAAAGACAAAATAGCAATTGAAATGTATGGCGTTCTATTTGAGCATTTTGCATTTTCAGAAAAAGTTCGTGATGAACGCTTGGCACGCATAAAAGACGGCAGAGGCGTTGCTGTCGGTGATTTCTATTTCAGCACGCTGATTCAACTCACAAAAGAGCGGAAATTTCCAAATACACTTTTGCGGTTTGGCACCAAAACAGCTTCGGGAAATCAACTGGAAGGTGCACGCTATATAGATAGTCCGGCTTACTTTTTCGATGCAAGTTTCTCGAAAAATTTCGGAAATACGGAAACCGGGAATTTCAAACCTTTTCTGATGATCGGTTTTTACTCCTGGCAAACCAATGACGCAATGAATCTGCAAAACGATGCACTGCTCTATGGCGCTGGCGCCGATTACACTGCAAACAACTGGTTATATTCAGCATCATTGTCGGGATATTCAGGTTACAAAAAGGAACTGGACCGCCCGATGCAACTCAACTTTGATGTGCGCAAAGATTTTGAAAAATCTGCTCTCCGCCTGCAATACCAGCATGGATTGCAACACTGGAATTATAAAACAATCCGGGTTTCCTATATTTGGAAGTTCATAAATAAAATGAATTAAGGATAGCATCGCCCATAAGCGATGCCATCCGGCGCTTAGAAGGATGGCATCCCTTTTTGGTTTCTTGCAGCAACTTTGAAATGAAAAAAGGGATGCTATCCGTATCTGTTTAATAATTTTTTGTAATTGTTTTACCTTGTATCTTTTTCGGTTAAAAAATTATGTCCTTATGGATTTATTGCTTTGAGGGGATTTATTCACTGCCTCTTGTGAATAGCGTATGAATTGTTGAAAAACTGAAGGCAAATGTTAATAACCAATAATAATCAAAGCGCTTTTTATTATCTTAGGGCTGGTAAACAATTACAAATACAATATCAATGAAAACAAAATCAGCAGTTTCTTACCTCCGTCCCTTTTGTGGGATTACTCTTTTTTTAATCTTTTTTCTGACCCATTCCTGTTCAACCGGAGAGAGCAAAAAGAAAACTGAACCTGCTCCTCCTGCTACCGTTCTGAGGCTCAGCCCTTCTGACAACAACCCCCGAAACAGCGAGGGAGATTTCATCAATCTTAAAGACGGTAGAATCCTGTTCATATACAGTCATTATTACGGAACATCAACCAGCGACCATGCTCCTGCTCATCTTGCCGGACGCTATTCGTCTGATGAAGGGAATACATGGACAGACGAAGATGAAATCATTATTGAAAATGAGGGCGGAATGAATGTGATGTCTGTTTCCCTGCTTCGTTTGCAAAATGGGAACATTGCTCTTTTTTACCTTCGGAAAAACTCCACGGAAGATTGCATACCGATGATGCGGATATCAAAAGATGAAGCCAGAAGCTGGAGCGAGCCATCGGCATGCATAACAGACAAAGCCGGCTATTTTGTACTAAACAACGACCGGGTGCTGCAACTGGATGATGGACGGCTGGTGATGGCTGTGGCGCTGCACAAAACTCCGGGCGGGGATTGGAAAAATCAGGGAGAGTTATATTGCTACTATTCCGACAGCAACGGCGAAACTTGGAGCTCAAGTGCTCAGGTACCCAACGAGACCGATATTGTTACCCAGGAACCGGGAGTGATTGAACTCAGAGATGGCAGACTGATGATGTTTATTCGCGCAACCGGCGGCTATCAGCAGCTCTCTTTCTCATCCGACAGGGGTGAAACCTGGAGTCATATTGAGCAAAGCAACATTCCATCTCCCCTTTCCCCTGCCACAATTGAACGAATTCCCAAAACAAACGACTGGCTCATGGTGTGGAACAATAATGATGGCTCAGTTCCTGAAATAAAAGATAAACGTACACCTCTAACGGTAGCTGTGTCCAAAGATGAGGGAAAATCATGGGAGTTCATTAAAAATATCAGCGATGACCCTGACGGCTGGTATTGCTACACTGCAATTCATTTTCCGGATGAACAAAACATTTTGCTTGGAAATTGTGCCGGCAGAAGATCAGACGGCACCGGGCTTTCTGTAACTGAAATTACAAAATTTAACCGCAAATGGCTCTACTGACAACTTTCAATCCGAAAAATCTCCTTCCGGGGTAAATAATGCACATGCTCTAAAAAATAAATTTTGCTAAAATGCCATAAAAGCACTAAAACCAGCCTGTCGGACAGGCAGATTTCTGTGGCAAAAATCCCTTTCAGAGCAGGCTGAAAGATACATTAAAGCAGCACCGCTTAACTCAGCCGGATTGTTTACCTTTGTAAAATAAAAATTCAGGTGTCAACCAATTTTAGGCAACAATGAAAAAACTCTCACTGGTAATCTGTGTTTATAACGAAGAGCCAAACATCAAACCCCTGTCGGAGCAGATTCAAAAAGCACTTTCCGGGATTGATTATGAAGCAATTTTTGTTGACGACGGTTCAACCGACGGAACAAATTCGGAAATTTTGAAAATCAACAACGACCGTTTCCTTTTGGTGGAGCTAAAACGGAATTACGGACAGAGCTCCGCACTTCAAGCCGGTATCGACCAAGCAGATGGTGAGTTTGTAGCGCTCATTGACGGTGATTTACAAAATGATCCGGCAGATATTCCGAAAATGCTGAAAATGATGGAAAGCGAAGGTTGGGACATGGTTGCCGGCATTCGTGCAAACCGCAAAGACGGGATGTTCTTACGGAAAATCCCCTCAAAAATTGCAAATTACATGATTCGCAAATCCACCGGAACACACATGAAAGACTTAGGCTGCACACTCAAAATTTTTACCCGCGAAACCATAAAAAGCATTCATATTTATGGTGAACTGCACCGCTTCATTCCGGTTTTGATCACCCTTGAAGGAGCTACACGTTTCACGCAGGTTAATGTAAATCACCGGCCCCGAAAATTTGGCACATCGAAGTATAACCTGAGCCGCACCACAAAAGTGTTGAGCGATCTGTTGCTTATGCTCTTCTTCAAAAAATATTTGCAACGTCCAATGCACTTTTTCGGGGGTTTGGGAACTGTTACCCTGGGAATCGGCGTTCTGATTAACCTTTACATGCTGGTACTGAAGATTATGGGGCAGGATATATGGGGTAAACCGCTGCTTTTACTTGGGATTCTGTTGGTGATGGGGGGCATCCAGTTTGTTACCATCGGAATTCTTGCCGAATTGCAGATGCGCACCTATTTTGAATCGCAGCAGAAAAAACCATTCCGGGTGAAGCAGGTCATTCCTGCAAAAAATGCTCCTGCTGAATAGCGGGGAGTGGAAGATTGAGGGTTTGAGGGCAGCCAGATTTTTGTGGCAACATAGTTTTCGGAGCAGGATTATATGTACAACACGAAAATTAATTTGATTATTCCTTTTTTAGAGCTAAATTTGTAGGAAAGGCAACTTTAAGAATTTGCCAAAAATTAGCCTTTAAAAGACTTCACACCCAAGAGGAATAAATATTTTTTGCTGACAAAAATTGTCCTGTTGTTAAATTTAAAATAATCTCAGAAATGAAAACTAAAATTCTCTTTCCGCTAATCATATTTGCCATCATGTTCAACGCTTTTCTGTCCGGTGCGCAGGAAAGGGTTATTCACGGAATTGTAACCACATTCGACAGTATTCCGCTCATTGATGCGCAGGTTAAAGTTGTTAGTTCAAAACAAACCGTTTTCACCGATACATTGGGCAGGTTTTCGGTTTCAACAAATTCGAAGGATAAACTGAGGGTGAGCGCCGCCGGCTTTTTTAATCAAAGAGTGAAACTGGACGAAAAAATCAAACTGGCAGCCATCAATCTGAAGCTGAAGCCCGGCGAAAAAAACAGGGAGTATGCCATCGGCTATGGTCATGTTTCCGACAGGGATAAACTAAATGCACTGGCATCGCTGACCAGCAACGACATGGATTTCTCCCAGTACAGCAACATTTACGATTTAATAAAAGGCCGTTTTGCCGGCGTGCAGGTGGTAAACGGCGAAGTGATTATCCGCGGTATAAACTCCATAAACAGCAGCAGCGCCGCACTCATTATCGTTGACGGTGTTCCGGTTGACGGCAGTGCGCTCAGCTCAATTCCGCCGATTCAGGTAAAAAGTATAAACGTGATGAAAGACGGCAGCTCAGCAATTTATGGCTCCCGCGGAGCAAACGGCGTTGTATTGATTGAAACCAAACGCGGAAATGATTAAGCAATAAATTCAACTTTTTTAATCCAATACTATGAATCGGTTTCTATTTATTATTTCCATTATTTCTGTGCTCTTATCTCACGGTTGCATGGATAAAACCGCAGACTCCCCAAGGGAACTTAAACTCTGGTATGACCAACCTGCAAACGAATGGACAGAAGCCCTTCCCGTTGGAAACGGGCGACTTGGCGCTATGGTCTTTGGCGGAGTTCAAACCGAGCGCATTCAGCTCAATGAAGAATCGCTGTGGACAGGAGGCCCCATTGAAAGAGCAAATCCCGAAGCGCTGGAAAATCTGGAGAAAGTTCGTCAGCTCCTTTTTGAAGGAAAATTTGCCGAAGGCGACAGGCTGGCTCAGCAAAAAATTATGGGTAAACGTATCGACGCAGGCAAACACACCTATCAGACCTTAGGCGATTTATTCATCGAATTTGATAATCCGGCTGAACCCTCAAACTACAGGCGTGAACTTGACTTACGAACAGCAATTGCCACCACAACTTTTGAAACAGATGGTGTGAGATATTCAAGAGAAATATTTTCGTCAGCTCCCGGTCAGGCGATTATAATGAAGATTTCTGCAAACAGGAAAGGGAAACTCAATTTCACAACATGGTTTGAACGCACCGGAGATGCAGAGGTTGTTTCAGCAAGCGGCAACCTGTTGCTGATGACAGGTTTTGCACAACACGAAGGGCGAGGAACACGTTTTGCATCGGTTGCAGATATTCGGAACACCGGGGGGCATATCATTGCCGCAGACGGGAAAATAACCGTAAAAGATGCAGACGAAGCAATTATCCTGATTTCGGGAAGAACAAGCTTTTGGGGAGAAAACGAAGTGGAAAAAGCTGCGGATGATATCCAAAATCTTGCCCAAACCGGATTTAAACAATTAAAAACAGATCACATTACTGATTACCGGGAACTATTCAACAGAGTTGATTTTGCGTTAAACACTCCCGACACGCTGAATATTCCGACCGACAAACGATTGGAGCGGATAAAAAACGGCGCTGATGACGATCACCTTACCGAACTCTATTTTCAATTTGGAAGGTATCTGCTAATCAGCTCTTCACGACCGGGCGGACTGCCTGCAAACCTGCAGGGGATTTGGGACGGAACACTATCTCCGCCATGGAATGCCGACTACCACATTAACATCAACATTCAGATGAATTATTGGCCCGCGCTGGTGACCAATCTTGCCGAGACACAGGAGCCGTTTTTTGATTTTGTGGATGCCTTGCGTGAAAGAGGTTCCAAAACCGCAAGGGAAACATATGGCTGTCGCGGTTTTGTAGCCCATCACACCACCGATGCATGGAAATTCACCGATCCCATCGGCATGACCGGCTACGGCATGTGGCCCCTGGGCGCTGCCTGGTGCTCCGACCACTTCTGGGAACACTATGACTTCACAGGCGACAAATTGTTTCTGAAAGAAACAGCTTATCCGGTTTTGAAAGATGCTGCCATGTTCTTTGTGGATTTTTTAGTTAAAAACCCACACACAGGACTGTTGGTTTCGGGGCCAAGCATGTCGCCTGAAAATATCTTCATCGCACCAAATGGCGAGCGAGCAGCAGTGTGCATGGGACCGGCAATGGACCACCAGATTATTCGCGAACTGTTTAATAATTGTATCAAAACTTCTGAAATACTTGACATTGACCATCAATTTGCAGATACGCTGCAAACCATGCTGGCAAAACTCACACCTTCCCAAATCGGTTCCGACGGACGTATTCTGGAGTGGTCGGAAGAGCTCCCTGAAGCAGAACCAGGGCACCGGCACATGTCGCATCTCTATGCCCTGCATCCGGGTGAAGAATTTACCAATCCCGACGAGCCAAAATGGATGGAAGCATCCCGGAAATCCATTGAAGAGCGGCTGAAACACGGCGGCGGACACACCGGATGGAGCCGGGCGTGGATTATCAACTTTTTCGCCCGACTGAAAGAGGGGCAGAAAGCACACGAAAATATTCAGGCGCTGTTTGCAAAATCAACACTGCCAAATCTGTTTGACAATCATCCGCCCTTTCAGATTGACGGAAACTTTGGCGCAACCGCCGGCATTGCTGAAATGCTGCTCCAGAGCCACAACGGCGTGCTGCAGCTCCTCCCTGCACTTCCGCCGGCATGGAAAAGCGGACACATTAAGGGACTCCGCTCACGCGGCGGATTTGAGGTGGACTTGTACTGGGAAAACGGAAAACTAACCACTGCCACAGTGAAATCATCCACCAATAAAAGCTGCACCATTCTGCACGAAGGAGAAAAAACAGAATTTGAAATTGGAGCAGGTCAAAAGATTAAACTGAATGAAAAGCTGGAAGTAATCCGATAAAAATTATCCGGAAACCATTATTTTTTCTCCGCAGTCAGCAATTTGTCAAAATAGGTTACTGTTTTTTTAAGTCCTTCCCGCAGCGGAACTACCGGATGCCAGCCATCCAGTTTTTCCCGGGCAAGGGTTATATCCGGCTGCCGCTGAATGGGATCGTCTTCAGGAAGCGGCAGATAGACAATTTTTGATTTTGAACCTGTAATTTCCAGAATCTCCTTTGCCAGCTGCAAAATGGTAAATTCGCCGGGATTGCCGATATTCACCGGACCTGTAAAGTCATCCGGAGTGTTCATCATGCGCACCATTCCATCCACCAAATCAGTCACATACTGAAAACTGCGCGTCTGCATTCCATCGCCGAAAATGGTAATAGCCTTGTTTTGCAGCGCCTGCACAATAAAATTGGAGACTACCCGTCCGTCGTCGGGTTCCATCTTTGGACCATAAGTATTAAAAATCCGGACAATTTTAATCCTCACATTATTCTGTTTGTGGTAATTCACAAACAGCGACTCCGCACAGCGCTTTCCCTCATCATAGCAGGAACGAACCCCGATGGGATTGACATTTCCCCAGTAATCTTCCGACTGAGGATGCACTTCCGGGTCACCGTAAACCTCGCTGGTTGAAGCCTGCAAAATCTTGGCTTTCACTCTTTTGGCAAGCCCAAGCATATTAATGGTGCCCAGCACCGAGGTTTTAATTGTCTTGATGGGATTGAACTGATAATGCACCGGTGAAGCCGGGCATGCAAGATTGTAAATCTCATCCACCTCAATATAATAAGGCATTGTTATGTCATGCCTTACAAGCTCAAAATAGGGGTTATCCAAAAGATGGATAATTTTCTGTTTTTTACCGGTGAAGTAATTGTCAAGACAAATGACCTCATTGCCCTGCCCCAGCAAATATTCACAAAGGTGCGAGCCAACAAAACCTGCCCCTCCGGTGATGAGAATTCGTTTCATGCATTAAGATTTAATTTTTCCAAAAATAGAAAATTCCTATTTTCAATACCCCCACTTTTTCATAATTGCCAGGTTCTCTTTCATACAGTCCATGGGTGCTTTTCCCTGATATGCCTCCTGCTCAATTACAAAAAGTTCGGTGCCTATTTTTTTGGCCAAATCGGTAACTTCGCGTGCACCAACAAGCCCTTCGCCCAAAACGGTGCTCTCAAAACTTTTCCCGTCGGCTGTGGGTACCATATCCTTCACATGAATATTGTCGTAGCGTCCCGGATAATCGCCTAAAACATCTTTTGCAAGCGCTCCGGCAACATACATATTGCCCATATCAAGCTGCATCACCACCTTGTCGGCATCGGTATTTTTCATAATCAGGTCAAAAACCTTTTCGCCGTTTAAGGTTTGACTGAATTCAAAATCATGATTATGATAGCCAAAACGCATCCCCGATTTTTTGCACAGTTCACCGCATTTATTGAAAACTTCCATAAATCGCAGCAAATCATCATAAGTCTGGCGAAGGCTCTCATCCAGCCATGGACTCACAACATACTGCTGTCCCATGTATGCGGCATCATCCACCAGTTTTTTCCACTCATCAGTAAAATCTCCTTTCTGCTCATCCCAGTGATTTTTTCCAAGAACCGTGTGCCCCGACGGCATTTTCAACCCTAAATCATCCAGTACTGTTTTAAACTCCATGGCTGTCCATCCATAAAACCGGTAATTCACATAGTTAGCGTGCTCCAGGTGGGTATAGCCCATTTCTGCAAGTTTTGTGAGCGTTCCCAAAGGGTCTCCCCTCATTTCATCCCGAACGCTATACAATTGAAGTGCAGTAATTCTGTTTCTCTTGCTGCCGGAACAGGCAAATCCGGGCAAAAGCGCTGCCCCTGCAACAGCAAAGCCGCCTTTAATAAGAAAATCTCTTCTCGTTGTTTTCATTTTATCTGATTTTTGATTTAAATTTTATTTGTATCAAAATGCAAAAGTAAATATAAACTATTTTTTGGAAAAGTTTAAAATAAAATACTAATTTTGAATTTCAAACTAATAAACGGCTTTGAAAGTTATAAAATCCAATAAAGAACTGCTGCTGCTTATTCGTGAAGACAACGAGGTAGCTTTTTATCAACTGTATGAACGCTATAGCAGGAGATTGTATGGGTTTGTTTTGAGATACATAAAACAGGAAGCCGATGCCGAAGAAATTGTTCAGGAGGTTTTTATTAAAATTTGGGAAACCCGCGATAAAATCGATGTCTATTCTTCGTTCGAGTCGTTTCTGTTTACCATAGCCTATAATGCCACAATCAGCTTGTTTAGGAAAAGAGCCCGCGAGGAAAAATATTTGGAGCATTTAAAGTCGTTGCAACAGGTTGAAGCTGCCCCCAATTTAATTGACAAAATTCAGTTCAATGAACTCAACGACACAGTGCAGTCCCTGCTGAATGAACTAACCCCCCGCCAGGGTTAAATGCAAACAGGGTTGCTTTAAACAGTCCCCTGACTTTAAGTTTTCCGCCCGGCGTTCTGATTTTAAATTCATTCATCAATGCCTCCACGTTAGGCCTTTTTATTTTGCGGCGCTCCTGCGGAATGTTCAATATATTTCTGTTTCGTTTGTTTTGCAAATAATCTTCGTGGGTAAAATAATACCGCCCGTTGTTTTTAAACATTTGGCAACGGTCGTTTAACGGGCACTGCTTGCAGATATCCATGTCGAAACGTACTTTGTGGCGTTTTTTTGTCGGGGTTGATTCCATTTTTTGAAAAGTACATTCTACAGTATATACATCAGGGGACCCGGAGGTTTGTTCAATTTTTTCTCTATTTCGCTTTCACGCCCTCTAACCGCTGTGGTTATTTGGTTGATTTCCAATTCTTCAAACTTCCTGTCATTGTTCCGGCTTCCATAACCGCCATCAGTATGTATCTCGTTTAACTCCGGGGTCTTCTCTTTTAATTTATCTATCCTTTTGTTCAATATTTGGCTGTCATCCACATTATTTGGGTTTACCGAAATGTCAGTAATCAACTGCAGGGGGTTGTCAGGATTGGCGGTTTCAGTGCCGTTTATGGTGAAACCCTTATAGTGCTCCCCCTTTTTTTGCCGGTAGGTGGCATCAATATCGTCGGGCGATTGCAGCATGCTGCTGTTCAATTCCTCTGCAGGCTATCGGAACTTACTTCCCGATCGATAACAACAAAATGTTCCCTGTAAACCCTCTTTTCTTTTGAGCGATCAAGCGCCTTGCGTTGCTTTTTGCCAAGTTCGTTTTCAAAACTGAATAATTGCAGCTGATTGTTTGCTTTGAACATGTCGTATCTGTTTTTACTTTTCAAAACAAATATAAACCTTATTTCCCTGATATTCAAATAAATGTGTTCTACCTGCAACGCCTAACAAGCTGACTATCAATAACTTGTAGTTATGCTGATAGGTTTTTAACTGGCTGGCTTACAGCATGTTGTAAGCATGACTTATGAACAGATAAATCTAAAGATAAATCCCTGTTTTAGTCTGAAACCTTTTTAGGCTGGGCTCATCTAATCAATCTGTTTTTCTTTTGATGCTGCACCCCAAGGGTTTTGTTTCTGACTCTGCAACCTTTTCTCCGGCAGCAACACTAGCAATAGCATTCTTTGCATGTGCCTGCTTTACCTCATCCGGGTTTTTGTAATTGTCATCTATTACACCCTTATACGCCAAAACCATATTTTTATCAAATAAAAAGGCGTGAGGTGTGGTTTGTCCTCCGAGAGCGTTGGCAATTTCACTTTCTTCGTCAATAACGTAAAAGAAATTGTAGCTGTGCTCAGCAGCCTGACTTTTCATATCTTCATATGAGTCACCGTTATTACGGCTGCCGTAATTGGAATTTATAACAATCATGCCCACTTTATGGCTTTGGGCAAAACTTTTCAAATCGTTGTAGCGCTTTTCCCACTCTTTTACAAACGGACAGGTGTTGCAGGAAAAAATTACCATCAGTCCATTTTCATCTGCTGCATCAGCCATCGAAACTTTTTCACCGGAAACATCAAGCATTTTCACATCAGTGAGAGGGGCTTTATCTCCAATATTGATGGCTGCTGAAGCTGTCAATACCGGAACGAAGGAGGTTAATACAAGAAACATCAACAATTTTTTCATAGCCTTGAATTTAAATTTTAGTGAAACATTCTAAATCTACAGAACATGGGATAAACAAAAAAGTTCATAAATTTGTTTTTCTAATGATTTTAAAACTAACAAGTTATATTAAATGAATATCAGTTCATACAGAAAAGAATATATCGCTTCAGAAATTTCGGAAGAAAGTATTGAGAAAGACCCGATTACTCAATTTGGGCACTGGATGGAGGATGCACTTGCATCTGATGAACCGGAGCCAACGGCAATGTCACTTTCCACTTTTGGAACAGATGGTTTTCCCGGCTCAAGGATTGTCTTGCTAAAATCTTTTAATGAGCAGGGTTTTATCTTTTTTACCAATTATGATTCCGAAAAAGGGAGAGCAATTTTATTGAACAGTGCAGTGGGATTGCTCTTTTTCTGGCCGCAACTTGAGCGGCAAGTCAGGGTAAACGGTTTTGCAGAGAAAGTGAGTTCAGAGATTTCTGAAAATTATTACAGATCAAGGCCTCTGGCAAGCAGAATTGCCGCCTGGGTATCGGAACAAAGCCGTGAAATTCCTTCCCGAAAAGCGCTTGAAAACCGGTTTAAAGAGATGGAATTGAAATTTAAGAGTCAGGAACCGCCGCTGCCACCATTTTGGGGTGGTTTCCGGGTAATCCCCAAAAAGATTGAATTCTGGCAGGGGCGGGCAAATCGCCTGCATGATCGGATTTTATATGAAAAATCAAATGCAATTTGGGTAATTAAACGCCTTGCCCCTTAATTTCATTAGCCTTACTCAAAATCGAGCCTGAATTTCTGCTTCAGCAGCTCCAGTTTTGGATTTTTCTTCAACAACTCCATATATTTCTCGGAAGGCGAATAGATAACTCTTTCTTTTTCAATTTCAGTGATTCGCGTACTCAGTTGAATTTCTGAATTCTTCAGCTCTTTTCTAAGCCATGAAACCAATTCGGGTTTAATGCTGTTTATCAAATCCTCCTGAACCGAATTTTCGATATCCAGCACCAGCTGATAGTTCTCATCGATACTGGGCAGCCGCGATAAGGTGGATTGCAGGTTGGGATAATCATCAAGGCGAAGTGTGTATTCCTCCCATTTAACTTTTAATTCTTCAGTTGAAAACTCCCTCGACTCCGTAAAGTTTGTGTAAATTTCATGTTGCTCTTTTAATGACAACTCGTTTTCAGGCATCTTCCCGGAAAGAGCATCTTTAATGGAGGGTACTTTCTCTTGTCTCGACAGGCGCCTGACTGCTTTTTTTACTTCAGGTACTTTTTTCACACGCTCTTTTGGAGCAGGTGCCGGCCTCTTTTGAGGAGTTGGAGAAGCCTCCGAAAAAATGGGTTGTAGAATATCTTCGGAATCGTCAGCTATTTTTTTTTTAAGGTTAGCTGTGCTATCCGCATGAGTGTCAATTCAACCAGAAGACGTTTGTTTTGGCTCGATTTATATTGAATATCACATTCATTGCTCATTTCCAGAGCACTCAGCAGAAACTCAGTGCTGCATTCTGATACCTGTTTTTTGTACCGTTCCTTTATTTCACCGCCAACCTCGAGCAGCTGCACAGTAATCGGGTCTTTACTCACCAGCAGGTTGCGAAAATGCCCCGCCAGCCCGTTAATAAAATGATGACCATCAAATCCATGATTCAGAATATCATCAAAAATCATCATCACAGCAGGCACCTCATTTTTCAGAAAATGCTCCACCAAGCGGAAATAATAATCATAATCAAGTACGTTGAGGTTTGTAATAACATCCTGATAAGTAACATTTTTCCCCGAAAAGCTCACTACCTGATCAAAAACTGAAAGTGCATCACGCATTGCCCCGTCAGCTTTTTGTGCGATAATATTCAATGCTTCCCGTTCAGCCACAATACCTTCGCTCTTTGCTACAAATTCCAAATGATCGGCAATGTCATTAACCCCAATGCGATTGAAATCAAAAATCTGGCACCGTGAAAGAATGGTTGGGATTATTTTATGTTTTTCGGTGGTAGCAAGAATAAAAATCGCATGTTTTGGCGGCTCCTCCAATGTTTTCAAAAAAGCGTTGAATGCCTGTGCCGAAAGCATGTGCACCTCGTCAATAATATAAACACTGTACTTTCCAACTTGTGGCGGAATACGCACCTGATCAATTAAAAGGCGAATATCATCAACCGAATTGTTTGAAGCGGCATCAAGTTCATGAATATTGAATGACCTTCCTGAATTAAATGCTTTGCAGGATTCACATTCATTGCATGCTTCAACATCGGAAGTCAGATTATAACAATTGATTGTTTTGGCAAAAATCCGGGCACAAGTCGTTTTGCCTACGCCACGTGGACCAAAAAAAAGATAAGCGTGTGCCAGCAGGTTGTTTTTTATAGCATTTTTCAGCGTAGTGGTAATAGATGATTGTGCAACTACCGTACTGAATGAGTCCGGTCTGTACTTTCGTGCTGAAACAATATAATTCTCCATTTTGTGCGTTTCCTTTTTCAATTGACCAAAGATAAACATTTCTACTCTTTTACCGATAAAACTTATTAACATCATCATTCCATTTTCCAACCACGGAAACTTTCACTACTTTTCATTCGTTTTTTAAAATATTAAAACTAAAAATGATAAAAAAAGGATTTGCAAGCGATAATAATTCAGGGGTTCACCCTGAGATATTTAAGGCAATGGAAGCAGCCAACTTCGGGCATGTAACCGGCTATGGTGATGACTCTTACACCCTTGATGCCATAGAGATTTTCAAAAAAGAATTTGGTGAGGATACCGAAGTTTTTTTTGTTTTCAACGGAACCGGTGCAAACGTTACAGGACTCTCTTCGGCAACGCATAGTTTTAATTCGATAATTTGTGCGGAAACTGCACACATACAGGTAGATGAGTGTGGTGCTCCGGAAAAATTCACAGGCTGCAAGCTTCTCCCCGTGGCGTCTGTGAACGGAAAGCTCACCCCGCAAGCCATTCAGCGTCATTTGTACGGATTCGATTTTGAACACCACTCTCAGCCGCGCATTATTTCCATTTCGCAGACCACCGAATTGGGAACGGTTTACCGCCCCGTTGAAATTAGGACGCTTGCCGATTTGGCGCATAAGAATAACATGCTGCTTCACATGGATGGTGCACGCATTGCTAATGCAGCAGTTGCGCTGAACATGGATTTCAGGGAATTTACCAGAGATTGCGGTGTGGATATTCTTTCATTTGGCGGCACCAAAAACGGTATGATGATGGGCGAAGCGGTTTTGATTTTTAATCCCGAACTGGCAGTAAACACAAAATATATTCGGAAACAAAGCATGCAGCTTTTTTCAAAAATGCGTTTTGTCGGTGCGCAGTTTATCGCTTACTTTAAAGATGATTTGTGGCGAAAAACTGCAACACATGCCAATAAAATGGCGAAACTACTGGAAGGTGAAATATTAAAAATTCCGCAAATAAAAATTACCCGCCCGGTAGAAGCCAATGGGGTTTTTGCTGAAATTCCACAGGAAATCATTGAACCCTTGCAACAGCGCTTCTTTTTCTATATCTGGGATGAGACAAAATCCGAAGTGCGCTGGATGACCTCTTTCGATACCGAAGAAAAAGAGATTTTTGAATTCACAAAACTGATTAACAGACTTTTAAATAATTCATGAAGGTTTTTAAATACTATCCAAGCAATCCACGCCATCTTGATCCTAAAATGGAGAAACGAATTTTTCTCCATAGCCTGATAATTCCCACTGCTTTTGTATTTGCCTTCTGGATGGTAGAAATCATTAAGATTACACTCAAGGTTGATTTCGTAAAATTTGGGGTTTATCCGCTACATCTGAAGGGTCTGCCCGGAATTTTGCTTTCGCCGTTCATCCATTCGGGATTCAACCACTTGATGGCAAACTCAATTCCTTTTTTTATTCTGTTTTTCATGCTCATCTATTTTTACCGGCGCATCTCTTATCAGATTTTTATTTCCCTCTATCTTTTGTCCGGATTGCTTGTATGGCTGACCGGCAGGGAGGCATGGCACATTGGTGCAAGCGGAGTGGTTTACGCCATGGCGGCATTTCATTTTGTGAGTGGTGTTATCCGAAATGATGTGAGGTTGCTCACTCTTTCAGTAGTTGTGGTTTTTCTATACGGAGGCTTGATTTGGGGAATATTCCCTATTGACCCGAAGATTTCATGGGAAGGGCACCTGTGGGGCGCCATTTCAGGAATAGTGCTTGCAATCTACTATAGAAAATATACTGTTCGCCGCGATAAATTTGAGTGGGAAATGGAGGAAGATGATGAAGATGACGAAGAGGAAAACGATAATGAAAAGAGTGAGATGCAAATGACAAGTGTGGATAAAACTCCCGGCAGCAAGTACCCTGCGGAATAAACAGCTCTTCAACGGGCAGTACCGAGGGATACTTCAAATAAAGAAAACTATCGTCGGGGAAGGCGCTAAAATCAACAGTTTCTCTTGAAAACAATTTTTCAGAAGAAACAGAAAATGAAAAAAAAGATGGGGGTTATGATTTTTGGTAACGTTTTATGACCTGCTAATCTTCAGTCTCATATTTAATTACACCTGTCGGACAACTGTCGGCTGCGTCAATGATGTCATCAATATAGTCATTGAAATCAACACCTTCAATCACAACCATCTTATCCGGCACTTCAAAAACATCAGGAGCAATTGATGCACACAAGTCACATGAAGTACATTCATCTTCAGATTCGTCAAGCCAAACTTTTGTAATTTTCATAATTATTAAATTTTTGTATTAGAAACATTTTCAACTCTTCTTTAAAGCCTTGAAAATTTTAATCTGCAAATTTAATTAAAAAAGCTTTAAGAGAGAGAAAAAAAAAGATGTTTTACAAGCAAAATTCAGATGAATATAAGCAGGCACCAAAACCTCTGGAAACATATGATTAGAATATTTCGGGGCGCGTAGTTCCGGTATAAGGCTCTGCACCGGTATCCCCTTCCATCACATCCGGAACCGAGCCAAGATCAATCCGGGTGTTCTCCGGAGCCTTCAGAATTCCGTAATAACGTCCCATCCAGTAATCACGCAGATAGGCAACAGGTGCGATGGCACGATTTCCCCTGCGGTCTCCATCCAGAACATCCGGGCGTCTTCCATCCGCGTTAGTATAAGCTTCCCGCGACGAAAGCATTTTGATGGTACCGTCATATGAGGTATAGCCGGGTTCAATGAACAGATCGTCGCGATGGGAATTGAAAAAACTGTTCTCACGGCAATCAAGCACCCATTCTCTCAAGAAATCGGAAGCAGCTTCAAATTCGCCTTCGTTTCCGGTGAGAATTCCGTAGGCAAAATTAAAATATGGAAGACGCTCAATCCGCTTTACAGCCCATGTTCGTTCTAAACTTCGCAGATAAATCGACCTTAAAACAGGGTCTTTTTCATAGCGAAGCAAGGTAAAGTAGCTCATAAGCGCCAAATCATCGTCCCATGGAGCAATGGTTTCGGGCGGGAAAGTATTTTTTTGGCGAATGGTATTTTCCGGATATCCCCAATCGATGAGCTGCTGATAACCGTCTTTGAATTTTTGGTCACCGGTTGCTTCAATTGCAGTCTGCATAAACGACAGTATTTCCAGCCCGTTAACACCCCGATCGGCGTAGCCGTATGGGCGGAGCAGATATTCAGGATTCCAGCGTGCCCATCTGGTGGGTTTTCCGTCAAGGTCGTGCATTGTCCAGCCACAATCAATAATGTAGGAAGCCATTTTTTTCAGATGCTCTCTGGCTGCTTCTTTCTCTTTCCCTTCCGCCACCAGATCATAAAAAATGGAGACAGCATAAAAATGGGAAGTAGCCTCATCGCTGGAAGTGTCTCCTTTCCAAAACCATTTCCCGTCTGGCGTCGGATACCATTTTGCCGGAAGACCTCCCGAGCCTGTTGTACTCCGCTCATCATCATCGCCGGATACTGACCAGATTGAACGGGCAATAAATCCATCCTTTTCGGTAATTTTATTCAGCCACACCATGGATTTGAATGAATCCACAGCTTTTGCACGCACTTCAGGGTCGCCGGTGACTGCATACTTGTAGCACATTGCAACCAGATAAGGAGCGGTGTGGCCGCCATCGTTGTCCGTTATTTCCCGAATCCACTCTCCATCCTTTTTGTAGAGAAATTGCACAAAACCCATCCGCATATATCCCCATTCTTCGAGATGTTTTTGCAGCCATTCGGCTTTTTTATATAAAGTGAACGGCTCATACTGAATGACACCAATACCTCCATCTGTAGCCACATAAACTTTATTGTCCAGTGCTGCAATAGCGTTAACTTTCTGATTTGGGAGCCACATTCCTTCACTGAAATAATGAAACTTCCCGCTTTTTGTCAGGCGGATTGCTCCGCGCTCGCTTCCAATCCACAAATCGTCGTCGAACCCTTTGGTGAGGCAGGTAGTGCGCTCAACAGGCAGTCCATCAGCGCCCTTAATTGCTGTTAATGCTGCACCTCTCAGCTCGGCAAGTCCTCTGTCGGTTCCAATATAAATACGATTTCCCATACTGAGCATATCGTTGGTGTTTAATGAGGGCAAAGTTCCCCAGTCGATAAAATCATCGTTGACAACCTTACCGTCGAAAAGCACAAGCTTTCCGGGACGAAGGACATACAGAGTTCCGCTGTATGATTCAATCCGGCTGACCGGCCCAAGTTTGACCGGATAAGCATGAACCTGCGAGCCATCCTCCATGAGCATGGTAATATCGCTATTGTGATACCCGCCCGCTGGTTTTGTTGTGACAAATCTGCCATTCTCCAGTTTGAAAATTTCATCTCTCGTTGCAGCATGTATTTGACCAAAGTGTGTGCACATATCCACGTAAACACGACTGTCTGTTTTCTCCCACTCCCCTTTCCGGTGTTCAAAAAGTCCGTCAGGGGTTGTTGCCCATACCCGCCCCTGCTCGCTCAAAAACCGCACAACACCATTAGGCGCTGATTTGTCTTCAGCTAAAGAGTTATTGTTTAGTTTATAAACTTTCCCCTCCATCAGGGCAAAACAAGTGTTGCCCAATACTGCTACCGATGTTACCGGATTTTCTGTTGGTATTTTCAGGGATATTTCCTGAAGATATTCATAATCATCCAAAGGCTTCCATGCGCCGTTTAAATGATTATACACCTGCTGTGAAAAAGCAATTTTAAAAACGAAAAAACTTGCAAATAAAAATAGTGTGACTTTTTTGGTGGATTTAAACATAAACATAAACAGTAATTTTAAAAGTTGTAATTTATTAGTTAAAATACTATACCATAAGGAATGTGTGAAGAGAAACTATTGGAAAAGCAACTAAATGATTTGCTTAATATTTTTGTATAAACTTGAAATATTTCTTTCATCAATTCTGAATCCTGTCCCATGGTTTCTAACTTCACCTGTTTTTTTTAAATGCATTCTTACATCAACAGCTATTTGTCCATTTTCAAATGCATCTAAAAATTTATCAGGATCAGGCTTGTCTAATAAATAAGCTTCGTTAAAATGGAATTCTTCTTTGTTCGTTTCTTCATTTATACGATTATCAGCAAAGACAACAAGTAACCTTTCTAACTTTGTTAAAAACTTCCCAACTATCGTAAAAACGCTCCAGATAGCTAAAACTTCATTGGTGTGAGAAAGGATGACTTTATTGTTTTGTCTGTCTATTTTAATCTCAAGACCTTGAGGATTTGAAGAACCATAAAAAACGGTAGAATACAAAGCTTCACGTCCTTTGGGATCAATATATCCATAAGTCTTTATAATTTCTCTTTGGTGAAATTGCCAAACAGAATGATTAAAAGTAAACAGAGTAACCATGGAACCTGATTTTTTTCTATTTGCTTTTAATTCAACCCTACCTCCTAAATCTGGAATTGCAAGATTGCTTTCATCAAGTTCGAGTTCTTGTTCCAATGTGTGTCCTATTCCTGTCGGTCCTTTTCTGCGTGTCGGGATAAAACCACGATTTTTCAATGATTGCAAATGGTTTTGAATCTCTTTGATAGTCATTTATTCCTTTTTCATTATAACAATATACTCATGCTTCATTGTTGCAGCTTTTTTACCAACAATATTGGAAGGTGAATTTTCTGAAGGCATTCTTTTATTGGGTATGTTTCTAATTATCGTTTCAGTATGATAAAACCCATTTGATTTAAAAAAATCTTTAGTTATCTCATCCATTGGAATTTGAACTCCCTTTACTGTTCTATTTCCAACCACGTAGCAAGCATATTTTTCTGATTTTATTTTTTTTGAAACATTATCGATAGACTTTTTATAATCAACAAAAAAAGATAAAACCTCACTTGCTCTTTTTTCATCTTTTTTTGCAATTTTCTCTATTGTATTATTCAAATTTTGAGAACAGGTTATTTTCTCATCAGTTGATTTTTTGCCACCCATCAGTTTATTATCTATTTGATTTGCATTTTCAATTCCTAACCATTGGTTTGAAAGACGCGAATATTGCCCATAAGCAACTGTAGTCCGGGAATCTCCATATGGTGGAGATGTTAAAACTATATCAATGCTGTTGTCTTCAATTTCATTTCTCGGAATATTGTTAACGGAATTAAAATCTCTAATCTTTGAAATTGCGTTATTTTTCTTGGAATTTGAAAATTCTATTAGCCCTTGCTTGTTTCTGATGAGTTTTGATAGAATAATACCAAAACTATCCGGACTAAATTTTTCTCTTTTCACTTCAGGCATCCGGATAAGTTTAAATTCACTTTTCTTTGTAAATGATGATTCCCTAATTGTTTCTGAAAAAGCAGTAAGAAAAAACTGTCTTACTCCATCATGCTGAATATTTTCAATAAATGATTTAATAAATGCCAGTTTTTTTGTTGTATTTTCATCAAACCAAAAATCAATATTCTGAAATTTTGGTAAAACAACAGAACTATAATTGTTTTTTATACCAAACCGAAATTGAAAAGCAAAATCATTGAAATCTTTAAGGTATAGGTCTAAAATCTGCAAATCAAGTACAGTTGTCTTAGCTTTTGCAATTAGTCTTGCTAAAGGATTTAAGTCAGTTCCAATGGCATTAATCCCTTTAATGTTGGCTTCTACCAATGAAGTACCTGTTCCACAATAAGGATCAAACAGTGTTTCACTTCCTTTTGCATATTTTGATAGAATCTTTTCAGCAATTTGTGGTATCATCATCGCAGGATATGCATGAAAACAATGTGTGCCTTGCTTTGTGTTTGCACTTCTAAAATCCCAAGAATAATCGACATACTTCATTTCACAAATTTATAAATTTTTAGAATTTTTCCTCGTAAATTTAAATTATTTACAATGATTACATCTTTGTCATTTTACCAAATTGTTACAATTCACTTTCAATCAATTTTTCTCCGGCAGCATTCAATACCTCCAGCCTTAGAGAATCGCCTTTTTTCTCAAGCACCATTACCGTCCCGTGAGGTTCCTTATTGCTGCCCCCAATGATTACAGGAAAGTTATTTCCCGCTTCACCTTTTTCTATCACCTGATGGCGATGAGTATGCGCATTCAGGGAAACATTGAACGATGCTTTTTCAAGAACCGGCGCCCATAAGTCGCCACAGGGATTAAAACTGCCGGCTCTTCTTCCAAAAATGGGAATATGGTGAATCAATATGCGTTTCCTGGCTTTTCTAAAAGCTTTGGATTTCAGTTCTTCCTTTAAAAATTCAGCCTGCTTAAGCCGGTGCCGTGTAAAATCGTTCATATCGTAGTAAACCCAATGGTCGTCGGGTTTGTCTTCTCCGCAATCCAGCAGCACAAAACGGGTGTCGCCCAATGAAAAAGCGCTGTATGATTTACCGCCCATTCTGCCTAAATAATCCCATAAATGCTGTGAGTATTCGCCGCGTGTTTCGTGATTGCCGCGAATAAATATAGACGAAACTTCATCGCTTTTAATTTTGGATGTATAGGCTAAAAGCCGCCCGACAATATCATTTTCAACCTCCACATCATCAAAACAATCACCATTAAAAATTACCAGATCATACGGTTTGTCTTCTATCAGTGAGTGAAGTTTTTCAAACATTTTCATATTGCTGTGAATGTCGTTGTAAACAATCACCCGAAAATCCCGAACATCATCACTCCATGTAGTAAATGATTTCAGTGCGGTTTTGACGGTGTCTCCAAATTCCTTGTAATAACTTGAGTATCGTGTTATTTCCTGTGAAACTGCACGGTAATAATATTTGGTGCCCGGTTTTAAATCCGCAAGATGAATACGGTTAATTTTATTGTTGGCAACCATTTCACCTTCCAGAAAAGTGCGTGCACGTTTTAAGTTATTGGGTTCGGTTCCGTATTCCACCCAACTGCGTGCCGGCACGTTGGTGAGCCACATAATGGTCATTTCATTTTTCCCGGGATTTTGCAAATATGGAATAGTGCGCATCACCTGTGAAGCGGGAGTTTTTATTCTGACATCCACAAACAAAGGGCGGTGGTCTGAAGCAATTCTTTCTTCAATCACATGGGCACGAAATTTTGCATAAGTTTCACCTTTTGCTTTATAGCCTAAAACATAATCAATTGTTACATTAGGTTCTCCGGAAGGGAAAGTGTGAGCTGCCGGATTGGAGAGTATTTCCCAGTCGTTTTGTAAATATTTAATGGGTTCCGAGTCGGGCGTTGCATTCAAATCGCCCATCAGAAAAACCGGTTTATCATATTCCTTAACGGCTTCCGTAATAATCTTAACAGACTCTACCCGCTCCTCGTTGGTTAACGACAAATGGGTGTTGACCACCACATACCGGTCGAGTTCAACAATAAGTGCCGTGCGTGCTTCAGAAGCGCCCGGAAGTGGAATTTTTCTCACTGCTACCGGTTTTTCGCGGGTCAGCATTCCGTTTCCGTATTTTCCTCCGTCGTGATAAATCGAAAAGCCAAAAGTTGCATACATTCCTGTCTGTTCCCCAAGCAACTTCATAATATCAATATTGCCGCTTCTGTTCACAACACTATCAATCTCCTGCAAACCAACCACTTCGGGACTAACTTCCATTATCAAATTACCGATTCTCTCAATATCCATCACCTCATCCATTCCTTCTCCATGATGAATATTGTAGCACATCAAACGAAGTGTGTTTTCGCGTTGCGAAAAAATCTGAGATTGGACATTAATCACAGAAAGGAAAAAAACAAAAATAATTAGCAGCGGTTTCTTCATGGTTTTTATTTAAACTGAATAAAATTAGTGTTCGTAAGCATTGCAAAAATTGTTGAACTCTATTGAGTTTCTCTTTCAAAAACAATAATAGTCTTTTCTAAAATAAATGCCAATAATAATTAAGTAAAGTTTCAAATGAAAGAGAGAATGATGAATGAAGAATACCGAATGTTGACATTAGAGATTAGAGATGAGAGATGAGAGATGAGAGATGAGAGGTGAGAGGTGAGAGGTGAGAGGTGAGAGGTGTGTCTAGTCCTGAAATAGTGAGAGATGAGAAATTATGAGAGGAGAATTTGTTGATGTGCTGATGGCTGATAGCTGATAGCTGATTTGACGTCTTTGCGTGAAATTTTTGGATGATGAAAGATGAGTGATAGTTGAAAATAAAAACCAAAATAGACACAATAGAACGGAATAGTAAAGTTTTAAAAAATACTATGTGACCTGTGTGGTTCAAAAGGTGGAAAGTTGAAAAGTGCCAACTTTATGAACTTTTCTTTTAGCTCACAGTGTAGCACAGTGTTTTTCACAGTGTAACTCAGTGAACTATCCCCGTGTAACACTGTGACCTTTTCTTCTTTTAGCTTTTAAAACAAAAAAATATCAAATAAGCGATAACGAACAATTATAGCGGTAAATTTCTGCTATTTTTGAGTCTGAAGGTCTCATCAAAGCTCGTCCCCCTTGGCGAAGGGGGATTTAGGGGGATTGATCTTAATCCTCCGGCTTCGTGCCTCAACCACCTACTTTAAAACAAGGCGCGGATCCGCTGCCCACGCCTGCTCAAAATAGTTATTTTGACATACTGGTAATTTTTATACCTGCCTGAAACAGCCGTCCCTGGTCGGGATACCCGGCGACAGTCATGTAGTTTTTATTCAGAATGTTTTTTACTTCAGCGAAAAGCCGCGCCGTAATTCGCCTCGTAAAAGTATAACCTACTGTGGCGTCGGCAGAGATAAAATCCCCAAGACCAAAGTCTCCGTGCTGGTTTATCCAGTTTTTATTTACAAAACGGTTATTCACATATGCACCAGTATAATTAACAAAAACATTGGCATCAAAGTGATGATAATCAAAATATAATCCGGTATTCAAAACTACTTTTGGCAATTGTTCATCTTCAGTCATCTTGCCGTTCAACTCCTTTTCAGCCTTCATCAGCAATGCATTTCCGAAAATATAACTGTGCAGCGCCGGAACATTAAATTTTGCAGACATTTCTACTCCGTAGCTTCGCTTATCCACATTTTCGTAAAGTTCCATTTCAAAGTCGCCTTCAGTTATGACGGTCTCCCCGCTAAAGTCGATGGCGTTGTTCCTTTGAGCTAAAAATGCGCTTACAGAAAACTCACTACGGTTTTTGGTTTTGTAACGAAAACCAAGGTCGTGTTGAAAGCGCCCTTCATTTTCAGGGCTTTCACCTTCATTATTAAGGCTTCCTTTACGCGGCGCAATGGTTCCGCCCGAAAAATTATAGTGCAAGGATGAGGTACCCGACATGATATATGAAGCCCCCAGCACCGACTGCCACTCAAGCGGAGCAGCCTGATTTTTTATCGGCTCAACATTCCCAAATCCAGCAGCACTCCCTTCAATGCCAAAACCACCCCACTCTGCTATGTAGCCACTAATCAGCCGAAGTCCGGCATCAAACTGAAATTTTCCGACTTTCTGTTCATCGGTCAAGACACCGGAAAAGGTGTGAACATCGCATTTGTTGCCCACATAATACCTTTTTCCTTCAGGAGCCACCCAATGATTATAGAGAGCGCCAACACGCAGGGTATTTGTTTTGGTCAGCGGCTGATTGTGCAAGATATTTATACCATATTCCCAATCATTTTCCTTATGCCACTCCTCTTTTTCCTGGGAAATATTGTAATTTGAAAAATCTACGTTTCTCAAAGCCAAATTGGTTTGCAGCTCAGTTTCTGAGCCACTTTTCCCGTAATAATTAAGTTTTGCATAGCTTAGAAGTGTGCGCACAGGATCATATTTTTCAATCCTGTTTACAAGATTTGGAGTTCCTGATTCCTTATCAATGCTAACGAGCTGGCGCAATCCGCTGATATAGGTTGCTCCGGCAAAAAGCTTGACTTTATTGCTGATTTTCCAGTCGAGATTTCCGTGGAAATTCCCAATCTGTTCTTTTCCATTCTTCTCTTTAGGTCCGTCAGTTCCAAAAAGGGCAACCGAGGTGTTAAAAGAAACATCATTGATTTTATTACCGTATTGCAGGTTGGTAAAATAGTTATTCAATTCGCCGTATTTGGCAAGCAACGAAACAGTTTCGCGCTCAGCCCTTTTGGTTTTCACATCCACAACTCCTGTAATTCCTGACAGCCCCTTAACCAGCGCACTGCTTGACCGGACAATCTCAACCGATTCAATGTCGAGCGCAGAAAGGAAATATCCGGTTTCTTCAAACTCTTTTTGCCAGATTCCATTGATGGAATAATCCGGATAAGGATATTTTTGTCCCCTTATTGTGAAAAAAGATTTTGTTTTCCTGCCACGGGTTTCCGTCCAGCCGCCCGGAACATATTTCAGTGCATCAACCAGAGTAACAGCGCCCTGTTTTTCAATTTCAAGAGTGCTGACGGTTGTCATCGACGGCAGAATTGATGCCGGTATTCTGTTCACCGAAGTATCTCTGTCGGGAAGGAAATAGCTGCCAAACACATCTACACCGCCAATTTCGTGTTTTGCCGGTTTTAGTGTAATACTCAGCGATTCAGCAGATGTAACAGGAACATTTATGGAAATTTCCTTGTCCGAAAAACCTACAGAGCTCACACGGATAATGTGTTTCCCGGCAGTTAGCCGAAGTTCGAACTGCCCGACAGCATCTGAACTGGTTCCTGTTTGTGTGTTGAGAATCACCAGATTTGCATTGGGGATTGGTTCCCGGGTTTCAACATCAAAAACAGATCCTTTAACACTGTAATACTGCTGCGAAAATAGTACTTGAGAAAAAAACAGAAGAGATGTAAATACAATAATGAAATGAAATGATTTTCTCATTTGATATAAAATTAAAAATTGTAGCTAAAAATTGATTATTGAAGTTTTCCTGCACGAAGTTTAATTTGGCGGGATGCAGATTCAGATACCCCAGGATCATGGGATACTAAAAGGACGGTGCCGCCTTCCCGGTTAAAATCCTTTATCAGTGATATTAAAATGCGGCTGTTTTCCGGATCAAGATTTCCTGTCGGTTCGTCTGCAAGAAGAATGTCAGGCTTTGTGATGATGGCGCGGATAAATGCAACACGCTGCTTTTCTCCAACACTGAGCTCATCTGGATATTTGTTTTTCAAAGGCAAAACCGAGCATTTTTCAAGATAGCTCTCTATTTTCTGAGTGTCATTTCTTTCGGCACATACCATCTTAATATTCTGAGATACTGTAAGGTAAGGCATCAGGTGAAATTGCTGAAACACAAATCCCACATGATTTTTCCGATACAAATCCAGTTCTCGTCGTTTAAGGGAATAGACATCATTCCCGTTAAACAGAATTTGTCCCGAATCGGGACGAATTAATCCGCCAATTGTATGAAGTAATGTTGATTTTCCTGAACCGCTTGGACCGACAACAGCAATAAACTCCCCTTTTTCAACTTGAAAAGATACATCTTCAAGGGCTGTAAAGATGGTTTCGTTCTTTTTATATTTTTTTACTATTTTGTTGATTTTCAGCATATGATTAATTTATCTTCTATTCCTGACTAAGCGTTCTGGCAGCGTCTATTTGTGTAGCTAAAAGAGCTGGTATCCAGCTTGACAACATCCACAGAACCGGAAAAATTGCAATGGAGTAGCCAAGCAGAGGCCAAAGCGGTTTGATAGACATTGCAGTAAATTTAAAAATTTCCATACCAAAATATTTGGCAATCAGAGAGCCAATAAAAAAGCCGGCAATACTTCCTGCTACTCCTAAAACAAAGGCTTTTAGCAGAATAATCAGGGAAATGAAGAATTTACTTTTCCCGGTGGCTATGAGAATTCCAATTTCGTAGCGGCGGGCTGTAACATTGGAATAAAACAGAAATCCGGATATTAGCAAAGCTGCCAGCATCACAAAGGGAATAAGAAATGAACCGTATTTATTCATCATCAGCCGCTGGTTTTCGCGGGCATCAGCAATGCTTCCAATTTCGGTTACTTCGAGGTCAGAAAAAATTTCCTGTACCTGCTGTCTTGCATTATTTATTCGTCCATCGTGGCAAACGCAGCCAAGCGCTTCAATTTTGTTGATTTGCCCTTCCATTCCCAACAGTTCCTGCAAATCGCCTAAATAAAATGCAGCTCCCTGATCAAGCATACCCTTGCCTTCTTCAAAGCGTTTAGCAATCTTAAATTCACGTTCAATTCCGTCTTTATCCTTAATTCTGAATGATTCACCCTCCGGAATATTCTTGGAAAGCAGTGAGCCCACATGTACTGTTCCGGGAACCACATCATATCCCATGATTTGCTGTCTGGGCAAATACCGCTGCATCGCTTCATCTTTATAGCCAACCACTAAAATCTGATGGCGTGAGCCGTTGGGGTCAATCCAGTCAGGATACTTCACCTGAAGCATTCCGGTCAGGTGGCGCACGGCATCAAAAGTTTTGGATTCAGCTAAAGTGTCCACATAGCTGTCCGGGAAAGTTTGCATGTCATTAACAGCAAAAAAATCAATCAGATTGGTTCCCTTTGGAAAAATATAAAGATTCAAGCCCTGCTCGCGCATGATTTTTCGTGTTTCGTTTTCACTGGCTTTACTTAACGTATATACAGCCACCGAAACAGTACTTGCTACAATCACCGTCAGCAAAATCACAAAGGAGCTGACCCTGCGAAAGAGAAGCTCTTTAATCACCAATTTTACAGGATTCATTTTTTATGTGCTTTTTTGTTTTTCAAATGAAAATATATTGTTAAAACAAGGATTGTAAGGAAAATAAAAATTCCGGTTGAAATCATTGAAACAGTGAGCGAACGGTCATCTTTCATCACTCTTATCTCCGGCTGGTAGGTGTTCAGCCCGTCGCGCTGGTCGGTAAGCCATTTGGGCAAGGACCTTGCTTCAAGAGAATCATTATGTAATAAAGAATCCTGTTGCATTTAGTGATGGACAAGAAATGGTTTTTCTTCGAGTATTTTATTGATCAATGCAGGCTTTGGCTCCTCCCAGTCAGCTTCACTCAAAATGCTGATACCCGGAAGGTTGTCTTTAATCAAACAGCTGCAATCCGCACTGAGGAAATCAATCATCAGGTTTATGTTTTCTTCTGAAATGCCTTTTGCAAGCAGCGGCTCAAGTGCCCTGAACCGCCCAAAAACTCCAAACAGCATCGGCTCGTGAATATATTTCAAATCACTTTCCACATTGAGCAGCAGCGACACAAAATGCTTCTCTTCAACACTTTTCCTGTCCAGTTCAACAATGGATATGATGCTACCGTAATGTGAACTATCTATCGTATTTTTCAGCACCTGCAAGCCTGCTTCATCTTTTTCCTTATTACCGCTTCTGAGGTAAACCATAACGGCAAGCTTCCCGTTCATGAGCTCCGAAATGATTTCGGTTCTCATTGGGGAGAGCTCAATTTTTTGGAGTGCGTCATAATCTGAATATTCAAAAAACAGCCTGTTATTATAATAGAGCGCATAGTGAGGTTTTTCAATTTCTTTCTCTTGAACCGATTTAAAAAGCATGTTTGCAGCTCTTATCCGGTTTTCCAATTCCTGATTTTGCCGGATAACCGGTTCCGGAATATCGCCGTTGTGATAATAAACCAAAAGATATCTGTCAGGAACGGAATTAATAAGAAACCATTCGGACACCTTTGTTGTGCATGCAAGACTCACGATTGCAGCGAACACCAGCACTTTTAAAAAATTTGATCTCATCTGTTTATAATTGTTTGTGTAAACATTTTATTAATGGTCGTTTTCATCTTCATCTTTCTTTACTTAGCCGTTAGCATTTCCTGAATAATTTCAATCCCTGAAACCAGAGTATTTCCTTTCACCGGAATCAAGTCGATTTTAATCGTATTTCCGGTTTTAACCTGATAATAGGATTTAATAACTTCCTTATTCGTTTTTCCTGCTTCTTTCACAATATCAAAATGCTCTTCAGTTTTCTTTCCGTTTACTAAAATATCAAAAACCCTGTCGCCCGGATTGTTGTCTTCCAGCTCTGCAAAATAGAGTTTTACAGTATAAGCCGACTCCGGCACAACTTCTTCGGCAAGTGTTATCTCTATTGAGCGGACTCCTTCGAGGGCGCTGGAACTCACCCAATGAGTTTTTTCTGAAATCACAGAAAAGGGCTCTTTTCTGATTTTTCTGAAATCTACGGTATCTATCTCTATGGGAATTTCGGGAGGTGCACCGGAAACATAGGGATATTCAAGCCACAGAACATTATCATCTGAGCTCCTGTCGCCGGGGGCATTCAGGTTCAGTCCCAGTTTTTTTATCTGGCTGCCGTTCCACTTGTAGTTGCTGTTTGTCCAGTACGACATCCATGGCATATTAATGAGTGCCAAAGAGGTTTGGTTTTGGTAGGCACATTGACACGTACGTGTGTAATCGGGCGAATTGAGCACCCCATCGGCAGCAATTAAATTTGTGGAGCAACCGGGTTTCCAACCTCCGAGACTGCCTGTACCTTCAAAGGCTTCGAGATTCACAAAACCGGCAGATGCCGAACGAAATGTGAGTAGATATTCACTTGCAGCCACAAAACCGCATCCGTATTCACGTTTAAAACTCCATTTTAAATCTTCGCCGGTAATCGGATCGGTTTCTGTCAAAGGCTCACCGGTGAGCAGCATGTATCCATCTCCGTTCAAATAGATTTTATCATTATGCAGAATCGGCGGATTGGAGTAGCTGATTTCCTTGTCCCAGATTTTTTCCTTTGTAAAAATATTGTAGGTAATCATCCGTTTGCCCTCCTCCCCGTTCAGCATATCGCGCGATGGGCGGGTTGACTGCAAAAGCAACTTATATTCAGAGGAGTAACCCAGCCATGTCCCGAAAATATCCTCCGTTTCTTCGTGAATCAACTCTCCCGTTCTCGCATCAAGATAGAGCAGTCTTGAGCCTTCGGGAATAGGCTCGCCTCTTCTGCGCAGTTTCGTCTCCAGATATTGCGGAAGTTTATCAAGGCAGAATAAAATCCCTTCACCGGCAATAACTGAATTATGAATAAACCCCAGATTGGACTTGATGCTCCAAAGTTTTTCCCCCGTAAAACGATTCATAACAATCAAACCTTTACTCGCCGAGAGGTTATAATCGGTAAATTTTGGACTTTTAATGCGCATCGAATCGCTCTCCATCATCTCCTCAAAATCAGCAAAATTATTTCCTAAAACCAGCAAATCTTCATAAACGCCAATATATCCCAACTGCCGGGTTTCCTCTTCGCCGGTCTCAAAAACCTTTACGATATTGCCATTCCGGATATCGAGCACATTGCATTTGTTGCCTTCAATCAGATAAACATATTCCTTTGTAACAATATAATTTGTACCGCGCGCATTTGCTCCGGGCAGGTGAACCTGATTATACTTCGTATCGAGCGGATTTTCTTCATCATAGGTTTCATCATAAAAAACCTTCCAGTTATCCTCCTTCAGTTTTTCAAATTCACGTTTCCAGATCACTCTTCCGGTGTAAACATCGCGTGCGCTCAGGCAGTTGATTCCCTGAATAATCAGTCTTCCATCCATCACCTGTTCGCCGGGTCCATGCCCGTGCCTAGGCAGCACATCCATATTGGAATTTCCACCAAACCACAAAACACCAAGTGGCGCTCTCACCAGCCGGTCATCAGACTTTACCGTGTTGGCGATATCGCCGTTGTGGTGCGTCCATGGCGAAGCGCCCGGCAGGGCGCCTTCTCTGGAAATCATTGACATTCCCCTATCCCGTTGCAAATCAAACCCGTATAAATTCAGCCGGGCAAAATTATCAAGAATTTGTTCCTGTTCCTGACTTTTAACATCCAGTATAATTTTCCCTCCGTAAGGGCGGGTCGTTTCAAAAACCTGCTCCAGAATTTCTTTTTCACCAAAACCAACATATGAAGATTCGGTTACGATGGTCAGCGATGAAAAATATTTTGGAAGTGAAGAAAATTCACCATCAAAATGGTAAAAACTCACCCGTCCGGCAGTAATCCCTGCCTTGTCAAAATACTTTCTTAGACTTTGAATCCTTTTCAAATCTTTTTCAAAAACAACCAGATTCATTGAAGAGCCGCCCAGAAGTCCTTTGATGAGCTTAATGTTTTTACTTCCTAAAATAAAGGCATACCCTTCATCAACACCTGAAGCCTGAATAATTTTTTCAGCTCTGCCGGGTTTAAATTTTGGTTCCGGACGGTTTCGGTCAATGTTTTTCACCATCCTGACCGGTTCCTGTCCGAAAACCATGATAGTGCCGTCGTTGGTTACGGCAATCAGTTTACCGTTGGCAGCCACAAGCCGGTCAATATTTTTTGGAGAGGTAAATTCCCAGTAAATTTTCGGTTTTTCCCCGGATGAAAGTTTAATCGCCTTTATTCCTGTGCTGTCGGCGGCAAAAAGGCAGTCACCGGCTTTTATCATATCGTTGGTAGCAGAAAAATCTGAAACCCAAAGCGTATCCAGTTTTTTTTCAGCATTCAGTTTCGCCGCCCAAATGTTTTTCCCGGAAAAGTAAAAGGTGTTTCCATCAATAACCGGATACTCACCTGCCATGGAAATTCTGTTTCCGGTTTCAGCGTCATACATCATGGTTACCCTTTTACGATGATGATTAAAAAACACTTGTTCGTTAGCGTAAGTATAGGCGCCGCCGGTTTTTCCGCTTTCTGAAAGTTTATAATAAACATCTTCTCCGGTTTTCAGATTAAAAGCTGCCGGAACGGAGCGCCCGCCTGCCACCAGAAGTTTTTCGCCGGAAATTGTGAATGGTCCCTGTGGTGCCACATGGGCAAATGCCGGTGAGCGGTGGGGCTGCAAAATGTAATTACTGCTTGTGCCTTCGTTTTTCCAGACAATATCGCCGGTTGTGGCATCAAGTGCATATATAAACGTTCCCATCATCGGGAAAATACTGGCAGCTGTGTAAATAATATCATCCTTAACAACAATGCCGCCTCTTGCAGGCCACATGGAAATGAGCCGTTTGTTGCCAAGCAGCAAATTCCCGGAAGGCGCAAGAAGTCGCCTCCAGACCAAATCTCCGCTTCCGGCATCAAGGGCATAGCAATACCCGTCATCGCCTGTGAAATAGATCTTCCCCTTATTAAAAACCAGCGGCAGCCTGACCGGCCCGTCAGCATAAAAACTCCACAACTCTTTGCCGGACTCCAAATCGAAGGCAACCACCTTATCCTGATCATTAAAGCCGATAAACAGCTTATTGTCAGCCACAACAGGCTCAAACAGCCGGTCATATTTCATTAAGTCCTGATTCAGCGGATCATCCCATACCGGCTCTCTTTCCGGAAAGGATATTTGCCACAGCAAATAAAGCTGACCGTCAAGCTGCTCAGGACTATTTCCCGAGCGTGCATAATCATACCGCCACATGGGCCAATCGCTACCCCGGGCTGAAATACCCGCAATAAAGGCAAAAAATATTAAGAACAAATTAAACCGAAATCTCATCTTTGTGCGCATTTTTTCTAATCCTATTGATTCTATTTATACTACTCAATATTTCATTAAAACCAACAAATTTAAACAAAATACTTTGGTACAGAATATAAAAAAGAGTTTTGGAATATTACCTGAATAAAAAAATTCTGAAACCGCGCTGCCGGATTTAGTGCGAATGCCTTAAATAAACTTTTTGTGAGTACATTTGCTCGATATTTTGCTGGAATGAACCATCAGAAATAAATTTCAGGATAGAAATTGCAAGATAACCTAAAAACAGATGTGATATGAAAAGTTTTTTTAGAAAAGAAATCATTGCCTTTTGCATCTTCAATTTGATTTTTCATTTGCAAGGTTTTGCTCAGAATACAGTAACTCTGGAAAAAGGAGACCTGAAGGCTGTTTTTGTCGATAACAGCGCCTATGGTGATTACCATTACAAAGGTTATAACGGAATTGCCGAACTGTATCATATAAAACAGGATTCAACGATATTTGTACCTGCTTTTTCGGGAGTGAACCTTGAGCACATTTTTGGCGGCGACTCTTTGGTATCTCTCTTTGAACCGCGGAAACAACCCATGACCATAAAAAAATTATCTGACTCCAAAGTTTTATTGCATCAGCCGGCAACCGCTATTTCCAAAGTGGAAAGCTGGACAACTTTCGAAATGGCTGAACCACACTATATTGATGTTGATTTTCATTTTATAATTCACGAGCCCACAATATTTAACCACGGATATGCCGGCTTTTTCTGGGCGTCATATATTAATCTTCCCGAAAATACAGGAATATATTTAAAGGGCAAAAAGAATAAAACCGACTCGGAAAAGTGGATTTATATTGAATCAGAAGGTCACGGCACAAACAGCACTCATCTAAGTGAAAAAGATGATGCCGACTATTTCTTTGCCGAAAATTTCAATATCGTTCTGGCAAGCGGAATTTCTGACTACATCTTTTCAGCGCCTTATTACTTTGGCAGATACCGGAATATGGTGTTTGCCTATCTGTTTTCTGAACCTGATGAAGGGGTAATTCGCTTTTCGCAATCGCCCAACGGCGCAGGCGAAGGAAAACCGGCATGGGATTTTCAATATATTTTACCCGATTTTGAAATTGGCAAAAGGTATGCTATCAAACTGAGAGTCCTCTACAAAGAGTGGGTTAGCCCGGAAGATATCGAAAAAGAGTATCTGAATTGGGAAAACAGATAATTGGAATTCAACATATATCTGTCATCCGTTAAAAAACGGCAACCATCTTCCCTTTGATAAATCAACCTACGGTTTTCAGATTATTTTGATTTAGGAAATCCACATTTTTTTTGATAAAAATCAAATAAATTTTGTAAGTTAGTAAACATTAACTAACTTTGCATTGTTTTTGATTTTAACGAACGATTAGATGTTGGAAAAATGAATGCTACAGTAAAATCGAAAAAATCCAGCGAGCTTTATAATGCTGAAATTGCGGGAAGTGAGCGCCTTCGTGCCTTGATTCTTATAGGGATGTTGGGACTTGAAGCTATTTTTTTGATGATAATCTATTTTTTTTATCGCAAAGAGTACCTTTCGGTTTTCAATAATCACATCGCCATTTATGCCATCTTTATTTTTACAGCAGTGATTATTATTTACGAATCGATTGTTCATCATTTTATAGGGAAAAAAAGGCGTGTTTTTTTTGATCGCTGGAGTCTTTTTGGTTACATCAATGCTTTTTCAGAAATTACCCTGCTAACCCTGCTGTTCATATTCATAATTGAATACTCAGACCAGCCTGTTATTCTTCAAGCTCCGGCTACGCTAACCTATTTTTTATTCATAGTACTTTCCACCTTGCGGTTAAATCCCGGGCTTTCAGTTTTTACTGGCGGACTGGCAGCCGTTGAATTTATTGGAATATCCATATATTATTCAACGTTGTACAGCAATCAGCCAATAGACAATTTTCATCCCAATTTAACCGGAATGCAGTATCTCGGACAAGGAGTAATCCTGCTTATTTCTGGCATTGCCGCCGGTTTTGTAGCCGATTTAATCAAAAAGAAAATCACTGTTTCATGGAATCACATAGAAGAGAAAAACAAAATTATCGACCTGTTCGGGCAGCAAATTTCATCGCAAATTGTTGAGAGTATTCTCGAAAAAAAAGACGAACTGTCGGGTGTCCGAAAAAATGTGTGTGTCATGTTTTTAGACATCCGCAATTTCACACCATTTGTAGAAAGCCATAAACCCGAAGAAGTGGTAAACTATCTGAACAACCTGTTTCATTTCATGATTGAAAGTGTGGAACGCTATGACGGGGTAATTAATCAGTTTTTGGGAGATGGGTTTATGGCAACTTTCGGTGCTCCGGTTTCAGAAGGCAATATTACACAAAAAGCAGTTTTGGCTTCAATTGATATCATCCAAAAAGTTAAGCAAGAAAATAAAAAGGGGAAAATTCCCGAAACCAGAATCGGAATTGGACTGCACTACGGAGAGGCAGTGATTGGAAATATCGGTTCTTCGGTGCGCAAGCAGTATTCAATTACCGGAAATGTAGTTATAATGGCTTCGCGCATTGAACAACTCAACAAACGCTGGCATTCGCAGCTCATCATTTCAAAAGAGGTCTTCCAGAGCCTTGATGAAGATTTGAAAAAAGATTTTATAGGTCAGAAACCGATACAGATAAAGGGAATGCATCAGCCGGGTTTATTATATGTATTAAATGAAAAATTGGAAAATTAAAATTTGTAGAAATGAAGATTAATGAAGCAATTATCAGTGAGACGGAAGCGTATGTTACACGTCTCCTGACAAACGAAACTCCGGAAGGTTACTTATACCACACAGTGAGCCACACAATGGATGTGGTGAAAAATGCTGATATAATTGGTGCAAAAGAGAACCTGCCGGAAGAAGAAATGAACATTCTGAAAATTGCTGCCTGGTTTCACGATTTAGGCTATCTGAAAAAATACGAAGGGCACGAGGAAGAAAGTGTTAAAATGGCAGAAAAATTTCTTGAGCTTCACGGAGTTGACAAAAAATCGCGTGAGGCAGTCAGCGAAAGTATTATGGCAACAACTTTTCCGCAGAATCCTAAAAGCAGAATTGCCAAGGTACTGTGTGATGCAGATTTTATGCATTTAGGGATGGAAAACTATTTTGAACAAGCCGAAAAACTTCGCAATGAACAAAAGGCAGCCGGTATGCACAAATTAAAAAAAGGGGAATTTGACCAAAAATCTGTCAATTTATTTGCAGAGCACAATTGGCACACAGCGTATTGTCAGAACAACCTGAGCGAATCAAAACAAAAAAATCTTGAAAAACTCAAAGAGCGGATTGCCAGACGAAACAAGAGAGCAAAAGGTAAAGTCGCCAAATCAAAAAACTATTCGAGAGGAGTAGATTCCATGTTTAGACTGACTGCCAGAAACCAGATTAATCTGAGCAAAATAGCCGACAATAAATCCAACATCCTCATTTCGCTTAATGGTATAATTATTTCACTAACATTGGCAATGCTTGTAAGTAAGTTTAAAGAAGAGCCAGCCATAATTATACCTACCGTAATTTTTATTTTATTCAGCTTATGCACAGTTGTTTTAGCCATTCTTTCCACTCGTCCAAACATCTCATCGGGAAAGTTTACCCGGGAAGATATTCTACAAAAAAAGGTAAATCTTCTGTTTTTCGGGAACTTCTATAATATGAAACTGGATGAATATGAGTGGGCTGTTGAAGAAATGATTAATGATGACCCTTATCTCTATTCCTCTCTCACTAAAGACCAATATTCGCTGGGAAAAGTGTTAGCTAAAAAATACAGGTTGTTACGCTGGGCATATAATGTTTTCATGATGGGACTGGTCATTACAGTAATTACTTTTTTGATTGTGTATATCTGATTGCATAAGAGAGAACAACAACTTGAAAATATTTACAGATTATAATAATGAAGGCAAAAAAGAAACTGGGAATTATTCAGACACAAATTGAGAAAATCATAAAAAAAGCTGAAAAACTGGAAGCAGAATATGTTGACAAATTAAATGATGTGCATCCGGAATATAGGGAAAGTGCGTTAAATCTGCTTCATTATCTGGCATTCAGGAGCTTTGACATTGATGAGTTGCAACAGCATCTCCGATATCAGGGTCTTCCTGATCTTGCCAATATTGAAGGTCACGTAATGAAAAGTCTGCTTACGATACAAAACATAATTCACAAATTGCTGGGTTCAAAGGATGAAGTGCATAAGAGAAAAAGTATCACCATAAAGAAAAGCGAAAAGTTGCTTTATAAGAATACCAAGCAACTGTTTGGAAGTAAATCCAACAATAGAAACACACGCATTATGGTGACACTACCTTCTGAAGCTGCTGAAAACTATCAGATAGTTAATCAGTTAATGAAAAACGGAATGAACAGCGCCCGTATCAACTGCGCACATGATGATGAGACGGCATGGGCTGCGATGATTGAAAATTTAAAAAAATCCAGTAAGAGGATTAATCGTAAATCCAAAATAATGATGGATTTAGCAGGTCCTAAATTACGAACCGGTTTTATGCAGCCGGGCCCGAAAGTTATCCGTATAAAACCGCAACGTGATTCTCTCGGCATAGTTGTGCAACCGGCACGTGTGTGGATTGCTCCGCCAGATGTTCCGCCTCCGGCAAATGATGCCGACGCAGTAATTCCGGTAAACAGCACTTTCATTGAAAAAATCCGACGGGGAAATGACATTTTCCTCACCGATTCGAGGGGAAAAAAGTGCCGGATAGAAGTTGTTCGCAAACAAGGAAAAGGGAGATGGGCAATCTGCTCAGATTCTGCATATATTACCACCGGCACCGAGCTTGTTTTGCATAAAGTGAAAGAAACCGGAAAAGAAAAAAATTATGTAGGGGAATTACTCCCTTCAGAACAATTTATAACCTTGCACATAGGTGATACTCTCATACTTCACAACTCCGACCTGCCCGGCGAGCCTGCCCGTTTCGACTCCCAGGGAACGCTGCTCAAACCGGCACACATTTCATGTACACTGCCCGAAATTTTTGAATATGTTAAAGCGAACGAACCTGTTTATCTGAATGACGGAAAAATTGAGGGGATAATCGAAAAAGTTGCACCCAATGAAATGGAAATCACCATCACCCATGCATCGGCAAACGGAAGTAAATTAAAAGCCGATAAAGGAATTAATTTTCCGGAAACGAATATGAATATAAACGGATTGACTGAAAAAGACCGGAAAGATTTAGCTTTTATTGTCAAAAATGCAGATGCAGTGAATCTATCGTTTGTAAACCAACCTTCCGATGTTAAAGAGCTGCAGAAAGAGTTGGAAAAACACGGCGCTTCAATTGGAATAGTGCTAAAAATTGAAACCCGGAAAGGATTCATAAATCTGCCAAAAATTCTTTTGCAGGCGATGCAAACTTATCCACTGGGCATAATGGTTGCCCGCGGCGACTTAGCCATTGAAACCGGCTGGGAAAATTTTGCAACCATCCAGGAGGAAATCATGCGTTTGGGCGAAGCCGCACACGTTCCGGTTATCTGGGCAACCCAGGTGCTTGAATCGTTAGCAAAAAAAGGAGTGCCTACCCGCTCTGAAATAACAGACGCGGCATTAGCACAACGTGCAGAATGTGTAATGCTCAACAAAGGACAATACATTGTGAAAGCATTGAAAACTCTGAATGAAATTCTGGTAAAAATGCAAAGCCAACAGAAAAAAAGACAGACTATGCTGCCAAAACTGAAGAATAATGAAAGTTTAAGCTTAATTTATGCCGGACCGGAAAAGTTGTCTAAGAAAAATTAGTTAAAATGTCAGGGTTTATAAAATATCTGCTGATTGTTCTTCTAATATACCAGCATATCAGTCCGTTATATGCCCAGGAAGATACCCAAAACACTGTTTTTATTACCGGGAATACCTTTGGAGAAAATGCAGATTATAAACTTTTAAATCAATGGAACAGGCAATCCGGAACTGTAAAAAACTTGGCTGTTTTGTTGGCAGGAAATAGTGTTAATTCAAAAACAGGTCAAATCCCCGGTGAATTGCTGACCAGCAATAAACATCCGCTGCTGATTGCACCCGGAAAAGCAGAATGGGCAAACGGAAGCCAGGAAGGAAAAGATTTCATCAAACAAATAAACAAGACGCTCACTGAAACTCTGGACAATCCCCTCTATTTCACAACTGCTGCCTGTCCGGGACCAACCGAAGTGGTACTTTCTGATTATCTGGTGGTAATACTAATCGACACATGGTGGTGGGTTCACAAATATGACCGTCGCTTTAATAAATGCGGCATTGAAAACAGTGGTGATGTACTCATTCAGATTGAAGATGCCATCCGCCGGCATTATTCTGGCAAACATGTGGTGGTGGCAGGTTATCATTCCCTGAAAAGTTATGGAAACAGCAGTGGATATTTTTCTTTTAAACAATGGCTGACGCAGTCTCCCTACACGTTTTTTAGGAAATTTCCCGGCACAAGAACAGACATTCAGCATCCCGACTTTAAAGATTTTCGATACGGACTGCTTTCTATTCTTAAAAAATATCCGGACATATTGTATGTCTCTGCCGATGAAGCCAATATGCAATATTTTCAACAAGATAGTGTACACTTTATAATTTCGGGCTCATGGCAAAAGAGTGAATACGTTCGAAAAGATTTGCCGGAGTTTGGCTCAGAAGAGAAAGGTTTTGCAAAACTTAACTTCACATCGGGCGGGGTTTGCGAACTGACTTTTTTCAATGCAGACAAAATTGTTTTCAATAAGGTTCTCTATGAAAAAGAAAAAGCAAAAGAGCCTGAAACTATTGTTCCGGTAAAATTGCCCGACAGTTTAGTATCCATTGCAAGTGAAAAGTATGCTATCCCTGAATCAAGCTACCGCTGGTTAGGAAAAAATTATCGGGATATTTGGGCTGCTCCTGTAAAAGCGCCGGTTTTTAACATAAGTACAAAAAAAGGGGGATTAAAAATTCTGAAACGTGGCGGAGGTCAGCAAACTTATTCATTACGGCTGGAAGACAACGATGGCAAACAATATGTGCTTCGCTCCATTGATAAATATGTGGAAGGCGCCGTTCCTAAAGAATTACACAACACATTCGCTGTGGACCTGGTGCAGGATCAGATTTCAGCATCCAATCCTTATGCGGCGCCGGTAGTGGCAAACTTAGCCGAACATGCAGGCATTTTCCATACCAACCCGGAAGTGGTCTTTGTGCCTGACGACCCGCAGTTTGGGATTTACAGAAGCGATGTGGCAGGCAAATTATTCCTTTTCGAAGAACGCCCTGAAAAGAACCATAAAGATGCAGCAAGTTTCGGATATCCAGACAATATTGTTTCCACAACCAAAGTAATGGAAAAAACCATTGAATCTTCCAATCACATTATCAACGAAAGTGCAGTTTTGCGCGCACGCCTTTTCGATATTGTTATCAATGACTGGGATCGTCACGATGACCAGTGGCGGTGGGCAGGTTTTGAACAAAACGGAAAAACGGTTTACAAACCCATTCCCCGCGACCGCGATCAGGCATTTTTTGTGAACGAAGGCATTCTTCCCTGGATTGCTTCACGAAAATGGCTAATCCCTAAAATTCAAGGATTTACGGAATATACAAAAAACATGGAAGGACAATCATTTAATGCACGTTATTTCGACCGGACATTTCTCACCCAAAGCAGCTGGGCCGATTGGCTTCACCAAATTGATTCATTAAAAACTTTACTGACTCCCGAAAAAATTGAGTTGGCTATGCATGCCTTCCCCGGTGAAATATATCCGTTATGTGGCAAGCAAACTGCCCAAATCTTAAAAACACGCCTCGAAAACCTCGAGTCCATGGCACGTAAACTCTATTTATCCTTGGCAAAAGAGATAAGCATTACCGGCACAAACGAATCAAATTATTTTGAAATTTTAGCGCTATCAGATACTTTACTGCAAATTTCAGCATATGATTTGGAAAAAAACGGACAAAAAGGGAGAAGATTTTACCACCGAACGTTCTTTGCTTCTGAAACAAAAAAAATACATCTATATGGCATGGATGGGAATGATCAGTTTGAAATAAAAGGAAACTATCCTCTTAAAATCAATTTGAAAATCATTGGAGGAATAAACAAGAATGAGGTCATTTCAAACGAAAAACTGAGATACAAAAATATTTCAATCTACAACAACGGAGAAAGTAAAACTTCATCTGATTCAAACAAAGAGAGAAAAACAGACTACAACTTGAGTGCATTAAAATATGACAGGGAGCACTTTAAATACAATGTGGTTTATCCCGGAATACTCTCAGGATACAATCCCGATGACGGTATTTTTATCGGGGGCGGTCCGGTTTTCTTCAAATATTCCAGATATCTTCAGCAACAGTATGAAATTTTAGGAAGCTATGCTTTTGCTACCAATGCTTTTAATCTATATTTCGGAACAAAGTATAGTTTCCCGCTGCGAAACTTAGAAGTCAACTTCTCCACAAAATACAGTTCACCTGAATATGCCGGAAACTATTTTGGCTTGGGAAACGAAACCAAATGGCAGGTGCCTCACTCTGAAAAATATTTTTATCGCTTGCGAATGAGTCAGTTCCACACTGAAGTAAATTTCGAAAAATGGCTGAATGCTAATAAAACAATTAAAGCCGGACCGGGACTGTTTTTTAGCCTTACCGATGTCGAGCAAACTAAAGGTCGCTTTATTTCCCAACCTGATAATGGATTAACTAAAAATGACCTTTCACTTCACACCTATTCCGCAGCTTATTTTAATTATGAAATAAACACATTATCCGGCATGGAGCGAAAAGCTGAAGAAGAGTTTGCAGGCAGCAGTTCTTTTCCCACACGAGGGTTTCGCACAACTGCCAGAGCAGAATATTTTTTCGGACTGAATGAGCAATCAGATGATTTTCAAAAATTATCGGGCGACTTCATCACTTACCTCAGCTTTTCACAAAGACCGCGGGTTGTATATGCACTGAGAGTTGGAGGAGAAAAACTGTTTGGCAATTTTCCTTTCCACGAGGCAGCTACCCTTGGACGCACCGAAAATTTGCGGGGATACAGGGAAACCCGATTTTATGGGGATGCCTCATTCTATCTGAATGCTGAAGTCCGCTTCCGAATGAAACAGCTTAATACGTACCTCTTTAATGGAACGGCAGGTATGCTTCTATTTAATGACACAGCCCGGGTGTGGCTTAAAAATGAAAGCTCCGGCAAATGGCATAACGGAACAGGAGCGGGCTTATGGATTTCACCCTTCGATATGGCAGTGATAAGTGTTTCTTATGCTGCAAGTGCAGATGATAAACTGTTGAGTTTTTCGGTGAATTATCAGTTCTAAAATAAAATTAATTTATCTCATAAATGCTTAAAGATGCAGAAACTTTACTGGGTGCTTCAACTTATTATTTTGCAGATGTTTACAGTTCAGATTGTGTCTGCCGATTCAATTCCAAGAATTTATATCATTCGTCATGCAAACGTCGATCTGCCAAAACCTGGCTGGGGTTCTGCAAAAAAATCAAAGAAGTACAAAAACGCTTATAATACAGTTGGAATAGAAACATTTAATCCTGAGAAAGCCTTGCATAAAATTGAAAACCATGCAAGTATTGATACTGTATTTTGCAGTCCGCAGCTCAGAGCGCAAGAGACAGCACTTCTGCTCTTTAGTGAAGATGTTATTTTGGAAACCGACAGTGTTTTAATTGAGTTTGATTATCCCGTAATTCAAATTCCCGTTTTGCAGTTGCCTGTGAAAGGGTGGCTCGCTATTTCACGAATAACGTGGATGACCGGAATAAATCGTGGAAAGAAAAGCAATTACAAAAACCGTATAAGTAGCCTGAATGATTTTTCGGACGAGCTAACTGCCTTTGCCCTAAATAATGAATTGGCTGTTGTGGTGGCGCATGGCTTTGTTAATCGAAAATTAATAAAACTCCTCAAAGCCAATGGATGGAAATTCTGCAAAAAAGGGAGGGATGGACACAAAAACTTATCAGTGAATTGCCTGGAATATAAAAATTAACTGCATTTCCATTAGCTCGTTTAATAAGGAAAAAGTCCCGGGTTCAATTGTCTCAAGGTGTAACATCTGAATTTTTCAATGGGTTCATCAATTACGGCACTAGCAAAATGGAGGGTATGCAAGGGCAAATATTTTGTGTTCAGTAGGGCTTCCGACACTTTTTCATCTCCGTAATACCTCCGGCACTGGCGGATGTCCTCCACATCGCCACGCTCAAAAACCCTTTCAATTACGAAGTTTGCCTTGGCGTCGTAGTCAATTTTTTCAAAATCAACATCCCAAAAAATGCGTTTTTGAAATACCGGTTTATTTTTTTTATTCATGTAGCGAAGATAACGGATTTCCAAATATTAATCAAACCGTTAAAAATATTTCGGAATTTTTTTTGTTTGTACATTGGTTTTCAATAATTTTGAAGGTTTACATTCAACAAGATGAAAAAATTAAATCTGCTTCTCACTATTTGCTGCCTTTCTGTCTTTTCGGTTAAGGCGCAGGACAGCACTTTATTGATTCATGAAGCGGTCGAATTTGCGTTGAAAAAGAACGCAAGTTTACAGTGGATGCGCGCCGTATTAAAACAAAATGAAAATAGCTGGAGGGTTGAAACCGGGATTTCAGCACCTGAAGTGAGCTATTTTAAAGAGGGCATAGGAAGTGGTCCCGGCGATGTGTTTGATGAAAAAAGAATTACCATTTCGCAGCAAATTGATTTTCCGCTAACCACCGCCTACCGAATAAAAGGTTTGTCTGAAGAGGTAAATGCCATGCAACTGGAACTTGCGGCTGCTGAAAGAGAAATAACAAGTGAGGTGAAAAGTTTTTATATTGAAGTGTTATACGCCATTTCACTGCAAAAATCGAGGCAAAATCAACTGAAACTGACACAGGAGCTCTACAATGCGGTGTTTACAAAATATGAAACCGGAATGGCAAACGGACTTGATTTAGCCAATGCCGAATTGCGACTCGATGAAGCAAAAAACGACTTTGACCAGAGCGAATGGATTTTACACCAGGCACGCTACGGTCTGTTTAACAGCATGGGACTGCCCGAAGAGGAACAATTATACTCCATCACATTTTCCGATACCCTGCTCGCCTTCGATATCGGAATTTCTCAAATACAAACCCTTTTAACCCAAAAGAATCATCCCCGCTATTTAGCTTCTCTTCATCGAATAGAATCATCTGATTATTTTTTAAAAGAAGCTAAAAGCAACATTTTACCAAATTTGCGGTTTAACCTTTACAAGCAAGACTATGGGGTTGGATATAATTTCAAGGGATTTGAAGTAGGGCTGCAAATTCCAATCTGGTATCCTTTAGAACAAAAGGGGAAAATTAACCGGGCACGGGCAAAAAAGGAAGAGATGACATGGAAACAAAAGGAAGTGAGTCTTGAGATAAAACGCCAGATTGAATATGCCTGGCACAATTATAATGTGAGCCGTTCGATAGTAAACCGGTACAACGAAACAATGAAAAACAAAGCGACACAATTGCGCGATTTGAGCCTCCGGGCATATCAGCTTGGCGAAATAGACCTGCTGAACCTGTTAACGGCTCAACAAACTTATCTTTCCAATGAATTGCGCTACTTAACCGCTTTACGCGACTATTACCTCCAACTTGTGTCGCTGGAAAAATATCTTGATCAGGAGCTTGTTTATTAAATAAATAGATAAAAAAATTCATTATGAAACGAATGTTGATTCCGATTTCCCTTGTCGTTTTTTTTATCGTTCTTGCGTGCTCCGGAAAAAAAACAAACCTGCCCGCTACATCTGCTGACATCACAGAATTGCCTCCATCGCTGCGAAGTGAAAACAGGGTGTCGTTGGTGAAACTTACCAGCCAGCAGCAACAAGACCTTCAGATTGAAACCGTGGAAATAGCCGGCAGACGGGTCAATCATTTAATCACGGCACCCGGGGTAATTTTTCCTGCACCGAAACATGCCAGCATCATCAGCGCACCCATTGCCGGGCAGATACGCGAAATCAATAAATACGAAGGGAACCGGGTGCAAAAAGGAGAGGTTTTGTTCCATATTCAAAGCCTGGAATTTGGAACCCTGGTGTCGGAATATCTTCAGGCTTATGCCGAAGAACAATTTCAAACCAACCGGCTGAAACGTGTGAAACAACTCATGGAGGAAACCATCAGTTCGGTGAGCGAGATGGAGCGGGCTACCGCTGAATACCAGCGGGCATCAGCTTCGGTCAGAGCAGCATATTCAAAATTAAAAGCATTGGGAGTTTTAGACGAAGAGATTGAAGCACTCATTCAAAACGATAATATAGACCCGGTACTTCATATACATACACCCATTTCCGGGATGGTAGAAAAAACCTTTGTGGAATTGGGTCAGTCGGTTAATGCCCTCGAAAATTTGTCTCGGGTGCTTGATACCCGCACTGTATTAGCCAGGGGGTACGTTTCGCCCGACGACGCCCGCCTCATTAATCCGGGGGATACGGTAAATATCCTGAAAAGAGAAGAAGAATTTGGACCAAGGATTGCTGCCACTGTTTCATCAATCAACCCGGGTGTTGATGAAAACAGCCGGTCGGTTATTGTGAATATTCTTGTTCCTACAACTGCCGGATGGCCGAGGCCCGGGGAAAACGTGCGCATCGAAATTATCTCTTCTTCACAAAAAGAAATTATCACCATACCTCTTACAGCACTCTCTTACGATGGCAATGAGCCGGTTGTGTTTGTTCAAAACGAACCGGGAGTGTTCGAAAAAAGGGCTATCCGCGTTTCTGAAATTGGCGCCCACCATGTTTTTGTGGAATCCGGGTTGCTGGAAGGCGAGCGGATTGCCACCTCCAAGGTTTTTAGCTTAAAAGCTCTTTCGCGCTACGAAATGATTTCCGAAGAGTAATCAACCTACTGAAAAAACGTTTTATGCTTAAAAGTATTATCACCTTTAGTATCCGGCAAAAATATGTAGCCCTAGCCCTGGTAGTCTTAATGGCTGTGGCTGGTTATTTTTCGCTGATGCAACTGCCCATCAATTCGCTGCCCGATGTTACCCCGGTTCAGGTTTTGGTTATTACAAAAGCGGGCAGGTTTTCTCCTTTCGATGTTGAAAAGCTGGTGAGCTACCCTATCGAAACCGCCATGAATGGTTTGCCCGATGTGGCTCAGGTGCGTTCCATTTCACAGTTCGGGCTTTCGGCAGTCACCGTTGAATTTGACGAAGGTACCGACATATATTTTGCGCGCCAGATGGTTAGCCAGCGGCTTCAATCCATTGCTGATGAGTTGCCACCCGATGTTTCCAGTCCGCAATTGGGGCCCATCTCCACAGCCTTGGGCGAAATTTACCAATATGTGATAATGGGCGAAAATTATTCGCTTACCGAATTACGCGAAATCCAGGACTGGCTTATTGCCCCGCAGTTGAAAGTAGTTAGCGGAGTAACTGAAATCAATTCGTTTGGAGGGTTCGTAAAACAATATGATGTCGTGATACAGCCCGGAAAGTTGCGCACTTTTGGCATTAGCCTGTCAGAAGTGCTTGATGCCATTGCCAACAACAACAGCGTATCTGGCGGAAACTTCATTGAACACAACGACGAACAATATATTATCAGAGGGTTTGGACAGATAAATACAATAAAAGATATTGAGAACATTATTGTAAAAAACGTGGAAAACAAACCTGTTTTCATACGCGATATTGCTCAGGTTGAAATTGGCACGCAAATAAGGCAGGGCGGGGTAACCCAGGATGGAAAAGGCGAGGTGGTTACCGGAATTGTGATGATGTTGCGCGGAGGCAACGGCAGGGAAGTTATTTCAGACATCGAAGAGAAGATTGAAACCATCAATGCCAGCTTGCCCGAAGGGGTGGAGATTGAAAAATTTTATGACCAGTCAGACTTGATTTCCCGAACTACTACAACCCTTTTAACCAATCTGACTGAAGGCGGAATGCTGGTCATTGTTATTTTGCTTTTGATGCTGGGTGAAATTTCGGGTGCTCTGATTGTAGCCATGGTTATCCCGCTCTCCATGTTGTTTGCCTTTATCGGTATGCGCGAATTCGGGCTGGCTGCCAACCTGATGAGCCTCGGTGCCATCGACTTTGGTATGGTAGTGGACGGGTCGGTGGTAATGGTTGAAAATATTGTACATCGTCTGCAAACAGACAAAAGTGCAGATAAATCAAAAGTGATTAAGAAAGCAGCCCGGCAGGTGGCACGCCCGATATTTTTTGGTGTACTCATCATTTTAATGGTTTATGTTCCTGTGATGACATTCCGGGGTATGGAAGGAATCATGTACCGCCCTATGGCCATAACCGTTGCCACGGCTGTTTTCGGCTCGCTGTTGCTGGCTCTTATATTTGTGCCGGCAATTTCTTCAATAATTTTCAGAAAAGGAGTAAAAGTGCGCCAAAATAAATTGATAAACTGGCTGCGCCCTCGCTATTCCCAGTCGCTCGAAAAATACCTGGAGCACCGGTGGCTGGTGATTTCAGTGGCTTTGGCCATTTTTAGCTTTTCCATTTTTCTGTTATTACGCATGGGAACCGAGTTTCTTCCCGAATTGGATGAAGGCTCTATTCTGGTTGAACAGGTGAGAATGCCATCGGTTACCTTGGATCAATCTATCGAAAATGCCAACTGGCTTGCCGGCAGACTTGTGCAAAATATTCCGGAGATAGAAACCGTAGTGCCCAAAACCGGGCGTTCCGACCTGGCAAACGACTGGATGGGGGTTCATCAAACTGATGTCTGGGTGGTTTTAAAACCAAAAAAAGAGTGGCGCCGCGGGATAACCAAAGAAGATATTATCGCACAGATTGAACCTTATCTTCAAACCGAACCCGGGCTATCCTACAATTTTACGCAACCTATTGCTATGCGGGTAGATGAACTGACCAGCGGTGTAAAATCGGATTTGGCGGTTAAAATTTATGGCGAAAATCTGGATGTTTTAGCGCAGTTAGGTGAAAATATTACTGCACTGTTGCCTTCTTTGCCCGGAACAGATAATTTTTACGTGGAGCAGACGGTTGGGCAACCTTACCTGACAATTGACATTAACCGGGAAGCAGTGGCTTCGTTCGGGCTGAATGTAAACGATGTGCAAACAGTAATTGAAGCTGGAATCGGAGGCGGAATAGCCGGTGTGTTGTATGAAGGACAGCGCAGCTTTGAAATTTTTGTGCGCTACCCGGAAGATGTGCGGAATGAGTTGTATAAAATTCAGGAAGTGCCGGTGCATTTGCCCGGCGGCGATTTTGTGCCGCTGAAACGCGTGGCAAATATTGAACTTCAGGAGGGACCTCGCGAAATTCAGCGTGAAAACGGCTGGCGCAGGTTAATTGTTGCCATCAACATCAAAGATATCGACCTCGGTTCCTACGTGGCGAACCTTGAAAAAAAAATCAGGGAAGAAGCTGAAATACCGTCGGGTTATTTTATTGAATATGGCGGGGCTTTTGAAAACCAGCGCAGGGCAATGCGGCATCTGCTGCTTGTAGTTCCACTTTCCATTTTTATCATCATTGGTTTGCTGTACCTTAATTTCGGCAAAATGAAATATGCCATATTAATCTTGCTGAATCTGCCTTTTGCTCTCTCCGGAGGGATTTTTCTGCTGTGGCTGCGCGGAATGTACCTTTCTGTTTCGGCAAGCATCGGTTTTGTGGCTCTGTTTGGAGTGGCTGTGCTAAACGGCATTGTACTGATTGACCACATCAACGAAATCCGCAAAGAAGGTGATATGGATTTGAAAAAGGCTATTCTCGACGGTTCCGCCGACAGGTTACGACCTGTGCTGATGACTGCCCTGGTGGCAAGCCTCGGGTTTATTCCCATGGCTTTTAACACAGGCCCCGGCTCCGAAGTGCAACGCCCGCTGGCAACGGTGGTAATTGGCGGATTAATTACTTCTACCCTTCTTACATTAATGGTGCTTCCCAACATTTATTACTGGATGGAAGGAAGAAAAAAGAAGGTGAAAACAGAAACGAAAGAATAAAATCAAACAATTTTTCACCTCTATACAAGTTTTTAACTCAACGAGTGTCTTATTTCAATAAGATAAAACCGGAAATTTACCAGAAAAAAATGTGAAAATGAAAATTGCACCGGAAGTAAAAATCAGCGACAACGGGTTTGTGTTTAATTCTAAAACCGGCGATTCATTCAGCCTGAATTCAGCGGGGCTTGAGCTGATGAAAATGATTGCTGAAGAAAAGGAACTGGAAGAAATAAAACAGACATTCATTTCAAAATACGATGTGGATGACCTTACGTTTGAAAAAGATTTCTACGAATTCTGCACTTTATTGAAGCATCATCAAATTACCCTACAGGGCAATCCGCTGGATTTTATTTAGCCGCCATGGGAAAGAAAAAAATTACGCTAGCTGTTACCGGGTTGAACAATACCGACAATCCCGGACCGGGAGTTCCGTTCATCCGTGGGGTGAAAGAATCGGAAGAATTTGACGTACGCGTTATCGGGCTGGTTTACGAAAACCTGGAACCGGGAATTTACATGGAGGGGCTTTGCGACCGTATTTTTCAAATTCCATACCCCTCATCGGGTTCCGGTGAACTTATTGAACGTATCGAATACATACATCAGCAGGAAAAAATTGACGTGCTGATTCCCAATTTTGATGCCGAACTTTTTTCGTTTATGAAAAATGAGGAGCGGCTTCAGAAGATGGAAATTCACACCTTTTTACCCACATTGCAGCAATTTCAGGAACGTGAAAAGCACCGGCTTCCCGAATTTGGGAAAAAGTACGGCATTAAAGTGCCTTCCAGCCTCAACCTCAGCAGCCTGGGGCAAATCACCGAAATGGAAGACAAGTTCGATTATCCGGTGATGGTGAAAGGGCAGTTTTACGATGCGTATCTGTCCAACAACAAAGAGCAGGTGAAACAGGCTTTCCTGAAAATTTCATCGAAATGGGGCTTACCGGTAATTATCCAGGAATTTGTTGCCGGAACCGAGGTGAATGTGGTAGCGCTTGGCGATGGCAAAGGCAACACGGTGGCAGCCGTGCCCATGCGAAAACAGTACATCACCGACAAGGGAAAAGCCTGGGGCGGCATAACTCTGGCAGATGAAAAAATGATGGAACTCACCCGGTCGCTTTTTCAGAAATCGAAATGGAAGGGCGGCATGGAACTGGAACTGATAAAAACCAGGGCGGGCGAATATTACCTCATCGAAATCAATCCGCGAATTCCGGCGTGGGTTTATTTGGCAGTAGGTGCCGGTCAAAACATCCCCGAAGCGCTGGTAAAACTGGCGCTCGGCATGGAAATTCAGCCCATGTATTCCTATAAAATCGGAAAAATGTTTGTGCGCTATTCCTACGATATGATTGTGGATTTGGAAAAATTTGCTGCCATTTCAATGAACAAAGAAATATAAAAACTATGGAAAAATTAAAATACGAAAAGCCGGTTATCAATAAAATAACTGCCGGAATGCCCAGTAAATTCGGGCTTCCTGCCAGGCAAAAAGTGATTTCCGAAATCGATGGAATCACGGTTTCAAAATTGATGGAAGAGTACGGTTCTCCTGTATTCGTTTTTTCTGAAAAAACCATTCGCGACACTTTTAAAGAAGCACGCCGGGCGTTTGAAACCCGCTACCCGAAGGTGCAGTTTGCCTGGTCGTATAAAACCAATTACCTCGATGCGGTGTGCAATATTTTTCACGATGAAGGCGCATGGGCTGAAGTGGTTTCCGGTTTTGAATTTGAGAAAGCGCTGGCACTGGGCGTGAACGGGTCGCAAATCCTGTTCAACGGCCCCGAGAAATCGGCTGATGATTTGGAGCTGGCAATCAATCACAACGCCTGCATCCACATCGACCATTTCGATGAACTCTATCTGCTGATGGAAATCACCCGCAAACTTGATAAAACAGCGCGGGTTGCCATCCGGGTAAATATGGATACCGGCATTTACCCCATGTGGGACCGTTTCGGATTCAACTACGAAAACGGCGAAGCGTGGCACGCCATCAACCGCATTATGCTTGCCAACAAGCTGGAACTGATTGGTCTGCACACCCACATCGGTACTTACATTATGGCAACTTCGGCTTACGCCATCGCAGCCACCAAGCTCGCCAATCTGTACATTGCCACTCACCGCAAGTTTGACCACTGGATGAAGTACATCGATTTGGGCGGTGGTTTTGCATCGAAAAATACGCTGAAAGGTGCATACATGCCCGGCTCGGAAACCTCTCCATCGTTTGATGAGTATGCCGAAGCCATTACCAATGCACTCATTTCGTCGGAAATTCCGCACGAAAACCTGCCGGCACTTTTCCTGGAAACCGGTAGGGCACTGATTGACGATGCCGGCTATTTGCTTACCACCGTACTGGCCAACAAGCGGTCGTCAACGGGCCGGCGCAACATGGTTATCGATGCCGGAGTGAATATTCTTTTCACCACTTTTTGGTACAACCTGGGAATTTATCCCACAAAAGAAACGTCGGAATACCTTGAAGAAACCACCATTTACGGGCCGCTCTGTATGAACATCGACGTGATTCGCGATGCCATCAATTTTCCGCACGTAAAAACCGGTGACCAGCTTGTAATTGAGCGAGTGGGAGCATACAACGTCACCCAATGGATGCAGTTCATCACCTACCGCCCCAATGTGGTGTTGATTGATTTAGAGGGCAAAAGCCATATAATCAGGAAAAAGGAAGATTTGGAAACGTTGAAGGATAAGGAAGTGAAACCGGAATGATATTATGCTTCTTACGGAATATATTGTGCCAACCTGTATCTAATTGGCAGTTGGCAACTTATCAAATCGTACAATTTTATAAGTCTCCCGCAGATGGCGCTGATAACTGCAGATTTTAAAAGGCATCTTCTGCGAAAATCTGCGTCATCAGCGGGAACACATTTTAAAAATATAAATACAACATCTATGGTCAAACTTTGAATTTGATAAACTTTCTCAGAACAGAATGTTAAATATAAATCTCCCGCAGATGGCACTGATAACCGCAGATTTTAAAAGGCATCTTCTGCGAAAATCTGCGTCATCAGCGGGAAAATATAAAAATTAGAAATGCCGGAAAACCAAAACATAGCTACCGTGAAGGAAATCCTTCATTCAATCCTCAACAGCTATTCGCAGGTATTTTTTTCAACCTCGAAAACGCTGGCGCTGTTTCTCGTGGCAATCAGTTTTTTTGACTATGGCGCCGGAATTGGGGGTTTGGTGGCGGTACTCATCGCCAATGCGCTGGCATGGGGACTGGGCTACAATTCGCATTATCTGCGCTCAGGGCTTTACGGGTTCAACGCACTTTTAGTGGGGCTCGGCGTTGGGTTGTTTTACCAGCCATCAGTTGAAGTGTATGTTTTGATTGCCATAACCGCGTTAACCTGTTTTTTCCTCACCGTTGTTTTTCAGGGTGTTTTGGGAAAATACGGGCTGCCATTTTTAAGCGTTCCTTTTTTGCTCACCATCTGGATTGTGGCGCTTTCAGCCAACAGCCTTTCGGCGCTCAACCTGAGTGAACGCGGCATTTTTGTATACAACGAACTCTATTCCCTCGGAGGAAAAACGTTTGTCGATTTTTACGATTTCCTAGAAAAAAGTATCCGTTCATCGTTTATCCGGATCTATTTCCATTCGTTGGGCGCCATCTTTTTTCAAACCCATTTGCTGGCCGGGATTATCATTGCCATTGGGCTGCTCATCTATTCGCGAATCACTTTTGTTCTTTCGGTTCTCGGATATGCCGTGGCGTTTTTGTTTTATCGGTTGGTGGGCATCGAATTCGACTCATTGGGCTACACTTTTATCGGGTTCAATTACATTCTTACAGCCATTGCGCTGGGCGGATATTATTTGGTTCCGGGCAGGATAAGTTTTGGCTGGATAATTTTGCTGCTGCCCGCGGTGGTTTTAATCACCACCAGCACCCAGCAATTTTTTTTGTTGTTCCGCATTTCGCCCTATTCGCTGCCGTTCAATGCCATTGTTTTAACCTTTTTGTATGCACTGAAACTGCGCGAAAAACGTCCGCAGCATTTAATTGAACCGCCGGTGCAACTGGGGAAACCGGAAAAAAATCTCTACCTCTACTCCGGGAACATAAAACGTTTCCCGGCGGCTTACCCGGTTTCGGCAGCACTGCCGTTTTATGGCGAGTGGACCGTGAGCCAGGCACACAACGGCGAGCACACCCACAAAGGCGCCTGGCGCCATGCATGGGATTTTATCATCACCAATAGCGAGGGGCAGCAGTTTAAAAATCAGGGCGATTTTGCTGAAGATTATTTCTGTTTCGGGAAAGCGGTTTTAGCACCTGCCGACGGCACTGTTGCCGAGGTGGTGGACAACGTTCCCGACAATGCCATTGGCGACGTGAACACCAAAGACAACTGGGGAAATACGGTGATTATTAAACACAACCACTATTTGTATTCCAAACTCAGCCACCTTAAATTTCAGTCGCTGGAGGTAAAAACCGGCGATTTGGTGAAAAAAGGGCAGTTGATTGGCCGGTGCGGAAACTCGGGACGCTCGCCCTACCCTCACCTGCATTTTCAGTTTCAGGGCAATCCGTATGTGGGCTCCACCACCATCGACTACCCGTTTGGCCATTATTTACTGAAGGATGAATCGGGTTATTCCCTGAAATCGTTCGATTTTCCGCAAAAGGAGCAGCTGTTGGTCAATCCTTCCAAAAATGAGGTACTGAACAAAGCGCTGCATTTCATTCCCGGAAGGCGAATAAATGTTTCGGTGGAAGTGGATTCAGAAAAGACCAGATGGAAAAAGCTAGCAGGCGAATATTCCTGGGTAGCCGAAACCGATGTCTATAACACTACATTTCTCCGTTGCGAAAAACACAACGGACGCGCTTACTTGTATAACCAGGGCGATATGCATTTTTTCACTAATTTTACCGGAAAAAAACATTCTCCGTTGTTTTGGTTTTACGTTTCACTATTTAAAGTTCCGGTGGGTTTTCAGGCAGGCAGCCGGATAAACGACACACTGCCTGTTCACCTGCTTTTTGGCGGAATCCTGAAATACCTGCAGGATTTTGTTGCACCGCTTTTCCTTTTCCTGAAAGCCGGTTACGAGCTTACGCTAAAGGAAGCGGGAGACATCCTGTCGTCGGATTCGGTAATAATGGAAGCTGAAATAACCAAAAAAATTGCCGGCAGGAAGATAAAAGCATGTACAAACAAAATTGATGTCACCCGGCAAGGCGATTTTAAAATTTTAATAGAATTAAACGAGGCTAAGTTAAAAATGATATGCCGAAACGAATTGGATTAATGGTGGTGTTTACCTCATTTTTGCTGATGGCGCAGGCGCAGCAAAAGTTGAATTACCCTGAAGTGGACAAAGTTTCGTATGAACTTTATCTCAAGGGAAAATGGACAGAACTGATTGATTACTCAAAAGAAGCTCGCCGGCAGGGTATCGATTTTTTTTACTTGCAGGCACGCACCGGAATTGCATATTACAACCTGAAAAAATACCGTGCCGCCAGCGAGTGGTTTTTGAAAGCCTGGGAAAACGACCAGTCGTTTGAGTGGTTGCAGGAATACCTCTATTATAGTCTGCTTTGGGGCGGACGGGCGTCTGAAGCCTACAAATTAGCAGGCAGTTTTTCGCCGGAGATGCAGGATAAACTCGCTTTTCCCGGAAAGAAAATTACCTGGGCGGCATTGGAAACCGGGTACACTTTCAATCCCGATTTTGAAATATTAACGGAAGCAACCCACGGGCAACAGGCGGGTGTGGGTGAAGATTACGGCGAAGCTTTCTATCTGAAAAATTACCATTTCGAATCGTTCGACCTTAGTCACAGAATAACTCCGGGAATAAGTGTGAACCATAACCTGACATACGTTGGACTGAACCGTGAACAACACGTGGATTGGGGAGGAAAAAATACTTTTACATCCAAAACCAACCAGTTTCAGTATTTTGTAAATCCGACCCTGGTTTTAGGGAAAAAGATTTATGTTTCGTCCGGATTGAGCTTAATTTTGGGAGAGTTTTCTTATGCTAGTGGCAGAATCAGCGGAAACAGGCGATTTTTCGGAGATGCTGCCATTGATTACAGAGACCTTGTTTTTTCCACTTCGGTCTGGTCACATTTCGGGAACATTTCTCCCGGCATTGAATACAACTATGCAAATATCAACAATGCGGGTTTCAGGCAATATTCGGCATGGCTCACCTATTATCCCTTTTCAAATGCCAACTTTTATCTTACGCCACGCGTTTATTTTAAAAACGATGAGGAAGGTGGTTTCGGGTACAACACTTTTGGCATTTCGGGAGGGGCAAAATTGGGACCGGTGCATTTTCACGGGCAATACCTGACCGGTGAAATGGAAAATTTTATTGAATCGGGTGGCTACGTAGTGTCCAATTTCCCGGGCATTTCGGAACAAAAGTTTTCGGGGAGCCTCTATTTTCCTACAGGGAAAAAATACCAGTTCGTTTTGCGCTATCTTAGTCAGGATGTTACTGAAACCTACAAGGTTTACACCAACCTGACGGAAAGCAATTCAGTGAATTACAACTATGTAAAACATACTTTAACAGCCGGGATATCATGGAATTTTTAAAACGAGAAGCAATTTTATTCATCCTATTATTAGCGGTTTTCCCTGTTTTTGGACAGGTAAATCAGGAAGCGCTGGAGCAGGCATTTTCGCAGAGCTACGAGTTGGAAAAGAACAATGATTTTGCCGCTGCTGCCGGAGAACTGGATAAAATTTACGACCAGTCGTCATACGAAATCAACCTGCGGATGGGCTGGCTCTATTACAACGCCGGACGGTTTGATGAATCGGTTACGTATTACTCCCGCGCACAGCAGCTGATGCCTTATTCCGAAGAAGCCCGGTTCGGATTAATCCTGCCGAAAGCCGCGCTGGGTCATTGGGATGAAGTGATTGAGCTGTACAATAAGATCCTTGAAATTCACCCCAACAACACCGTTGCCATGTACCGGCTTGGATTGATTTTTTACGAACGTAAAAATTATAACAAAGCCCTGCCACTTTTTAAAAAGGTGGTGGACTTATACCCGTTCGGTTACGACGGGCTGCTCATGCTCGCCTGGACTTCCTATTTTACCGGAAATTACAACCAGGCTAAAGTGCTTTTTAATAAAGTTAAATTGTACAATCCCGGTGATGCCTCAGCAAGCGAGGGATTGCAGCTGATGCGATAAATAAAAGGAGTGAAAAGAATTAAAATCCTAACTTTGTATAAATATGGTAAAGAAAAAGTGGAGATAAAAAACTATGAAATACATTTTTTTGATAGCCGCATTTAATGCACTGTTTTTTACTGTCTTGTTGGTGCAAAAAAAATCAAAGGCTTTTTATGATAAAATTCTTATTGCCTGGCTGTTGTATTTAGCCTTTTACACCGGAATTCACGGTATTTTTTCATCCGTACTGTTTACTAATTGGCCCTTGCTGTCGGCAGCTTTCATCTCTCTGCTCCTGCTGCACGGTCCCTTTTTATACCTCTATTTACGAACGCTTATCAATCAGGAGTCAAAGTTGCAAAACACTGACTTTTTGCATTTTGCCCTGTTCATTCTCTTTAATCTCTTTTTAATCTATGCTGCGCTTTCTCCTGAAACTGCAGTAAAAATCAGACTTGACCATCTGGAAGAAGAACACGGCTCATCGGCTTTATTCAACCTGTTTCTAATTCTCACGGCACTTTCCGGTCCGGTCTATTTTGTGCTTTCGTTGTCTCTTTTTAAAAAATTAGATGTCAATATTTTCAATAATTTTTCTTCAGAAAAAGATATTGATTTGGGCTGGTTGCGAAAATTGACTTACACATTTGGAGTTGTTTGGACCGTTTTAATGGCCGCTGCAACTTTGCACCATGTTTTTGATCTCTTTTCGTGGATATTTTGCACAAACGGACTGTCGCTGGCTTTGTCAGTATTTATTATTTTGGTTGGTTATTTTGGGCTGAAGCAAAAAAATATCTTTTCGGGTTACGAAAAAGAGCGGTTTGTAACCCGCGATGAACCAAACAGCAGATATGCAGGCTCAACTCTAAAAGATACCGATGCCGAGCACTTTGCTCAAAAACTGAAAACTTATATGGATGAAAAGAAGCCATTTCTGAATCCTGATTTGAATTTGCCGCAATTAGCCGATGATCTGAATATTCCATCGTATCATTTATCTCAGATCATTAATAATAATATAGGTCAAAACTTTTTCGATTTTATCAACGGGTACCGGATTGATGAAGTAAAATCCAAAATTACTCATCCCGATTACCAGAAATATTCCATATTAGGGATAGCCTTTGATGCAGGATTTAACTCAAAATCGGCATTTAACAGGGTTTTTAAAAACATGACCGGTCAAACTCCCACGCAATACAAAAAACAACAGAGCGCTTAATTTCAACTCTTTCCGCCTACGGAACACTCTTTTATTTCAAAAAAGGGGTGCCATCTTATAAAGTAGGTCGCACACCTTAATGAGCTGCCCTATGTTTGCAGTGAAAATTTCAATTAATTATTAATTTTAAAATTTAGAAAAATGAAAACAAAATTTAAGAATTTCAAGAAAGCAGTTGATTTATCTCTGCATTTTAAAGAAGTAAAATTCATAGCAGCATTTGCACTGATGGCTGTTTTTGCTCTGCTAATTTCAAAACCCGCTTCGGCACATTGCGACTCATATGACGGACCGGTTATTATTGATGCAAGGATTGCACTGGAAAAAAACAAACCGGAACTGATCTATAAATGGATAACCAAAGAGCAGGAAGAAGAGGTTTCCTCACTTTTCAAAAAAACAGTTGCACTGAAAAGTGGTGATCCGGAAATTTACCGGGTAGTTGAAAAATACTTCTTTGAAACCTTAGTCAGGTTACATCGGGAAACGGAAGGCGCACCATACACCGGACTAAAAGCGGCAGGAACCACAAAACAAATTGTTCAAATGAGCGACCAGGCACTGGCAACAGGAAATATCAGCGATCTGACCTCAAAACTGAACAAGCATATTGAGAGCGTTATTATGGAAAAATACCAAAAAACTGCTGAGTTAAACAAAAAGAAAAATGAATCGGTGGAGACAGGAAGAGAATTTGTTGAAGCCTATGTGGATTATACACACACCCTTGAAGCCATTCATGACATTTTGGAACACGGAGGTGGAGCACATTCTGGACATTAATAACTGGAATCTTTCAAAACATCCTTGCTCAATCATCGGCAAGGATGTTTTTTTTATTAAAACTTTTTTTACTTGACCCACAACTTAATCTACAAATAGAGCCCTGCCAGAGCAATTGCACTAAAGTTTTTCCCGTTTCGGGAGCAAGTTCCAATAGTTAATCCGAAACCTAAAAAACACAAAAATGTTAAAAAGTGTTAACAGATATTGTAGTTAGTAAACATTAACTAACTTTGTTCTGTTTTAAATACAATTAATTTTAGAAGTTATGCTTACCGACAGACAAAAGGAAATTATTGAAGTTTCGCTCAACCTCATTGCCAACAAGGGCATTCAAGGGTTGACCATAAAGAATATATCCAGGGAAATTGGAATTTCCGAACCGGCTATTTATCGTCATTATGAAAATAAAATTCAGATTTTGATAGCACTTCTTGACCAGTTCAGAATGACCTCGGGAAAACTTTTCAGAGAAGTGTCGGAATTGCCGGTAGGTCCGGTAGAAAAAATCGATCAGCTCTTTAAGAGGCATTTTCAGGTTTTTTCTGAAAACACTTCGTGGGTGGCTGTAATTTTTGCTGAAGAAATATTCAGAAATGAACCGATATTGATGAATAAAATAGGCGATATTGTTAATCAAAACGATATTCTATTTCAACTCATACTTAAAGAAGGGCAAGAGACCGGTGAAATCAGAAATGATGTGAGAGTTGAACATCTTTCCATTATTGCAATGGGAGCGCTTAGACTTTTTGTCAAAAAATGGCAATATTCACTTTATGATTTTAATCTGATTAATGAAGGCACACACTTTCTAAATTCAATTAAACAAGTGATTACAGCTAAGTAACATTGAACATATATTTTATAAATAAAAAGTTAGTTAACACAAACAAACATTGAGATGAAAAAATTTAAGAAACAATTAAAATTGATGTCGTGGCTTACACTTGCCCTGATTTTAGCGGTAACAGTATGGTTTAGCACTGAAATAGTAAATCATGCGCGCATGGAAACAAATCTTGATAAATATATGCCACACAATCACCCGGCTTTCATCTATTCCGATCAGGCAGAAGAGTGGTTTAACATTAAAGATGGAATTTTGATTGCCATCGAAAACAAGGATGGTATTTTTAATCCTCAAACGCTTTCCAAAGTTAAGGAAATAAGCCTTGGTTTGTTATCAATGGATGAGTTTGAAGAGATTGATATTCAATCTCTCTACACTGCTGATAATATAGTTGGTACTGAAGACGGGCTTGATGTTACCTCCTTTTTCGATGAAGTGCCTGAAACAGCCCAGGAACTGGCGGATCTTCGTGAAAATGTTGTTGACAACGACATGGTTTATCGCCGCTTGGTTTCAGAAGATGAAACAGTTGCGCTGGTTGTGGCTGCAATGGATGATGAGTATTTTACGGATGAGTTCTATCGCCGGATTTTAGATTTTGCTCACTCTTTCGAAAGTTCAACCGAAATCATATATGTGGCAGGCCGCCCGATAGTGGAAGGCACAATGGGACTGCTTGGCCCGGCCGATATGAAACGTATGGTGCCAATAGTGCTAATTGTTATAGCCCTGGTACTTTATCTTTTGCTGAAACGCTCCAGCGCTACAGTTTCCATTATGATCACCGTATTTATAAGTACAATATGGGCTTTCGGATTAATGGCAGCACTAAAAATCCCGATTTATGCCGTTTCAACCATGATTCCGGTTATGCTAATTGCAATTGGAGTTGCGTATGGTGTCTATTTTTATCAATACCTTCAGCAATATTTTCACAACAACCCGGAATCTGACCTGATTACTGCACTTAAATCAGTAATTAAAAGGCTTTCAGTCCCTCTTTTCATGGCAGCCTTTACCACAATCATTGGTTTTCTATCGCTGCTGACGTCTCAGGTCTATCCGATTAAATATTTCGGGATTTTCACTTCATTCGGAATTTTTGTAACATTTGCTCTGGCGCTTTGGTTTCTGCCCTCATGGGTTATTCTTTTCGGATACCGAGTGCAAAACATCTCTTCAAAAAAACCCCGGAAAAAAACCGGTAAGGTTAGTTTGAGTGCCGGAAACATCACCCAGATATTATTAAATAAAAAACGAACCGTTTTTATCATTACGGCTGTTGTTGTAGCCTTTTCCATTTACGGAGTAACCAAAGTGTGGATTAACTCAAGTTTCTTGGCAAATTTTGAAAAAGACAGCGACATAGTTTTAACCGACAAATTTGTAAACAGCAAATTTGGGGGCACTTCCACACTGAATGTCATTCTCGAAAGCGAAGAATATGACGCCTTCAAACAACCCGATGCACTCACTTTGATTGATGAAATGCAGCATGAAGCAGTGAAGCTCAGCCGGGTTGGAAACTCATTTTCATTAGCCGATTATCTGAAACGCATGAATAAGGTGATGAATGCCGACAGCGATGAATTCTATACAATCCCGGAAACCAGCGACATGGTAGCGCAATACCTGCTGCTTTATGAAATGTCGGGCGATCCGGAAAACCTTGTAAGGATTATCAATTACGACTACAATCGTACAAACGTCACCTTTCAGCTGAAAGGTGATGATTCGCAAACTATCAATGAAGCGCTTACTGTAATCAAAAAGTTTGAAAAACCGCTTGGCGACATGGGAGTTAGCATAAATTATGCCGGCTCAGGCTACAAAGCACTTGTATTCACTGATTTAATCTTGGAGGGACAGATAAAAAGTATTCTCGTGTCATTGGTTCTTGTCCTGCTGTTGCTTACTTTTATGTTTAAGAGTATAAAAGCCGGACTCATTGGATCGACGCCAATTGCAATCACCGCTCTGATTAGTTTTGGGGTTATGGGTGCTCTCAATATTCCGCTAAGCACAACAACTGCGCTGCTGTCCAGTATCGCTATCGGAATCGGAATTGACTATGCTATCCACTTTCTGCAAAACTACCGCATGAATCTAAAAACTGAATCCAATCAGCTGGATGCCATAAAAACAACTATGCTGCACACCGGAAAAGCAATCACATTCAATGCGGTTGTAGTTATCTCCGGATTTTTGGTGCTGCTGTTTTCCGTTTTTCCTCCAAACAGAACACTTGGTGCACTGGTTTCCATGAACATGTTTACCAGCTTTTTAGGAACTCTGACCCTGCTCATGATTCTGGTTTTTGGATTTAAGGTTTTCATCAAAAAAAACAATTCAACCAAAGTAGAAAAAAAGAGTAGATTATGAAAAAGTTATTGCCATATAGCGTTTTACTACTTGTGCTGTCTCTTTCCCAGAAAACAGATTTGACAGCACAGGACTCAACCGGTAAGGTTGTGGAAACCGACTTTTTCAAAGCTGTACGTGCAAATCAAGTTGAGAGTTATATCACGTTCGGGCAAGGATTAGGCAACATTGAGCCACTGATTTTTGAAAGCCTGATTGCTCCCTATTTCCTGATTCGCACCAGCCACGATGCCCGATTGGGCGCAACTCTTTCGTCGCCTATTTTAATCCGCATGAAGGCTGAAGAGTCGTTTCCGGTGCGTTCACCAAGCTATATGCCCAATATCACTTTCTACAGACAATTGAATTCAATCTTTGGCGAAATGTATGATGCAAGCTATCTTTTCCTTACGCTGGAACACCATTCCAACGGACAGGATGGCGAGTTTTACAACGAAGACGGGTCATTCAACATTGAAACAGGCAACTTTGCAACCAACCAAATTGAATTTGGGGTATTTATCAACAAAAACCTGCTCCCTTTTCAAAACACGACCGAGTATTTTCGCACATCTGTGGAGTTTTTTCCCAACATCGGGCGGGAAGAAGAATTAAAAGGGCGATACAGTTTTCTGAGATGGAACAACAGTTTCAGAATATTCCGGTTTCCGGGATACAAGCCAAAACCAAATCAGTCGGGGCATTTTTCACAGCCGCAAGTGCAAACTAAAATTGAATCTGCCTGGTTGTTTGGAAGTATTAATAATGCCGCATTTTTCAATCTGCGGGAACGGCTCAACTTTTCGGCAACCATTGCATACCGCCCCAAAGCGCTCAGCGATGTCAGCTTCTTTCTGAACTTTTATAGCGGCAAGGATTATTACAATATGCAGTTCTATCGCAGAATAAACACTTTGCGGATTGGATTGCAAGCATTTGCTTTTAAATAAAACAATAGATTATAAATTATAAATATTAAAGTATTAAAGGAGAATTAATTATGAAAACAAATTTTTTAAGTTTAGTAGCAGTCGGCTTGATTTCAATTTTTACAGTAACGCCGGCTTCCGCCCAAATAACAGGGAAGGAAATTATGGAAAAAGTTTATAACATACCATCAGGCGATGATATGCAGGGTGAGTTGGTCATGACCCTTGTGAATAACCGGGGCGAACAACGTGTCAGAAATTTAAAACAGTTCAGCATGGATGACGGGAAAGTGGAAAAAAAAATCATGTTTTTTCTGGCGCCTGCCGATGTTAGAAACACTTCGTTTATGAACTGGAGCTATAGTGATGGGCGCGAAGACGATCAATGGATCTATCTGCCTGCCCTGAAAAGAATTAAGCGAATCTCGAGCGATGGAAAAAGCGATTATTTCATGGGGTCGGATTTTACGTACGACGACCTTGGAGATCGACATCCCGATGAAGACAATCATAAACTCATAAGAGAGGAGTCCATTGACGGAAACAGCTGTTATGTGGTGGAAAGTACACCCAAAACCAGTGGTTATATGTATTCCAAAACAATCAGCTGGGTAATTAAAGACAGTTTTCTTGGAATAAAACGGGAGTTTTATGATTCAAAGGGAAATTTATTAAAAACGCTCACTATCAAAAAGTTCGATGAAATTTCAGGAATATGGACAATACTCGAAACAGAGATGAACAATGTTCAGAAAAACCACAAAACCTTGATGGAATTCACTAATGTGCAATATAATCAAGGACTAAAAGACAATTGGTTTACAGAAAGAACAATGACAACTGGTATCTGAACAACAACAATCAGGCTGCACAAAGCAGCCTGATATTTCAATTTTTCTAAAATATTTCACCATGAAAACAAAACACATATATATTACTTTTCTTATAGTTATCATCAGTTTTATTTCCAAAGCACAGGATGCACCTGTAATTTCCGGATATGTAAGGAACTATACCGGTATGCTGACTTCCGAAAACAATGAATTTTCAATTGTGCAGAACACCCTGAATATCAACATCGAAAAAAAATTCGGACGGGTGGCTTTCAAAGCAAATCCCTATTTATACCACTATTTTGACCGGGATTTGGAACTGGGACTACGCGAGGCGTATATGGACCTCTATTTCGATAATTTCGATTTGAGAATAGGAAAACAGCAGATTATTTATGGAAAAGCGGAAGGAGTATTTATTACTGATGTGGTATCTCCAAAGGATTTACGTGAATTTTTATTGCCCGATTTTGAGGAAATTCGTATGGGAATAACAGCTGCAAAGCTGAGTTATTTTTTAAAAGGGAACACTTTTGAGCTAACCTGGATTCCGGTGTTTACACCAACACAGCTGCCGGGTGCAGGTTCCATCTGGCAACCGGTTATGCCTTTCCCTGTTAATCCAACATTCGATTACTCGACATCGGAAGTTATTCCATCGCTTGAAAACAGCGAACTGTTTCTAAGGTATTCCGCACTGGGCTCAAAAATTGATTATGAGTTGGTTGCAGGAACATTTAATTACGACGACCCCGTTTTTCACTTAACGAAACAGATTGACCAGCAAACCGGCACACTCACCGGACTGACGGCACGACCTGAATACCACAGGGTTTTAATGGCAGGAGGCAGTTTCAGCCTTCCGATCGGACCATTGGTGCTTAGAAGTGAGTTAGGATATTATAATGGCAGATATTTTCAAACAAACGCTCCTTCTGCAAAAGACGGAACCATAAAAAAAGATTTTCTCCATTATATGGCGGGGCTTGATTACAACCTCGCAGGAATTGTTCTTAGCACACAGTTTATTCAGGAAGTTGTTCCTGACTATGAGGATGATATGCTAAACGATCAGTTTGAAACAACCATGACATTTTTGGCAAAAAAAGATTTTTTCAGAGAAAAACTATGGATTGAATTTTTCAGCTATGTAGGATTGACAACAAAAGATGCCTTAATCAGGCCAAAGCTGACCTATTCCTTTGCCGATGGCTTTGATATTCAAGCGGGAGCAAATATTTTCACAGGCTCAGAAGGGCGTTTCGGACAGTTTAATGCAAATGATATGCTATATGCTAAAGTGAAATTCAGTTTCTGATAAGTTTATAATAATTAATATTAATCGAATGAAAATTAAAAGCTGGAGAGAAATACCGATTATCAGCAACCCACACAACCTGGATATCAGAGAATTGTACGACAATCCACAAATACAAATCCGTCAGGTGATCTTGCGTCCGGGTGAGCGGGTAAGGCCATTTCTTTCGCCAATCAATGCAATTTTGTATGTGAATAGCGGAAGTGTGATTGTGCAGTCAGGGGATTTAATTAAGCCTGCCATAGAAGGCGAGCTAATAATTTGTCCTGCTGACAAACCCACCAATTTATATAATAATTCTAACAGCAAATCCTTGATTATTGCCATTCGAGCTCCAAAACCAACCATAAGAAGCCTCCTGCTTTAAGCTTCTTCTGAACAACGCCCGGAAGTGAAAATTCCGGGCGTTTCGGTTTTGATATCCACATTTCAAATTCAGATTTTTTTAAACAAGTGGTCAATGTGAATGGTAAAACAGATGCTCCAAAACATCAATGACAAAGCCAAACTTACCTTTTTTGAATCTCCTGAATCTATTCCACTTAGTATATTTTAACAAAACATAAAGGTTTTTTACTTTGTAATTCATTAAATTCGCGCTCTTAAAAATTGAGACTATTTTAGTCAAAATAATTAGCTGAAAACTTTTAAGAATTCAATTTTAGAATATGAATCAAACAGTGGATATTAAAGAGCTGAACGAACGGATTCAGCAGGAGAGTTCGTTTGTTGATCTGTTAACTCTGGAGATGAACAAAGTGATTGTGGGACAGAAGCATCTTGTGGAAAGCCTGCTTATCGGATTGCTGTCCAACGGGCATATTTTACTGGAGGGTGTTCCCGGGCTGGCAAAAACGCTTGCCATAAAATCGTTGGCAAACACCATCAGTGCCAAATTTTCGCGCATCCAGTTCACTCCCGACCTTCTTCCGGCCGACTTGCTGGGAACCATGATTTACAGTCAGAAAAAAGAGGAATTTTCCATTAAAAAGGGGCCAATTTTTGCAAATTTCATTCTGGCAGATGAGATTAACCGTGCCCCGGCAAAGGTGCAGTCTGCCCTTTTGGAAGCCATGCAGGAGCGACAGATTACCATCAGCGACTCCACCTTCAAACTGGAAGAACCGTTTTTGGTGATGGCAACCCAAAACCCAATTGAGCAGGAAGGAACCTATCCCCTGCCCGAAGCGCAGGTTGACCGTTTTATGCTGAAAGTTGTAATTGACTATCCTACAAAAGAGGAAGAAAAGCTGATTATTCAGCAGAATCTGATGAAACATTTTCCTGAAACTTCCACCATTTTGAAACCGGAAGACATTATAAAGGCGCGCGACGTGGTCAAAGATGTTTATATCGACGAGAAAATTCAAAAATACATTGTGGATATTGTGTTTGCCACCCGTGAACCACAGAACTATAATCTGGAAAAATACCGGGAAATGATCTCCTATGGCGCTTCGCCCCGGGCAGGTATCAGTATGGCACAGGCTGCAAAAGCCTATGCGTTCATCAAGCGCCGCGGATATGTTATTCCAGAAGATGCGCGGGCAGTTTGCCGCGATGTGCTTCGCCACCGCATCGGACTTAGCTATGAAGCTGAGGCAAATAATATCACTTCAGAAGAAATCATTACCGATATTTTAAACACAGTGGAAGTGCCCTAAAATACGTTCCTCCTGACCTCCCAAAAATGGAGGAAAAAAGAAGAAAATGAAAAGAAAAATATTGGTTACAGTTACAAATAAAAATAGTTTATCCCGCTCCTAATTCTCCCTCTCTGAGGGAGTTAAAAGGGGCTGTTTTTCTATGGAAACAACGGATTTATTAAAAAAGGTACGGCAGATTGAAATCAAAACGCGCGGATTGTCCCGGAATATTTTTGCGGGAGAGTACCACAGTGCGTTTAAAGGGCGGGGTATGGCATTTTCGGAAGTGCGCGAATATCAGTTTGGCGACGATATTCGAAACATCGACTGGAACGTAACCGCACGATACAGCCATCCCTATGTTAAAATTTTTGAGGAAGAGCGGGAATTGACGGTTATGCTGCTAATCGACGTGAGCGGTTCGCGTGATTTTGGAACATTCGAGAAAATGAAGAAAACCATAATTGCCGAAATATCAGCAATCTTAGCTTTTTCTGCAATACATAACAACGATAAAATCGGGTTGATTTTCTTTTCCGGAATTATCGAAAAATTCATTCCGCCCAAAAAAGGAAGGACTCATATATTGCACATTATCCGTGAGTTACTCGATTTTCGTCCGGTGCAATCGGATACGAACATCACCGATGCAATCCGCTACCTGACCAATGCCATCAAAAAGAGGTGCACTGTATTTATTATTTCCGACTTTATGGACGAACATCCCGAGATGGAACTTGCCCTTTCCATTGCCAACAATAAGCACGATGTGGTGGCATTGAAAATTTATGATGAGCGCGAAACGGAGCTTCTGCCTCTTGGCATGGTGAAAATGAAGGATGCCGAAACCGGAAATTACGTTATGGTGGATACCAACTCACGGAAAATCCGGAAAATTTATGCTGACTACTGGAAGAGTCACATGGCACAACTGGACAGAATGTTTAAAAAGTGCGGAGTGGACTATGTGGATATCAGCACAAAAGATGACTATGTAAAATCCCTGATGACCCTGTTTAGAAAAAGGGCTGTAAAACTGTAATATGAATATGAACCTGAAACGGAAAATATTATCATTGTTGATGCTGCTGACCATTGCAACAACAGCCAGTGCGCAGCGGATAAAAGCCACCGCAACAATTGATTCAACCAATATCCTGCTGGGCGATCAGGTAAAACTCTTTCTTGAAATTGATCATCCCAAAAATATTGACATCACATTTCCGGCAGTACCTGATTTACTGGATGGACATATTGAGGTATTAAGCCGTTCCAAAATCGACACTTTTGAGCTTGACGATGAAAACTTTCAAAAACAGATACAATCTTTTATTATTACAGCTTTCGACAGTGGCTCTTACCATGTTCCGCCGTTGTGGTTTAAAATTGATCTGGAAAACCGGGTGGATTCCATTCCAACCAATAGCGTAACACTCAATGTTCACTCTTTTGAAATAGACACATCACGCGGGCCCACAGACATTAAGATGCCCTACGACGCACCGGTTACTCTAAAGGAGGCGCTCCCATACGTTTTTGGGGTAATGCTGATTGCCGCAATACTCTTTTTTATATTTTATGCCATTAAAAGGAGAATGAACAAGCAGCCTATTTTCGTTCTTCCCAAAAAACCCAAAGAACCGGCTCACATTATTGCCCTGCGAGAACTTGACCGGATAAAAAAACAAAAACTGTGGCAGCAGCCCGGAAAATCAAAACAATATTACAGTGAAGTAACGGAAACACTCCGGAAGTATATTGATTCGATGTTTCATATTCCGGCAATGGAGCAAACATCTGATGAAACAATTGAAAGTTTCAGAACACAGAAGGATTTACTCAAAGAGAAAACCCTGCAAAATCTGATTCAGATGCTTAAGCTGGCAGATTTGGTGAAATTTGCAAAATATCAGCCAACCCCTGATGATGACAATTTGACATTGATGAATGCTTACTTCTTTATAAACGATACTAGGCCGGAAGATAAAACACCGGAAACTTCAAAAGAGTCAACTGATGATAAAGTTGAGGAAGTAAACTTTAAATAGATGAAGGATGTTTGAAGGACTTACATTTAAAAACCCGGAATATTTCTACCTGCTGCTGGTGATTGTACCGATGGCGGCATGGTATATTTTCAGACAGAAAAGAAATAGTGCGAGCATCCGGATTTCAACCACAGCGCCGGTAATAAAAGCACCCAAAACGCTCCGGCACTATCTCCGTCATCTGGTTTTTTTGCTTCAGATGGTGGCGATATCCGCTTTTGTGATTGTTTTGGCACGCCCGCAATCAACAACAGAATTTGAAAACGTAACAACCGAAGGAATTGACATTGTCATTGCATTGGATATTTCAACCAGTATGCTGGCAAAGGACTTTTCTCCCGACCGACTCGAAGCGGCAAAAAATGTGGCAATGGAATTTATTTCCGGACGGCAATATGACCGCATCGGTCTCGTAATCTTCGCCGGGGAAGCTTTCACTCAATGCCCACTGACAACAGACCGTGCAGTGCTAATAAATCTTTTCAGGGATATTAAAACGGGAATTATTCAGGATGGCACAGCCATCGGAAACGGACTGGCAACCGCAGTGGCGCGGCTGAAAGACAGTGATGCAATCAGCAGGGTGGTTATTCTGCTTACCGACGGGGAAAACAATGCCGGTGAAATTGCACCGATAACTGCCGCCGAAATTGCCCGAACTTTCGGGATTCGTGTCTACACAATCGGTGTGGGCACCGTCGGAATGGCGCCCTATCCCGTGCAAACTCCCTATGGCACTCAGCTCAGGGACATCGAAGTGAAAATCGATGAGAAAATGCTGCAGGAAATTGCTTCATTAACCGATGGAAAATATTTCAGGGCTACCAACAATATCAAGTTAGAAGAAATATACAAGGAGATTGACCAGCTTGAAAAATCCAAAATTGAAGTGAGGGAGTTCAGCCGGCGCTCCGAAGAGTTCTTACCTTTCGCACTGGCAGGAATTTTGTTGCTCATAGCGAGCCTGTTTTTACGAACTACTGTTTTTAGGAGTATTCCTTAAAAGGCTACAAAAATGGAAATGTTCAGATTTGCAAATATTGAGTTTTTATGGTGGCTACTGATTATTCCGCTGCTCACGCTCTTTTTTATGTGGTCGCGGTATTCCAGAAAAAGAGCGTTGCGCCGTTTTGGCAGGCAGCAAATCCTTTTTGAACTCATGCCGTTTGTTTCCAAAAACAGGCCTGTTTTTAAATTTTTCCTGCTCATGCTGGCGCTTGCGTTTTTCATCGTTGGCGCTGCCCGTCCTCAGTTTGGGTCAAAGCTGAAGAAAATTCAGCGTGAAGGGGTTGAAATCATGATTGCCCTCGATGTTTCAAACAGCATGCTTGCCGAAGATATCCAGCCCAACCGGCTGGAGCGCGCAAAACGCGCTATTTCAAGAATGGTTGACCGGATGAAGGATGATAAAATCGGACTGATTGTGTTTGCCGGCGAAGCATATATACAGCTTCCCATAACCAGCGACTACAATTCTGCAAAGCTTTTTCTGGATGCAGTGAACACACAGATTGTCCCGCGCCAGGGAACGGCAATTGCCTCTTCAATCGATATGGCAATGCGCTCTTTCACACCGGGCGGACAGGCAAACAAGGCAATCATCATTATCACAGATGGCGAAAATCACGAAGATGACCCGGTTTTAGCTGCACAGGAAGCTGCAAAAAACGGCATCATCGTGCACACTGTCGGAATGGGACTTCCGCAAGGTTCGCCAATTCCGATTTCACGTGACGGGCAAACCGATTACATGCGTGACAATGAAGGCAATGTGGTCATCACCAAGCTCGATGAGGCTACGCTGGAGGAAATTGCGGCTGCCGGAAGAGGAATTTATGTGCGTGCCAACAATGCACAGGTGGGTTTGAATACCCTTTTCAACGAAATCAATAAAATGCAGAAAGAAGAGATGGAATCGCTGGTCTATTCCGAATATGACGACCAGTTTCAATATTTTTTCGCAGCAGGATTGTTTTTGTTATTATTGGAATTTGTTATACTGGAGCGTAAAAACAGATATTTGATGAAAATCAGGCTGTTTTCGCCAAAATGATAGCTTAAAATGAAACGTTTAATTTTATTCTTATTGATTGGTACTGTTTCCGGTGCTGTTTTCGGACAAAACGAAAGAAAATTTGTCCGAAGCGGCAATAAACTGTTTATGGAAGCCGTCAGGGATACCACCAGATTAGACACCGTCCGGTTCGGGCAGGCGGAAGAAGAATACCGGAAAGCACTGAATCTGAGACCAACGAATGATCTGTGGAACTTCAATCTGGCAGATGCACTGTATAAGCAAATGCGCTTTGAAGAAGCGGAGCAAAAATTTAAAGAACTTTCGGAGAAACTCGAAACCAAAACAGAACAGGCGCGCGCTTTGCATAACAAGGGCAACAGTCAGCTGATGCAACAGCGAATTGACGACAGCATCGAATCCTACAAAGAAGCTCTGCGCAGAAATCCAAACGACCTGGACACCAAATACAATCTTGCCTATGCACAAATGCTGAAAGATAAACAGGAACAGCAGCAGCAACAACAACAAAATCAGCAAGACCAGCAGAATCAAGATCAGGATCAGAATCAGGACCAGCAAAATCAGGACCAGCAACAGGATAAGGATCAGCAAAATCAGGATCAGCAACAGAATCAAAACCGGCAGGATCAGCAAGATCAGCAGCAAAACCAGCAGCAGCAACAGCAAACGAAAATATCACGCGAAGATGCAGAACAGCTTTTGGAGGTGCTGCAAAACGACGAACGCGAAATTCAGGACAGACTGAAAAAAGAACAGGCTGCTAAAGCAAAAAGAATAAGATCAGAAAAAGAGTGGTAATTCAATAATGATAAAACGAATATTAATATCCATTTTCTTATGTCATGCCGTCTATTCGGCTCAGGCACAGCAGGTGAGCTTCGTAATGTCTGCTCCCAATGCGGTGGAGATGGGGCAGCAGTTCAGACTCACTTTTACAGTCAACCAGCGCGGCTCCAACCTTCAGCTGCCTCCCGGATTAACCGGCAACTTTGATGTTCTGATGGGTCCCAGCACCGGGCAATCCACAAGCATTCAAACAATTAACGGAAAAACAACTACCGAAGTAACCTTTTCATACACCTACATTCTGCGTGCAAAAGCGGAAGGCAGCTTTGAAATTCGCCCGGCAACCATTGAAATTGACGGAAAAGTTACCGAGTCGAACTCTTTGAAAATTCAGGTAGTCCCCACTCAATCGCAAACACAGCCGCAAACACAGCAATCGCCCGCGCCCGGTGGCGAACAAAAACAGGGAACACAATCAGCCGATTTGGGCGGCGACAATCTGTTCCTTAGAGTTGAATTGAGCAAAACCAATGTGTTCCGGGGTGAGCAAATTATTGCAACGATAAAATTGTATGCCGACCCCAATATTCCAATTTCAGGTTTTGATGATGTGAATCTGCCATCTTTTGAAGGGTTTTATACTCAGGACATTGAAATTCCAAGGCAGATTAACTTCTCCCGTGAAGTGTATAACAACCGCATTTATCAGGTTGGCATACTGAAGAAGACTGTACTCTTTCCCCAGCAAAACGGAACCATCACAGTGAATCCGTTCAGCATGACTTTGCTGATTCAGCAGCGGGTCAGACCCCGAAGTTTCTTTGATGATTTTTTCAGCGGAACGCAAACTGTCCGCTCCACAATTACGAGCAAGCCGGTCAGCGTGAATGTTAAAGACCTGCCGTCTCAACCGGCAAACTTCTATGGCGGTGTAGGAAATTTCAATATCAATTCTGAACTGAGCAACGACAATGTTACAACCAATGATGCCGTAACTCTGAAACTGACAATTAACGGCACTGGAAACTTACGCCTGATTCGCTCTCCAGAACTGAGCCTTCCCAGTGATTTTGAAGTATATGACCCGCGCACAACGGATAATGTAAGGGCAAATGACAATGGTGTTTCCGGCTCCAAAACCATTGAATACCTGTTTCAGCCCCGTTTTGAAGGCGATTACACCATACCTTCAATATCGTTTGCGTTTTTCGATCCCTCTTCGGGAACTTATGTAACTCGTTCAACTCCCGAATATTCACTGCATGTTGAGAAAGGAACCGGCGACCAGACAGTCTCAATGATGAGCGCCGGCAGAAGGGAAGAACTGCAGTTGCTGGGCAAGGATATACGCTATATTCGTCAGGGAAATCCAATGTTGCGAAAAATAGGAACCACTTTTTACGGAACTCCGTTTTTCTACAGTATTTATGGGGGTAGCACACTGTTATTCATATTGCTTATTCTGGTTTACCGGAAAAAGGCACGTGAAAATGCCAATGTGGCGCTCATGCGAAACAAAAAGGCAAGCCGCGTTGCAATAAAGCGTCTGAAAGAGGCGGCAGGTTTTATGAAACAAAACAACGATGAAGCCTTCCACGAATCCATATTAAAATCTTTCTGGGGCTACCTGAGCGACAAATTAGGAATTCCGGTTGCCAACCTCAGCCGTGAAAGCGCTTTGGAAGGGTTGCAAAACAGAAATGTGGAAGAGGAACTTGTCAGCCAATTTGTGGAAATTATTGAACAGTGCGAATTTGCACGGTTTGCGCCTTCCGGCGGTTCGGAAGCACGCCACGAATTGTATAAAAAAGCCGTAGAAACCATGAGCAGACTCGAAAAACAAATCAAGAGATAAGGAAATGACTGTAAATCACAGAAATAAATTCACTCTTCTGTTAGCCGGCATACTATTTTTCATGAATGGCTATTCCCAGGATTCCATTCAGGTGCTTTGGGAGAGAGCCAACGCGTTTTATACTACAGAGGAATATCACAAGGCAATAGAAGAGTACGAAAAGATTTCGGATTCTGGACACGAATCAGCAAAATTGTATTTCAACCTGGGAAATGCATATTACAAAGCCGGCAACATGAACCGGGCAATTCTGAATTATGAGCGCGCCAGACTTCTTGCCCCTCAGGATGAGGACATCGAATTTAACCTCCGCATGGCAAACCAGTTTGTTGTTACTGAAATCAACGAACTTCCCCAGCCATTTTTCCTGCGCTGGCGAACCAGAATAACAAACCTTTATCCCGCCGACAGATGGGCAGGAATCAGCATAGCAAGCTTCATTCTATTTCTGGGACTTCTTGGTCTATTTATATTCGGACGGAGCGCCGGGCTGAAACGCCTTGCTTTCTGGTTTGGCATTTTAGCCATTGTTGCCTCCGGTTTTTCATTCTCATTTGCCGCACGGCAAAAGGAAAAAATCAATCAGCGCAAACATGCTATCGTCTTTTGCCCTCGCGTTACGGTGAAAAGCGCTCCCACAGAGAGAAGCACCGATCTGTTCCTGCTCTATGAAGGGGTGAAAGTTGAAATCTCCGACAGCACAACTTCATGGAAGGAGATTAAACTTTCTGACGGAAATGTGGGCTGGCTGCCCGACTCATGCATTGTAAAAATCTAAAGAAAAAGCCCGCGCAGAATAACTATCCTGCAACTCATCAGCGCTCGTCCCCCTTGGCGAAGGGGGATTCAGGGGGATTGATTTTCAGCAGACACGAAGATTTAAAAAAAACCTTGTCAAGCAACTTACCATAGATTATCACGGCAAATTACAATGCGTATTTCAGGAATAGAACACGCCATAACATTCATAAAAAAAGGCGCCTCTTCAAACGCCTTTTTTTACATAGCAACTACGTTAATTTAAAATCATTTCAGCATGCCCTGCTGTTTTTGTTTCAATAACATTGTACACTTGGGCAAAATCCAGAATCTTCCTGATAGTTTGTGCAGACGGTTCAAAAGCTGCACTTTTCATTTCTTCAGAGATTTTTCCTGTTGTTTTTCCCAAAAGTTGCGAAACAACAACCGGATTGCACTTAATCTTTTTAACAATAAACAAAGTAAATCTTTTCATAGGCAATCTTTATAAATGTTTCTCAAAGAACGCCTGTGAAACGGAGTTATTGTGTTAACAAAAGTTAAAAACGGGTTAACTCCAGATTTTTTTGTTTGATGATTTTACGTAAGTTAATCAGCGCATAGCGCATCCGCCCCAAAGCAGTATTTATGCTCACATCAGTTTGTTCGGCAATCTCCTTGAAACTAAGCCCCATGTAGTGGCGCATGTAAATGACCTGCTGCTGGTCTTCCGGCAACTCCTTAATCAGCTCTTTCACATCACTCAGAATCTGATCTTTAATCATTATCTCCTCAATGTTCTTGTCCGAAAACTTCGGAGAATTGAAAATATCAACTTCAAGGGCGTCATTTGAAATGGTTGCCTGAAGTTTCTCCTTCCTGAAATGATCAATAATCAGGTTGTGGGCTATACGCAGCACCCAGGAAATAAACTTTCCACTTTCCACATATTTTCCTCGTTTTAATGAGCGGATCACTTTAATGAATGTATCCTGGAAAATATCTTCGGCAAGCTCCTGATTTTTCACAATCAATAAAATATAGGAATAAATCCTGTTTTTATGACGATGAACTAAAACCTCAAGTGAATTTTGATCGCCTTCGATAAAACGCTGAACGAGCTCATTGTCGTTCAAAGAATTTGTTCTGAACATTACCTTCTATTTATTTTAAAACAAAAAGTAAATTTATCCGATAGGCGCTTCTTTTTAAGAGTTATAAAAGTATTTATTTAATTTTGCGCTGTAAAAATGAAACATTTTCCTGAATAAAACAAGCTTTTTTAACAAATTTACACGAATTCCGTCTGCAAATGTACAATAAGGAGAGAAACAGGGTGATTGAAATACAACACGCAAGAGTTCATAATTTAAAAAACATTAGTTTAAAAATACCGTTAAATCAGTTTATTGTGGTTACGGGCGTTTCGGGCTCGGGCAAATCTACGCTGGCTTTCGACACGCTTTTTGCCGAAGGGCATCGCCGTTATGTGGAGAGCCTTTCTTCGTATGCCCGGCAATTTTTGGGAAGAATAAACAAACCTGAAGTTGACTTCATCAAAGGAATTCCCCCGGCAATAGCTATTGAGCAGAAAGTAAACACGCGCAATCCCCGTTCCACCGTGGGAACGTCAACTGAAATCTATGACTACCTGAAACTGCTCTATGCACGAATCGGAAAAACCATTTCGCCGGTATCGGGAAAGGAAGTTACCCGCCACACGGTTACTGATGTGTCTGTTTTTATCAACTCTTTTCCTGAAAACACCCGGGCTTCAATCCTCGCGCCGCTCCGACCAAAAAACGGAAGGTCGCTTTTACAGGAAGCGGAACTGCTGATGCAGCAAGGCTTCACCCGGATTGAGCTGCATGATGAAATTATCCGGATTGATGAACTGCTCAAAAGCGACAACAACAGCTTCTGCAGTGGGGATTGCAATATTGTTATCGACCGGATTGCCGTCAAAAATGATGAAGACACCCAAAGCCGGATTGCCGACTCGGTTCAAACCGCTTTCTTCGAAGGTAGAGGAGATTGTGTGATAAAAATATTCCAGAACGGTGAAATTTCCGAACATACTTTTTCCAATCGCTTTGAAGCTGACGGAATTGATTTTGAAGAACCCACCGTTCACACCTTCAGTTTCAACAATCCCGTGGGCGCCTGCCCCACCTGTGAGGGTTACGGAAAAATAATGGGAATCGACGAAAATCTGGTTATCCCCGACAAGTCGCTTTCCATCTATCAGGAAGCCATTGCCTGCTGGCGCGGTGAAAAAATGAGCAGATGGAAAGATCGCCTCATCTATTCGGCAGACCAGTTTGGATTTCCTGTTCACAAACCTTTTTATGAACTCACCGAAGAGCAGAAAGAGCTGCTTTGGACGGGCAATCGCTATTTCAAAGGGCTGAACCGCTTTTTTGAATACCTTGAAGAAAAAAATTATAAAATACAGTACAGGGTAATGCTGGCACGCTACCGGGGAAAAACTGTCTGCCCCGAATGCAAGGGTTCACGACTCAGAAAAGAAGCCGGCTACATTAAAGTTGCCGGAAAATCAATTCAGGAGCTCGTTTTGATGCCTGTTTCGGAACTAAACTCATTTTTCCAAAATCTGGAATTAACTGATTATGACCGGAGCGTTGCCCGAAGAATCCTCATTGAGATTAAAAGCCGGCTGGCTTTTCTTTGTGATGTGGGATTGGGTTATCTCACCCTCAACCGCCTCTCTTCATCGCTTTCGGGAGGGGAATCGCAGCGCATCAATCTGGCTACCTCACTGGGCAGCAGCCTTGTGGGTTCGCTCTATATTCTTGATGAACCGAGCATCGGACTGCACTCAAGAGATACACAGCGGCTTATCGGCGTTTTGCAAAAACTCCGGAAAATCGGCAATACCGTTCTTGTTGTGGAGCACGATGAGGAAATTATCCGCGCTGCCGACCAGATTATCGACATTGGGCCCTTTGCCGGACAACATGGCGGCAAAGTGGTTTTTCAGGGAACTCTTGAGGAACTGGAACAAAAACCCGAAAGCCTAACGACAAAGTATCTCACAGGAAAGGAAAAGATTGAGGTTCCGAAGTTTCGGCGTAAATGTAGAAATGCCATTGAAGTGGTTGGCGCACGGGAAAATAATCTGAAAAATATCAACATTAAATTTCCTCTGAACACCCTCACGGCAGTTACCGGAGTGAGCGGTTCGGGAAAATCTTCGCTGGTTTCCGAAATTCTTTTTCCTGCCGTTGCCAAAACTTTAGGTGAATATTCCGAGCGCTCCGGTCAGCATGATTCGATAAAAGGGGATTTAAAAATGATTAGCGCCATTGAATTTGTTGACCAAAACCCGATTGGTAAATCTTCCCGCTCCAATCCGGCAACCTATCTGAAAGCGTACGATGAAATCCGAAAACTTTTTTCCGAGCAGCAGGCAGCCAAAATTCAGGGACTGAAGCCCTCCCATTTCTCCTTTAATGTGGATGGCGGACGATGCGATGAATGCAAGGGAGAAGGAACCATCCGGGTGGAAATGCAGTTTCTTGCCGATGTGTTTCTGGTTTGTGAAAGCTGTGGCGGAAAGCGCTTTAAGGATGACATTCTGGATGTGCAATACAAGGGGAAAAATATTAACGACATTCTCAACCTGACGGTTGATGAAGCGATCGGGCTGTTTTCATCGGGAAGTTCGTCAACCGAAAAGAAAATCGCAAAACGCCTGCTTCCGCTTCAGGAAGTCGGCTTGGGCTATGTCAATCTTGGACAGTCGTCCAACACCCTGTCGGGAGGTGAAAGCCAGCGGGTGAAGCTGGCATCGTTTCTGGCTCAGGAGCGAAGCTCCCCCACCCTTTTCATTTTTGATGAACCCACCACCGGGCTGCATTTCCACGACATCCGCAAGTTGTTAGACTCTTTCAATGCGCTGATTTCGCGCGGACATTCCATTATCATTGTTGAGCACAACCTGGAAGTTATCAAATCTGCCGACTGGGTGATTGACCTAGGCCCCGAAGGAGGCGACAAAGGCGGCAAACTGGTTTTTGCCGGAACGCCCGAAGATTTGGTGAAACAGAAAAATTCCTATACAGGCATGGCGCTCAAAAAGAAGTTGACAAATTCAGCGGACAGTTGATTTTTGACGCCTTGGGGGTTGGCTCCACCATGATTTTCCATGCTGCCAATTCGCATAACCGCTGTGGAGAGCTCCATTTCAGCACTGCAGCCCACTGCGCGGAAAGAAGCATGGCAGCCATATATGACCGCGGCACGACAAAACCGTCAGGTCAGACCCCTACCGCGAGAAGCCCGGGCAGCTTCCGCCATTCACTTTGCAACATGAAGAATACAACTATTGCGGCCATTATGTCAGCTATCGGATAAGCCACCCAGATTCCCGAAATTCCCCAAAATCGGGGTAAGATAATCAGCAATGGAATCAGTCCGATCACCTGCCGGAAAAGAGTTGCAAACATCGCCAGCTTTGCTTTTCCGATAGCCTGAAAAAAGTGGGAAGAGACCACCTGAAACCCGACAATCGGTAGGGCAAGCACAACCAGACGCAGTCCGTGAACCGAAATCGAATAGAGCTCTTTGCTGTCGCTATTAAACAAGCGCACAAGCATACCCGGCAGCGATTCAATAAAGATGAATGCGGTAACCGAGATTACACTTGCGGCAATCAGCGAAATGCGTAACGCCTCTTTTACCCGCTCAATGGATCTGGCGCCGTAGTTAAATCCGATTATCGGCTGGGAAGCCATGTTTAATGCAACTATTGCCATTACCACAAGCGACACTACCGAATTGATGATTCCCATGGCGCCAACGGCAAGGTCGCCGCCAAAAAATATCAGCTTCTTGTTCAGAAGCCCCTGCACCAGACTGTTGGCAATCTGCATGGAAAAAGGAGCCATACCGATTGAGAAAATCTCAAGGGAAATTTCCCGGTTCAGACGAATATTTTCATTTCGTAATTTTAAAACAGAACGCTTCCCTTTGAAATGCAAGAAAACCCACACCACCAAAACAGCCATGGAGATAATGGTAGCATAACCAGCGCCTTTAACGCCCATCCCGAAACCAAAAATGAATATAGGGTCTAAAACAATGTTTGTGCCTGCGCTCAGAATCATCGAGATCATGGCTATCCGCACATTTCCTTCGGAACGGATGACATTGTTGAGGGAAAATCCGATGACCATCAGCGGTGTTCCGGCAAGAATGATATTCAGATAATCGTTTGCAAACTGAAATGTTTCATCGGTGGAGCCAAATGAGAGCAAAATTGGCTTTTTCAGAATATAACTCACTGCCATAACAACTACTGAAACCACTATCATCAGTGCAAACCCGGTTCCAAGTGTCTGCTCTGCGCGCTGCATGTCCCTTTTTCCCATATTGATGGAGACAAAAACACCGGTGCCAATTCCGATCAACATTCCAAAACCATGTATAATAAGCATTATGGGAAAAACGACAGACAACCCGGAGAGCGCTTCGGCGCCGACTCCCTGCCCAATAAAAATGCGATCGACAATATTGTAAAGTGCATTTGCAAAAACACCTATAAATGCCGGAAGGAAATACTTAAGCATCAATTGCCTAATATTCGCTTCTGCTAATTCGTCCACTTTTTTCATGTGGCGCAAAGTTAATGAAATTGCTAAAAAAGAAATTTCTCTAAATGTGAGATAATTCCTTTATCATTAAAAATTTCACACTGTGAAGCGTAAAATTATCTTCTGCCAAATTGATTAACGAAACGAGCCCCGATCGCCCGGTCGAATTCCCCCGAGGGTTGCAGGCAGGCATTTGCAGTATAATTATAGGGCGAGTCCTCCTTTTTTAAAGGAGGTGGCTGAGGCACGAAGCCGCAAAGACAATTCATGAATTACTTTCAACTTTTCACCGTTTACTGTTTACTATTCACCTCTCACCTCTCACCTCTCATCTCTTTCCTCTCATCTCTCACCTCTCACCTCTCACCTCTCACCTCTCACCTCTCATCTCTCATCTCTCATCTCTCATCTCTCATCTCTCATCTCTCATCTCTCATCTCTCATCTCTCACCTCTCATCTCTCATCTCTCATCTCTCACCTCTCATCTCTCATCTCTTTCCTCTTTCCTCTCTCCCCTTTGGGGAGATGTCCGCAGGACAGAGGAGCTTCTTCTTCTTCCGTTCCTTAATCCGACGTTGTCAGGAGCTTCGCCAAGGGGGACGAGCGCAAAATCACTTTAAAAAATAAAAAATCCTTAAAATCAGTTAACTTTACAGCCTTAAATTTCAATTCTGAAAACCGGGTCAAAAATAGCATCTATAATCATTTTCCTGTTTATCAGTTTGGCAGGGAAAGCACAAATGGACAAGGGATTACTTCCTTTTTCCAACAAACTGCTTTTAAATCCCTCCTATGCCGGATTCAATAAAAACACCAGTGTGAACAATGAATTAATGTTTTTTGCCCGTCCGGAAAGAAACCTAAACTATTCATATACACTCACCTATGACACCTGGTCGGAACCGCTAAATGCCGGAATAGCTTTTTATTTCTATCAGGGGCTTATCGGAAAAATTAATACAAACACAACCGGCGCCGGCTTCACCTTTGCAAAACCGATCAGAATAAAGGATAAAGGCGAACTTATCCCTGCAATGAATTTTAATCTCTACTGGGCAACAAAACAATGGTTTGTTCACATAATGGACAGATTGTCGGGCTTGGAATACGAACTGCCGAGCCCTCCGGGAGAAGACTTAATGCGGTATCCTGCAATTCAGCCGGGAGCCGGATTGTTATGGAATTCGCATGCATTTGAAATGGGAATTTCAGGATGGCACTCTATTTTTCAGGCTACGGCAACTGAAATTGAAATCGAGGAGCAGACACCATATCATATTCTTTTCTATTTTTCACAAAAAAGAAGAGGCACAAGAAAAGGGCTTATCTCGCAACCTTTCACGACAAAGCCAGAAATTACCGTTCTCTTTTCAGAAAATTTTTTCATTTCAAGGGCTGGTTTGCGCATTGAGCGTGTTGATAATCTTTTGGGATTATTTTTACAAAATGATTTTAAAGGAAAAATTCATGGAGCCGGAGGGGTTTTTGGATGGTATTTCCAAAATTTTAAAGTCAGTTTCTCGGGTGGCGGAGCCTATTCATTTCAACATAAAAAACCGGTTATGTTTGCCGAAATAAATTTAGGACTCACTATTCCCTATATGCATATCAACAGGAAAAATCCCTGGGCACCGCCGCCCGAATCATTTTAATTTTGTTTCTTTACTCCAAAACTGGGGCAATGCGCTTTTTACATTACATTCTGTTCTTTCTGTTCGTTACCGGAAAGCTTTTCGCTCAGGATTCAAATTTTTCACAGTTTTTTGCAAATCCGCTTTATTTGAATCCCGCCCTGACCGGAACATCCGAACTGCCGCGACTGACAATGAATTACAGAAATCAGTGGCCTCAAAAAGGGGCAACCTACACAACCTACTCTGTTTCTTACGACCAAATATTGAAAAACTCCAAAACCGGCCTTGGGTTTCAGCTAATTCGCGACCAGGAACTGAACAATGTTATAAACAGCAATTCGGCATCTGCTTTTTATTCCCACCACATTCAGCTGGGTCTTCAAAGTTTTCTGACTTTGGGAGTGCAAAGCGGAATTACCCTGAAACAGTTCAATATTAACAATCTTGTGTTTCCGTTAGGAATAGATCAGATGAGCGGAAAAATTTCAGAGTATGTCATGGCAGACAATTCCGGCGAAAAGAGATTTTATCCCGATTTTGCTGTCGGTGCCTTAGGTCAGCATGGTGAATATTATTGGGGAACTGCTATCCATCACTTCACCCGCCCCGATGAGTCAATTATTAAGGGTGATCAGAAGGGCAGGGTTCCGGTTAAAGCCACCCTGCATGCCGGCGCAATGCTTTTCAGGCTTCACCACGGTTTATTGTCAAGGTTTTTCACACTGTCACCCAATATTTTATACCAGCAGCAAGGCAGATTTAAGCAGCTCAATCTGGGAATTTACATGGTTGAAAAATCATTTATTGTTGGAGGCTGGTACCGGAACAATATTGATGTGAGGCCAGACGCTTTGATAGCGATGGCAGGTTTCACAAAGGGTAAATTACGGATTGGCTACAGCTTTGATCTGACGCTTTCAAAACTATCCAATTACAGCTATGGCTCGCATGAAATTTCACTGATGTTCCATTTAGGACAAAAAAAAGATTCAAATCACCAAAATAAACTTCTTATTCCGATGATTTGAAACTGCTTTGTAAAGCAGTTTCGCTGAAACAACTACCTGGATTAAAGAACTATCCGGCTGCTTGGTCTTGGTCATATTTCTTCTCTTCTCTATTTTCCAACTGCCAAGCTACTACGAACCGCACATGGGTTGTTTGGTGTTTGATCCTTCCACGATACTGTCCTTTTTCCGGCAGGTAATTGTCGTAGTCGCTTTGATAATTTTGATATTTAAAAACTTCTTGCTTCATACCTATATGTACGCAAAAAAGTCAAAATTGTTTCATAAAATATCAAAAAACCATAGTGATCGTTCCTTGCTGATGGTGTTTTTCTCCTAATGAGTCGTAATATTCAATCACCCACGGATATACTCCTGCCGGTGCATTTCCTCCGTTTTTCATGGTTCCGTCCCACCCTTTTTCCATACTTCGCGACTCAAAAATCACCTCTCCCCAGCGATTAAAAATTAACAATTTATAACCTTCATTTACCACTCCTTCGGAATAGATGCGAAATTCCCTGTCTTCCGGATTCACTGCATTTGGTGAAAATGCCGTCGGTGGAAATATCCGGTCAAAAGCGACAGAAACCATTGCAGATGCAGAATCCAAACAACCAAAAGAATTTGCCGACAGCAAGGACACTTCATATCTCCCCATGCTTTCATACCGGTGAGTTGGGCTTTGCTGCATACTGGATGAGCCATCGCCAAAATCCCAATCATAATGGGTTGCCCCCGAACTGAGGTTCTCAAAATGAATTACCGGATCGGTGATTAAAGCTGTAGGCGGTGCAGGACTAAATGATACCCGTGGAGCAGGATAAGCTGTTATCATATTCTTGATTGTACCGGTGTTTTCACAACCCTCGGTGGAGGTGATTTTCAGCGAAACATCAAATTTCTGAATAAAGTCCGTTTGATTTTCAAACGAATGTAATGGTCTTTTTTCTCCAGAGGTGTTCCCATCGCCAAAGTCCCATAAAAATTGATCAACCGGTTCCGTTGCTTCAAAATCAAACTGAACTTTCAGAGCTGTGCAACCTTCCGTATTTTCAGCCCAAAAATCAAGAACAGGCTGAACAGCTACAGATTTTCTCACATTGTCAACACATCCGTTTTCATCAATCCGTAAACCCACCGATCTGTTCGTGATGCCATATCCCAAAGGAATTTCAAGGGATTTCGCATTCATTCCCGAGAAGTATAATGTATCGTTCGAATACCAGTCGAAACGTGCATCGCCGTCTGTTTCACCTTCAAAAGTCAGTTGCAGGTTATATCCGTGGCAAGCAGCGTCATCAAGCTGAAAATCTGCCGTCGGCTGGTGCTGGTATTTCACTGTGACAATATCCGAATAGGTGCACTGGTGAATATTGGTGGTCAAAATCTCAAAACGGTAATCACCAAATCCTCCCGGAGGAAGAATAAGCTTCGGTTGTGTGGAAAATTCATTTTCCACCGAGCATGCAGGATGCAGGGCAACAACCTCTGAAACAACATCCTCCTCAAATTTCATTTTCAGCTCTTGGGAATTGACTCCACACATCAGCGGAGTGAAGTCCACAAGTTCCAAATCAGGTTTGTTGCTCCACTCCAAAGTTGCCGACGCCGACAAATAAATTTCGGGGTCACCATCCATCCCGCCAAACTCAACAATAAACCCCCGAGGATAGTAATCACCTGAACCGCCGCTGTTGGGAAGATCATTCCATGACCTGGGTTTGCCGGCTGAAAAATTTATGTGTGCATAATGTTCACCTTCGGCTCCCACATTGTTGGGTTCTCCGTCATTCCATGATGAATATTCACCATTTACCGATTTTCCGCTCCCGTTTCCCTGCCAAAACTGGGTTCCGGCTTCAGGTCCGGTCACCCATTTCCATACCCCTTCCTCCTCCTCGTCGGATGCGCCAATCCAGCCAACGCCGCTAACTTTGGTCCAGATAAAATCATTTTCAACTGCAGAAGTGATTGTGGCAAGATATCCCTGAAGTCCGTAATAACTCATGCTTTCCGCTTCTGTTTTGGCCTGTTTCCAGTATATCCCGGGAGAACTGACAAACCGATAGAAGTGTCCGGTGTGCGGTAGAAAATCGGCATCCGACAAAGTGATGGAAAAAGAGCGGGGTGTTTGCTTTGGATTTTCTGCCGTGTTTTCATAAAAAACCTGTCTGACTTCAGCCTGATATTCTTCTGAAGTACCTGCTCCTGTCAGCTCCAGATTACCGTAATCGCTGTCCCATTTTGAAACAAATTTATTTCCTGCATAAAACAACCTGTCCTCTCCTTTTTCATAATTGGCAATGGAAATTCTTATACCGTCCGAAACATTCGTAATATCAATATTCTCAATGATTATTTCAGGCGCAACGGCAACCGGGGCATCACAATAGAAAATTGTTACGCCTCTTGAATTATCAATACGATATGATTTCTCAGGCTCGTCTGAAAAGGCGAGATTTGCAGTTAAAAGCAGAAAAAACATGACCGCCAATGCCGGCTTAAAAAACACCATTCTTTATAGTTTTCCTCAGGAAGAGAAATATTTCATAAACTGTGAACGCTCATAAACCATCGGGTCGGGAATGTTTTTATAGGAAAGCCTTCCTCTGAATTCATTAAGGTTTGCAAATTGCCGCTTCTTCATAAATTCGGTGATTTCCGAGAGCATTTGAGGAATAACGCTGTTCCCGTTCAGGTAAAGAGTTGAACACAACTGAACAGTTTTTGCTCCGGCCAGAAGTTGTTTAATCACTGCTTTTCCGTCGTGAATCCCGGTGGATGCGGCAATGTCCATTTCAGGAACGACCGATGAAACCAGACCAACCCACCGCAATGTGTGGCGAATTTCAATCGGTGAACTAAAAACCGGTGATGTAGTCAAAACCAGTTTGTCTAGGTCAATGTCGGGCTCATAAAACCGGTTAAACATCACAACTCCTTTGGCGCCATACGCTTTCAGCTTATCCACCATCGAAATGATATTACTATGGTATAAGCCGATTTTAACTGATACAGGAATTGATACCTCTCTATTCACTTTTTGAAGCACATTGTAATAAAGTTTTTCAATCGCATCAGGCTCTTCGCGGCGGTCAACCGGCACATAAAAAATATTCAGTTCCAATGCATCGGCGCCGGCATCCTGAAATTCGCGTGCAAAAGCGACCCATTCACTGGCGGATACGCAGTTTACACTGGCAATGACCGGGATGTTCACAGCTTTTTTGACTTCCGAAATCAACTCCACGTGCTTTGTCAACACATTGTTACGCAAATAATTGCGGATGTAATCTTCTGCTTCGGGATATGATGTATGATGATAATCACTAAGCAACATGCTTGTTACTTCATTATTAATCTGCTCCTCAAAAATTGATTTCAAAACAACTGCCCCAATTCCTGCCTCTTCCAGCTTTCTTATTTTTTCTACCGAGTTGGTTGTTCCGGAACTGGCTGCAATAAGCGGGTTTTTCAGTTTCAACCCTAAATAATTGGTTTCTAAATTTGCCATCTGATTCAGTGTATTAAAGATTGTTGAATTTGATTTTTTCTGTTTAAATGATGCTTCAGCGGGCACCAAAAATGATGCTACCAATCCGCACAATAGTACTTCCCTCCTCAAGGGCAATTTTATAATCGTCAGACATTCCCATTGAAATTTCTCTGAATCCTTTGTGCTTTTTAAAATAATCCTTTTTGAGGGTATCAAAAATGCGTTTCAGCATACGAAATTCATCGCGCACCTGACCTTTATCTTCCGTAAATGTAGCCATGCCCATAACTCCGGATATAGTAATATTTTTTAATTCTTTGAATTCTGACGAGTCAAGCATTTCGTATGCTTCCTCTTCGGAAAAACCAAATTTTGTTGCCTCATCGGCAATATGAAACTGCAAAAGACAAGGGATTATCCTGTTGTTTTTCAATGCTTCATTATTTATGGTTTTTAGTACCCTAAAGGAATCAACGCCGTGAATCATACTTACAAATGGCGCTAAAAGTTTGACCTTGTTCCTTTGCAAATGCCCGATAAAATGCCATTCAATATCTTTGGGAAGCTGTTGGTATTTACCAACAAGCTCCTGCACTTTATTTTCTCCGAAAATTTTATATCCCGCATCATAAACCCCGGTAATGATTTCGGGAGATACGCTTTTTGTAACGGCTACAAGCTTCACGCTGCCCGCAAGAGATTTTTTAATCTCTGCAATTTTCTCTACACTATTCATTTAAAAACAATTTTTAGTCAAAATTAAAAATAAAGCCGGCATTTGAAAGAGATTTAACCAAAACAAGGGGCGAAATTAAAATATCACATTTTCCAATGCAAAAAATTTATTAGCCCAAGACTATACTTCCAGATTGGTTTTCTGTTTGGTTTAATGCTTCAATCTAATTTTCTTCCTGATTACCAAATATCTACATTAGTAAATCAAGTAATTCTTAATGGCTTTTGCAACTTTTTAAAATCATTCGGCAATTAATCCGTTTCTTTGTTATAAGCTCTGCAATCCAAAATGAACAAATAGATTGAATTTTTGTAATTTAAGTAGGTCAAAAAAAACCGGCACATTATCCATTAACTATGAGACAAATTATTTCAAACACAGATACCGAAGCAGCAGATTTTTTCGAAAAAAAACAGGAATATCAAAAGATTATGGAGCAGTACAGAAATGTGCTGGACAAAACGGTTAACCGTCATGCTGAACCTTCGGTATTGAAACACCGCAAGCGAAATAAGTTACTGGCACGCAAGCGCATAGAGCTTCTCATTGACCCCAAGACACCATTTCTTGAGCTCTCCCCTCTTGCTTCCCACGGACAGTATGAGCAGCAATTTCCATCGGCAGGAATCATCACCGGAGTGGGGCTGATTCGAGGCAAACCCGCTGTGATTGTGGCAAATGATGCCACGGTTAAAGGCGGAACATATGTTAAGGAAACTCTAAAAAAACACCTGAGAGCTCAGGAAATAGCTCTTCAAAATCATTTACCCTGCGTTTATCTGGTGGATTCGGGCGGTATTTTTCTTCCCGAACAGGAAAACCTGTTTCCTGACCGCGACCATTTCGGGCGTATCTTTTTTAATCAGGCAAAGATGTCGGCTGAGGGAATTCCGCAAATATCGGTGGTGATGGGTTCCTGTACTGCAGGCGGTGCATATGTGCCCGCCATGAGCGACCAAACGGTTATCGTGAGAAATCAGGGCGCCATTTTCATTGGTGGACCGCCACTGGTGGAAGCGGCAACCGGCGAATCTGTTACAGCTGAAGAGCTTGGCGGCGCTTTTGTGCACACCTCCATTTCCGGTGTTGCCGACCACATTGCCGAAAACGATGCTGACGCAATTGACATTTGCCGTTCAATTTTTGAAACCATACCGGCAGCAACAAAACAACCTCTTGATCAAACCAGTCCGGAAGAGCCTTTTTTTGACCCCGGTGAGTTGTATGGATTTGCTCCGCTAAATCTGAAAAAGCCGGTAGCAATGTATGAAATTATTGCCCGACTGACCGATGGCAGCCGTTTTGATGAATTTAAGGCAAACTACGGAACAACGCTGATTACCGGATTTACGCGGATTCACGGTTACATGACCGGGATAATAGCTAATAACGGATTTCTCACCTCCGAAGCCTCATTGAAAGGCGCTCATTTTATTCAAATGTGCAATTTCCGAAAAATCCCACTCGTTTTTTTGCAAAATATAACGGGTTTTATTGTAGGGAAAAAATATGAACATCAGGGCATTGCCCGTGATGGCGCCAAGCTTATTCATGCAGTGGCTACTGCCTCTGTTCCCAAAATCACGGTGGTTGTTGGCGGCTCCTATGGAGCCGGAAATTATGCCATGGCGGGGCGTGCATACAACCCAAATTTTCTTTTCATGTGGCCGGGTGCAAAAATTGGTGTGATGGGTGGTGAGCAGGCAACATCTGTACTGAAAGCAATCAATCAGAAAAAAAACAGCCCGAAAACGCCTGATCTGGTCGAAATGTTTGAAGAACAGAGCTCCGCGCTTTACAGCACTTCCCGGCTGTGGGACGATGGAATTATTGACCCGGTTGATACGCGAAATATTTTGGCGCTGTGCATTTCAATCTCAACCAACAAAAAATGGTCTGAACCCAAAACAGGTATATACAGAATGTAAAGGAAAAGACAGGAGAAAAAATACTGAAAAAGCTTATAATCATTTAGTTACACAAAACAAATAGACAAAAATGCAGGAGCAGTTTAAAACGCTGAAAATAAGTATTGACAATAAAGTAGCCCGTGTGCTGCTCAATAGACCCGAACAGCATAACGCAATGAACAAGGAGATGATACTGGAAATCACACGTTTTTTCAGAGGAATCGCTCAACGAAAAGATATTTCGGTTATCATTCTGCAAGGTGCCGGAAAATCGTTTTGTGCAGGAGCAGATCTGTTGTGGATGAAAGATTCAGCAAACCTTTCCGCCAAGCAAAACAGAGAAGAGACAAAAATGCTCACCGGGATGTTTAAAGCTGTGTTCCGTTGCCCGGCAGTGGTTATTGGCGCTGCACACGGAAGTATTTTCGGAGGCGGAAACGGCTTGCTTGTAGCCTGCGACTTAGCCTACTGCACTGCCGACAGTAAACTTTCGCTCAGTGAAACAAGAGTAGGACTGGTGGCTGCAACAATCTCACCCTACCTTTTGCTGAGGATGCAGCTCTCAAAAGTTAAAGAACTGATATTCACCGCTGAACGTTTCAGCGGCGAACAAGCAGAAAACTTTGGATTAGTGAACCGCTCTTTCAGAAATTATGAAGAGATGCAGCAACATGTTGAAAAGACAACTCAGGAAATTTTGAGCGGAGGTCCCAACTCAATCAGAAAATCAAAAAAAATACTCAACCGGTTAAGCACAAGCCGGTTTCCGAAGAAAGCTGAAAAAAAATTAGCCCGTGTGCTTGCTGAATCACGAATTTCGGAAGAGGCACAGGAAGGGATGCAGGCATTTGTGGAGAAACGAAAAGCGAAGTGGTGAAGCAGAAAAAAGATGCCGGATATTAAACCATTTTCGAAATTTACCTTTATATAATTAAACGATGAAACACTGCAAAGGGCAAACATTTAATATGTTTAAAAGTAAATTGATAAAAAATTATAAATTTCCAAACAAAATGAATTGACTTGTCTCATTCAATTTTTGGACAATCAGGTATATGAAGAAATTTAAGAAAATACTTATTGCAAACCGTGGCGAGATTGCTCTTCGGATAATTCGCACCGCCCGGACGATGGATATTGAAACCGTTGCTGTTTATTCAGCAGGTGAAGAGAACTCACCCCATGTGAATCATGCCGGCGAGTCTGTGTTCTTAGGTGCCGGCGAACTTGGGGAGACCTATTTGAATATCCGGAAAATAATTCGTGCAGCTGTTGATACCGGATCTGAAGCAATCCACCCCGGCTACGGGTTCCTTTCGGAAAATCCGTTACTTTCTGCTGCCTGCAGGGAAAGCGAAATCGTCTTCATAGGTCCTTCTCCTCAGGCATTGGAACTCACGGGGAACAAACTGGAAACAAAAACAGTTGCAAAAAACCTCGGCATTCCTGTTCTGGAAAATTTTATGGTAAATCCGGCTAACCTGGATAAAACTATCCCGGAACTCCCCTACCCTGTGTTGGTGAAATCAGCACACGGCGGTGGCGGCAAAGGTATGCAGGTCATTTATTCATCCGGTGAGCTAATCGAAAAAATGGATCGGTCAACACGTCAGGCAATAAATTTTTTTGGAAATAGCGAAGTTTTTCTCGAAACCTATCTGGAAAACGCAAGACATATTGAAGTGCAAATACTTGGCGACAATCATGGAAATTTTGTCCATCTGTTTGAGCGTGATTGCAGCGTGCAGCGCAATTTTCAGAAAATCATTGAGGAAGCGCCTGCTCCCGGTTTGGATGAGCAGCTCAGGGAAAAACTGTTCGGAGCAGCACTGGCTGTTTGCCGGAATATCGGATTGACGGGTGCCGCAACCGTTGAATTTTTAGTAGTTGACAATAAGGCGTTTTATTTTTTGGAGATAAACCCGCGCATTCAGGTTGAGCACCCCGTTACCGAAGAAGTTACCGGAATTGACATTGTGAGAGAGCAACTCCGGATTGCTGCCGGCTCCCCCTTGTCTTTCCGTCAAAAAGAGATTAAAACGGACGGACATGCACTGGAGGTGCGAATTTACAGCGAAGACCCGAAGTCGGGGTTTGTTCCGCAATCAAAACCGGTCTCTTTTTTCAAATTTCCTCAACTTGAAAATTTAAGGATTGAAAGTGATATCGCGACAGATAAATCACCGGCAGCCAGTCAGTTTGACCCGCTACTCGGCAAGTTCATCACAAAAGGCGAAACCCGTGAAAAAGCCTTTTCGCAAATGATTGAAACCCTTAACCGGACGGCAATTTCAGGTCCTGCAACAAATCTACAGTTCTTAAAAGCGCTGCTGCAACACCCTCTGATTGAGCAATCGGCAGTGACCACGGCTTTTTGCGAAACACATACAAATGAATTAATCTCAGCTTCCGAAAATGCAAAGGAAAATGTGCCTTTTCAATTAATCATAGCCGCTTATCTGTTTCATAAATTCTTGACCGAAGAGCCTCATTCCGTGAATCCCTGGACTGCAATCGGGTTCTGGAATGTTTTGAATGAAACCGAACTGTATCTGAGCGGTATTTCGTATAACGTTCCGTTTTCATTACTTTCTCCGCGTTTCCTAAAAAGCGGGAACAAACCACTTGAAAAGAATATCCCGAAAGATGCTACCCTGTTTAAGTTTGACTGGAACGGTGAGAACTTCATCGCCGGCGCAAAAAGAACTTCATCCGATTCAGTAAAAATTTGTACTGAAGAATATTCTGAAACACTCATCATCAATGATACAGAGACGGAAAAAACCGGAATTTTCCTGCAGGGAATCGAATTTTTTGTTGAAAATCAGGAGCTGATTGAAAACAATCAAAACCATTCGCACAATGAAACACAGAACGATTCAATGGAAAATAATCTGATTGTTTCACACCTTCACGGAAAAATAACAGACATACAAACCACTCCCGGGCAAATCATCAACAAAGGCGAAACTGTGCTGATTATTGAATCGATGAAATCAGAAATTCACGTTTTAGCGCCCAAAACAGCAAAGGTAAAATCCATCGGGGTAAAGGTAGGAGAACAGGTTCAGGAAAATAAACCGTTAATTACGCTCGAAAAAATATAAAAAACTCTTAAAGATTCCTTTTATCTTTACATTTGTTTAAAAATTATTTTTTGACATATATGGACATATTATTACCAAAGCACTATACGGAATATCGTCAGCGAATCAGAAAGTTTGCTGAGTCCGAAGTTTTACCGGTTGCGCTCGAACAGGATGCAAAAGAGGAGTTTCCTGTTTTTTTAGCTAAAAGAATGGGCGAAATGGGTCTTTTCGGAATAACCCTGCCCAAGGAATATGGTGGACAAGGACTTGACGCACTGTCCTATATCATTGCAGTTGAGGAGCTTGCAAGAATTGACAGCTCACCGGCAGCAACTGTTGCCGCACACAACTCTTTGGGTATTGAGCCTATTTTCGCATTCGGAACCGATGAGCAAAAACAGTATTATCTGCCACGTCTCACCACAGGCGAACAGGTTTGGGGATTTGGTCTGACCGAAGAGAATGCCGGCTCTGATGCGAGAGGAGTAGAGACAGAGGCAAAGCTAACTGATGACAATTGGGTTATAAACGGCAACAAACGATTTATCACAAACAGCTCATCAGAAATCTCCGGCGGTGTTACATTGTTAACCATAACAGACCATATTGGCGAGAAAAAAGAGATTTCCTCAATTCTTGTGGATCGCGGTTCACCGGGCTATTACACCGAGCCCGTTAAAGGAAAGCTGGTGTGGAGAGCCATCGACAATGGCAATCTGCGATTTGAAGATTGCCGGGTGCCTCAAAAAAATCTTTTGGGAAGAAGAGGTGAAGGCATGAAGGTTATGGTTTCAGCACTGAACGGCGGCAGGCTCTCAATCGGTGCAGTAGGTTTGGGACTTGCACAGGGCGCTTATGAACGGGCAGTTGATTATGCAAAAAAACGGGTTCAATTTGGCAAGCCCATTGTCGAAAATCAGGCAATCCGCTTTAAATTAGCTGAAATTGCAATGAAAATTGAAGCAGCCCGTTCGCTGCTCTATAATGCCTGCCATATTAAAGATGCCGGTGAACCCTACGCAAAAGAAGCAGCCATGGCAAAACTTTACTGCTCTGATGTTGCCGAAGAAGCAGCCAGGGAATCTATACAAATCCATGGAGCATACGGACTTCTGCACGAAAACCATATTGAGCGGTTTTATCGTGATCAGCGCTTGCTGCACATCGGCGAAGGAACTTCTGAAATTATGAAACTGATTATTTCACATCATATTCTGAGGTAATCGGAAATAAACTCACATGGAAAAGGAACGCAAGTTAAGTCATATTAAATTAACATTTGACTCGCAGACGCCACAACATCTCGTCGATCAGCGGTTTGATTATGAGCCGCTGTTTGACAGCCCGGTTTCTGCCACTTCCCTGTCAACCGGCTTTCTGGAAAAAACACTCAAAGCACCGCTGTGGATTTCCAGTATGACCGGGGGAACCGAAATAGCACGAACCATTAACCACAACCTTGCCCGTGCCTGTGCCGAATTTGGATTGGGGATGGGATTGGGTTCTTGCCGCAAATTGTTAGACAGCGATACTCATTTTGAAGATTTTAACCTGCGTCCGGTCATTGGCTATGATTTGCCTTTCTTTGCAAATCTGGGAATTGCTCAAATTGAAGAACTTCTGGCAAAAAACGAAACCGGCAGGATAAATTCCCTGGTGGATAAACTTCATGCCGACGGACTGATTATCCATGTGAATCCGCTGCAGGAGTGGATTCAGCCTGAGGGCAACATCATTAAAGAGTCTCCCCTGAAAACCATTGAACGGTTCTTGGAAAAATCGGCATTTCCCGTAATTATTAAGGAAGTCGGACAGGGATTTGGTCCGGAAAGCCTATTAAAACTTTTGCAGCTCCCACTGGCAGCACTTGATTTTGGTGCCTACGGAGGAACAAACTTTTCAGTAATCGAATTAAAACGCCGAAATGAAGAGTTTGAAAAATATGAGCCTTTCACACGAATTGGGCACACCGCTTTTGAAATGTTAGAAACAGTAAATCGCCTGGCAGACACACACAAAAACCTGAGATGCAAGCAGTTGATTATTTCAGGCGGAATCGGCAATTATCTTGACGGGTATTATCTTGTTTCCCGCTCAAAAATTCCTGCCATTTATGCACAGGCTTCCACATTTCTAAAACACAGTCAGTCAGACTATGAATCTCTGCAAAAATTTGTAGCCGGTCAAATCGAGGGGTTACGCATGGCAAAACAATTTTTAAAAATCAGGGAATGAGCAGTTTTGAAAAGAACATACCGGTTATTCACGGTTTTTCCAAGTTAAACCGCCGGCAAAAAATTGAATTGCTGAAGGAATTGACGAAAATTGACAAAAATCTGCAGGAGACTCTTGACTCGTGGCTGCCGAAAAGCCGGGATGAACAGGATACGTTTGAAGGATTTATTGAAAACTACATAACTAACTATCACCTTCCACTGGGAGTTGTTCCCAACATGGTAATTAACGGGAAAAGTTATACCGTTCCGATGGTTACCGAAGAAAGTTCGGTGATTGCCGCTGCTTCCCGTGCAGCAAAATTTTGGGCTGAACATGGAGGTTTTCAGGTAAAGATTGGTGGCACAGAGAAAAAAGGACAAATTCATTTCACCTGGGATGGTGACAAAAACCTGCTAATCAATCATTTTAACACACTACGTAAAAGAATGATATTAGCCACTGAACCGGTAACTCAAAAAATGAGGGAACGAGGTGGCGGTATTATGGCTGTCCGGCTTAAAGACAAAACCTCTTTGCTACCCAGCTATTTTCAAATTGATGTTTCTTTTGAAACTGCGGATGCAATGGGGGCAAACTTTATCAACACCTGCCTTGAAACCATGGCGCAAGTGCTGAAAAACAGCGCCGGAGACCTTGTGCCGGATGGAAACATTCAGGTTATCATGTCAATTCTTTCCAACTACACGCCGGATAGTCTGGCTGAATGCACCGTTGAATGCGGCATTGAGCATCTTTCAAAATGGAGTGGTGAGTTAACCCCGCAAGCTTTTGCCCGTAAATTTGAACTTGCAAACCGCATTGCACAAACCGATATTTCCCGTGCGGTTACGCACAACAAAGGAATTTACAATGGTGTGGATGCCCTGATTTTAGCCACCGGCAACGATTGGCGTGCAGTTGAAGCATGTGGTCATGCCTACGCCTCAGCCAGCGGCAGCTATCGTGCGCTCACCGAAACCGAAATATCAGACCGGCAGTTCAGATACAGGCTGAAAATTCCATTGGCTCTGGGAACTGTTGGCGGTCTCACCAATACCCATCCCCTTGCCCGGATGGCGCTTCAAATTTTAGGAAATCCGGGAGCAAAAGAGCTGATGATGATTGCTGCCGCAGCGGGAATGGCAAATAATTTTAGTGCGATATCGGCATTAATTACCTCAGGCATACAGAAAGGACACATGAAAATGCATCTGCCAAATATTCTGAAACAGCTTCGGGCTACAAAAGCTGAGGCAGAGGTGGTAGTGAACTATTTTGAAAAAAAAGAGATATCTTATGCGGCTGTAAAAAATTTCTTAATTCGGTTGAGAATAGAAAATGGGAAATGAGCAAAAAAATATCAAAAATTTTTACGCTCCGGGAAAACTGCTGATTTCCGGTGAATATCTGGTGTTACGCGGCGCCCAAGCACTGGCGGTGCCGTTAAAATTTGGACAATCCCTGCGGGTGGAAACCCACGAAGGGGAAAACAGACTTCGCTGGGAAGCATATCTGCCTGACAGAAAATGGTTTTCAGCGCTTTTCAACACTGAAAATTTTGAATACCTGCAGAGTGATAATCAGGAATTAACTCTAAGATTACAAAGCATTTTCAGGGAAATCCGAAAACTTAATCCTAACTTCTTAAAGAAACCTGCTGAAACGCTGATTTCTACAACATTATCGTTCAACCCGGAATGGGGAACCGGCTCCAGCAGCTCGCTGATAGCAAACATGGCAAAATGGGCAGAAATTGACCCGTTTGAACTGAACAAGCGCATTTTTGGCGGTTCCGGCTACGACATTGCTTCCGTAATCACCGGCAAATCAATAATTTATCGGCTCATAAATGAACAGCCGGACTATCATATAACAGATTTTGCACCCCCATTTTCGGAAAATCTCTACTTTGTATATCAGAACCGAAAACAAAAAAGCAGAACAGCAATAGAAGGTTTTTCAAACACTCCGGTATCCGATGAAGAGTTATCTGCCATTTCGAAAATTACACTCAAAATGATTTCAACGGATTGCCTCAGCGAGTTTTCTGCATTAATGGATGAACACGAACAAATTGTTGCAAAAATATTAAAACAAACACCTGTGAAACAGCTTCTTTTTCAGGACTTCAACGGAAGCATAAAATCCCTGGGGGCGTGGGGAGGCGATTTCCTGCTGGCAGCATCCGGTCAAAAACATGAATATGTTATGGACTATTTTTCCCAAAAAGGATTTAAAACCATCATTTCATGGAAAGATATGGTAGCCGGTGAAGTTATCTCTTCAAGGTCTTAGTTTCCTGTCAAAACCGATTTTCCGAAGCGCACAATTGATACGTAATTAAATACAAATTACTTTAATGAACAGACAAATGGAACCGGATTTAATCTCCTCTTTAGCAGCCGGTGATTTTCAGACGGCATGGAAAGTGCCGTCAAATATTGCACTGATAAAATATTGGGGAAAACGTGGCAATCAGCTCCCAAATAATCCTTCATTAAGTATTACTTTGAAAAACGCCGTAACCATCACCCGTTTTCATGCAAAAAAAAGAGAATATAATGAATTGAACAAAGGTGGCGTCAGTCTGAAATATTTTTTCAATGACCGGCAAAACAAAGCATTTGAAGAGCGTATCTCACGGCAGATGACTGAGTTGCCGGCTGAGCTCCCCTTTTTGGCAGAATATACTATCCGTGCCGAAAGCAGCAACACTTTTCCCTACTCGGCAGGAATTGCCTCGTCAGCGTCATCAATGGCAGCCGTGTCGCTGTTCATTACCGAGTTGGAACAAATACACACTAAATCAATCTACACTGAAAATGAATTTTACCGGCGGGCATCAGGTTTGGCAAGGCAGTTTTCAGGCAGCGCTTCGCGCTCTCTGTTTGGAGGCTGGACAGCATGGGGAGCTTCTGAAGCCATCCCGGAAAGCAGCGACTACCACGCAGTTCCATTACTCACTCCCCTGCATCCGGTTTTTGAAAACCCGGGCGTTGCCATTTTACTAATCAGCAGCACTCCAAAAAAAGTGTCCAGCACCCGGGGACACCAACTTATGGACAGCCATCCCTTTGCAAAAGCCCGATATAAACAGGCGCGAAACAATTTGATGAATTTGCTGGAAGCACTTGCAAGCGGGAATTTTGATCAATTTGCACAAATCGCCGAAAATGAAGCGCTCACACTGCACAGCCTGTTAATGACCTCTTCTCCCGAAGGATTGCTGCTGAAACCGGAATCGCTTCACGTTATGGAGGCAGTCAGGGATTTCAGAAAAGCAACAGGAACACCTGTCTGCTTTACTTTGGATGCCGGACCGAATATCCTGCTGATTTATCCGCAGGAAGCCAAAAAAGAGGTGGCGACATTTATTAATAAATCGTTGTTCCGGTTTTGCGAAAACGGAAAATGGATTGATGACTGTATGGGTAAGGGTCCGGAAAAACTCCGATATTAAATTGAGTGAAGCTATGTTTCCTGCATTTGAATCCGGTGAAAAAAAATCATTCCCATCAAAGATTTTGTTGCTGGGTGAATATGGCATTTTAACAGGATCCGCCGCAATTGCCACCCCTTTCCCTCTATTTTCGGGAGAGCTTTGCCTCCCACCAAAATTTGAAAACTTTAAGGAAACGGAGTTCGTGAAAAGGTCAAATACTCAGCTGCGCGCATTGTATAATTTCCTCATATTATCCGATATCCCTATTGATTTTTTAAATCTTGGCAAGCTGAAAAACGACATTGATTCAGGCCTCTGGTTCAACTCGGATATTCCTCAAAACTATGGCATTGGAAGCTCAGGAGCACTGACAGCAGCTCTGTTTAACCGCTATGCGCCCGACAAAATAAAAAAATTGCCACTCCGGGAAATCCGAACAAAAATGGCATCTGTCGAAAATTATTTTCATAAAACCAGTTCGGGAATTGACCCTTTGGTTTCCCTGATAAACAAACCTTTACATTTTAGCAGCAGCGGTGAAATTTCTCTGATTCAGCAAAATATCATTCCGGCTTTCACCAAAAATAAAAATGGAAAAGAGCCGGGCTTTTCCATTTTTTTAGTTGACAGCAAAACCCCAATTAGAACCGGGGGACTGGTTGAATGGTATCTGAAAGGATATCAAAACAGAGATTTTAAACATGCAGCAGACACTGTTTACATACCTGCCATCAATAGCGCTGTTCGAGCTTTGCTTTCTTGTAACTACTCAGCTTTGCTTTCTGGAATTGCCACTGTTTCCCATTTTCAGAAACAATTCTTAACCCTTTTGATACTTCCTGAATTCAGAAAACACGTCAGCCACGGACTCACAACCGGTGATTTTTATCTGAAGCTTTGCGGCTCAGGAGGTGGCGGCTATATGTTGGGCTTCACTCAAAACACCAATCGGGTAAAAGAGTATTTCTCACAAAATCAACTGGAGATTTTGTTTCTTGAACGATAGAGACAAAGTGCTGAGGACTCAAAAAAGAGTATTCTCCTGCTAATCTGTTAATTGGCGACCTGCCGTTTTGCTATTCTGTTTATCTGTCAATTCAGGTTATTTTCTGCCACCATTTGGAAAATTGCTGTTCTTTTGCCTTCAAATTTACCTGTTCACCAATTTTTGGAGTCCATAAGCTGATATTTTCTCTACGGCAAAGATCGCTGATTCTTATCAGCGGCTCATCCCAAGCGTGAGTGGAAAGTGAAAATTTTGAGTTGTGTACGGGAAGAAGATTTTTAGCATTCAAATCATTGGCTGCCCTTATGACCTCTTCCGGCATCATATGGATGTTTTTCCAGTTTTTATTGTATTGCCCGTTCTCCAGAACAGCTAGGTCAAAAGGGCCGAATGATTTGCCTATGCTTGCGAAATGGGTGTCATAGCCTCCGTCGCCACCGATAAATATTGTCATTCCTTTTGTTTTTAAAACAAAAGATGTCCACAGCGTTTTGTTTCTTTTCAATCCCCTTCCCGAAAAATGCCTTGCCGGAACAGTGTAAATTTCAATGCCATCTTTTGAAGCTACTTGCTGATTCCAGTTCCTCTCTGTGATTTGGTCTGCTGCATAGCCCCAATATTTTAAGTGGCTGCCCGCACCAAGTCCGCAGGCTGCCTGTTTGACTTTCGGCTGTAGTCTTTTTACAGTCGGATAGTCCAGATGATCCCAATGGTCGTGTGTGATGAGAAGCCAGTCAATCTCCGGAATGTCATCAACGGAATAAATATTACTTCCCCTAAAGGCTTTGCCAAAGAAGGAAAACGGAGAGGCATGGGATGAGAAAACCGGGTCAACCAAAATGCGTCTGCCCTCAATTTGTAAAAAATATGAGGAGTGCCCGAACCACACCAGAACATCTTTATCGACATCCAAACAGTTCAAATCTGTTTTAACAGAAGGAATTTCACATTTAGGAATTGCTCTTTTACTTCGCCTGAAGAACAATTCCCTGGCAACTATAAATCCATTGGGATTTGGGGTAAATGTGTGGGTCAGGCTTTGATTCCGGAAAGAACCGTTTTTAAAATTCTGCTCACTTTTAATCTGGCGTAAATGATCACCCCGGGGAAGTTTTCCAAATTTGGGGTGACTTAAAACAACAGTTGTCAAAACGGTCAATAAGAGTAATATTCCAAGGATTAAATACATTTAGTGTTGGTTTATTTCAAATTATTGCAAGCAGCTGAAGTTTTGCAGAAAATATATTAATCTCTCAAACTTTCGAGCTTGTCAAACTCATTTAACTATCAAACGTTGTGGCTTCTATATGGTAGGCATTTCTGTCCTGTGAGCTTCGCGAAACAAGTTCTCCCAAAAAGCCGGCAAGGAAAAACTGCGCACCGATAATCATGGCTGTCAGTGCGATGTAGAAATAAGGACTGTTGGTGATCAGGTTTCCTATGATTCCGTGATTTAGCTGGATGATTTTTTGCACGCCTAAATAAATTGCAGAAGCAATCCCGATAATTATCATTAAAATACCAAGAATTCCAAAAAAGTGCATAGGGCGTTTCACAAAACGTGAAATAAACATTACTGACAATAAGTCGAGTGGACCGCGAATGAACCGCTCCATGCCAAATTTGGTTGTGCCATATTTCCGTTCACTGTGTTCCACCACTTTTTCGCCGATGTTGGTAAATCCAGCCCACTTGGCTAAAACCGGAATGTAACGGTGCATCTCGCCATACACTTCAATGCTTTTAACCACGTTGCTGCGATAGGCTTTCAGTCCGCAGTTCATGTCGTGCAGTTTGATTCCTGTCATTCGCCGCACAGTCCAGTTGTAAAATTTACTGGGAATATTCTTTGTAAAAACCGGGTCGTGCCGTTTCTTTTTCCACCCCGAAACAAGGTCGAAACCATCTTCGGTAATCATCCGGTAGAGTTCGGGTATTTCATTCGGACTGTCCTGAAGGTCGGCATCCATAGTGATGACCACACTCCCTTTTGCAGCGCTAAACCCGCAGTAGAGGGCGGCAGACTTTCCGTAATTTCGGCTGAATTTTATCCCTTTGATGTTCCGGTTTTCCGCCTGAAGATTCTGAATCACCTGCCAGGAGTTGTCCCGGCTGCCATCGTCAATCATCAGAATTTCGTAGGAGAAGTGATTTTCAACCATCACCCTCTCAATCCATGCTGCCAGCTCCGGCAATGACTCTTCTTCGTTAAATAAAGGGACAACAACAGAAATATCCATCTTAAAAAATCTTTTTCCGGTTATTCAGTAAATGGGTCTGCCGGTTTTTTTTGAGTAAAAATAGAAGTAATCAGAGAAATAATCAATCCTGCCAGAGCTCCTCCAAAAATGCCCATCACAAGTAAAATCGTCGGACTCTGGAATTTAGATACCATTTGAATTGCCATTTCAATCTGTTCTTCGGGCAGTTTCCCCTGTGTAACAAGCTGTTCTTCCGCCATCAGGCGCATTTGTTCCTGCAGGGAAGGGTCAATAACCGTATAAAGTATATAGGTATAAACCGATAATATCAGGGAAGCGAACACAAGGGTGAGCACTCCGACCCCTAACGCCTCTCCGTAGGACATTACGCCTCCCAAAGATTTACGATGACTTAACTGTGCATAAATTATCCCTCCAATCATTAAGATATAGCCAACCCATGATGATGATTCTGCGAAAGTGTTGTCGGTAACGTAATATGCCACCGAAACGAGAACGAGGGCAGCACCCAGGTAAAGCCCGTAATTAAGTGATGATTTACAGATAGATACTTTCTCTTTTTCCATGACTATTGTTATGTTGCGAAAAGAATGTTAAATGCAAATATAGTTTTATTTGGGCGTATGTTTGCCGGGAACTTAAAATTTTCTACTTTTGCACCGGGTAAGTCCTGTGCGACCAGCTCCTGCTGAATTCCCCCAGGGTCGGAAGGCAGCAAGGGTAGGCGGTTGTAGCGGTGCGACACAGATAGCTTACCCACTTTTTATTATAAAAAAAGAGTTTTGAAATGTTTCTGTTTGTTTTGCACAATCAAAAATAAATTCTTTTCTTTGCGCCGCTGTTTTTAAAAACAGCGATCGTTCTGAAAATACTGAAAAAAGGCCGGATTAGCTCAGTTGGCCAGAGCACGTGATTTGTAATCTCGGGGTCGTCAGTTCGAATCTGACATCCGGCTCGAAAAACTTTACGGGGAGATACCAAAGTGGACAAATGGGGTAGACTGTAAATCTATTGGCTGACGCCTTCGGAGGTTCGAATCCTCCTCTCCCCACAATTGATAAAGCCTTTCACCTGACGGTGAGAGGCTTTTTTTAATGATTCTCCAAATCTGAAAATTTGCGTCTAAGACAATCCCAGAATACTTTCAAAATCAAGAAGAATATTGTCTCTTGCCGAATCGGAAATCATGCCGCCGGCACAAACTAAGGTGCGGGCAGGTTTGCTTGCAATCACTGCAAAGTCATGTGTTGAGATGATTATGGTTTTGCCTTCACTGTTCAATTCGAGAAAAAGTTCCATAATTTCTGTTGAGGTTTCAGGATCAAGGTTTCCTGTTGGCTCATCTGCAAGAATGATCAGCGGATCGTTGAGAATGGCGCGGGCAATCACCACTCGCTGCTGTTCGCCACCGCTGAGCTGATAGGGCATTTTCCTTTTTGCATCGAACATGCCGACACGCTTTAGCACCTGCCCGATGCGCTCCGTAATTTCCAGGCGGTTTCTCCATCCGGTAGCCTTCAATACAAATTCCAAATTATCAAAAACATTTCTGTCGGGAAGCAGTCTGAAATCCTGAAAAACAACCCCCAGCTTACGGCGAAGCTGTGAAATGGCCTTATGTTTTATGTTCTGAAGATTAAATCCTGCAACTTCTCCAATTCCCTTTTGCAGCGGAAGCTCAGCGTTGAGTGTCTTTATCAGGCTCGATTTGCCGGTGCCCACCTTCCCGGTAACATAGACAAATTCACCTGCATTGATGGTGAGATTTATGTCCGAAAGTATCAGATTATCACGCTGATATATGTCAACCGAAAGCAACTCTATGATTTTGTTATTTTCCATTTATTAACAAATTCAGCCCGAATATAAGGTTAATTTTTTTACCCGCACAGATAATAAAGGAAAGAAATAAACAGTTAGTTGTTAAGAAAAACTAATGATTTTGAATGGTTCATAAGAAGTATAATAACTATTTTAGGACTTTAATTGAAAACAAATTATTTGGAATCAGCTATAATAGGCTGCTGATTGAAAATCGCACACAGGTTTGATATAAGGAGAAAGTGAGTCCGTTTTATACCATTGAAAAAATATTTGAATGAAAACAATACGGTTTAATTTTATTTTTTTTGTTTTTTTAATTCTTTCTCTTCCCGTTTTTGCACAGCAAACTGCTTTTTTTGAAGATGAGGAAAAAGAAGTTCAAACGGGAAGGGAGCTTTTCCACCAGGGAAAATACAATGCAGCTTTCCGGCAGTTTGAAAAAGTACAGGAAATGATTGACCCTGCATCAGAACTTTTCTCTGAGGCTGCTTACTTCAAATCGGTTTCAGCGCTGAAAGCCGGGCACTCTTCAGGATACAGATTATTAGAGAATTTTATTGAACGCCATCCGGCAAGCCCCTATATGAATAATGCGCTTTTCAATCTCGGCGACTACCAGTTTGAAAGGAAACAGTATGCAGCTATGCTGAAAACATTTAGCGAAGTTGACCGGAATTCACTAACAGAATCCGAAAGGACAAAGCTGCAATACCAAAGCGGATATGCTCATTTAATGGCAGATAATACGGAAGAGGCACTGAGAGAATTTAATGTGGTTAAAAACTCAAACTCTGTTTACAGCAAGCCGGCAACATATTACTGGGCGCACATCATGTATCTGCAAGAAAACTATCAGTCGGCACTTGACGGATTTAAGCAATTGGAATCTGAGCCTGCTTACTCCAGAGTTATCCCGCTTTATGTGAGCCACATCTACTACAAGCAGCAACGCTATGAGGAGATTATCAGTTATACGGTTCCCATTCTAAATGAGGTGGAAGAAGAACATAAAAGCGAATTGTCAAAAATTGTTGGAGATTCATATTTTCACCTGCGCGAATATTCTCAGGCAATCCCATATCTTGAAGCCTTTCACCAGACGGCAGGAATGAAAACAAGGGAAGACAACTATCTGCTGGGATATTGCTATTACAGCACCGGTGCGTTTGACAAGGCAATCCCATTGCTGGAAAATGCATCAAAAGGCAAGGACGAAATGGCGCAAAATGCCTACTATCATTTGGCTGACAGCTACATCCGGGTGAATGAAAAGGAAAAGGCAAGGGTTGCTTTTGAGGCAGCTTCAGAATTTGATTTCAATGAGCGGATAAAGGAGGATGCATTGTTCAGCTATGCAAAACTTACCTATGAGCTCTCCTATTCTCCATTCAATGAAACCATTAAGGCTTTTGACAGATATATCACATTATATCCTAATTCTCAGCGGAATACAGAGGCATACCGCTATTTAACGCAGGTATTTATGGTTACACGAAACTATAAAGACGCCATGAGTTCCATAGAAAAGATAGAGGTGAAGTCTTCTGAGATTTTAGGCGCCTACCAGCGCGTAACCTTCTACCGTGGTCTGGAACTTTTCAACAACTTATCATATAATCAGGCTATTGACCACTTTAACCTGTCGCTTCAAAACGGGACGTATAACCGCGAAATAAATGCCCGCGCACTTTTCTGGAAGGCTGAAGCGCTCTACCGGACAGGCGATTACCGGGCTGCGGCAGACAGCTATTCACAGTTTCTAAGAACTGCCGGAGCGGCATCTATCCCTGAGTATAAAGATGCAGAATACAATTTGGCATACTCCTGGTTTAAACTGGAAAACTTTGAACAGGCAGCAGCACATTTCAGAAATTATATCAACTCCATGCAAAACCAGCGTACAGAAAAGCTCGCAGACGCATATAACCGGTTAGGCGATTACTATTTCGCAAATACGGAATATACATCTGCCATGCAAAACTATCAGAAAGCTCTGGATATGCGCATTTTTGATGCTGATTACTCATTGTATCAGATTGCTTTTTGTCAGGGACTGCAGCACGACCAGCAGGGAAAAATAAATTCACTGAGTAAATTGCAGGAGGGGTTTCCTGATTCCGAATATGTTGATGATGCGCTTTATGAATTGGGGCGCGCAAATGAACGTCTGGGGAAATATGCGGAGGCTCTCGGAAATTATCAACGGATTGTAAACAATTATGCCGATGGCGCTTTTTATCCCAGGGCATTGCTGCAAACGGGACTGATTCATTTTAATAATGGAAATTTCAGTGAAGCATTGATAAATTACAAGAAAGTTGCTGAAAACTTCCCCGGAACACCTGAGGCTCAGGCAGCGCTATCAGGAATAAAAAACAGCTACGTTGAGATGAACAATGTTGACGGCTATTTCGCATATACCCGAACCCTCGGCAGCGGAGTTAACATAACCGTTTCCGAGCAGGACTCACTTACTTACACAGCAGCCGAACGGCTCTACATGTCGCGCGACAGGCAGGCAACACAACAACTTCAGCAATATTTGCAGCAATTTCCAAATGGAAGTTTCGTAACCAATGCCCATTTTTATCTCGCTGAACTTCTCTACGATGAGGGCAGTTACACAAAAGCCAATGAACACTACTCCTTTGTCGCCCGTCAGCCCAACAATATTTTTAGTGAACAGGCGCTCTCACGTGCATCGGAACTCACTTTTAATGCCGGAAATTTTGAACAGGCGCTGGAGTTGTTTAACCGGCTTGAAAAACTGGCAGGAAACAAATGGAATCAGCTGAGAGCCTATACCGGACAAATGCGCTGTAATTTTCATCTGAAGCATTTTAATGAAGCAATTCAGGCTGCCGAAAGAGTGAAAAAGTCTGAAGCTGCCAACGAAGCATGGAATAAAGAGGCAAATTTCATTTCCGGAAAATCACACTATCTGCTTGGTAACCAGAATGCTGCACTTGAACCTTTAAAAACAGTGGCTTCCGACACCAAATTAGAGCAAGGAGCAGAAGCGAAATTTCTTGTTTCCGAAATCTATTACAAGCAAAACCAGAAGAAACAGGCGGAAGAGGAGATTATGGATTTCATATCAAAAGGTACACCCTTTCAGTTCTGGCTTGGAAAAGCATTCCTGCTTCTGTCGGACATATATTATGACCGCGGAGATTATTTTCAGGCAAAACACACCCTTCGCAGTGTGGTGGAAAATTATGGTGCCGAAAATGACGGTGTAAAAGCAGAAGCTTCACGAAAACTTGCTGAGCTTGAAAAAATGGAACAGTCTGAACAGCAAAAGGCTAAAGACAATTCGTTCCAACTAAAAATTAACGATAATTAAATTGAGATGAATATGTTCGCAAATACCATACGATATTTTTTACTCTCTGTTTTTGTGATTTTCCTGAGCGGCAAAATCATTGCACAGCAGGATGATAGACTCATTCAGGAAGTGGAAGTGGTTAAATCCTATCGCCCAACAATTTCTGATGCAAACAAAATCAGCACCATGCCCGCAATGAACGAGGAGCAGCACGAAAAACCGGTATTTACATACAGTATTTTCAGTCAACCGATATTTAATGCTTTTTCGGTCAATACTCTGAAAGCTGCAACTGTGGCATCTGCGCCAAAGGAGGATCCCGGATTGGGATATCTCCGTGCAGGAGCAGGAAACTACAACAGACCATACGGAGAACTGTTCTTCAACAGTAAAAACTCCAGAAATACCCTTTTCGGACTTCACGGAAGGCATCTTTCATCCCACGGAAAGCTAAACCTTGAAGGAGGAGACCGGGTGAGCGCTCCATTTTCGGAAAATGAGGCAGAAATGTTTTTTAAATATTTTTCGCAGGCTTCTGTGCTCTCGCTAAATGCAGGTGTTGATCACAAGGGATTCAACTATTACGGCTATCCTGTTGATGCTGTTCCTGAATCTTTACTGGAGAAAGATCAGCTGATTAATTATTTTGGAAGCCGGCAGACATTTACCAAAGGAAGTTTTTCCATTGGTCTGCAGAATCCCGCAGCTCGAAAGAATGATTTCACCTTTGACTTTAATTTTCTGTATCACTATTTCGGCACAAAAACGGGACAAAGAGAACATCTGGGAAAATTTTCGGTTGACCTGAAAAAACCGTTTTATACGGGAACGGGACTGCTTGAAGCCGGTATTTCTTATATGAGCGTCAGTGATGTTGCCACCAAATATTTGTTGTCATTCGGAAGAGACCAGATTGAAAGCGGTCTGAACCAGCAAACATGGATAACTGCAAAACCTTCATACATGCTTGGCGGCGAAGTGGCAAACATCAGTCTTGGAGTCAGCACATGGTTTGTGATTGACAGCAGCACCGATTTGAAAATCAGGCTTGCGCCCAACATCAGGGCAAATCTTATTCCCGTAAAAGAGATTATTACAATTTTTGCTGGTATTGACGGGAACTTTATCCAAAATCATTACTCGAAAATTGCATATGAAAATCCGTTTGTGAATCCGGAGCATCTCGTAAAAAACACTTTTGAGCAGTTTCGTTTTTTTGGTGGTTTCGATGGAAAACTCGCTCCAAAAACAAAATTCAAACTTGGAATAAATTATTCTGTGGTCAAAGATCAGCCTCTCTATTATCTGTTCAGGCATAGCTTTGATGAGGGTCTGGCAGGCACAGGAATTGCGGACAACGATTTTAACATCATTTACGACAACTTAAATTTATTGAAATTCAACCTTGAAATATTCCATGCATCACTTGGCAAAGCCAATTTATTATTGTCTGGAAACTATTATGTTTATAACATGGAAACCATGGAAGAAGCGTGGAACCTGCCTGATTGGGATGCAAAGCTTTCAGTCGGTTATCAGATTTCCGACCAGTTGAGTTTTACAACCGATCTGTTTTTTACCGGACAGCGGCAGGCGCTGATCATGGGCATTCCCGGCGAAAATGACCCCCGTCCGCTGACAAACAGTGAACTGCTGTTGCACGAAAAGCTTGAAAAGGAATCCTATTCGCTTTCCACGGTGTTTGATCTGAATTTTAATGCCACCTATAAAATAACAAACCGGTTTTCGGTCTTTGCCCGGCTCAATAATTTCGGCTTCCAACAATACCAACGGTGGCTGGGATATCCGGTGCAAAGCTTTAATGTGTTGGGAGGTGTTGGCTATTCATTTTGATTTGTGTTAAGCACAGGTTAAAAAGAGCGCAAAAACAGACATCTAAAAGCCTTAACCTTAAGGTCTTCATGTGCTCATTTACAGGTTAATAACTTGTTGAAAAGTTATTTAGTTCCATGTTGTTAAATCAACGTTTATACGGTAAATTTTGTTATATTTGCATGACACTTCCCAGAAAGATAAAAATTTCGATATGTGTCTGTATTTGAAATTGTTAATAATTTACTGAAACATTGTTTCCATCATTTTAACAATCATATTTTTTAATAACCAGGACGTATTAATATTTAAGAAAAAGATGAGTGAAATAGATAAGAAAGCTGAAATTACAGTTGATAACGGCAATGAAAATGGAAATGGGAATTATTCTGCTTCCAATATTCAAGTGCTTGAGGGGCTTGAAGCTGTTCGGAAAAGGCCATCGATGTTTATCGGTGACACCAATGAAAGAGGTCTGCACCATTTGGTTTATGAAGTGGTGGACAACTCCATTGACGAGGCGCTTGCCGGTTATTGCAAAAACATTGATGTTGTTATCCATAAAGATAATTCCGTTACCGTTAAGGACGACGGACGCGGGATACCTACCGAAATTCACGAAAAAGAAAACATATCTGCCCTTGAGGTTGTGATGACTGTACTCCACGCAGGCGGAAAATTTGACAAGGACTCCTATAAAGTGTCGGGCGGACTTCACGGTGTCGGTGTTTCATGTGTGAATGCCTTGTCATCTTATCTGAAAGCAGAAATACACCGCGACGGAAAAATATGGGTGCAGGAATATTCCATCGGGAAACCTGTAGAAGAAGCAAGAATAGTGGGCGAAACGGATGTTACAGGCACTTATGTAACCTTCAAACCCGATGAAACTATTTTTCAGACCACCGTTTATAAATATGAAATTCTCGCAGCAAGACTGCGCGAACTGTCTTTTCTGAATGCCGGAATACGATTGACTATTACCGATGAGCGACAGGTAAATGAAGAGGGAGAATTTAAGTACGAAACATTTTTTTCCAAAGAAGGCTTAAAGGAATTTGTTGATTATCTGGACGATACAAGAGTTAAGCTAACCTCTGAAATTATCCATATTGTTACCGAAAAAAATAATATTCCGGTTGAAATAGCAATGCAGTACAACACCACCTTCTCTGAAAATATTCACTCCTATGTGAATAATATCAACACCATTGAAGGGGGTACCCATCTCACCGGTTTTCGCCGTGGTTTAACCCGCACACTGAAAAGCTATGCCGATCAGTCGGGAATGCTTTCAAAGCTGAAATTTGACATCAGCGGCGACGATTTTCGCGAAGGACTCACCGTTGTTATTTCGATTAAAGTTGCAGAGCCTCAGTTTGAAGGACAGACCAAAACAAAACTTGGGAACTCCGAAGTGAGTCTGGCAGTGGATCAGGCGGTGAGCGAAGCGCTTTCAGCTTATCTGGAAGAAAATCCCAGATCGGCTAAAGCCATTGTCAACAAAGTGATTTTGGCAGCACAGGCAAGACACGCAGCACGAAAAGCCCGGGAAATGGTGCAGCGAAAAAATGCACTCACAGGCGGTGGATTACCCGGCAAACTGAGCGATTGTTCCGAAAGAGACCCTGCATTAACAGAGATTTTTCTTGTGGAAGGGGATTCAGCCGGCGGAACTGCCAAACAAGGCAGAGATCGGCGATTTCAGGCTATTTTGCCGCTTCGCGGAAAAATTCTGAACGTGGAAAAAGCAATGCAGCACAAAATATTTGAAAGCGACGAAATTAGAAATATCTTCACTGCCCTCGGTGTAACAATCGGCACGGAAGAGGACTCAAAGGCGCTGAATATGGAGAAACTCAGGTATCATAAAGTTGTCATTATGACTGATGCCGACGTTGACGGAAGCCATATCGCCACACTGATTATGACATTCTTTTTCAGATACATGCAGGACCTGATTAAATCCGGATACCTTTATATTGCCGCTCCACCTCTCTATCTACTGAAAAAAGGGAAAAGAGAAACCTATGCATGGAATGAGCAGCAACGCAGACAGATTATTGACGAATGGGGTGAGGGAAATGAGAGCAGTGTGCACACCCAGCGATACAAAGGTCTGGGAGAGATGAATGCAGAACAGCTTTGGGAGACAACGATGAACCCCGAAAACCGTACACTTCATCAGGTTACCATTGACAATGCTGCGGAAGCTGACCATATTTTTTCCATGCTGATGGGTGATGATGTGCCGCCACGCAGAAAGTTTATTGAAGAACATGCAACCTATGCAAGAATTGACGCATAAATAGAAGCGAATTTCACATTAACCTTCCTGGCTAAAAACCGTAACTTCAATTTTATCGTTTTATGAACATTTGTGTATTTTCTTCTTCCAGCAACGGAATAGATGATTTGTATTTTGAAGAGGCAAAAAGATTGGGACGGTTGATTGGTGAGCGGGGGCACACCCTGGTAAATGGCGGCGCAAACATCGGGCTAATGGAAGCTGTTACAGTTTCCGCATCCGCAGCAGGCGCCCGCACAATCGGAATAATTCCGGAACGCATGATACGGCGTTCATTGGCTTCTGTAAATCTACACGAAACAATCAGCGTCAAAAGCATAAAAGAGCGCAAAGCCAGAATGCGTGAAATTTCAGACGCATTCATTGCACTCCCCGGCGGATTTGGAACACTTGAGGAGATTCTTGAAGTAATAGCCCTGAAACAGCTGGCATATCATGCAAAACCTGTGGTTTTTATCAATACCGGTAATTTCTTCAACCATTTGTTCAACCATTTCGAGTATGCATATTCAAAAAAGTTTGCCAAAGAAGTTTACAGAGAATTGTATTTTTCTGCCGGCACCCCTGAAGAAGCATTAAATTATATCAGAGATTACAAACCGATTGAACTCAGTTCACACTGGTTTGTTGTCCCCGGCAAGTCGGATTTCTGACATAGTTTCGTGTTTGATCACTTTTAACCATCTCTTTCTAACAAAACTGACACTGAGTTGTTAATTTATGCAAAATGAAACGGTTGGTTCTGTTCGATTAATCATAATGGCAAATTATTTGCTTGTTCCCAATGTTTTGTGAAACTAAAATGTATAATTATGAAATACACTAAAAAATATTCGCTTACTTTTTTGCTGGTTTTGGTCAGTGCCTTTTTGGCAGTTTGGATTTACAGCTCATTTTTTAACAAACAACAGATTGTAACAATAACTGAGCGTAGCCCTGTCAGCTTTGTGAATTTGCCTGCCAACAGTCAGCAGCAGCTGCCTGACTTGACTTTTGCTGCCGAAAATTCGGTTCATGCAGTGGTTCACATTGCCACCCAGTCGGTTCGTGGCGGCGGATGGTCGAGCGGAAATCCGTTTTTCGATGAATTTTTCGGACTCCGCAGGCAAGAACCCCAGATTGCCACCGGGTTTGGTTCCGGCGTAATTTTATCTGATGATGGTTACATTGTTACAAACAATCATGTGATAGAAAGAGCTCAGAACATAAAGGTAATTTTAAACAACAAGCACGAGTATGATGCAAGGCTTATTGGTGCAGACCCTTCAACAGATTTGGCATTGCTGAAAATTGATGCCGACGGACTGCCTTATCTCACGTATGGAGATTCTGATGCCCTGAAACTCGGCGAATGGGTTTTGGCAGTTGGCAATCCCTTTAACCTTACTTCCACTGTAACTGCCGGCATTGTGAGTGCAAGAGCAAGAAATCTTGGCATAAATCAAGACCAGTATTCCATTGAATCTTTTATTCAGACCGATGCGGCAGTTAACCCCGGAAACAGCGGAGGCGCTTTGGTAAACCAGCAGGGAAATCTGGTTGGAATAAATACGGCAATTGCCTCGCGAACAGGTTCTTATGCCGGCTATTCGTTTGCGGTTCCGGTCTCCATTGTAAAGAAAGTGGTTGAAGACCTGAAAGAGTTTGGCGAGGTTCAGCGTGCACTTTTAGGCGTGAATATAATGAACGTTGATGCAAAAATAGCTAATGAACAGGGGCTTGATAAGGTGGAAGGCGTTTATGTAGCTGGCGTAGCGGATAATGGTGCTGCAAGACAGGCAGGCATCAAAGTGGGTGATGTTATTATGAGTGTTGCCGGCGACAGAGTGAACTCTTCGGCTGAGCTTCAGGAAAAAGTGAGCCGCTTTCGTCCAGGTGATGACGTGAAAATCGGAATAAAAAGAGGCAGCGACAGGAAACAAATTACAGTTACTTTACGTAATAAACATGGCGACACTCAAATCGTTCGTGATAATGTATCCGTTTTGGGAGCCAGTTTTGAAACTATAGGGAATGATGATAAAAGAAACCTCAATATAGAATTTGGCATAAAAGTTGCTGATATAGAGCAGGGTAAACTCAAAGATGCCGGTCTGACCAGAGGATTTATCATCACTCATGTGAACAAAAAACCCATTTATGAGGTAAATGATTTCAAAAGAGAAATCGGAAATGCCAAAGGTGGAGTTTTGGTTGAGGGAATTTATCCGAACGGCGAGTTGGCATATTTTGTTTTTGGTGTTGATTAATTATTAAAACCAAACACCTTTAACAAACAATTAATAAGTATTAATAAAGTTTATATTATTCATAGACATAGCATTATTTGCTAATTTTGCAAATTTTTTAGAAAGAGAGAGAAATATATGAGACAGCTTAAGATTACAAAATCCATCACCAATAGGGAGAGCGCATCGTTAGATAAGTATCTACAGGAGATTGGTAAAGAAGAACTTATCACAGTAGAAGAGGAGGTGGAGCTTGCACAGCGCATTAAGAAGGGAGACCACGCAGCCTTGGAGAAATTAACCAGGGCTAATCTTCGTTTTGTAGTATCTGTTGCCAAACAGTACCAAAATCAGGGGCTTAGTCTTCCAGACCTGATTAATGAGGGAAATCTGGGATTGATAAAAGCCGCAGAAAAATTTGATGAAACCCGTGGTTTTAAATTTATTTCCTATGCCGTTTGGTGGATTCGCCAGTCCATTTTGCAAGCCCTTGCAGAGCAGTCTCGAATAGTCAGATTACCACTGAACCAGGTTGGTTCATTAAATAAGATAAATAAAGCATTTTCCAAGTTTGAGCAGGAGCATGAGCGCAAGCCATCACCCGAAGAACTGGCAGAATCACTGGAACTAACCCCTGATAAAATTACAGATACGCTTAGGGTTTCTGGACGGCATGTTTCTGTTGATGCTCCGTTTGTTGACGGCGAAGACAACAGCCTTCTGGACGTATTGGTAAATGATGACTCACCCAGAGCCGACAGAATTCTTATTCAGGAATCTCTTTCCCGGGAAATTAACAGGGCGCTGGCAACACTCACTGAAAGGGAAGCTGACATCATCAAACTCTTCTTTGGCATTGGCTGCCAGGAGATGACCCTTGAAGAGATAGGTGAGCGCTTTGGCCTGACCCGCGAGCGTGTCCGCCAGATTAAAGAAAAAGCTATTCGCAGACTGAGGCACACCTCCAAAAGCAAGCTACTCAAGACCTATCTTGGATAATATCTTTCAGTCCGGTGCTTTTTACTTCAACAGACTTTTAGAGTATCAAAAAGATACAAAAAGGAAAATTCATCTGTTTTCTCTGACAAGCAGAAATTTATTGTTTTCCAGCGCTGAAAATCCCTGGTCATAGCAGAAATAGTAAATCCTGCCGCTGCGGGTTTCATAGATGTGCGTAAAGTGATTGAAGTTGAAACCATCTCTATCTAATATGCTTTTGTGAGTGGTGGTTTTATCCTCTGGATTCAGCTTTTCAAGGATTGAGTAATTTTTTTTGAGAATACGATTAATTTTCCGCATGTAGTTATTGCTTTTCCCCAATTTCTGGTTGTTATATGCATTCCTGCATGCATCACTGCAGAATTTCTGATCGGCCCTCCCACGCAGCGGATCGCCACATTCCAGACATTTTCTTGGTTCCATCGGCTTATTTTTTAAAATTCACAAAGCGCTAATATACAAAAAACTATCCGTTTACAACCACTTATAAACGGTTATAACCGACTATAATTACTTATTAACCGACTCCCGGAACCGGCGCAGCTTACTTTTGAACTACAATTTCGTTTTAGTTATTAATTTAAAATTTTGAAACATGAATTCATTAAGAAACAGCGTCAGGCTTATCGGCCATCTGGGCGACGCGCCAAAAGTAAGAAAGCTCGACAGCGGAAAAAAAGTTGCTAATTTCTCTATAGCAACAAACGAAGTTTACTATGACCAAAGTGGCAAGAAGATTTCGGAAACAACCTGGCATCGTCTGGTTGCCTGGGGAAAGCAGGCCGAAATTGCCGAAAGTTATCTGAAAAAAGGTTCTGAAATTGCCATTGACGGCAAACTGACCAATCGCTCTTATGAAGACAAAAATGGCGAAAAGCAGTACATCACTGAAATAGTTGTGAACTCCATACTGATGCTTGGCAAAAAAGGCGGAAATGGAGATGAGTAGTAAAAGCGCCCTTTACATGATTAATTCCCAAAGTAAAAAGACCGGAAATCCGGTCTTTTTTTTTCAGATGGCAATCAGCCGTTGTATCCCAATATATTAAACATCTCTTCCACCGTCTGTTCAGTTCGATAAACGTAATCCACAAAGTTTCCGGTTTCGTCGCGGTCAATTAGAACATGCTTTGGCGCAGGAATCAAACAATGTTTGATTCCGCCATATCCGCTGATGGAGTCCTGATAGGCACCAGTGTGAAAAAATCCAAGATAGAGCGGCTCTTTTTCACGCGAGGAATAACGCGGCAGCATAATCTGCTGGTTCAAATCCTCCGAATTGTAATAGTCGGAATGATCACAACTTATTCCGCCAATATTCACCCGCGTATATTCATTGTTCCACTTGTTGATGGGCAATAAAATAAATTTTTCAAAAATTGACCATGCATCGGGAATGGTGTTCATCAGGCTGTTGTCAATAATATACCACAACTCGGCATCATTCTGCTGTTTTTGGTCCAGTACGGAAAAAATGGTTGCACCGCTCTCCCCTACTGTGTATTTACCAAACTCAGTATAAATGTCAGGCTCTTCAATTCCCTCAGCAGTGCAGGCATCTTTGATGTTATTCACAATTTCGCGAATCATATATTCGTAATCGTATTCAAACCCAAGGTGATTGCGAATTGGGAAACCACCGCCTAAGTTGAAAGCATTAAGCTCGGGGCACTCCCTTTTCAGCTCAATAAACAGTTTAACAGACTTCTGAAACTCACCCCAGTAATAGAGCGTATCCTTAATGCCTGAATCAACAAAAAAGTGGAGCATAGTCAATTTCAGGTTCTCTTTACCCTGAATATTATTTCTATAGAATTCCAGAATTTCGGATGATCTGATGCCTAAACGCGAAGTATAATAGGCGCTTTGCGGCTCTTCATCAATGGCTTTACGGATGCCAAGCTGCACCTTTTTGCCTTTGGCATATGCAATTATTTTTTTCAGTTCATTCTTATTATCCAGAATAATTGTGGAGTTTTTAAAACCCAGATCGGTGAGATCCAGTATCTTCCGGACATAATCATCTGTTTTGTATCCGTTATGCAAAATTTTTATATTCTTATCCAGCTTTCCCTGCCGGTGAAGATTCAGAATCAAATCAATGTCGAACGAAGAGGAAGTCTCAAGGTTCACATTGTATTGCAGCGCCTTGTTGACCACATGGTGGAAGTGGTTGCACTTGGTGCAGTAACAGTAATGATACTCCCCCTTGTAGTTCGTCGCCTTCATGGCACGCCGAAAAAGATTTCGCGCCCGTTTTATCTGGTCGCCAATCCGGGGCAGATACATTAGCCTGAACGGGGTGCCGTATTTATCGATGAGATACTTCAGCGAAACGCCGTAAAAAGTGAGGTTACCATCCTGCAGGTCGAATCCTTCCTGCGGGAAATAGTAAGATTGTTCGATGAGATCAAGGTACGTATTTTTCATTTTCCCTAACCAGCATAAAAATTTACATTCTGTTTAACGGGGCAAAATAAGTACCTTTTTCTCAATAAAAAACCCCTGACAGGCCTTTTATCTGTTTTTATAACAAATAATTTCCTCATGCACTGAATATCAATTCACACAAACCGAAATGAAAATGAAAACCAAGCGCCAAGGCGCGTAATAAACCGACTGCACAGGTTGCTTTCTTAGGATAACCTGTTATTTTTACAAAATAAATCTTTCATACCATGGAAAAAAATAAAAAATTCAACAGGCGCCGGTTTATCAGCTACGGTTCGCTGGGAATTGCCGGGGCATTTTGGCCGGGCAATACTTTTGCCGGCGGCAATCCATTTGATGCAGATGCCTTTTTACAGGATAATTCAGCAGATAGTGAAACAAATCTAATCGGTTCCTATGGGAAATGGGCAGATTCATTGTCGGGAGATAAGCCGGGGCGCCTCTCTTTCAGGAATCCCGGTTTTACAGATGTGAGTGCGTGGAAAAGCCGGGCATTAGCGCGGGTCGGGGAGTTGCTGGCATCTCCGGTGGTTAATAAAATTCCTGAAGTCAGGGAGATTGACGAAACCGTTCACGATGGTGTTTCCATCAAAAAGCTGACATGGCAACTGCCTTACGGTCCGCCAACAGAAGCGTTTTTTCTCACTCCACTGAATGTAAAAGGGAAACTTCCCGGTGTGCTTGCGCTGCACGACCATGGCGCCAATAAATATTTCGGAAAACAAAAAATTGTGAACAACGGAAAGGAGCAGCATCCGATGATGGTCAGCCACAAGGAAGAATATTACAGCGGGAAAGCGTGGGCAAATGAGCTTGCCAAACAGGGATATGCGGTTTTGGTGAACGACACTTTCACTTTTGAAAGTCGAAAAGTATTACTTAAAGATGTTCCCTCTGTCATCAGGGCAGGAGTTTCTGATGTGAGCCCGAAGGAGAGCCGGGAGGAAATTGAGCAGTATAACCGTTGGGCGGCAAACCATGAGCACATTATGGCAAAATCACTTTTCAGCGCAGGAACCACCTGGCCCGGAGTTTTCCTGAGTGACGACCGGGTGGCGCTATCCATTTTAGGCTCCAGAAAAGAAGTTGACTCCGACCGGTTAGGGTGCTGCGGACTTTCGGGCGGAGGCTTGCGAAGCATGATGATTGGCGGAATGGATGAGCGCATCAAAGCTGCGGTGTGTGTGGGCATGATGAGCACATGGCGCGATTTGGTGCTCTATCACAGTTTCACACACACCTGGATGATGTTTGTGCCGCACCTGCCTGTTGAAATGGACTACCCCGAAATTTTTGCACTTCAGATGCCGGCACCACGTATGGTGCTCAATAACACAGAAGACACTTTGTTTGATTTGGGAGAGATGAAACGTGCCGATACGATTTTGAAAGAAGTTTATCAAAAAGCAGGATTCCCCGAAAATTACATGTGTGAATTCTATCCCGGTCCTCACAAATTTGATGCTGCCATGCAAAAATCAGCTTTTTCATGGTTAGAGAGATGGTTGAAAAAATAAGGTGCGATGCAAGATTAATTACCTCTAAATAATGAAAAAAAGAGTTTCAGTTTTCTTTCTGATAATTATATCGTTTTGTTCTTTTAGTCAAAATGCCGACTCACTGAATCAGCAACCCCGTCAAATCCCCTACTGGACACTCTGGGTCCCCGGTGCATCCTATTTTCATCAGGGTAAAATTGTTGAAGGCTCTCTCTTTTCTGCACTTGAAATTGGCGGCATATATCTGGGAATCAAGCATGACAAGACACTAAAAAACAACAGTTCATCGCCCTATTACAACTACCCTCTGTTCATTGGTTTACAAGCGTATCAAACGGAAAAACTGACCCTTTTCAAAAACCGGCTGGAAATATTAAAATACCACTATCCCGATTTCAGATACGACGAATTATCTGAAAAGGATCTGTTTCTGTCTCCTTTCAAAATTGAAAATATTGTCACTCCGATTACGGGTGGCATGGTACTGCTTGCCGCTATGTTTTTAGGCATTGAGAAACATAGGGAAACCCAAAGCTTGAGCAGTGTGGAACAGATCTATTTTATGAATCGGTATATCGACAGAAACAAAGGGCTGGCATTGTTTGGGGCAACCTCGCTTGCCATGAGCTGGAGCGCCGGAGTTGGGGAAGAGTACGTTTTTCGCAACTGGATGATGCCCATGTTGGACTATAAGTATGGGCAGACAAAAGGGCTTTTGATTTCAAGCGCCATTTTCGGCGGAATGCACTTTTCAAATGTTTTAATGGCAGAAAAACCGGATTACCTGGCAACAATGCTGCAAGTTGGTGAAACAACAATTGCAGGTTATTTCCTTGGCCGCGATGTGCAGAAAAGGGGTTACAAAATAGGCCCGGCAGTTGCAGCACACATGTGGTATGATTTCACCCTGATGTTAGGTTCATTTCTGATTAATCCCGAGAACAATTTCCTTGGAGTGAAGCTGAAGTTTAAACTTTGACAACACTGCTCGAATCTATAAAGAAAACTCTATGACCGCCAAATTCAGTTGCTCAAGAAAATTCTTTATTTTTCACAAGCAACTGCATAAAGGAGACATGTGCTAAAAAGTACATATCTTGTTTTCACCTATGTAGCATTCACGGAAACTTTTAGTCAAAATGTCATTTTTTTCAAAACAAAACCCTCTATGAAACGACCATGTAGAAATGCTTCACAAACAAGCATAATTAAAATGAGGGAGTTACCTGCCTACCGGACAGGCAGGCATCCAATACCTTTGAAAACTTTTAATTTTAATTGGATGAAATTTCAACTCAAAAATTCAACGCTTTCAGGCTTCTGCTAAGATGAATTCCTTTGGATGCTTATACGGCACAAGGTACAGAAAAATGAAAATGACAGCTGTGAAAAGAATAAGTCCCCAGTAGATGTGGCGCATTGAGTTATTTATTGCTTCTGATAGAAACACCCTTGCTGTTTCTGAAAGTTCCGAAGAATGAAGCGTTTTCAGCATATTGTCAGTAGAGAAGGAAAATCCGGAAGGTGCATTTGTTAATTGCTTCATCAGTGAGTTGTTAAAAATAGCACCCACAACAGATGCACCCAAGCTTTGCCCCAGATTTCTGGAAAAAATATTAGCTCCGGTCACAACTCCCCTTCGATCCCACTCCACCATGGACTGAAGTCCCACCAGCGAAGAGGTGAACAAAAAGCCAAATCCGGCACCCAATAAAACCTGATCTATCACCAGCAGATAAATTGGCTGTGGGTGCGGGATAAACAAAAAACCGGCGCAGGCAAAAAACACAAAGGCAGTGCCGATGAGTGAAGTATTCCGAAAACCTATCCGCATATAAAACTTCCCGGAAAGCGCGGATGCAACCGGCCATCCAAAGCTCATGCTGGTCAGAATGAACCCGGAAGCTATGGTTCCAACACCGAGGGAAGCCTGAGTAAAAGTTGGCAGATAGGTCTCGGGTCCCATCATCACAATACCCATTCCCATTATTGCCAGATTGGTAAATGCCATTGTCTTGTTTCGCCACAGCCAGACAGGCATAATGGCATGCGGCGAACTGCCTTCAATCCTGAAAGACAAATACCCCAAAAGCAAAACTGCAAAAAACAGAACAAAACTCGGCAATGACAGCCATGCCCAGGTCTGGCCGCCCTCCAGTAAAAAGACAAAAAGCAAGCTCAGTGTTAGCAGAATCAGAATTGCACCTTTGTAATCAATTTTTAGTGGCGCCTGCACAATTTTTTCCTTAAAAAAAGCCAGTAGAAAAAAGATGGACACTGCACCAATGGGAAGATTAATCAGAAAAATCCAACGCCAGTTTACATATTCTGCTAATGCGCCGCCCAAAGCCGGACCTATGATAGCACTTACACCCCAGATACTGGAAAGCAAACCCTGAATTTTGGCACGCTCCTCAATGGAGTAAATATCTCCTGCTATGGTGTTCACCGTTGCCATGATAGAGCCGGCTCCAAGCCCCTGCAGCCCGCGAAAGGCAATTAATGTTCCGATATTCCATGCCGCACCGGAAGTGGCAGAGCCAATCAGAAAAATGATAATTCCAAAAATCAAAATACGTTTACGCCCGTAGATGTCGGCAAACTTCCCATATAAAGGAATAGTAACCGTCTGTGCAAGCAGATAGATGGAAAACACCCAGGAAAATTTCGTAAAGCCGCCCAAATCGGAAACAATGTGCGGAATAGCCGTTGACACAATGGTAGAGTCCATTGCAGCAAGCATCATGGTCAGCATGAGCGCAGCCAATACCCAACCCCTATTCTGTTCAACCTTTTCCTGCATTCAGCAAAAGTAATTTATAGAATTATCAATAATTGTCAATGACAGACTGTCATTGCAAAACTTTTAAAATTGGTAACACATAATTCAACATAAAAACCTCCTGTTTGTTGATTGACAGAAATATTTTTATTTCCCTAAGAATCAAAGAAAAAAGCTGCAGATTGGTTGATTTTTTATTATATTGGAGGTTGTCGCGAAGCCGGAAACATCTTTTCAGTTAAGAGGAACTTTCCAATTTATAAGAAATAAATTACTTTTACCTGCTTTGTTCATTTTCAACAATAAGACTTACGGCACCGAATCGTAACAATTAGCATTGTGATTAAAATGCATAAAACAAAAAAATTAAATAATTAGATAACAGATACAGAGATGCTTGGTTGGGAAATTATTTTAACTCGTCTGCTTTTGGCTTCATTTTTCGGAGCGCTGATCGGACTTGAGAGAGAAAGAAGAAACTGGACTGCGGGATTAAGAACGCACATGATGGTTTGCGTTGGCTCCAGTCTGGTTATGATTGTTTCTGCATTTGACTTTTCCGATGTTTTGGGAACAGAGCATGTTTCTCTTGACCCGTCAAGAGTTGCGGCACAGGTGATTAGCGGAATTTTAATGAACTAAAAGATGACCCGGCAGTTAAGGAAATTTTCTGGGCTTAAAATTGTAAATGACAACTATTCCACCTTCAGAAAAATCATCTTATCTGACCATCTCAAAAAACTTTTTCTGGATTAATCGGGTAATTTCTCCCGGAATTCCGTTCCCAACGGGAACATCATTAATTTGAACTACCGGTGTAATTTCGCTGATTGTTCCGGTAATTAACAGTTCATCAAGCTCAAAAAGCCCGGTTTCAGAAATTGCCCGCTCTTCAACAGGGATTTTATTTTCTCTGCAAATTTCCAAAACTACTTTGCGGGTAATTCCCGGCAAAATCATATTTGAAAGCGGATGGGTGATAACCTTCCCCTCTTTCACGGCAAACACACTGGAGTGAGTCGCTTCGGTTACTTTCCCGTTTCGGATGAGAATGCACTCCCCTGCCCCGTTTTCAAATGCCTGATTATACAGCATGGTGTTGGGAAGCAAAGCCACCGATTTAATGTCACAGCGCAGCCACCGGATATCTTCGTGAGTAATAACCTTTATTCCGTGCTCAATATTTTCTGCGAAAGAGGGTGCAGGAAAGGCAAATGCATAAACTGAAGGTTCAATTTCCTTCGGAAATGCATGCTGCCGGCGGCTGACCCCCCGGGTAATCTGCACATATATTCCAGCATCTGTCCCGGTAAGATGATTTTCTTCCAACAACCTGCCGAAAACGGGGCTTAATGCTGCAACACCCTCATAATCAAGGCAAATTTCACCGAGGCTTCTTTCCAGCCTTTCAAAATGTTCTTCAATGCCAAACGGTTTACCGGCATAATACTTAATCACCTCATAAACGCCATCTGCAAAAATAAATCCGCGATCATCCGGCGAAATGACTGCCTCATCTCGAAGCAAATACTCACCATTCAGATAGACTATTTCACTCATTTTTGCATACTTTTCAGGAGTTCAATCTCTTGTGGCCAAAGGTCAACATCCGGTGTTTCAAGAATCAGCGGAATATCTTCAAAACGGGAATCATTCATTATGCGCCGGAAAACATCCAGCCCAAGCGTTCCCTTTCCAAGGCTGTCGTGCCGGTCAACACGTGAAGCAAACTCTTTTTTTGAATCGTTCAGATGCATGCCTTTCAGGAAATCAAACCCGATAATCTCATCAAATTCCTGAAATGTTTTTTCAAAACCGCTTTCAGTTTTCAAATCGTAGCCTGCCGAAAAAGCATGTGCTGTATCGATACAGACCCCCACGCGTGTTTTGTCATCAACACCGTCAATGATTTTGCGCAGCTGCTCAAAAGAATAGCCCAGATTAGTTCCTTGTCCTGCCGTGATTTCAAGCACTGCAATAACGCCTTTTGTCTGCTCCAGTGCCAGATTAACGGATTCGGCAATTATACCAAGGCACTCATCTTTGCTGATTTTATTCAAATGGCTTCCGGGATGAAAGTTGAGCCGGTCAAGTCCCAGCTGTTTGCACCGCTGCATCTCATCTAAAAAGGCATCGCGTGATTTTTGCAAAGCCTCATTTTCAGGATGCCCAAGATTGGTCAGATAACTGTTGTGGGGCAATATCTGTTTGGGTAGATAACCATACTTTTCACAATTTAGTTTAAAAGCGCTGATATTCTCCTCAGTAAGTGGTTTTGCAACCCACTGCCGCTGATTTTTTGTAAAAAGTGCAAATGCCGTGGCACCAATCCGGTGCGCATTCACCGGTGCATTTTCAACTCCTCCGGCTGCGCTGACATGAGCGCCTACATATTTAATAGTCATATCCCTGTTTTTAGTGTTGCGGAACAATTTTTGCTACCTTATAAGTGTGTTTTTACATCAGCGAAAGTAATTTTTTTCTAACAATTAAAAAATCGGAATACCATGAAACGCATAATTCTCATTTCAATTCTTAATGTTTTCTTTTTTTCGGGAGTGTTGGCACAAACACCCCAAAGCCGCAGCGAACGCCGTGCTGAAAGACAGGAAAACCGGATTCAGGAAGTGCAAACCATGCTTGAGAACAAATCTTTTGTTTTTAGCCCTACACATGCGATGCCGCTTGGCGGAGGCAGCATCCACCTGAGTCACACCTTCGAAGCCGAAATAAGAGGCGACTCAATTTTCTCCTACCTGCCATTTTTCGGAGTAGCTTACCGCGCCGAATACGGAGGCAGAGATATTCCATTCAGTTTTTCCCTTCCTCTTGAAAAGTATAATATGACAAAAGATGACAAAGGCTACCAGATTAACCTCGAAGTGAAAAATAAAATGGATTATATCAGCTATATGTTTCATATTTCAGAACTGGGATATGCCACCCTGAGTATCACCAGCACAAACCGCCAGGCTATTTCATTTTACGGAAGAGTTGAAAAACCGGAAAGTTCAGAAAAATAAACAAAACCTTCTTCCAACTGTTATTTTATCCAAATACAAGACAACAGTCTTCAATAATTAAAGAATGTATTTGGAAAAAACGCAAATATCTGCAACCTGCCAACTGACAACCGAAGAGATTCTGAATGATTACTACTTTGCTTTTTTAAGCAGGCAGTTAAGTATTTTAGGTCGCCGGGAAGTACACAACGGACGTGCTCATTTTGGTATTTTTGGCGACGGAAAAGAGCTGCCTCAACTGGCATTGGCAAAAACTTTCCAAAAAGGCGACTGGCGTTCGGGCTATTACCGCGACCAAACTTTTATGCTAACACTTGGGCTCTTGCAACCCGAAGAATTTTTTGCCATGATCTATGGTGAAACCGATGACCGGCTGAATCCTTCTACCGGCGGCAGAAATTTCAACAACCATTTCACAACGGCAAACATCAACGAAGAGGGTGAGATTAAAAATCTTTCGGAAAAATACAACTCGGCAGCAGACATCTCCTCCACGGGAGGGCAAATGCCACGGCTGTTAGGGCTCGCTCAGGCTTCAAAAATTGTCAGGGAAAATCCGGAAATGAAGAAATTTCTGAATAATAATGTTTCAGGAAATGAAGTGGCTTTCGGCACCATTGGCGATGCAAGTACTTCCGAAGGAGTGTTTTTTGAAACCATTAACGCCGCCGGCGTAATGCAGGTTCCCATGGCTGTAACCGTTTATGATGACGGCTATGGAATCAGTGTTCCGGTTGAATTGCAGACAACAAAATCGAGTATTTCAAAAGCATTGAAAGGATTTCAGGCAGAAAAAAACACAAACGGCATAAATATATACACCTGTAAAGGGTGGAATTATCCCGGACTGGTTGAAACTTTTAAAGAGGGAGTAGCCAAATGCCGCAAAACACATACTCCTGCCCTTTTTCATATTGAAGAACTTACGCAGCCGTTAGGTCACTCTACAGCAGGCTCGCACGAACGCTACAAAAGTAGTGAGCGCCTGGCATGGGAACAAGAATTTGACGGATTGATTCAATTTAAGAAATGGCTGTTAGAAAGTGGGAAAGCCGATATTGAGACAATTATCCAGATTGAAAACAAAGCGACAAAACGGGCAAAAGAGGCACGCCAAAAAGCATGGGCAAACTATACGGGCGGTTTCCTGAACGAAGTTAATCAGCTTGCCGGCATTCTGAGTAGGATAAAAAAAACAACCGGAGGAAAAATCGATAAAACCGTCGAACTTGAAGAGATAAAACAACGTATTTTCCCCACAAGAAGAAAATACCTCAGTTTTGCCAAAAGAATATATTACTCCATCCACGAACAAAATGATTTAAATGAAGAAAAAAAGATATTAGCCGGCTGGATTTCGGACTTTGAGAAGAGAAGCACGGATTTTTACTGTAAACATCTTCACTGTGAAAAAGCCGGTTCTGCCCTTGATGTTAATCCCATACCTCCACACTACAGTGCTGAAGACATCGAAATAAACGGCTCGGAAATCCTTAGCCGTAATTTCGATGTTCTTTTCAGCAAATACCCAACGTTGGTAACTTTTGGGCAGGATACCGGAAAACTGGGCGATGTGAACCAGGGAATGCGGGGAATGTATGAAAAATATGGTTCCCATCGTGTTTCCGATGCCGGAATACGTGAAGCAACAATCATTGGGCAGGGAATCGGAATGGCTATGCGCGGCTTCCGCCCCATTGCAGAAATCCAGTATTTAGACTATCTGATATATGCGCATTCGGCACTCAGCGATGATCTGGCAAGTTTGCAATATCGCACCAAAGGAAAACAAATTGCGCCGGTAATCGTCCGCACACGCGGGCATCAGCTGCAGGGGATGTGGCACGCCGGCTCTCCAATGCAGATGATGCTTGGTTCGTTGCGCGGAATCCACCTCTGCGTACCGCGCGATATGACCCGCGCTGCCGGAATGTATAACACACTTTTAGAAGCGAATGAACCAGCCATTGTGATTGAACCACTGAAAGGATACAATTTAAAAGAGAAACTTCCGGAAAATATTGGAGAATTTAAAATCCCTCTTGGAATTCCCGAAATTATCACGGAAGGAACTGACATTACTTTTGTTACCTATGCATGGAACGTCCACCATGCTGTTAGGGCTGCCGGCTTGCTCGGCATCTATGGCATTTCCGCAGAAGTAATAGATGTGCAGACGCTCATGCCTTTTGATATTCATCATATCATAAGAAAATCGATCGAAAAAACGAACAAAGTACTTTTCATAGATGAAGATGTTCCCGGCGGAGCAACTGCCTATATGATGCAAAAAGTGTTGGAAGAGCAAAAAGCTTTCGACTATCTCGATGCAGCGCCGCGCACATGCCCTGCAAAAGAGCACCGTCCGGCTTATGGCATTGATGGGGAATATTTTTCAAAACCAAGCGTGGAACTGATTTTTGAAACAGTTTGGGAAATGATGCGGGATACAGATATCAAACGCTACCCTGAACTGAAATTTTAAACAGAAACATATTTCACGACACAAGCTTACCGTACAAAGATTTTTTTAAATACATTTTCAATGCCATATGTTATCTTTGTCCAGCGTTAAAAAGCGTGAAGAAAATATTTTATGGATTGGACAAAAAAGCAGATTTCAATTTTATCGATTGTTGCCATCACTTCATTTATGGGGTCTTTTCTCATTTCGTCTGTAAATATTGCTTTGCCCGCAATTGAGAAAAGTTTTGGACTGAGCGCCGTAAAGCTCAGCTGGGTAATCACCTCCTTTCTGTTAGCCACAGCAATGTTTCTCCTTCCTGTAGGCCGTTGGGGGGATTTAACCGGAATTCGTCGTGTTTTTAAAACTGGCGTTATCATTTTTACAATATCTTCCATAATTTGCGGCTTCTCCACCTCCGGTTTCTGGCTCATTCTGTTCCGCTTTATTCAGGGGATTGGCGCAGCTTTTTCCAGCACTACCGGTCCTGCAATATTGGTATCTGCCTTTTCACCCCAACACCGCGGAAGAGTATTAGGCATGTCGGTTTCAGCCGTTTATCTCGGGCTGGCATTCGGTCCGTTTGTGGGCGGAATGATTACTCAGCATATAGGTTGGCGATCAATATTTTTCATCTCATCGGCACTGGGCATTCTCACTATTTTGCTTGCTTTTCGGTTTTTGGGCAAAGACCCGGCTTATGATTCTGAAAATAAAAAAATGAACCTGACGGGAACAGCTTTTTACATGATTGGATTGGTAGCTTTAGTTTACGGGTCATCGGTAATTCCGGCTATTACGGGCTGGCTGCTTATGGGTGGCGGATTGCTGACATTAGCTGTTTTCTGGCGGATTGAAAGCCGCTCTCCCCTGCCGGTGCTTGAAACCCGGCTCTTCACCGGCAACAGATTGTTCGCCTTTTCAAACCTTGCCGCCCTGATTAACTACAGTGCCACCTTTGCCATTGTATTTCTACTGAGTTTATATTTACAGAAAATCCAGGGGCTTTCACCACAAAATGCCGGTATAATTTTAGTTGCCCAGCCCGCTGTGATGGCAACTTTTTCACCAATAGCAGGAAGGCTTTCTGATCGCATTCAACCACGTTATCTTACAACCCTGGGAATGTCTATGTGCACCACAGGACTTGCCGCTTTTTCCTTTCTGACTACCAGTTCACCGCTATGGGTGATTGTATTGCTATTGATTTGGGAAGGACTGGGATTTGCATTTTTCTCTTCTCCAAACATGAACACAATCATGAGCTCAGTACAAAAAAACCAGCTTGGACTCGCTTCCGGCACTGCGGCAACCATGCGTGTGGTAGGGCAAATCGTCAGCATGACTGTTGCAACACTCTTTTTTGCGGGAATACTGGGTAATCAGCCGTTGGAAAGCGTCGCTCCCAACCTGTTTATAAAAGTCATGAAATGGGGATTCCTCAGTTTTACATTGATTAGTAGCACCGGAATCTATTTTTCGTTCACCCGTGGAAAAATAAACCGCTGAAATTTGCTGAAACTGTTTGTTACCATAAGCAAATATAGGGTTCTCGGTTTACTAATCTTTCAAGCCATCATAAATGACTTCCAAATTATAAGTCAGAAATTTGATGTATGTATCTCCGTTTTGCCCTATCCTGCCTAGTTCATCACTGAGAATGGGGTGTTTATAAATTGGAACACCTGTTTCTCTCGAAACGGTTTCCATTGGTCTTCTATCCACATTGCTTTCTACGAACAGTGTAGGCGGATGATAGGTTTTGATAAATGAAATAGCCGATTTTATTTGATCCGGGGTTCCGTTTTTGTCAGTGTCGATAGCCCAGATAAACCCCTCCTCCAAACCATACTCCCGGGTCATATATTGAAAAGCCAACTCACTGGCAAAAAGCACCCGGTTTTGCTTTGGGATTTCGGCAATTTTGTTTCTGTATTCGGCGTCAATTGCTCTCAGTCTATCAATATATTCCTTTGCATTTACTTCATAATAGGTTTTGTTTTTTTTATCGGCTGTTATCAATGCATTGCGGATGTTTTCAGCCATTTTAATTCCCACTATCGGACTAATAAAAGCATGTGGATTAACTTCTTTCACACCTTTTTCATCATTGAAATAAATGGGTTTAACGCCTTGTGCCGCCACAAAAATCCGGTCTTTAGGCATTTTTACCGAATGTGCCAATTTCATTAGCCATCCGTGTTCACCTCCTTCAAGGTTCAGCCCGTTATAGATAATAATATCGGCATGGGTAGCAAATTTCACGTCATCGGGTTTGGGCTGATGCTCGTGGGGTTTCATTCCGACAGGCACTAAATTGTGAACCTCTACTTTGTCTTTGCCGATTGTCTGAACCATATCGGAGATGATGGAAAAACTGGAGAGAACTCGCAATTTTTCATTCTCGCTTTTAGAACTTTGATGATTGCCGCAAGAACTAAGGATAATAGCAAAAAGCAGCATCCCGAAAATTACATTGGCTTTTAAGAAATAACTCATACACTTTTTTTTGTTTTTATATAATTAAATAAAATTCCGTTTCTCGGCGAGAAGAAGAATACAAATGAGAAGATGATTGCTGCCACTAACACGATTACCACTCCAGAGGGCAGATTATAGGTGACGCTGAAATAGAGCCCAATAACGGCGGAAAGAGCACCAATCAGGGCAGAGAGCCACAGCATTATTGAAAATTGGTTTGTGAGCAGAAAAGCGGTTGCTGCCGGAGTAATCAACATCGCTACCACCAAAATTGCACCTACGGTTTGCAAAGAAACCACGGTGATCACGGTGAGCATTGTCATAATCATATAATTGATAAACTTGACGGGAAGTCCGCTGACTTTTGCCATTACCGGATCAAAAGTGGTGAGCAGCATTTCTTTGTAAAAAAGAAAAATTAATAAGAGAATAATTCCAACCGCAATATAAGTAGCGATTCTTTCATTCTCTTTCACTGTCAGCACATTGCCAAACAAGATATTGTTTAAGTCTATGGAAGACTCAATTTTGGTAATGAGTAAAATGCCCAATGCTAAAAAAGCGGAGAAAACAATGCCGATGGCGGTATCGCTTTTTAATTTACTGTTTTCTTTGATAAAGCCCATACCCAATGCCGCCAAAATTCCAAAAACAACCGCTCCGAAAAAATAATTTATTTTTAAAATGTAAGATATGGCAACTCCCGGAATAACAGCATGAGAAATGGCATCGCCCATTAGTGAAAGCCCTCGCATAATAATAAAGCAACCAATCATTCCGCAACCTATGCCCAGTGTTAAAGACACCCAAAAAGCATCTCTCAGAAAAGGGTAGTTTATTAAATCGTTTAAAAAATTGCCTATGTTCCCCATTTTATTGTTATATCGTTTTTAAGTCATCTTTTTGGAAAAGAGCAGGAAGAATAACTCCAAATGTTTTTAAGAAATGGTCGAGTGTAAAGGTTTCTTCTACAGAACCATGCGCAATGACATGTTGATTCAACATAATAATTTCATCAAAATATTGGAAAACTTTCTCTAAACCGTGATGAATAATCATAATTGTTTTGCCTTGTTTTGCCATTCCTTTTAAAATTTCCACCACAATTTCCTCGTTGTGAATGTCAATTCCCTCAAAGGGTTCGTCCATGAAAAGAAGCGTAGGATTTTGAGCTAAGGCACGAGCAATCAATACACGCTGAAATTGACCTCCTGACAGTTCTCCGATTTGACGGTTTGTATATTTTGACAATCCCACTTGTTCAATAGCATGCAAAGCGCTTCCTCGCTCCTTAGAGCCCGGTCTTATAAATTTTTTCAATGAAGGATATGTTCCCATCAGCACACATTGATAAACAGTGATCGGAAAATTCCGGTCTATACTCTCTTTTTGCTCCACATAAGCCGTTTCTTTGGCAATCTTTTTAAGCTCTATTCCTCTATATGTTACAGTGCCCTTAATGGGAACTAAATCTAAAATTCCTTTTACTAGTGAAGACTTACCGCTGCCACTTGGCCCTACAATTCCATAGATTTTTCCCTCTCGAAGTTCAAGATTCACATCTGAAAGGGCTTTTACGTTGCCTTGATATACTACACTTAAATTCCTTATTTCTAACACGATTATCTATTTTATGCTGCAGCCGTTTGACTTTTGTTCAACTAATTTTTAAAACGGGACAATCAATTTTACAACTAAATTTTTTCCCATATCGTAAATTCCATAATGACCATTTGGAGATTGATTATAATACCCAAAATATTCTTTTAATCCTATCTCTAAATTTTGATTTTCATTTGAAAACTCTACAAAGTTAGATAATTCTAACAATATTACTTAGATATAGCTTTATATTTGCATTATGGTATCACGAGCAGAAGAAAATTATTTGAAAGCTTTATTTCATTTGACAAGTGAAATAATGGAAAGAACAGAAGCGGGAACAAACGAGCTGGCGGAAGTTTTAGCCGTTACACCTGCCACGGCTAACAGTATGCTTAAAAGGCTAAAAAAGAAAGATTTAGTGTCTTATGAAAAATATGGAAAAATAACCTTAACGGAAAAGGGAAGAGGTCTTGCTGTGGAGATTGTGCGAAAACATCGACTTTGGGAAACCTTTTTGTATGAGAAATTAAATTTCACCTGGGATGAAGTTCACGAAGTTGCAGAACAATTGGAGCATATTAAATCTGCTAAGTTAACGGAGCAGTTGGAGAAATTTCTGAATTATCCTGAATTTGATCCACACGGAGACCCGATTCCCAATGAGAAGGGAGAAATCAAGTTTGTTAAACGAAAAACTTTGTCGGAAATTGAGGTTGGTAAAACTTGTAAAATAGTTGCCGTGAAAGATAATAGTTCCTCTTTTTTGCAGTATGCAGTTAAACTGGATTTAGGCTTGAACAGTAAAATAAAGATTATCAGCCGTCAGGAATTTGATGATTCTGTTGAGATAGAAGTTAATGGAGTTCGTTCTTCAATCAGTAAGAAAGTAGCTCAAAATCTGTTTGTTGTTTGATGGTTCTCTGGTTGGCAGAGTTGCCGGTAACTCTCAATTAAATATATCTGCGACTTTTGCAGAATAAACGTCTGTGATTATCCAAAAAATTTTAAATTTGCACCGTTTTTCCTAAAGGGAACAACAATTAATCAGAAATTATTGAACACTGAAAATTCTGCGGGGTATAGCGCAGTCCGGTAGCGCGCGTCGTTCGGGACGACGAGGTCGTCGGTTCAAATCCGGCTACCCCGACAATTGAAAGGATTAAGTTGTTGACATATAACTTACTCCTTTTTTTGTTGCCCGACATTTGCACTGAACTCTAATGAAAATTCATTTTATTCTCTACAAATCTATTCGCATTTCTTATTTTTAAAATTTCGCCGGTGTACAAGTCGTCGAAGAGAACAGAAATGGATACCCGCATAAGTAAAGAGCTTTAAAACCATTGAGAATCTGTTCGGTGATATGGAAATGTAAAACAAGAATGGATTTTTCCTGTTTAGCCGAAAACCCCCGGGTTTGCTACGCACATGCACATGTAACAGAAACCGGCGAATGAACTCATCTATATCAAGTTTCATCTGCCGGAACCTGCCTGTGCGGTAATCTTTCCACGAAAAACGCACTTTCCCGTCTTTCACTTTCAGAATCCGGCGGTCGGTAATGGCAATGCGGAACACGTAACGCGAAAGGTATTCCAGTATCTTTCATGTGCTTTTCACTTAAATTGCGTAAAACAGTTTCCTGTTCAAATCTTTTTTTAAATTTGTCACAATAAGATAATTAATAGATTAAATGCTCAAAGATACTGGTTTTCGGTGCCTAAAACCACCGAACGCCAGTGAGGTTAACTCAACACGCGGTATAAAAATTGCTGGGACAGTAGGTTATTCAAGGTTTGTAGCCTGCTTCAACTTTTGTGTAACTTGACAGGAAATCGCCCACAATCGGCAACTTTTCATACCGCTACTGTTATGGGCAATTAAAACAAAACAACAATGAAAGATCAGACAAACAAATTAGAAAGAGCAACAAGAAAATGGTGGTTCTTTGCAATTTTAATATGTGCACAGTTTTTGATAATGCCGTTTTCAACCCAAAATTTTGACTTCAAAGAAATTGGAAGCATTATCAGTACTACGCTTAGCAATTCGTTTGAAGTAAGAATGCATGATTATTACATTTATTTTCAGATTTTTACAATAATTGTATTGCTCCTGCTGCTTGTATTGAAAAATAAATTTGCAAAAGTATTTAATATCTATGTGCTATTGAGCTATATAGACTTTGCTGTATTACAAAACATATCATTGACAGAAACCTACGGACTTAGCGTAGTTACAATAAATGTCTTGATGTTTTTATTTGTAGCATATGCTTGGCTGAAAGAAGTGATAAAACCTGAAAATGATTATACTTTTAGTAACTTAAATTGGAAAGAAAGTTGGTTGATACCTTTAGCATTTATAGCATTTTGGGCTCCATTGAGTCATGGTGTATTTGATTTTAACCCAATGTATTTATTATATAGCGGATCAAGTTTAGCATTTTGTTTAATGACACCTGTATTCTTAACCATAATGACATTCAATATACCTAAAATAAACATAATAACATATAGAATTACAGCAATAATTGGAGTAATTATTGGCTTCTATAATATGATGAATTTTCAAAATCCTAAAATGATAAATGTAGCAATACTTCACTTACCGTTACTTTTTATTTCGTTTTATGCTATGATAAAAAGTTATAGAATAAAAAATTAACAGCCCATAACATTTTAGGAATTAAGGCACAGTTGGGCCATGAAAAAAGGCAGTAGGTTTGCACACTTACTGCCTTTTCTTTGGGGGCAGCCCGTTGTTTAACCGGGCCCAATTGTGTTTTAATTCGTGCCTGCCTGCCGGCAGGCAGGTTGGGCTTAGCCGTTGTTGTTCAAAGCTGTACACTATGGGGATTTAACGTTTTCTCTTATGCTTTAACGGCTTTTTCCGATGCTTGTTTTTTCAGTTTTTTTCTCATTGCATTCTTTTAGCTGAAACCGTGCAGTTTATCTTTTCCCACCGAACATACTTTCCCATTCAGCCAGAAACAGTGAGTTTTTAGCTGGTAAGCTGGTAGTACAATATTTTCAAAGAACGTTCTGTGGTTCGGCGGCTATCCGGGTTCCCACGGAACATCTTTTACCAAACCGGCAAAGCGTAGCCTCCCTTTTTTACACGCCGGACAATTGGGCTGCCTGAAGCTTTTTATCAGTTCCCTGATTTCGCACCACACCGTATCCTGCTTTTCCCAAACCCGACGACCATCTTCCATGTCCTCTTCTTTTTTGGTTTTGCCCTCTTGTGCCAGCAATTGTTTGGCTGTTTCAATGTTTTGTTTGCGGTAGCGGCTCGAAAAAATACCGTAGTACCGCACTTTGAAAAAACCTTTAGGCAGCACATGCAACAGAAACCGGCGGATGAACTCATCTATATCGTGTTTCATTTGCCGGAAGCGGTTAGTTCGGTAATCTTTCCACGAAAAATGTACTTTCCCGTCTTTCACTTCCATAATCCGGCGGTCGGTGATGGCAATGCGGAACACGTAACGCGAGAGGTATTCCAGTATCTTTTGCGTGCTTTTTCACTTAAATTGCTTAAAACCGTTTCCTGTTCAAATCTTTTTTTAAATTTGTCATAGTATGAAATTTAAATGGTTAAATGCCTCAAAGATACTGGTTTTCGGTGGCCTAAAAAACCACCGAACGCCAGTGAGGTTAAGTTCAACAAGGTATTTATACAAGCGGGTCTGAAGTTTTCATCGAAGATTTTAGCGATTAATTAAGTTTTTAGCAACTATGAAGTTTTCGTATTTTTATCCCGCCTGCATAAATACCCAACCGTTGGCAACAAGTGTAAAAAGACAGACGAGCAGACAGTAACGATAGTGATAAATTGAAAATAGAAAGGATTTAGCTTTTTGACAGGACAGTGCAAATTTGATGGAATTTTATTTTGTTTTTTCTTCCCCTCGCAAAAAAAGTAGAAGGAAACCCAACCCACATTGCACACATTGCCAAAGCCCCACAAGCCAACGCTGATGCTATAGCTTTGTCAAAGAGTGCAATCTTGCCGACGCACTCACTGCTTTGCCCGATGCTTTTAAAGATGAAAAGCAAGTGCAAACATTACGAGATGAAGGAATTTCAGATAGTGTAATTCTGGATGCCACGCTGGTTGTGCCCTATTTCAATTTTGTTAACCGGATTGTTTTGGCTTTAGGTCTGGAAGTAACTGACAATGAGATGAAGGGATATAAATATTAATATTTTAATTTCCATCCACCAGGTACTTTTTCAGAATTGCGGTTTTAGGATTTTTTAAAATTTCATCTGGATGGCCCTGTTCAATTATTTCGCCATAATACATAAAAACAATATGGTCGGCCAGTCGTAATGCCTGCCGGAGTACGTGTGTTACCAAAATAATGGTATAATGTTGTTTTAAATCCTTAAAAAGATTTTCAATAATTTTTGTTGAAATAGGGTCGAGAGCCGATGTTGGCTCATCAGCCAAAATGATGGTCGGTTTCACTGCCAGTCCGCGTGCCAGGCAAAGCCGTTGCTGCTGCCCAATTGAAAGGCTTGTTGCAGGGTTTTTTAGCCTGTCTTTTACCTCATTCCACAAACCTACCCTTTTCAGGTTTGTTTCCACACTTTGCGAAATTAATTTTTTAGAGCGTATCCCTTTTAATTTTAACCCGTAAGCTACATTTTTGTAAATGGAGGCAGGCAACGGAAACGGTCTTTGGGAAAGCAAGCCCATTTTCTGCCGCATGGATGCGAGGTTTTGATTTGCTTTCATAATATCCTGACCATCGATAATAATCTGACCCGTAACTTTCAATTCTTTGTGCAGGTCGGTAAGTCGGTTTAAACTTTTTAGCAGTGTGGTTTTTCCGCATCCTGACGGCCCCAGAAGTACAACAATTTTGTTTCTTGGAATTTCAAGGTTAATGTTTTTCAGGATTTCCCCATCCCTAGTTTTAACATTCAGGTTTTTTATTTCGATGATTGAGGAGTCCTTTATTGTTTTTGCCATTTCTTTTTTGCTTAGCATAGTAACGCTTTCTGATGTAAGATTTGATTGATATATAAAAGCCATTTGTTTCATTTAATAATGTTTTTTGAATACCGTTTTGAAAGGAAGCGTGCCGAAACACTGATAATTAAAATAATGACCGTGAGAACAACTGCGGCGGCATAAGCACGTTGCCGCACTTCTTCGATAGGGGAACTGAGCTGAAAAAATATGGACAGGGGCAAGGTTGCAACGGGTTCGTCTAATGTAACCGGGATATTATCGGTAAAACCCGCTGTAAAAAGCACCGAAGCTGCATCGCCAATCCCTCTTCCAAATGCAAGCAAAAGGGCAGTGATAAATCCGGCAAGTCCCTGTTTGAACAGCACCTTCAGCGCCGTCTCGGTTCGCGTTGAGCCTAGGGAATAAGAAGCTTCCTGAAGTTCTACCGGAATCGTTTTCAGTACTTCATCGAAGGCACGTACCAAAATTGGAGTTATCAATAATGCAACAGTTATAATTCCGGCTAAAAGTGAAGCATTTAACCCTAAAAACATCATTATAGCAAAACCAAAAGCCCCGTAAACAATTGAAGGAATCCCCCATAATGTATCAAGAAAAAAACGAATGGTGTTCTGGGTACGTTTTAGCCGGATTAGCTGAACATTGATAAACAGTGCTGCCGGCAGACCGATAATTACCGCAAGAAATGTGGCTCCAACAGAAAGGTAAAAGGAACCAACAATAGCGTTTAAAATTCCACCTCCGCCACCGAAATAGTAACCGCCTTCAGGCATCGAAAACACAATTTCCCATGATAACGCACCAATTCCTTTTTTAAAAACAACAATCAGCAGGTAAAATAGAATCAATACCACTGAATAGGCAGCTATAAAGGAGACAATTTTAAAAAACCATTCTTCAATTATTTTCCAACGGTTCATGTCTTTTCAGTTTTATGAATAAAATACCTGAAAAACAGGTTGATAATGAGAATCACAAAGAACAACAGTAAAGCAGCAAACATAAGCGCCGAATCGTAATCCGGAATTGACATCATTTCTCCATAATTATTGGCAATTAAAGCCGGCAGGGGATAACCCGGTTTAAAAGGAGAAAGGGTTATTTGAAGCGTATTCCCTACCACCATTAAAACGGCAATGGTTTCGCCAAAAGCCTTTGCAATTCCCAGACCGAAAGCGGAGATAATTCCCGGTAATCCCTTTCGGATAATAACGTGTTTTATCATCTCCCAATGAGTGGCGCCCAACGACAGTGAAGCCTCCTTCATCCCAACCGGAATGGTATGAAAAACCTCAATGAGCATATTCAGCATATAAGGGATACACATTACCGCCAAAACAATTCCCCCGGAAAGCAAACTGTACCCGGAACTGGTTGTGCCGAAAAGCGGAGCAACTTTTTCGGAGACCATAGGTACAATCACCAGAATCCCCCAAACACCGTAAACCACCGATGGTATTCCGGCAAGGATATCGATTACCGGAAGCATAAAATTCAGCAAACGCTGCTTACTAAATTGTGTGAGATATATGGCAGCAAATAAACATAGCGGAGCCGAAAGGATAAAGGCCAGAAGGGTTACATAAACCGAACTGTAAATAAAAGGTAAAAAGCCAAACTCACCTTTCATTGGAAACCATTTTCCTGAAAATAACAAGGTTGTAATGGAGTGTTCCTTTAAAAGCGGTGCAGCTTTCCAAAATAATCCAATACCAATGAGAACAGGGATAGTCAGTAAAAAATACAAACCTCCCCGCATCCAGATGTTAACAACAATATCGGTTAACCTCCTTTTACTATTCATATTTCTTTTTTTCTGTTAGTCAAACACATCTATTTTGAATAAATGCCAACTAAGTTAGTTGCTGAGTTTAGTAATTTGTTCATCTAACCTTGCAGTCGTCAAAGGCACGTATCCCGCTTCAGGTACAAATTTTTGTCCTTTGGTTACTACCCATTTCAGGAAATCGAGTGTAGCCTTTTTGGCAGGTTTACCTTTGGCAACTATATAAAGTTCGCGTGCCGGTGGCGAAGGGTATTTCCCTTCGGCAATGGCAGCCAGCACCTGTTCAAAGGTGTCGTAAAAGCTTTCTTCCGTATCTAATTCCCCGTTTTCGTTTACATCAATCGGAATAACCTCAATCCCGGGATTTTTATTTCCTGTTTTAATATCGTACAGGTAAATGGTATTATTGAAACCGATTCCTTTTTCATCTTTCACCACTGCATCGGCTAACCCGGGGTCGCCAAACACGCCAATTCCATGAAGGTTCTCCTGTTTTCCTCCGAGATAAGTCGCCCAGGTATCAGCAGCTCCGCATGCATCAGAGCGGGTAAAAACATTTACAGGCTGGTCGATGCCAATTCCTGGCAACTGGTTCCAGTTTGTATATTTCCCATCAATATACAAGCCCTGAAATTCTGCTCGTGTAATACCCCTGGTTTTTAGAATATCAACTACCGGACTGGCAGCGTTTATTGTGGGAATAACCGCATCTTTTGTAACGGCAACCCACCAAACACCCTTGTCGATTTCGGCCTGCAAAATTTCTCGCGAAAACATTCCCAGATCAACCGTACCCGAAAGTGCGTCGGCCATACCTTTGCCAGCCCCACCGGCCGAAATATTAAACCTGACTTCGGGATTTTCCTTTTGATATTCCTCGCTCCATTTTATTACCAGCGGATACAACGCGAAAGCCCCGGAAAGGCTGATGGTCTGTTCCTTCTTTTTTGTTGATGTGCAGGCAGCCAGCAAAATGATGACAGCCAAAATCAAAGTAACCTTAGTCGTTTTCATATTTTGATGAATTTTATTTTGTTTTAATTTTTGAATAAAACCGGTGTTACCGTTAGTTGCAGATACAGAAACTGAGAGAACTTTGTGTCCAAAACATTTTGTATTGTTTTTAAAGAAGTTGTTGGAAGAAAAAACGAATAGCCGCATTCTAAAGCTCCCCAGTCTGAAAATTTACGTTTTAATACAATATCGTTTTCATACCCCAATTTTTTATCAGAAGGCGTATTTTCATTGGTTTGTGCCAGGGCGAAGTAGTGCCCGGTATTTTTCAGGCTGGTTTTTGGGCCTAAATTAAAATCTACATAAAAATAGTAGTCGGCCAGGCCGCCCTGTTTGGTGTGCGAAGCAAAACTGCTGAAGTAATCAATTCCCCCAAAAAAACGGTGGCGGCCACCGTACAACACATCAAAAAGATGGTCGGTTTCTCCGGTTGTATGCTTATTGCCGGAAAGATAACTGATGCCAACTCCGGGGGTAATTTTCCCCGCTTTATAAGAAACGTCCGCATCGGCCAGCCAGGCGTTCACATGTTGCCCGGTATTGTTTTTCCCGAACTGGCAATAAAGGTTACCCAGTATTGAAAATCCATTTTGTTTGTAGGTTGAGTAAATACCGCTAGTTTGCCTGAAATAAAGCTTATTTTCGGTTTCCGATTTTGTAATACCCGAGGCAACGTGTGAAAAAGAGAGTTCCCAGTCTTTCGAAAAGCGATGTTTTGCCCATACGAAATTCAGCGATTTAATACGTTTGGGGTCGTATAGATTATCTGTGGCATTTTCGCCGGTCGAGTTCCAACTGCCACCTGCATGAACTTCCCAATCTTCAGAATACCACTTGTAAACAACAGCATCATATGCTATTCCGTTCTGGTTCCAGTTGCGGGCAGCTAAAATGCGTTGATTATCGTAAACCAATTGCTGTCTGCCCACCGAAAGCCAGCTTTTTTTGCTTGTTTTAATCTGCACAAAGGCCTCAAATAAATCTAGCGAGGCATAATCGCCAAAAACACCGGTGGAACTGCTCAGTTGTTCATCGCCCCAAACTCTTACATCCTGCGGAGTAAACCTGAGTTTCAGGTTTTCGCTTTCGAAACCAAAAGATATTCTTGTACGTTGCGAGATAAATACTGCAGGTGTTGTCCCCTCTGCAGCAAGCTTTTTATAACCATCCCGTACTTCAAACCGGTTCCGGTACTGGGCATCAACCGAAAACTGGGCAAATCCGCTTTTAGATAGAAAGCAAACTACTAAAAAGATTAAGATATAATTTGTCCCACTGGTTGAATTTAACTTAACCTGACTTGATATTATTTTTAAACGCCTGTTGGGTTCAATCATAACTTTTGTATTAAAATTTACTTTACAAAAGTACTTTGGTTGAATAAAACAGGGAACAGTGTAAAAACGTAAATTTCAGACTACGTTTTTTGACGTAGGACAGTAATTATCAGAATTGAAGCAACCCGTTCTTTATGGCGTAAATAACCAGGTTAGCTGTATTTTTCGATTGAGTTTTTTGTAATAGATTTTCCCTGTGTTTATCTACAGTGCGCTTACTAATGACCAACTTGTCTGCAATTTCGTTGTTCGTTAGTCCTGTACAGATTAACAACAAAACTTCAGTTTCCCGCTCGGTTAAATCACTGTCAAAAACATTAAAACTGCCTTTCTCGGGGTATTTTAGGATGTCGTTCAGTATTTCAATGGATATGTAACTTTTGTCGTTGCAAACATCGATAATTGCTTTCTCCACTTCATCAAAATTGGAATTCTTCAGCAGAAAACCGCAGGCACCAGCATCAATCATACTCAGGTAGTAATTTTTGTCGGAATACATGGATAATGCCAGAATTTTAACAGTCGGCTGAATTTCCCTGGCTTGTTTTGCCGCTTCTATTCCATTCATAACAGGCATTTCAATATCCAGCAAAGCAATATCAACCGGGTTGTTTTTCAGACCTGTTGTAAACTCCTCCCCATTATTTGCCTCAAATATTTTCCCGACAAAATCGAGCTTGGAAAGCAGAAGCTTCAGCCCTTGTCTGAAAAGAGTGTGGTCATCCACGACATAAATGTCAACTTTTTTCATAGTTTGTTTTGTTTAACGGAAAAAAAAATTCAATTAAAAAACCATTGTCCGGTGCTGTTACAATTGAATAATACCCGTTCAATGATTTTACCCTCGAAAAAATATTATTTAGTCCCATCCCCTTATTTTTAACGTCGCTCTCTGTTAAATCATAGCCAAAACCTTTTCCGTCATCCATATACCGAAGATGAATAAAGGCTTCATTTTCTTTTATTTCCACATAAACTTTTTGTGGGTTGGCATGAACATAACTGTTATTCATCAATTCAGAAATAATCCGGTAGAAATTAATGCTCATTTCGTCTGAGAACCTTGTTTCATCTATTTGAAAATCAAACTCATAACCAATTTGTTTTTGAGTGAAAAGTTGGGTGGCCAGAGATTCCAGTGCTTGTTTTAAGCCATAATTTTTTAGCAGGTGCGGGCTCAGGTTATTCGCTATTTCTTTTAGCGTAATTATTGAACTGCTTGCCGCAGCATGCGCCGATTCGATAATTTCCCTGTTTACAGGAGTAAGGTTTTTTTTATTTACTGCGCTCAAAGTCATTTTTATGGACGACAATACCGGCCCCATTCCATCGTGTAATTCGCGGGCAAATGTTTGCCTTGCTTTTTCTTCTGTGTTTATGATAGCAGACAATATTTTCTTTTCATTCACTTCTCTTAGTTTTTCAATCTCGTCCTGCAGATTAAAAATCTTTTTTATAAAAATTACCCCAACTAAGATAAAGGCCGAAATTAAAACCCCTATCCAGCCGTTAATCTCTTCTTTTGGAAATAATTTTGACTCCCAGGAAAAGCCCGAGAACTCAAATAGCCTTCGTAATGCCATTAAAATAAAGGCACAGGAAATCAATATCCAGGAGATATTAAACCTTGTTCGGCGTATCAAACTGATAGCAAGAACCGTTGCAACAATTTGAAAAAGCATCGATAGAAGTAAAGCGATTTTAAGCATTTAGTTCAAAATTTATTGTTTAAAGTTGTATAATAATATATGTTAACCTGCAATTGAAATTTTTGCCCATAACCTTTCGTGAGGTAATAAAGCACAGTTTGAATCGATTGAAAGACGATAGTGATATAAATGGATTGATTTACATTATTCGTAAATAAAAATGTTATTAACAACATCGAAATGATGCAAATAATACGGTATGATAGAGCTTTTAATAAGCTCCTTTTTTTTGATTCCTTCACCTGAGTCATATTTGAAATTTTTGAAACAAAGATAGGCAATGGTTTTTCATAAACAGTTTTATAACGATTTATGAAGTTTAAAGTAATGTTTGAAAATGCCACAAGATGAAAAGATTTCTGAAAAATGTAAGGATTTATGTCTTCTGACGACTGTTTCAATGAAATTAAAAAAGTTGAGATATGAAAACACTGACAATTATCTTATCGGAAGTTCTTTTGGCGATTATAACCTATGCCAATTTACCTGTGACAAAAGCAGAAAACAAAGCGAAAACCGGAGTTATGAGGTTTTATCCTACTGTCATGTCAATTTTAAAATGACGCAATATGTTATTATTTTTGTCAAAAAAAACTATGGCAAGATATATTGTAACATTGACCCAAGAGGAAAGAGAAATTCTTCTTTCCATAATCAAAAAAGGCTCACATAAATCATCAAAAATGCGTAACGCACTGGTTTTATTAAACTGCGATACAGGTGAGTACTCGGAAGACAAGCAGACAAATGAACAAATTAGCAATGTTCTGAAAATCGGGATGCGGACAATAGATCGGATAAAGAAAGCCTTTGTAGAAGATGGGTTTGAAATCGCGTTAAATGGCAGACCCTCAACACGGTTGTATAAGAAAAAAATCGATGGCGATGTTGAGGCTCATATCGTAGCGTTGAGTTGCAGTAACCCTCCAGATGGCTTTGCAAGGTGGTCATTGCGATTATTGGCAGATAAGGCTGTTGAATTGGAATACATTGATAGCATATCGCATGAAAGTGTACGACAGATGCTAAAAAAAACGAATTGAAGCCCTGGAAAGTAAAAGGTTGGGTTATTCCACCAGATCAGAACGGCGAATTTGTGGCCAATATGGAAAAGGTTTTAGACGTTTATAAACGTCCTTATGATTATCAAAATCCAGTTATATGCATGGATGAAACGACCATGTAGAAATGCTTCACAAACAAGCATAATTAAAATGAGGGAGTTACCTGCCTACTGGACAGGCAGGCATCCAATACCTTTGAAAACTTTTAATTTTAATTGGATGAAAGTCCTAAACAGCTTATCGGAGAAACAAAAATAGCAATTCCTATGAAAGTTGGACAAGAAAGAAAAGAGGATTATGAATACAAACGAAACGGGGTCTGCAATATATTTATGGCAAACGAACCATTAATATGGCTGAAATCGAATTAAATGTTCTAACCAGCCAATGCTTGGATAGAAGAATAGCGGATATTGAGACTGTGATAGAGCAAGTAAATGCATGGGCAGAACACAGAAATACGGTCGAGGCAACAATTAATTGGCAATTCAAAACAGAGGACACCTCGTACCCGAACTGTACGAAATGCGCGCCGGTTGGATTATGGCGCTCACACCGGGCGGAGTGGATCAGGATCTGGAACGGCTGGGGCATAAACGGGTTATCCGACCTATGTTTCCGCTGAATAAAGAGATGTCTGAACCGGATTTGTCTGCCCGTCTGATTCCGTTATCAGATGAAAGATAAGCCAAAAAAGAGTGTTTTTTCCAATAGTTCACAACCACCTTATTAACAACTTTTTAGATGATTTTTTTCATGAAGAATACGGTTTAAACGCTGTTAGTTTTTTTTATTTTTCTGATTTAATGTTTACCTTCCGCTTCAGAAAATTAAACTTATGCTATTCTGGTCTGAATTTCAACAAAGCTATTTATGGCTGCCTCTCGTGGGAGTTATGGTTGGTGTGCTGGCTACCATGATTGGCAGTGGGGGTGGTTTCTTTTTCCCGTTGATTCTGATGCTTTTTTTCGGAACTCCCTCTCATGTGGCAGTCGCCACTTCGCTGGCAGCTACGCTTCCCCTTTGTATTGTTGGCTCAGTGGTGCATTACCGGCGGGGAAATATTTATTTTCGCCTCGTGGTAATTTTTGGAATTGCCGGTGTTGCCGGTGCAGTAGCTGGCGCCGGAATCACGCGGCTCTTAAACACAGAACAGTTGAAAATTGCATTTGGGCTCTATTCGCTGTTGCTTGCGGGAATCATTTTTTTTAACAACCGAAAAAGGAGAAAACTCAACCATCAGAATAAAGAGTTGGGAAATATGCCTAAAGGCAAAAGACTGGCATTGAGCTCGGCTTATGGTTTTGCGGGGGGAATCATCAGCGGCATTTTTGGAACAAGCGGAGCGGCACCGGTGTTAGCCGGGCTGGTGGCGATGAATACGCCTCTGAGGCTGGTTGTAGGTACCTCGCTGGCAGTAGTTTTTATCAATACGGTTTCGGCATTAGGCGGTCATGCGCTCCTCGGAGAAATTGATCTCACACTGGTTTTATTTCTTACGGCAGGAACTGTGGCTGGAGCTGCAGCAGGTCCGAGGTTATTGGGAAAGATAAAACTGGAGCGGTCAGAGGGAAACATACGGCAGTGGTTTGCGCTGATTATTTTAATTTTTGGATTAATTTTGATTTTTGCATGAAATGATATTAACGATTTACATCATCATTCTTAGCTACTTTTTGCTCGGCGCAGTGGGGTTTTATTTCATCAACCGGAAAAAGGACCCGAACACAGCCCGCGAAAGCTGGAAAAAGTATATCACTTATTTTATCATCATTCATGCTTTATTCTTTGGAATTGTTTTTAATCCACTTATCTTCAGAATTTTAGCTGTCGCAATCATTTTAATAGGGGCATTTGAACTGGTAAATATTTTTCGCAAGTCGGGGTACGAGAAACAGGGCTTTTTTAGTTTTTCCCTTTTTCTGTTTTTGATTCTGGCTGCCGGATTTTTCCAGTTCAGCGGATTGAACAAGTGGTTGGTTTTGTTTACTTTTCTGGTACTTTCGATTTTTGATGCGTTTAGCCAGATTTGCGGTCAGTTATGGGGTAAAACAAAACTTTTCCCGGCAATTAGCCCCGGAAAAACAGTGGAAGGCTTATTGGGGGGAATATTTGTTGCGTTTGCCAGCTCGCTGCTACTACAAAGCCTGATTGAATTTTCGATGGGAAAAACGTTGCTGATTGCGACAGGTATTGTTCTGTTCGCTTTTTCAGGCGATTTGGCTGCATCGGTTTATAAACGCAGGTACAAAGTGCAGGATTTTTCGCAGATTTTGCCAGGGCATGGCGGTTTCCTCGACCGGTTCGACAGCATGATAGCCGGAGGTGCATTTGTTGCCGTGCTTGAGCTCATTTGGATTTTAAATTGAACAGTATGGGAAATCAAATCGGATTAACAGTTATTTTTATGATAGCCATTTCGTTGTTGCTTGTATTTAACGAAATGATTTACAGGCGATTGGGACTGAAAGGCGAAATTACCCGCAAGTTTGCGCACTTCACCGCTACATTGTCCACCATTACTTTTCCCTATCTGTTTAACGATCATTGGTATGTGTTGATTATGGCATTTGCATTCTTTATTTTGTTGTTTGCCAGCCGCCACCGTACCTACCTTAAATCGATTCACGATATCCAGCGGATTTCCATTGGAAGTTATCTCCTTCCGGTATCTATTTACCTGACATTTCTGGTGGCACACCTGCTGGAAAATAAATTTCTGTTTATACTCCCTATGCTGGTGCTGGCAGTTTGCGACCCGGTGGCTGGAATTATGGGTATTAATCTGCAACAATACAATCTTAAAATAAAACTGTTTGGCTATGAATTGCAGAAAACCTGGCTGGGTTCAATTTCGTTTTTTATTTCCTGTTTCGTTATCAGTATAATTGCACTCTATTTTAATCAGGAACAAATTTCATTACGAATTTTTATGATTGCCCTGGCGGTGGCTTTAGTCAGCACAGTAACTGAAATGTTAAGCTGGAAAGGAAGCGATAACCTGTTTATTCCCCTGAGTGTTTTGCTGGTGCTGGTTATTTTATTGTAAATGTTCATTCGATTACAAAAAAAAGATACAAAATGAAACTGAACTTCAGAGGCGAAAATATTTTGAACATACCAAATATCCTGAGTTTATACCGGTTAATCATGTTCCCTTTTATACTTGTTCTGGCACTACTTGGAATTGAAAGGTGGTTTGTGATATTGTTTTGTATTAATTTGATTACCGATATTCTGGATGGATTTATTGCCCGCAGGTTTAACCTGGTTACGAAATTTGGCGCTGCCCTCGATAATCTGGCAGATATGGGCACTTATGTGCTGGCAATACTTGGCGTATTTTTGTTTAAATGGCAGGATTTTAAACCCCATGTTTGGCTACTTTACCTGTTTCTAACCATTTTTATTATCAGTTACATTGTGGCTTTTTTCCGATTTGGAAAAATTCCCGGAATGCATCTTTACAGCCCTGTAATTGCCGGTTACCTTCAGGGCGCTTTCTTTTTTGTACTCTTTGTGTGGGGATTTAATCTCTGGTTTTACTTCGTTGCCGTAGGATGGGGCGTTCTTGCCTACATCGATAAAATTCTGGTTTTGCTGAAAACAAACGATATCAAACCGGGATTAAAGGGTATCTACTGGGTGATGAAAGAGCAGAAATAACACTGTTTTTTGTATTTTTACAGTCTCAATCAGAAAATTTCGCTATGCAAATACTTAAAAATTTATACCAAACCGGTGGCGACCTGAACGGATTAACATTTGACCTACAAGGCGCATTGTGGAACGACGGCAATTCATACATACTTCAAACGAAGGAAGGTTTAATCATGTTTGATTGCGGATGCGGTGACACCATGGAACAGATTTTCCGAAATATGGAATACTGGGGTTTAAAACCGGATGAAATAAGATACTGCTTCCTCACCCATCCCCATTTTGACCATACCGGGGGCGGGCATATTCTGAAAAAACGTGGCGTTAAATTCATTGCCGTTCAGGAGACAGCCGATGCCGTGTCATCGGGCGACGAACGCTGCGCCGGGTACCTCTATCACAAAACTTTCATTCCCTTTACCGTTGACCGGGTAGTTGCCGATGGTGAAATCCTAAACATTCACGGAGTTGACATAACCGTTGGAAAATACCCTGGGCACTCCATGGGCTGTACGGCTTTTTCCTTTAGGCACGAAGGCAAAAACATTGTGGTCAGCGGCGACATAATCGGCACTTTGCTTGCCGGCAACTTCGGCTGGGACGGCTCTTTCGATTTCGATAAAAAGATTTACACCGAATCCCTTCGCCGTTTTGCAAAACTGGACCCCGACATCATGCTTCCCGGCCATGGGCTGATCTATTTTCACAAACCACAGTGGCGGGTTGAAGAAGCCTACAACAGTGCGCTGATTCTGTGGAGATAGTTATACCTGCTATTTAAAACAGTCCACCCATTTGTAACATAATGCCGTTACCGGCTTTTCTCGTGATACAAAAGAGAATCCGGGAGAAGGGTCTCCGGAATATCCAGGCTGGAGTAGCTGATTTCAACTTTTTTGGTACCGGTGTGCTGAAAATATAATACTTTCAGTTCGTGAAAACCTTTTTCCAGACCAAGCAGTGCATCCTTTTTGATTAATCCGTGCTTTCCGTCATTGTCAATTACCGGTTTTCCGTCAATAAACACCTGAGAACCGTCATCGCTGAATGCAAAAAAGCGATACATTCCGGTTTCGGGTATTTTTATCAACCCGTTGAATTCCACACCAAAATAGTTATCCGAATCTGCCAAGTCCAGCGAGATATTTCTCACCTCTCCCTGTTTTTTGGGCTGTAGCGATGAATAATCGCCAACGCTTGCAAAATTTCCTTCGTAATATTTGTACTTGAGCCCCTTTTCAGGATTTTCAACTTTTTTGGCAGGCAAAAACTCCTGTTTTTCATCGATAATGAAAGAGTAACCAAACGGAAAATTATAATGCAACGATGTTCCTTCCAATGTTCTGACCCAGGTATTAAAACCATATTTGCCTTCCTGCAATTCGATAATTCGCGAACCTTTCATATTTCCGTAGCCACCATAGCCCGAACTTTGTCCGTAGGCTAACGCAATTCCGTTGTATATCCCGATATAGTTATTATTGTGGTCGTGCCCCACAAAAGTTCCCATAACATCTTTCATTTCCCACATGGTAGCAAACATTCCGGTATTTATCTCCGGAGAGCAGATTCTCTCATCGCTTTCGCCGATGGTAGTCGGTTTTCCGATCACTTCTGAATATTCGGGCAGGGGGATATGAAAGAAAGCGAGTGCAGGATAGGGCTCTCCCCCGTTCTTTGCTGTATAGTTTTTACTTTGTTCCCTGTACCAGGCTATCTGGTCAAACTTTATCCAATCGTAATCACTCACCGTTTTATCCGGTGCATAGGCATTGGAATCAAAAAAGTAGAGCAAAGCTTTTACGGCATCTGATTCTGCCGACTGAAGGGTTATGATGTAATTTCCTTCGCCCGAAATATCCTCCGGCCCAATCTCTCCCACAAAGCCGGGCTTGCTTGCAAGAAATTCAAAAATTTGCTGGTGGGTCCATTCCGATTCATGGTCGTGATTTCCCATTGTTACAGCAAAATTTACACCTGCATCCGTAAAAAATGATGTTACCCTTTTCCACCCATCTTCTGCAGGATGGTTCACAATATCACCTGTTAGTACTGCCAGGTCGGGCTTTTCAATTTCAAGAATTTGACGGATTACTTCTTCAGTTTTGGCACACTGCTCCTCATTTTCATTTCGCCAATGAATATCGGTAAACTGAGCAATTTTAAAGGTTTGGTTTTCATTGAACTGCAACGACAATTCTTTGTCTTTCAGCGCTTCGGGAGCTGTAGTGTTACATCCCACTGCAAACAATGCCAAAAAAACACTTAGAATCAAATGGTAACTTCTAAACCTGTTCATAACGTCAATTTATTTTTAAATGATTTATTCTAATCAATAATTGAACCCTTGGTTCGCATGGTTCATAACTTATCAGCTCAACCAAACATACAAAAAAATGGTTATTACTGAAAGTATTCCCAGGTGCAGCCGCCAGTCCGACCAACCTTCAAATTTTGCGATTCTCCCGGAATAGTTGATTGTTGTTTTTGCCAGCTTCCCGGGTGCTGTTTTTTCAGTGAATGCCGAAACAAGAAATAAAATTCCCGTAATGAGAATTTCAGCCCATAATCCGCGGAAGCCAAAATTCAATGTATATTTATAATGCAGGAAAGGGAAAACTGCTTTCCCGGTTTCGGGTCCAATAAACTGGTCAACCACAAAAATTGTTGCCAGAATTACACCTACCAAAACAGAAGCAACAGCGCCCTTAAACGTCACCTTCTTGCTCACAATCCCAAAGAAAATTGCGGGGAAAACCGGAATAACCAGATAAGCTGAAATTGTTTGCAGATATTTGTACAAACCTTCATCGTTTTTATAAACCAGATAAGCCGCACCGATACCTAAAAGGATGACAACAAAAATTACTATTCTGCCGATGAACACCTGCCTTTTCTCCGATGTTTTGGGGCGAATTTCCACCACAAAATCGCGCACAACCAGCGTGGAGACCGAATTCAAAACCGCAATCAGCGAAGAGATGAGCGCCGCAATAAGTGAAGCCAGCACAAGTCCCCTCACTCCGGAAGGCAGAAGTTGATTGAGCAGCACAATAAATGTTTGTTTGGTTTCGTCGCCTTCCAAGCCGGGGAAAAGGGCAAAAGCGATCACTCCGGGCAGGGCGAAAATAAAAATCGGGAAAAGTTTGAGAAATGTTGCAAACATGGCTCCCCATCTTGCCTGATGCAGGTTTGGAGCTGCCAGCGCCCGCTGAACGTTCACCTGATCAATACCCCAGTAAAAAATTCCGGCATAAAAAGCGGTGGCAAGAATTCCCCAAAAAGGATATACCGGGTCTTCCACCGGTTTCGCGATAGTCATCGCTTCGGGAACTTTTTCCATCAAACCGCTCCAGCCGCCCACTTTGTCAAGTCCAATAAAAAGCATAATTGAACAGCCCACAATCATAATTATGGTTTGAATTGCATCAGTATAGGCTACGGCAGTGAAACCGCCGATAATGGTGAACAGTGCCACAACAATCCCGATATAAAAAACGGTGGTCATCACGCTCCAGCCCATCAGGCTGTTCAGCACCAGCGCTCCGGCAAAAAGCGTGAAAGCCAGCTTGGTCATTATGCTGATAATCAGCATCAAACCGGAAAAGAAAATCCGTGCTTTACGGTTATAGCGAATTTCCAGAAATTCGGGAATCGTGAAAATTTTATTTTTTATGTAGTGCGGAAACAAAATGGCACAGGCAAAACCAAGTGTGATTGCAGTGGTGAGTTCCACCGTTCCGGCAGAAAGCCCGTAGCGATAGGCGTCTCCCGACAACCCCACCAGATGCTCGGCACCGATATTGGTAGCAAAAAGTGAAGCGCCAATAACCGGCCATTTTATTGCTCTTCCGCCTAAAAAGAAACTGGAGCTGTCTTTTCCTGCCCTCCGGCTGTAAGCCATATATAGCCCCACAGCCAAACTGCCCAACAGTACCGTGATTCCCACTATCCAATCAAGTCCATGCAGTGAAATACTCATTGATTCTGTTTTTGTTGGTTATTGGTTACTGATTATTTTTTCCAACCGTTTAATGCTTTGCACCATCGCCCTCACCGTGTGGTAATTGATTTTCCATGAATGGCTCATGTGCGTCCAGATGGGTTCTCCTTTTCGTGTGAGCAGCGGATACCACTCCCCGACTCCCTTGTTGATCACTTTGTCGAAAACAAAACGGTGCACATTTTTATAGGCATCCATATATTTTTCATCGCCTAACAAAATGACGGCATCAAGCAGGCCTATCAATACTTCTGCCTGCTGCCAAAATTCCTTTTCACGGTCATAAACACCGCCCGAATGGGGTCCTTCCACGAATACGCCGCCATATTCATAGTCGATGCCATTGTTTATGGTATGGTCATAGATGGTGCGGAATAAACCGCTGTATTTCTCCGGATTTTCCTTCAGAATATCCAGTGCATGGTTGAGAAGCCAGGCAAACTCTGCATTGTGCCCGTAACAGGTATTATCGGTTGCATTTCCCTTTTGCCCGTCTTCGGAGAATCTGTCCCAGCCCCAGATGATATCGAATTTAATCTGCGGCGCAACAGACCAATCCTTGTAAAACTGCGGTATTCCGGTTTTGTATTCGGGATGAATAATCCGGTTGATCAGCAAATCAATAATTTCGAGCAGCTTGCGCCGGTGCACCTCTTTTCCGGTGCTTTCATAAAGGGTAGTAAATGCTTCCATCAGGTGCATGTGCACATCCAATGTTTTCCGGTCGCCACCCTGACTGCCGGGACCGCACAGTGTCCAGTCGCGCTGAAACATTTCCCAGTAGCCGCCATACATGGTGTCCGCACAATACTCCTGAATCAGTCTGAACACCTTTTCAGCATATTCAACGCCGCGGCTGTCGCCGGTTGCCAGCGTATATTCACTTAGCGAATAAATGGCAAAACTGTGTCCGTAGATGATTTTTTTATCGATTTTCACATTTCCCTTTCTGTCCATCATCCAGAAAAAGCCGCCATTTTCGTTATCCCACATTTTGTTTAGCAGAAAATTAACACCATGCGAAGCCATTGCAGCAAGTTCCCCGTCTCCATATCCGGCACGGTGCGCCGACGAAAGCGTGTAAAGGCACCGCGTTTGTGCGATGAGTGACTTTTCATCTTCGCCGGTATCGTTGCCATTTTCATCAAAATGGGTAAGATAGCCACCATTTTCTTTATCAATCATCCGGGTTGTCCAAAATGGCAGAAGTTCATTCACAAGATGATTTTCAGCTTCATTTTTTAGTTGAACAAGTTCTTGTTTATCCATTCCCTTTATTTGTTTATTGTTGAAAATTAAGCATTATTTCTTTTTGTAAATCTATCAGTTTGCATTTAATTTTTGATACAATGCCAGCAAAAAGTCCCGGTTATCCGCCGTAAGATATTGCATTTCGCCTCCCATCCGGTGAAATGTTTTGCAATAACGAAGGTAATAAGCGGGGTTTTCCATGGGCGGTTCACCATCTTTATCCCAGTCCCAGTCCGATTCGGCAAGATCTACCACCAGGATATAATGGTTCTTAATTAGTTCACCCTTTTGAATTTTCAGGTTTTGCGACATGGAGAGCGATTTCTCAAAAATCATGGGTGACATCACTGCCGACCCCACCGACATATACACTCCATCTTCAAGATTACTGACACTTTTGGCATAATAAAGAAAATCAATCTCGGCAGTGCGCCCAATTGATGCACCGTGGTTCATGGGATGCGTATAGATAATGTCGTGCCCAAACATGGGATGCCCTGTGAAAGGAATACCCAGTGCATAAGCATTTCCCTGCACGGAATATTGTTTGTAAGGATGCGGAATCTGCATAAATCCGGGGGAGAGATTAAAGTGGTTAATCACTCCGGCAAGGTCGATTGCTGCGGCAGCTTTTGAAGGCTCTGACTTCATATTTTTCTGCGCATAATCATATAGATATGATAATTTGGGAATGTCCAGCCCTTCGCGGTGAACCATTTTTCCCACCGATTCGCCATATCCCAATCCTTCATAGGCGCCAATCACCAGAGCAAGATTGATATAAAATCCGGTATCATCCCATATTCCGAATTGCCCCAATTTCACATTTTCGCGCACATCCTCACTCGATTTTCCCTGAAAAGCAAATTCCCAGTCATGGATGATGCCGGCACCGTTTGTTGCCAGATGGGTCACCCACCCCTCCCTGATAAGGGCGATGAGTGTTGGTCCCATACCATTTTTAATGGTATGGGCTCCAAAAGCCAGCATCACCGAACGCTCCTTTTCGTGCGCCATTTTAATGCGCCCGGCAGTGCTGTCAATCAGCCGGATTCCAATCTCCGACAGCCCCTTCGGAGGATGGGTTACCGGAATATGGTCGCGCTCTATATACACTTTATTTTTCCGGTCTTCGAGCCGCTTTACATCAAGTTTATCGCGATCAAGTTTCTGATGAGCCATGCAGGTTATTCTTGAACATTTAACAATTTTAGCAGTTTAGGGAGCTGTGAAAAATCAGGAACAACAATATCTGCTCCGGCTTTAATAAGGCGCGAGCGCTTGCTTTCATTCAGGCTGTGCCGTTTCATTTCATCACTGGCAACTCCAATGGTTGCACCTCCGCGTTTGCGTGTTTCACGAATTTCAACAGGTCCATCGCCAAAAGTTGCCAGCTGTGCGGTATTTGATTCACCGATGGTGTCAAGAATCCTGTCGATTACAATCTTCTTTGCCTCTTTGGTTACATCGCCCACAGCACCATGAATTCCGCCTTTAAACAGATGGTCATACCCTAAGATAAGGGCTTCATTCTTCACATCTTCCTCGTCTGTGCCACTTGCCAGATAAAGGATAACTCCTGCATTATAAAGCTTTTCAAGAAGCAGAACTGCATTTTTCAATGTGTAATCTTCCACGCTCAATTCACCCCGGGTCAATTTGGCTTCGCGCACCCTTACCATGGTCAGCAACTCCTGATTGTAAATCTCCTTATACCCGAATTCGTCAAGAATCTGGTCTTCGGGCACCAGCCCGAATTCCCTCACCAGCTCAACCAATCCCTGCATCTGCACAAGCGTCTGGATGCCGGTGGTTTTATCCACAAATTCCATCACATGCTCATGCACTTTATGATATAATGACTCGTCGGCATCCTTGTAATGAATGCCTAAAATTGCCTTCATCATCATAGGTATCATAATCTGCTCCCAGCCTTCGCGCAGGGTTGAAATGGTTCCGTCGTGGTCGAAAATGGCATGTTTAATTTTCAGTGGCTCAGTCCATTCCTTAACAATTTCTATTTCGGAATCTTTCCAGTAGCGGGCACGCCTTGCATCCTCTGCCAGTTCCACATTGTAAATCAAATCGGGGTCGGTACCAATCCGGATGATCTCTTCGGGAGATGCTGTTCCGGTCTGAAAGAGCTTCTGAACAGTAACTCCTGCTACATAAGAGCCGATTTCGGCGGCTGTATGCAGGCTATATCCGGCTGCCAGGGTGGCAGCAGCTCCTGCAAGATAGCTGTCGCCGGCGCCCACCGTATCCACTCTTGCCAAAATCATCAGTCCGTGAATGTCGGATACCCCTTTTTCATCAACCACGATTGAACCACGCGAGCCTCGTGTAACAAAAAGTGGTTTTCCGAATCGTTTAAATAAAGTCAGGGCTGCCTCTTTCACTTCCGAATAGAGAACCACATCATCATGCTCTTTTTCAAGGCCAATCAGTCTGGCAGCTTCCAGATCATTCATTTTCCGGTAGGAACCGTCATAAACTTCATTATAATTCCTGCTGTCGGTTATAAATATTTTATCGGGAAAACGCTGAATCACCTCCACCAGTTTATTTCTGAAATAGGGTGTGTGTATTCCCGACATAACCTGCTGGTTAATTATGACAACATCAATATCTGGTATTTCATCCGACAGTAATCCGATTAACCGGTCGGCAGTGACATCGGAGAGCTCATTAAAATTGCCAAAATCAATACGCCCCTGCTCCACATTATCCACATAGGGTTTTGTATAAACATGAGTTGACCAGTCTTCTTCCTGGGTTATCAGGTTCTTGGGATTAATTCCACTGTCCTGCATAATCTTCACCATCTCAAACCCAAACGGGTCGGTGCCGATTACACCGAAAGCACGGACATCTTTGACACCCATTGCAGCAAGATTGCTGGTTACGTTTCCGGCACCGCCCAATGAATACTTCTGTTTTTTTACGGGACGGGTAAGCTGCCCTGTTTCCACGGAAACTTCGCTTTTTGACTCATCAATAAACCAGTAGGCATCCAGACAGAAATCGCCTACCACGATAACTTTTGCAAAACTGATCTCTTCCAGTATTTTTTTTAACTTCTCTTTTTCCATTTTAAATTTTCAAAATTAATATCAATTTATTTATTTCTTTGACATTGAAGGCGGTGCATCTTCGGGTCTGACACCCCAATTTTTATTGGGTTCCTCTCCCATTTTGAAAGTCAGCACTGCTCCGTTGTCAATCACACTGTGATCAAACCAGGTATGATCCAGCTCTTTCCCATTTAGGGTAGCTGACTGAATGTATTTGTTGGTTTGCGAATTCCCTTCGGTTTCTATAACCAGCTTATCCGAATTGTAAAAGTTTTTATCCAAATGGAGAACCGCTTTGCTGAAGAGTGGACTTCCCAAAACATATACATTCTGTCCGGGAGCAACCGGATAAAAACCCATTGCACTCAGTACATACCAAGCCGACATTTGTCCCATATCTTCATTGCCACACAATCCGTCTGGTCCATCGTGATACAATTCGTCAATCACCCGGCGCGCCAGACGCTGCGTTTCCCACGGCATTCCTGCATAATTAAACAGATAGAGGGTGTGGTGACTGGGTTCATTTCCGTGGGCATACTGCCCGATCATTCCGGTGATGTCCGAAACTGTTTCTTCCACCTTGGAGCTGATGGTAAACAATGAGTCCAGCTTTGAAACAAATTTTGTTCTTCCACCCTCCAGTTCAATCAATCCTTCAACATCGTGGGGCACAAACCAGGTATATTGCCATGCATTGGCTTCAGTGTAATGTCTTTCGTTTCCGTGCCCCACAAAAGTCGGATTGAATGGAGAAAGCCACTCACCCTTATCATCTTTTGGACGTGCAAATCCGGTTGAGGGGTCAATCACATTTTTATAGGAAGCTGCCCTTTTAGAAAAATATTCATAATCTTCGGTTTTTCCAAGCATCCGGGCAAGCTCTGCAACGCACCAGTCGTTATAGGCATATTCCAGTGTTCGGGAAACCGATTCCCGCAACTTGTTGTAGGGAATATATCCGTATTCCATATAATATTCCAACCCCGGTCTCCCTTTTGAAGGGTGGTCTGCCGGCGGAGTCTCCATTGCATTCTTTTTCACTGCTTCATAGGCTTTTTCCACATCAAATCCGGAAATACCCTTTTTATAAGCATCTAAAATTGCCGAAACGGGGTGATCGCCGATCATATCGTTGGTGTAGCTGTTTCCGAATTGCTGTGGTGTGGGCAGCCACCCTCCCTGATCGTATTGTGCCAGCATTGATTTTACGGAATTCAGGCTCCGTTGTGGATCAACAAGAGTAAGTAGCGGCATTTGAGCGCGGTGGGTGTCCCATAGTGAAAAATCACTCAGATAAACAAAATCGGTTGCGGTGTGCACCTGATTGTCCAAACCCCTGTATTTTCCATCCACATCACTGAAAGTTGCCGGAAAGAGCAGTGAATGATACAAGGCAGTGTAGAAAGTATTCATTTTCTCCTGCTTTATTATCGGGGAATAGCTATCGGGAAGCTGCACTTCAATTTTACTCAATACACTATTCCACTTCGCTTCAGCCTCATTTTTTACTTCGTCGAAATTCCAGCCCGGAATTTCAGTTTCCACATTCAGCCGTGCCTGCTCAATGCTGGTGTAGGAAATACCCACCCTCACCTGGATAACTTCATTTTTGGTGGTGGAATATTCCACGTATGCGCCGGTATAAAGTCCGGAATCTTCTTTTGAACCGGGTTTGATTTTCTTATCGCTCCATGTGCCGTATTCCCGGAACGGCTTACTGAACTGTGCGTAGAAATATACATTTTTGTGTTTCACGAACCCGTGGGATGCGCGATGCCCGACAATTTCCGTATCACTAATGATATTCACTTCGCTACCTCTGCGATAATTTTCCCGTATTCCGTGGCCGGCATCAATAATTATGTGCGAAACTTCCGACGCAGGAAAAGTGTAGCGGTGAAATCCCGCCCTTTCGGTCAGAGTCAGCTCTGCATTGATACCGTAATCCATAAGCTTTACGGTGTAATAGCCGGGTGAAGCGTATTCCTCCCCATGGGAGAACCGTGAGCGGTATCCTTCATCCGGGTTCTCCTTGCTCCCGGGAACGACTTTCAGCTCGCCCACTACCGGCATAAGTAAGACATCGCCCCAATCGCCTGCCCCCATTCCGCTGCGGTGCAGATGGCTGAAACCGATCAGAGAATTATCGCTGTAGTGATACCCCGAACTCCAGTCCCAGCCTTCGGTTCCGGTGTCGGGACTCAGCTGTACCATTCCGCCGGGAAGGGTGGCACCGGGAAAGGTGTGTCCATGAAAATCGGTACCCACAATTGGATTCACAAAATCCGTGTAGCGGATAGTTTCCGCCTCTTTTTGTGTCTGACAGGCTATACCTGAAATGGTGAAAATCAGCACAAAAAATGATTTTTTAATTTTTGTTGTCATTTTGATTACCAAATATTTATCTTTTAAAAAGTTCATGTTCAACCATCAGGCAAAGTGCATGATAGACAGGAAGGTGCAATTCCTGCACATATGCTGTTCTGGTTTCCGGCACATTAATCAGTATGTCGCAAAGTTCCTTCATCTTTCCTCCATGCTGACCGGTCATTCCAATGGTTTTCAAACCTTTTATTTTTGCGACCATTAAGGCATTAATCACATTTTGGGCATTGCCCGATGTGCTCAATCCCAGCAAAATATCGCCGGAATTTCCATACCCTACAACTTGCTGTGCAAATATCAAGTCGCTGCCTAAATCGTTGGAAATAGCGGTGATTAATGCAGTATGCTCCGAAAGAGAGATGGCAGGCAATCCCTGCTGAAGCTTTTCTGCCAGCAGAATACCCTGCTCCCCAAATTCCTGAAACATCTTATTCTGAATTTCGGCATTCAGCGGGCGATCATCCTCAAATCCCTTCATCAGTTCACCTACCACGTGTCCGGCATCAGCGCTGCTGCCGCCATTGCCGCAAACCAATAATTTACCGCCACTCACAAAAGCCTCTATGAGTGCTTCCGCAGCCTTCATTATGGGTTCTCTAAGTGGTGTCAACTCTTTCTTTCTGCTAAACAATTGTTTTAGAACTGCTTCCATATTCAATTTTTAAAATCAAAATTTTTCATCATACAATGCAACACACAAAGCGGCATAATCGCCAATGGAATCGCCTAAAAGTGCAGGCTTTATTTCGCAAACCTCAAGCGCGGAAGGGATGGCTTCTTCTGCAAGAATACGTTCTGCATGGGGTTTAAAAAGTTCCACATTCCGGGAATAAATACTCCCGATAACAATGCATTCGGGATTTAGAACATCTATCAGCACTGCAAGTCCGCGACCTAAATATTCGGCTGAAACACGAATGATTTCCAAAGCTGTTTCGTCGCCGTTTTGTGCTGCAATGGCAACTTTTTTGGCATCCAACTCTTCAAGCTCATCTGGAGTGCAAAAACCGACCTTATCACCTCTTTGATATTTTTCAGAAACTATTGATTTTGCAAGCTGTGCAATACCGCCGCCACTGCAAAATCCCTCAAACGAACCGGCTTTTCCAAAACCTACAGGCCCATCTTTTGCCAGACGGATATGCCCCACTTCACCCCCCAAATCGTTGGTTCCGGTATATAATCTTCCGTCCAGAATGAGCCCGGAGCCCATGCCAGTGCCAAAGGTGAGAAAAATCATGTTCCTGGTTCCTTTACCGGCACCCATCAGCCATTCAGCCAGTGCGCAGGCGTTGGCATCGTTCTGGATTGCTACCGGAACCTGATACTTTTCATTGAAAACTTTCACAATGGGAACATTGTCCCAGCCCGGCAGGTTTGGCGGAGAATAGATCATTCCTTTGCGTGAATCGAGCGGACCGCCGCAGCTGATTCCAATGCCCGAAAGCTTTTCCACGGGAAATTCGCTAAAAAGATTATCAATGTGAGCAAAAAACTCATCCACAATTTTCTGCCAGCCTCTTTCTGCTGTCCGGGTATCAAACTGAATCCTGCGGTGAATGTTGAAGTCTCCATCACCCACAACCACAGCGCATTTAGTTCCTCCAATATCAATTCCCAAATAATATTCCGAATCCACTTTCTGCATTTTTTTTCAATTTTTTCATTAAACCGTTTTAGCTAAATTTCAAAAAAAGTTACTTCATACTCGATTTTCTTTCAACTAATTTAGCTTTCAGCACAACTTGTTTTCCACGGGTTTTTCTTCCTTTATTATTTATTTGCCTCATCAGCAGTTTCACGGACTCCTTCCCTATCTCCTTCAGTGGCTGCGCAACAGCCGTAACCGGAGGATTGCTGATCCGGTATGCATCCGGGTCGTCAAAACTGACAACAGCCACATCATCGGGAATTTTTAATCCTAATGAATAGATACTCTCCAGTCCCATAATCCCAGCCTTGCTGGTTGTGAAAAAAATTGCATCAGCGCTTTCGTGATTTTTTATAGCCAGCTCTTTGATTGCGTTTTCAAAGTCATTTCTCTCATGGGAAAAGGGGAGGATTTTAATCCGGTTTTCATTCACTTCAATACCGGCATCCTCCAATGCCTTTTTATAACCTGCAAGGCGGTCCTGCATGGTTTTGAGCTTGTTGCTCAGTGTTATACAGGCAATTCTACGATATCCTTTAGAAATAAGGTGTGAAGTCGCATCATAGGCAGCCTGAAAATTATCGATTACAATGGAATTGGATTCGATTTCAGGGAAATAGCGGTCAATAAGAACATAAGGTTTCCGGCTCCTTTCAAGTGCGTCAATTTGCTCCTCACTGCCGGCAGGTGGCGAAATGATGAAACCATCAACCTGTCCCTGCTGAAGCATTTCAACCTGTTGTTTGAAATTTTCCGCATTTTCATCCGAACTGCAAAACATTACACGATAACCATTTGCTGAAGCTTCATTTTCAATTTCACGTCCCAGCTTTCCAAAAAACGGATTGGCAATATCGGCTATAATCAGTCCTATAGTGTTTGTTTTTCCTGTACGAAGCCCTTTTGCAATCTGATTGGGCTGGTAATTCAGCTCCTTTGCCAGGTCAATCACTTTCTGGCACACCTCTTCCCGTATCCGATGTTCGGGCCCTTTTCCGTTGAGCACCAGCGACACCAATGTTTTTGAAACGCCCAACTGCTCTGCAATGTCACTTAAGGAAACTTTTTTCATTTTAACCGCCTCTAATCAAATATCTAAAAATCTTGCAACCAACTACGCAAACTCTTTTTTCTTGAGATAAAGTGAAACCCATAATATATAAAGCAGACAAAGTCCGATAACCAGTATCGCTGCATGAACTGAAACATAAGTACTTACGAGCCCTACAAGCAGGGGAACAAAAGCGCCGCCGGAAACCGCCATTATCAGCAGCCCCGATATTTCATTGGAGCGTTCGGGCATTTTTTCCAAAGCCATGGAGAAAATCACGGGAAACATACTTCCTGCGCCCAAACCTGTAATAAATATGGAAGCAAGGGCTGCAAAATATACAGGTGAGAGCAGAATTCCCACAACTCCGGCAATGGCGACAAGTGAAATCAGCAGCAGGAACGGGCGCGGTTTAATCCAGTTCAACAAAATGGCTCCGGTGAGGCGGGCAATGGTTTCGCCTGCAAAAAACAAGCTGATTCCAATGGCAGCCTTCTCCATGGTAACTCCAAACTTTGACTCTAAAATTATTGCGATGTTGGTATTGATTGCCACTTCAGCACCAACAAGCAGGAAAATGGAAAGCGCCATAAACATTACAAAACGGTTTTTCAGCAACCCTAAGCATGAACTGAACGACGCAGGCTTCCTTTCGGGCTTTGACTCAACAATGGGTGTGAGTGCCAGCCACAAAGCCACTGCCACCGAGCTTATTCCGTAAACTGCAAACACCAGTTTCCAGTCGCCAAAGCGTATAGCCAAAAAAGTAGCAATCAGCGGTCCGGCAAATGAGATAATCGCTTTCAGGAACTGACCCGTGCTTAAAAAACTGGCTAACTTTTCGCCGGGAGAAACATCCTGCAGCAGCGGATTGGATGAAACCTGAATCAGTGTATTACCGATTCCCAGCAACAAAAATGAAGCGAACATCATCCCAAAAGAGTAGTGCAAAAATGGCAATCCCAGACCAATTGCCTGAATGACCATTCCGGTATTCAGCATATTGCGTTTGCCCACCTTGTCCTGAATCACTCCGGCAGGAACCGATAATATAAAAAACCAGAGCAAAACCATCATGGGCAGAAACTGGACAACAAAATTACTCAGTTCAAAATCCTGTTTGACGTAGCCCGTTGCAACCCCGATAATATCCACAAATCCCATTACCATAAATGAGAGAAGAACAGGGAGCAGTCTGCTCCATTTGACTCGTTGTGCTGTCATAGTCTAAAAATTAAGTTGATAAATTGCTAAAATATTTTAAAAATAATTCTTTCTCTCAACCCCTACACCGTAAACCGGTAATTAGCTCCGGGCAATCCATCGTGAATTGAAATTGAAATGAGCGCTAGCAAAGCAATAAAAATCAGAATTCCTAAAAACCAGATTTTGTATTTTGCGAAGTCAGTTTTCCCGATCAAACCGGATTCCGGGAACGGAGTGCCGGCAATTCCTATTAAAATAAAAATGATTGCATAATTCACCACATAAAGCTGATGGGTCAGTAAAAACTGTCCACCTAAAACACCGGTTTTCAGATAGCTTAAAATGATATATAATCCGAAAAATCCTGCAAAAAAAAGTTTCGGGAACTTCTCGCCATACCCTTTTATACTGATGATAACCCAAGTGCTCAAAATAAAAAGAGCAATCACTATGGCAGCAACCCATCTCGTAAGTTCTGCCACCTGCTCAGCATTGTGAAGTGCGGTCATTTGTCCGGTCAGGCTTGATATCCCGAGCGATTCCCTGAATACGATAAACGGAATGAAAACTGCAAGGAAAAGCAGTGCAAAACGGTTTTTCCAATCTTTGGATTCGGCTGAAGTATCGGGCCACCTGGAAGTGAACACCGCATATGCCAGAGAAGTCCCTCCAAAAAAGCCGATACTGTATTCCATCACATTCCAGAAGTTGAAGTTTATCTGAAGGGTTGTGCCCACGGTCTGCAAAAAATTGCCGAAAGCAAAACCAAAACCTGCCCCTAAGCTTGTTATCAAAGCCACACGCAATGATGAACGGTATTCATTTCTAACCATAAACCAAAGCATTGCAAGTCCGGCACCTAATGAAACAGCCCAGTTCTCGGCGCGCGGCGGAGTCATCAATACGCCAATCTGCTCCACTAAAAAGCTGTAAAAAATGATTCCTCCGGCAACCATCTGCACAACCAGGTTTTCCCATTTCACTTTTTTATTTTGGGAAGATTCCAGGCTAAGACCGGTTAATCCGCCGCCAATCAAACCAAACAGTCCGCCAATTACAAATAGCATCAGCAAACCATAAAATGCATTGGGATAATTGTCGGCTCTCCCGTAGCCGACTACCGCACCATAGCTTATCATGCCGGTCATTCCCCAGCCGAGCGCCGAAGCGAGAGCCACCGGGAAAATTTTCTGCAGCCAGTCGTTCCGCTTTGAAATCAGCACCAGTGCCAAAGCTCCGATGCCGCCGGCCCAGGCAGCTCCCTGCTCATGCCCAAACTGCCCCCGTACAGCCCATGATGTAGCTAAAGTCATGCCTACAGCCAGTATTGCTACTAAATTTTGTTTTTTCATAATTCCTGCTGTTTTAGTAAAAAAATGCTTTTTCTATCTAAACTTATTTTTTCCGATGCTGCTCTTTTTGATTGAAAACCGGTCAAACAGACTTCCGTCGCCGGCATAGGATTCGTAATTCAGTTTATTGTTATCAATGGTGATAATCTGGTAGAGCTGCTTGTGCTCTCCGGAAAATTCCATCCACTCTTTGTCGCCCACATCACTCAATTTTGGTCCGCTGACAGAAACCACATACATGATTGGATGCTTTTCCTGCGGATTGTCTGATGCCCTGCCCCTTGCATAGGAGTGGTCATGCCCGGTTAAAACCAGATCTACATTGTATTTTTCCAAAATCGGCTGAAAATGTTTGCGAATGTGTTCATTATCCCGGTTCTGTTTGGGTGAATAAAAGGGCAAATGAGTAGTGAGAATAACCCATTTTTTGGTGTTTGATTCCAATATAGAAATCAGCCATTGTTTTTGTGCCTCCAACTTGAGTCCATCCTCCTTCCTAAGCTCATAATCTGCACCGGTATCGATTGATATAAACCGCAAATTCTGATAATCAACATAATAGCAAGAACCTTCCACTCCTTTTGCTCCGTTGGCGGGAAGGGTGAACTGAGCATTCCAGTGGGGGTCAAGAACTGCATCCTTGTAGTCGTGGTTTCCGGGAGTCATCATCTGGGGAACGGTTGCCAGAATGTGGGAACCTGCATAAAACCACTCATCCCATTCAATGTCCCGCCCGGGACGGTTAATTAAATCACCGGCATAGACCATAAAAGCACAGTCGGGGTGATGCCTGTATGCCGAACGAATAATCCTCGAAAACTGAGATTTTAAATCCACCTGAGGATCGCCAAAATAGATAAATGATATTTTTTCTCCGGCTGTGGGCACAATAAACTCAAACCATTCGCTCCAGTTTTCCCCGGCGCCAACACGGTAAATATATCTTTGCCCCGACTCCAGACCGTTAATCACATAAGAGTGGTGATTCGACTGAATTGTGGGTTCAACAGAACCGTCCTTGTCAACAAAGTTATATTCTTTTGTAGTTGTGGCTGCGCGAAAGGATTTCACATTTTCACTAATTACTCTACCTTCCGGAGCCGGCATATACTCGCAAAAACCTTCAGAAACCGATGTGTCGGTGCGCCAGTTTACTGCTACTGTAGTATAGGGATTCTCCCCGGGGTTAATGATAATCCTGTCCGGGACAGGGGTGGGCGCATTAACCTGTGCAACAAGTTTTACCGACCACAAAATCACAATAATCAAAGGGAACAATCTCTTTCTGCTTCTCATCTTTTTTATTTTATAATCCATCATATCATTAAAAAACGCTTCAAATCTACAAAAACAAAATTACCTAAAACGGTTTATCACTAACAAAAAAAGAGATTCACACACAATAAAACTTCTGTTTTTTTATTCAATATAAATAGAATCTTAACCTTGTGCTTGTTTTTATGATTCAACATTTATCTTTGAAGATAAAATTCTTAATAAACAACAAAACAAACAATTTATAAAATTATGAAGTCAGGAAAATTTTTATCTTTTGCAGCAATCTTGATTTTTTCAAGTGTTTTCTATTCGTGCCAGACAATGCAGACTAAAGACCTGTCGGATCATGTAAATCCGTTTATTGGCACTGACTTTTTCGGGCACACCTTTCCCGGGGCGTCTCTTCCGTTTGCCATGGTGCACGTGAGTCCCGACACCGGAACTGAAGGATGGACCCACTGCAGCGGTTATGTATATCAGGCTAAATCAATTATGGGTTTCAGCCACACTCACTGGAGCGGAGTGGGAATGGTGGACGGCGGGGATATTCTGCTCATGCCGACCGTAAACGACCAGCTTCAGGTTATTCCGGGAACCGATGACAACCCCGATTCCGGCTATCGCTCCCGGTTTAGCCATTCGCGTGAATCTGCCTCACCAGGCTATTATTCGGTTTTTCTGGAAGATTATGGAGTAAATGCCGAACTGACTACAACCCAAAGAGTTGCATTTCACCGATACACTTTTCCTGAAACAGCAAATGCAAGAATCATTATGGATTTGGGGCACCAGATTGGCAAAAAGGATGAAAATGACCGGGCAGAAGTCCGGATTATCAGCGACCGGAAAATTGAAGGCGAAAAAACCGATGGCCCGGGAACTATCTATTTTGTTGCAGAGTTCAGCAAACCATTTTACTACTACGGAACGTTTGATTCCGAATATGCCTCACCGGAATCGGGCGCTGCTATCTTTGCCTATAAAAATGCTGAGCGCGGAAAAAGTATCGGAGCGTTTGTAACTTACAACACTTCTGAAAACGAAGAGGTGCTCGCTAAAGTGGCAATTTCCTTTGTCAGCATTGAAGGTGCCAGAAAAAACATGGAGAAAGAGCTGCCTCACTGGAATTTTGAACAGGTGAAAAGTGATGCACGTGAAATCTGGGAAAAAGAATTGTCGCGAATTCAGATTGAAGGTGCCACTGCCGAACAAAAAGAGATATTTTATACGGCAGTTTACCGCTCATTATTGTCGCAATACATAAATCAGGATGTTGACGGAAAATATTATGGCGGCGACGGTAAAATCCACGACACCGGCGGCTATAATTTCTACGGCTCTTTCTCCTGCTGGGATACCTACCGTTCGCAGCATCCGCTGCTCACACTCATAGCACCCGATCATGTCAATGATTTCATCAAATCAATCGCTGACAAGACAAAGCAGTATGGATGGCTTCCCGGTCAGCATTTTCAAAATGTGTTTGGCGAGGGCATGGTTGGCGATCATCTGGTTCCGGTTATTGCAGATGCCTACTTCAAAGGTTTTCGCGACTACGATGTCGATTTTTTATATAAGGCAATGCGCGACAAGGCGCTGAAATTTCCCGAACCGCCTGTTTCTGCTGATGCTGCACGTTCGGGACTGAAATACACCAACGAACTTGGATATGTTCCTGTTGACAGGGTGACGGAATCGGTGCCAAAAACAATGGAATTTGCCTATGACGACTGGTGTATTGCCCAAATGGCAAAAGCACTGAACAAGGAAGATGATTATCAGCTTTTTATGAAACGGGCAGGATACTACAAAAATGTCTGGGACAGCCAGACAAATTTCATGCGTCCGCGCATGGCTGACGGCTCGTGGTTAGAAGAAATTAACGGAAAGGAGCAGGAAATTGCAACTTACGGCGACCACTCCTACTACCGCTATTTTGACCCGCTTCTTGTTGGGCGCCGTCCAAACCGCTATTATACCGAATCCAACGCATGGCAGTATATATGGTCGGTTCAGCACGACATTCCGGGATTGATAGACCTGTTCGGAAGTCCCAAAAAGTTCACCGAGAAACTGGATACCTTTTTTGAAATGAGTCCGATTATCACTCCGCCAAAGTATATCGGTGTTGTGGGCACCATCGGGCAGTATGTGCACGGCAACCAGCCCTCGCATCATGTGGCTTATCTCTACAATTTTGCCGGACAGCCATGGAAAACCCAGTACCGTGCAAGGCAGATTATGACACAATTGTACAGACCCGGCCCGGGCGGACTTTGCGGAAATGAAGACATGGGTTCGCTGTCGTCATGGTATGTACTGAGTGCAATGGGGATTTACCCGGTCACACCCGGCGACCCGAAATATATGATTGGCAGCCCGCTGTTTGAAAAACTTATCCTCAGAACTGAAAAAGACAAGGATTTCACGGTAATTGCACGGAATAATTCGGATAAAAACATCTATATCCAGAGTGCAAAACTAAACGGTGAGCCTTTCAACAGAGTGTGGATTTCGCACGATGAAATTGTGAACGGCGGCACCCTGGAGTTTGAAATGGGACCGGAGCCCAACACCGGCTGGGGAAATTAAAGAAGCGGCAGCCAAAAACGGATTGCCATACTTAGTCTGCCCGGAAAAAGAAAATATTGCAAATATGTCACGAAAACGCCAAAACCTGCCTGTGGGAGGCAGGCACAAAAATCCGTATAAACTGACGTTCGCAGTGAGATTTTTTTGTGCCCTTAAGTAATTCCCCGGTTAAAAATAATTTCCATTAAGCGGTTAGCATTAAATTCATTATGGTATAATTGATTCAAACTTACTTGCCGTTTTTGAATATCACTTTCAGTGAAATTCCTTACAAAAAGTTCTTTTGTTTTTTCTTTAATTGCAGATGCATCATTGGCTACAATACATAATTCATCAAGTGTACTACCGCTTAGCATTTTATCATTTACAATACAGAATCTGCCATTATACAAAACATTTAATAATTTTAGTTTTAATCCTGTTGCCTGAAAAGTTATAAGTATGTTAATCTGTGCTTCATTTATCAGTCTGAACATCTGATCATCATCAGGATTAATAATGAGTTTTACATTAGGCATGTTAGCAATAAATCGCTTCAATGAAGATTCCGGATTAAGTCCGGCTATTACAACAGGTGTTGTTTGGTCTTTGAAAACATCATTAAGTAAAAAACGTATTGCCTTTTTATTTTCACTTACAGAGAGATTACCATGATATAAAACGTAACTTCCTTGTCCGGTTTGTGACCTCACCTCACGATGAGGATGAAAAGCCGGAATAAAAAATACATTACGGTATTTAATTGAAAAATACTCTTTATCCTTATTCGAAATTGCAATAATAGCTGAAGCTCTATCAAGTACTGATTCAAAGCGCTTCAACTTTCTGGCTTCTACATAGTAATAATATTTCTTGAATAAATTGAACTCAGCTATTGCCAAATAATTATAATAATCATGTTCAATATTATGCATGCGAACAATTATTTTTCGATTTTGAAAACGGATATCTCTTAAAATAATACATGTATGCAAACCTTCCAGCAGAATTGGATAATTGTCTTGCAATAAAACATTTGATAATTCTTCGGAATTTCGCGAACTTATTATGTAAGGAATTCTTTTAAAAAAATGTTTTTTTGAAATATCACGACGATAATAATTGACACTTACGCAATATTTATCTAATTCGCGAGCTCTGCCACGCCCGTATTCATAAGTATGAAGATGGATTTTCACTCCTTGTGAGTGGAGTACTTTTATTTTGTAAAATACATCGATAACACCTCCATAATTAGCAGGCCAGGGAACATCAAAAGAAACTATATGTAAATGTTTATCCATATCATTTGTTAACTGATCTTTACAATTCATTCTTTTTTCTCACTTCCTGAAGCGGTTGAAGTTATACAAACAATCTGAACAACGCCGTCCGAATACCGTTTAAAAATTAAACTTTATTTTTGAGCCGTCGTTCTGAAGCAAAAATAACTTTTCTATGAATAATTGGTTTTGGATTTTCCTTTTCCTTCCCCTTTTTTCTGCCGGGCAGGAGTTTCGGCTGAATGTGGAAATGAAAACTGCTGCCGGGCAAAAACTTTTTTTGGCGGGCTATTATCTTGAAAACATATACGTCAAAGACTCCATCCTGCTCGACGAACAGGGGAAAGGCGTATTTTCATCCGCATCGGCACTGCCGCAGGGTTTGTATAAAATCTATCTGGATAAAAACAAACATTTCGATATTCTGCTTGGAAATGAGCAGCAGTTTTCCGTCAGCAATGAATCTTTCAGTATAGAAACCCTGAAAACCGAAGGGTCTGCAGAAATTGCTGTTTTCAGGGATTATATGCTCCTTTTGAAGAGCTTTCAGCAAAAAAACACTCAAATCAGAAATAAGATGGATGGCGCATCTGCTTCCCGAAAAAAGAGTCTTGAAAAAGAACTTTCAGAGGCACCCCTGCAATTCAACGATGATTTGGAAAAACTGGCAGCATCCGTCCCAAATACTTTTTATGCAAAATATATCATGGCAAACCGGATGATACCGCCTCTGGATATTTCAACTCTCCCGAAGGAAGTTCAGAATAACGACACTTTGTTGCACAATGCCCGGTTTTATCATCAGCAAAGGCATTACTGGGATAACTTTGACTATACCGATGAGCGTTTCCTGTACACTCCGGTTTACAAAAAAGTTTTGGACACCTGGTTTACCAAAGTGCTTTATCAAAGCTACGACTCGGTTAAGAATCCTGTTTTTCAGTTTATTGAAGATGTAAAACCCCATGCGGAACTGTTCAGATATGTAGTCTCCTATTTTCTGAATAACAGTTTTAGCAGTAAAGTCATGGGCATGGATGCGTTGTTTGTGGACATTGCGAAAAAGTACTATTTATCGGGGCAAACGCCCTGGGCTACTGAAGAAGTGCTGGAAAAAATCAGGGAAAACGTGTTGTTTATGGAAAACAACCTGATTGGCAATACAGCGCCTGACCTGAATCTTGAAACTTTCGACGGCGAATATGCCAGTCTGCACGGAGTCAGAGCAAAATATACCCTGCTGCTGTTCTATGAGCCCAACTGTTCCTATTGCCGGGTTTATGTACCGGCAATTTATGACGAAATTTACCAGACCTACAGAGATAAGGGGCTGGAAGTTTATGCCGTCTATTCTGCAATGAAAAAGGAGGAGTGGCAGGATTTTCTGATTGAGCACGGGCTTTTCGACTGGGTGAATGTGTGGGATGAACACCACGATTCCCGTTTCCGGATTTTGTATGATGTTCGCACAACACCCGCTCTTTTTCTGTTAGACGAAAACAAGGCAATTTTGGGAAAAAAACTGACTGTTCAGCAGATAAAGGATTTCATGGAGGCTCATTACTGAGTTCCCTTTCTCTTTTTTGGAGACACATGCCTTTTTGCATATTCCAATGCATCATCAAAAACCGGAAAAACAGAGTCTTTACCGATCAGCTTATAAATATTGAAGTTTTCCAGGTCGGCAGCCACATTTTCATTCACTCCCGAAAGGATAACCCGTATGTCGGAATGAATCAAAATCTTCAGCGCTTCTTTCAGATTGGTCAATCCTGTGGAGTCCACAAACGGAACGTGCCGCATCCGGATAATCATAATTTTGCTTTTCAATCCGGCGGATTTTATCACTTCGCAATAGTGTTTGGCAGAACCAAAAAAGAGCGGTCCGCTGATTTCATAAATCCCGATTTGGCGGGGCAATTCAGAATAATCTTCAATTACATCAGTATCCACAACAGCAGGAATTGTTTTACTGATATCACCCATTCTTTTCATAAACAGCAGGGCGGAAAGCACCACGCCAACCTGAATGGCAACTGTTAAATCCACCAGCACAGTGAGAATAAAGGTGTTCAGTAGCACAATAATATCAAAAAAGGAGCCTCTGAAAATAGAGACAAACGAGCGCCATTCGCTCATATTATAGGCAACAACAATCAATATTCCGGCAAGGCACGACATGGGAATCAGCTTCACCCATTTTCCGAAAAAGAGCATTATCAGCAGTAAAGTAATCGCATGAATTATTCCTGCCACTGGCGTCCTTCCTCCGTTTTTCACATTGGTTGCAGTGCGTGCTATTGCTCCGGTAGCAGGAATTCCGCCAAACAAGGGCGTAACAATATTTGCTATTCCCTGCGCAATCAGCTCCGTGTTTGAGCGGTGGTGTCCGCCAATCATCCCGTCGGAAACAACAGCCGAAAGCAGAGACTCAATCCCTCCCAGAAGGGCGATAGTCATCGCCGGCTGCACGTATGAACCCAGTTCACCCCAGTTAATTTTCGGCATATTCACCTGAATGGTGTTTGGTATTTCGCCAAAAAAGGATTCAATGGTGAGCACGGGAAGGTTGAAAATTTGCACTAAAAAGGTAGTAAGCAGGATGGCAATGAGCGACCCGGGTATTTTCCGGGTCATCTTTTTTGGCATCAAAACAAAAAATATGGATATCAGCGTGATTCCCAACGCATAAAAATTCACTGTTCCTGCATATTTAAAATAGACCGCCCATTTATCCAGAAAATCTGCCGGGACACTCTGAATATCAAGACCGAAGGCATCCCTGATTTGAGTGGAAAAAATAACAACGGCTATACCGCTTGTAAAACCCACAATTAACGGATGTGGAAAATACTTTAAAAGAGAGCCCAACTTCAGCACCCCGAAAACTACCAGAAGTCCGCCTGCCATTATGGTAGAAATGAGCAGTCCGTCAATGCCATACTTGGCAACAATGCTGTAAACAATCACAATGAAAGCGCCCGTAGGTCCGCCAATCTGCACTCTGCTGCCACCCAAAACTGAAATGATAAGCCCGGCAACAACAGCCGTAACCAGTCCCCTGTCGGGCGAAACGCCCGATGCAACGGCAAATGCAATGGCAAGCGGAAGGGCAATAACCCCCACCACAATCCCGGCAAGCAGGTCAGAAGATAGCTGTCTGACTCTGTAACCATCTTTTAATACGCTGAATAACTTAGGCTTAAATAATTTGTCCATTTTCATATAATTTGGAATTATTCAAAATTAAAAGATTTTAGAATACAACTGAATGAAAACTCAAAAACCCGGTTTGGATTGCATATTATTTAAGAAATAGATATTTTTTGAATAATCCTTTGGTAAATTTGCCCGGAAAAAAATAAGTATTACTTTTGCACCGCCTTTGAGAAAACAAAGGAAATGAAGGATGACTCAGTAGCTCAGCAGGTAGAGCACATCCCTTTTAAGGATGGGGTCCTGGGTTCGAATCCCAGCTGGGTCACCCAGTAAAAAAACCGCTGCAAAATTTTTGCTGCGGTTTTTTTTGAGCGAAATGTCTTTCCTGATGGACTTGTTTAATTGATTTACACAATATTAGAGCGATGTTATTTTCCAAATTTATATATGAGGGAAATAAAGTTTACATTTGTTTTGGAAAGCGTAATGTTCAATTTGCGTTTTAAAATAGCCATGGAGCTTGTGAGCATTAGCAAAGTCTCCTTTTCGAGTGCTACCCTGTTTGATTTTCAAAACCGGGTATTTGAATATGAGCTGCAAACAGAAATAAATTTACGATAATGCGTTCAATAAAAATTAATTTACTGGCAATCCTTATCTGTTTTTCCGGTTTGGTTTCGGGCAGTAAAAAGGAAAAAACAGATCTACAGCAAAAACCCAACATCATTTTTATTTTAACCGACGACCAGCGATGGGATGCATTGGGTTATGCCGGAAATAAAATCATTCAAACCCCCGAAATGGATAAACTTGCTGAGACGGGGGCTTATTTTAGCCGTGGCATCGTAACCACTCCCATTTGTTCGGCAAGCCGCGCCAGCATTTTTAGCGGGTTGCACGAGCGAACCCATAAATACACCTTCCAAACCGGCGAAATCCGTTGCGAATATATGGAAACAGCTTATCCAAGGTTGTTAAAAGAAGCGGGTTACTATACCGGATTCTTTGGAAAATTCGGGGTGAATTTTAGTGGAAAAGAGGCGATGTTCGATGTGATCGACGATTACGATCGGAACGGACAATTCCCCGATCGCCGCGGATATTATTACAAAACCCTGGGTAGAGATACCGTTCACCTTACCCGTTACACCGGTCAGCAAGGCTTGGATTTTATTGAAAACGCCCCGGCCAACCAACCCTTTTGTTTGTCGTTGAGTTTTAGCGCCCCGCATGCCCACGACAATGCACCACTGCAATATTTTTGGCAGGAAGAGCCGGATAAACTCTATCAAAATATGGAAATGCCCGGGCCCGAACTGGCTGACGATAAATATTTTCTGGAACTACCGTTGCCTGTGCGTGAAGGATTTAACCGTTTGCGCTGGACATGGCGCTACGATACGCCCGAAAAATACCAGCACAGCGTGAAAGGATACTACCGGATGATTTATGGCATCGACCTTGAGATTGCCAAAATCCGAAAAAAATTGTCCGAAACCGGGAAAGATAAAAATACGGTCATTATTTTCATGGGCGACAACGGTTATTTTTTGGGCGAACGCCAACTTGCCGGAAAATGGCTGATGTATGACAACTCCATTCGGGTACCGTTAATAGTTTACGACCCGCGGGTAAAAAAGCAGAGGGATATTGCTGATATGGCGCTGAATATCGACGTTCCGGCAACCATTCTCGATTTGGCCGGAGTGGAAATACCACAAACTTATCAGGGAAAAAGTTTGTTGCCCATTGTTTCTGGAAAAGAAAATTCTATCGGGCGCGATACTGTGTTAATTGAACATCTTTGGGAATTTGAAAACATTCCGCCAAGTGAAGGTGTGCGTACTTCGGAATGGAAATATTTCAGGTATATAAATGACAAGTCATCGGAAGAATTGTACAACCTGAAAAACGATTCGAAAGAAACCAATAACCTCGTTTCGAAACCGGAATATGCCGGCGTGGTTAATAAACTCCGGAACAAACTCGATAGGTTAACCGAAGAATTCGCCGACCCGTACTCCGGTGTTCCAACCGGATTGACCGTTGAATACATTCGCGACCCTCGTTTCACAAAAATTATCGACAGCAAGCCCGAGTTTAGCTGGGTGGTGCCCACAGAAGCGGTCACTCAAAAAGGGTATCAAATCCTTGTTTCTTCAACCAGGGAAAATATCGGCAACAACATCGGCGATGTTTGGGACAGTGGAAACGTACGGAGCATGCAATCTACCGACATTGAATTTGGCGGTGAACCTTTGCAGGAGAACAAAACTTATTTCTGGAAAGTACGCATTTTTGATAAAGACAATCGCATTTCGGAATATTCAGAACCACAACAATTTACAACCGGTGAGTTTGGCGAAAAACTCACTTCGCACAACTGGTTTCAAATCGAAAAAATTAAACCTGCCGATTTCAAAAAACAGGCAGACGGAACATACTTTGCCGATTTTGGAAAGGATGCATTTGCCACTTTAAATGTTTCTTATTCAACAAAAAAGAACGAGACCTTAACTATTCGTTTGGGTGAAAAATTACTGAATGGAAAAATCGACCAAAAACCCGGGGGAACCATCCGGTTTGCCCAGGTGGAACTGGAAGTGTCGCCCGACAGAACTGATTATCAGATTGAACTGGTTCCTGACACACGCAACACCAATGAAATGGCAGTGGCATTGCCCGATTCGTTTCCGGTAATTATGCCGTTCCGTTATGTGGAAATTGAAGGGACAAATAATTTGAAAGGTGACGATTTAACCCAGGAGGCATATTTCAATTATTTTGAGGAAAACAGCAGTTCATTTTCAAGTTCCAACGATATTTTGAACCAGGTTTGGGAGATGTGTAAATATTCGCAAAAAGCCACCTCATTTGCAGGTTATTATGTGGATGGCGACCGCGAACGGATTCCCTACGAAGCCGATGCTTACCTGAATCAATTGAGCCACTATTCGGTAGATAACGAATACTCCATTGCCCGGAAAACCATCGAGTATTTTATGGATTATCCTACCTGGCCCACCGAGTGGCAATTGCATGTGGCGCTGATGTTTTACCAGGATTACATGTACACCGGAAATACCGAACTGATAGAAAAATATTACGAACCATTAAAGCATAAAACGTTAATGGAACTGGAGTACAAACACGGTTTAATCAGCACGAAATCGCCAAATCATACCGGAGAGTTTATGGCGAAACTGGGGTTTGCCGATACCACGCAGCGGATTCGCGACATTGTGGACTGGCCGCCTGCCCAAAAAGATACCGGCTGGAAGTTGCCAAAAGACTGGCCTCAAGGCGAACGCGATGGGTTTGTGTTCACGCCAATCAGCACGGTTATCAATAGTTTCTACTATATGAACATGAAAATTATGGCTGAATTTGCTGGCGTATTGAATAAGCCGGAAGAACAACTCGATTTTGAAATGCGCGCTGCAAAAGTGAAAAAGTCGATGAATGAATACCTTTTCAATAAAGAAGACGGTTATTACAAAGATGGAATTGAAACCGACCACGGCGCCATTCATTCAAACATGCTGCCGCTGGCTTTTGGGGTTGTTCCTGATGCTTACAAAAAACAGGTGGCAGATTATGTAAGAACCCGCGGAATGGGATGCAGTGTTTATGGAGCTCAGTTTTTAATGGAAGGACTTTATAACGCGGGAGCTGCCGATTACGCCCTTGAATTGATGACTGCCACCCACGACCGCAGTTGGTACAACATGATAAAAGTGGGTTCCACTATCTCGATGGAAGCCTGGGACATGAGATACAAACCCAACTCCGACTGGAATCACGCCTGGGGAGCGGCTCCTGCCAATATTATTCCAAGGTATTTGTGGGGCATTCAGCCCAAAACGCCCGGGTTTGGAGTAGTTGCCATTAACCCACAAATGAGCAGCCTGAAAAATAGCTCAATTGTTGTTCCTTCCATTAAAGGGAAAATAAAAGGCGAATACAATAAAGTTAGTAACCGTTTAACGCAATATTCAATTGAATTGCCTGGAAACATGGTAGGCGAGTTTAAAGTTGATTTGTCTCCGCAAGATGTGGTGTCGGTGAATGGAGAAACCGTTAACCTTGCTTTTGGAACAATCCGCCTGAATCCGGGAGTAAGTGAAATTGAAGTGCGGGTGAACTCCTTTTAAACAATATGAGGAGTTTTTATTTATCTTCGGTATTTTAACATATTGCTTAAAACATTGTCAAATGAGATATCTAAAATTTTTTTGGCATTCATTGTAAAAAGACAAAACAAACGACATAATGACAAAGGGACTTTTGCTGCACAAAGGAAAAAAGAAGAAAGCCAACCGCACGGACAAGCACATTTGGTTTTTGCCGGCACACAAAGTCAAAACTGAAAAACCACAAGAGCTTGCCCTTTTCCACCGCACCCAAATAAAATGATTGTTTAAATGCTCATTATGTGAGATGTTTAATTTTTATTCTTACTTTTACAGATTATAAAATAGTACAAGTATGAACCGAATAAAAGACGTTTTAGATCAGAAAGGAATTAAACAGAAATGGTTGGCCGAGCGATTAGGCAAGAGCTACAATATGGTAAACTCTTATGCTCAAAATAGACGACAACCAAGTTTAGAAGACCTATACAAGATTGCTGAAATCCTTGATGTTGAAGTCAAAGAATTATTAATTGAAAGAAAAGTACAATAAAATATGGACGGCACAAGCATTACACCTGAACAGGAAAAATTAAACGCTTTACGTCAAATTTTACCCGAAGCATTTACTGAAGGAAAAGTGGATTGGGAAAAACTAAAAGCGACTTTGGGTGAAGATATAAACTTTGCCAACGAAAGATACGTCTTGAATTGGGCAGGCAAAAGTGATGCGTTTAAAGCATTGCAAACACCCACCACAAAGAGTTTGATTCCTGCCAAAGAGGAGAGTGTAAACTTTGACGAAACCGAGCATATCTTCATCGAAGGCGAAAACCTGGAGGTGCTAAAAGTGTTGCAGAAAAGCTACTTCGGGAAAGTGAAGATGATATACATTGACCCGCCTTACAATACCGGTAACGATTCTTTTATTTATCCCGATAAATTCTCTGAAACCCGAGCCGACTATGAAAAGCGTGTGGGCGACAAGGATGAAGAGGGCTACATGACCAAAGATGGTATGTTCAAACGAAACAGCAAAGAGAACGGACAATACCACAGCAACTGGCTCAATATGATGATGCCACGTTTGTATTTGGCTAAAAACCTGTTGCGACAAGATGGGGTGATTTTTATTTCGATTGATGATAATGAAGTGCATAATTTGAGACTTTTGATGAATGAGATATTTGGGGAGGAGAATTTTGTAGGTGTTTTCCCATGGAGAAAAAGAACAGCGAAAAGTGATGTTCCATTTGGTATATCACAAGATTATGAGTGGATTATTACTTTTACAAAGGGTGATTATGGTGCAGGAATAGATATTGAAAGAAAATATTATCAATCTCAAGATTTTCCTAACGACAGATGGAGGCTTTCTGATTTAACAACTCAACGAAGTGAAGAAGAAAGACCAAACTCTGTTTTTGACATGATTGATCCGAAAACAAATAAAAGATATCCACATAATCCTAAAAGAGTGTGGGGAGTTACAAAAGATACTTTTCAATTCTATTATGATAAAGGAAAAATTGTATTTCCTGATGACTACGAATTTTTAAACATTTCAATTCCATCTTACCGAGTTTTCGAAAGTGAGGATAAAGCAAAGGCATTAAAAAAATATGGTTCAGATAAAGCTAAAAAAGCTGTTTCTACTTTTTTATCTAAAGATATAGGTATGAGTGAGGATGGAAATAAGGAAATTGTTGATTTGTTCAATCAGAAAATATTTTCCTTCCCTAAGCCAACAACTTTAATAAAACACTTTTTAAATACAAACACAGAGGATGATTTTATAGCTTTTGATTTCTTTGCAGGTTCAGGCACCACCGCGCACGCCGTAATGGATTTAAACAAAGAAGACGGCGGCAATCGAAAATATATTTGTGTTCAACTGCCCGAACTAACAGAAGAAAAAAGCGAAGCCCACAAAGCTGGTTACAAAACTATTGCCGATATTGCCAAAGAGCGCATCCGCAGAGCGGGGAAGAAAATAGAGAGAGAAATTAAGGCAGAAATAAAAAAGATAGAAACTGAAATACAAAAATTAAAAAGTGAATTACCTACAGACGAAACTAAAACGGAAATTGAGAATCTCAAAACCAGAATAGAGCAATTAAAAACACAAGACTTAGGATTTAAAGTATTGAAGTTAGGCGAGAGCAATTTCAAACAATGGCAACAGATTGTAGGTAAAGATGCAAAAGCTTTAGAAGAGCAAATGAAACTCTTTGTTGACCCTGTTGCGGAATCAGCTACCGTTGAAAATATGGTATATGAGCTACTATTGAAAAGTGGAAAGGACTTGAACAGCAAGATATCCCCGTACTTTACAAGTTCAGATGATAGTCAAGGTAAAAAATTCCCCTCCGCTGGAGGGGTGCCCGAAGGGCGGGGTGGTCGAAACTCCCAAAACTATTTCAATCTTCCCTATAACCCAAAACTTAGAGAAAGAGCAAAAAAATTAAGGCAAGCAGGAAATCTGCCTGAAGTACTCTTCTGGAATCAAGTGAAAAATAAACAATTCAAAGGATTTGATTTTGACAGGCAAAAAATTATTGGCAACTACATTGTAGATTTTTATTGTAGTAATTGCAATGTGGTCATTGAAATAGATGGTAGCAGCCATGATGATAAACAAGATTATGATGCAGCAAGAGATGCCTATTTAGAAAATATCGGATTAACAGTTATTCATATTCCCGTAGCAAAAATAATGAATAACATGAGTGGAGTTATGGAGATGCTTTATGACCACCCCGCCCTTTGGGCACCCCTCCAGAGGAAGGGAATTGACCACCCCGCCCTTCGGGCACCCCTCCAGAGGAAGGGAATTGACCACCCCGTCCTAAAGGGCACCCCTCCAAAGGAGGGGAATTTAAACCCAGACTTCTATATTATTAACGACAATGAACTGGTGCTGATGTTGGAGAAAGCCACTAAAGAGATAATTGATGCTGCGATTGCCTTAAAACCAATCAAAGTAATTGCTTTGGACAAGCTGTTTGAAGGCAACGACCAGTTAAAAACCAATACCGTTCTGCAAATGAAAGATGCGGGGATTGAATTTAAAACGATATAGGTATGGCAGGAAAGATTAATAAAATTGAAGTAGAAAAGAAGATAATTACTATTGCTAATTATAACGAAAATGATTACATCTGCCTTACAGATATGGTGAGAGGTGAAGAAGGGAGCGACCATATCCGAAATTGGATGCGAAATAGAAACACTTTAGAGTTTTTAGGCATTTGGGAGCAGTTGAACAATCCAAGTTTTAAAGGTGTCGAATTTGACACCTTTAGAAAAGAAGCTGGTTTAAACTCTTTTAATCTTACCCCAAGAAAATGGGTTCAAAGCACTAATGCTATTGGAATTATTTCAAAAAGCGGACGCTATGGTGGAACTTATGCTCACAAAGATATCGCATTTGAATTTGGTGCCAAATCTCTCAAAAAAACATCCGACGATATTTATTTAGATCCAACTATCTCAAAAGAACTTCCAGAACAATGAAACTAACCTTTGAACCAAACCTGCAATTTCAGTTAGATGCCATACAATCCATAACCGGTCTGTTTGAAGGGCAACCCTTGGAAGAATCTATTATGGAGTATCATCTCAATGAGAAGAACTCATTGAATCTTATACATGGTGTAAGCAACAATTTAATACTATCGGAAGAACAGATACTGACTAATCTTCAATCTATTCAAGAGGAAAACGAGATAACTGTAACAGATGCATTGGAAGGCATGAACTTTTCAGTGGAAATGGAAACAGGAACAGGGAAAACTTATGTCTATCTGCGCACTATCTATGAATTGAATAAATTGTATGGGTTTAAAAAGTTTGTGATTGTTGTGCCATCAGTCGCTATTCGCGAAGGGGTGTTGAAAAACTTAGAGATTACACACTCTCATTTTCAAACATTATATGACAATGTACCTTTAAATTTTCAGGTTTACGACAGCACCAAAGTTTCCACTTTGCGAGGTTTTGCCACTACCAACAACATTGAGGTTTTGGTTATAAACATTGATTCGTTTGCCAAAGATGAAAACATTATCAATAAGCCCAATGATAAGCTGAACGGACAAAAACCCGTTGAATTTATTCAAGCCACTCATCCAATAGTTATTGTGGACGAGCCACAAAATATGGAAACAAAAAAGCGTGTTGCAGCTATTGACAATTTGAAAGCGCTTTGTACGCTTCGTTATTCTGCAACGCATAGAAATCTGTACAATCTTACTTATAGTTTAAATCCGGTGAAGGCTTACGATTTAGGTTTGGTGAAGCAGATTGAAGTGGATTCAATTGTTGAAGAAAACGCCTTTAACGATGCATTTGTAGCGGTTGAATCAATTACCGCAACCAAATCCAGAGTTACTGCAAAGGTTTCGATAAATAGCAACGAAAAGAATGGAGTAAGAAGGAAAACAATTACTGTAAAAGTAGGAGACGATCTGTACAAATTATCCAACGAAAGAGAAATTTATGCAGATGGTTATCTTATTGAAGAGATTGATGCCATTAATCAATGTATCTCTATTTCAAATGGAAGTTTACTTTATAAAGGAGACAGTCAAGGAGGTTTGACAGATGAAGTGAGGAAATTTCAAATCCGTAAAACAATTGAAGAACATCTGAAAAAAGAAAAACGTCTCAATAAAAAAGGGATTAAAGTGTTATCCTTGATTTTTATTGATAGAGTTGCCAATTATAGAGGCTATGATACCGATGGGAATCCAATTAAAGGAAAATTTGCCGAATGGTTTGAAGAGATTTACCAAGAGTATATATCAAAAGCAGCTTTTAAAGAGTTAGACAAGTTTCCTGTCAATGAAGTGCATAATGGATACTTCGCTCAAGATAAAAAGGGGAAGTGGAAAGACACCAAAGAAACTTTAGCTTCATTGAATAGTTTAGACTCAGCAGATACTTTCAATCTGATAATGAAAGATAAAGAGAAGCTGCTGGGCTTAGATAATCCACTTCGTTTTATATTTTCGCACTCTGCATTGCGCGAGGGTTGGGACAACCCCAATGTGTTTCAGATTTGCACACTGAACGAAACAAAGTCGGACATGAAGAAACGTCAGGAAATTGGACGTGGTCTGCGCTTGGCTGTTGACAAAACCGGGAAACGAACTTACGACCAAAATATCAACCGATTGACTGTTGTTGCCAATGAGTCGTATGACGATTTTGCGAAAGCTCTGCAACAAGAGATAGAGGACGATTGTGGCGTATCGTTTACAGGTAGAATCAAAAATATGCGCGAAAGAACGGCAATTAAATACCGCAAAGGTTTTGAAGCGGATCCTCGATTCTTGGAAATATGGGAAAAACTGAAAAAGAAAACTTCTTACCGTGTTGATTACAAAACGGATGAGTTAATAACTTTTGCTGCCAAAGCCATTAAAGATTTACCTGAAGTTAAAGCTCCTTCTATTCGTTCTACCAAAGTGCAGATAGAGATGACAGATGAAGGTGTGGAGACAATGTATGCAGGCGACAGAGTGGAGTCTTATGATCGCTATGTATGGAAAATTCCTGATGTGCTTGGCTACATTCAAAGCAAAACAGAATTGACACGGTCAACCATTCAGCAGATTTTAAGCAAATCGGGGCGAATCGGAGATATTTTAATTAATCCACAACTCTTTTTAGATCTAACAACCCACGCTATTAATCGGATATTATATGATTTGATGATTGATGGGATTAAGTATCAAAAAATTGGTGGTTCGGAATATGAAATGTCACTGTTTGAAGCGCAAGAGCTGGAAGTTTACTTAAACGACTTCTCTTTTAAAGTAACCGACTCATCCAAAACTATTTATGAAGAGTTTGTTCCTTTGGATTCAGGTGTTGAAAGCAGGTTTGCACAAGATTGCGAAACGAGCGAGCAAGTAAAGTTCTACTTCAAACTGCCCAATTGGTTCAAAATTCCTACACCCATTGGGAATTACAATCCTGATTGGGCTTTAGTTTTTGAGGATGATAATAAAATTTACTTTGTAGCAGAAACTAAAGATACAGGAACACCACGGGTTGATGTGTCAAAACTACATCCTGATGAGCAGTTGAAGATTAAGTGTGGGGAAGCACATTTTAAGGAGTTTGATGGATTGAAGTATGATGTGGTGAGTAAGGTGGGGGAGTTGATTAAATAGCCAACGCTTTCCTATACAGTATCATGTTAAAGTGAAAGCCCGTACCAATGTCCGCTGGAGCGCCACCATGAACTGCTGGTACATTCCGAAAAACAAATTTAACCTGGGTGATTTTTTTACATCCATGAAACCGGTGGCATGGATCGATTATTCGGCGATGAAAAATAAAAACCCACAGCAACCTCAAACAAGCCAAGAAAAAAAATCATAACTTTACCATTCACTGCCTGAGGCACAGCATTGCAATTCATTTGCTGGAAAGTGGAACAGATTTAAGGTATATACAAGAGTTGTTGGGACATAAGTCGTCGCGAACGACAGAAATTTATACACATGTGAGTAAAGAGAGTTTAAAAAACATAAAAATTCCTTTCAATGATTTTGATATATGAAACGACCATGTAGAAATGCTTCACAAACAAACTTAATTAAAATGAGGGAGTTACCTGCCTACCGGACAGGCAGGCATCCAATACCTTTGAAAACTTTTAATTTTAATTGGATGAAATTTAAATGGTTAAATGCCTCAAAGATACTGGCTTTCGGTAGCCTAAAAAACCACCAAACGCCAGTGAGGTTAAGTTCAACAGCACCTACAAGAAATTGACGTTTCAGTGGTTAGATGAAGCTTCGTGCTTCGTATCAAGTTCATTGCTGGCAGATAGTTTTGTGCTTCACAATCGCCAACTTCTTGTAGCTGCAAAACGTTGCAGCACATTTTGACGGACGAAACCGAATCGCAAAAAGTCGTATATTTGAGAAAAATATGAGCGATGAAAACATTACGTTTTAGAACAAGAATTTCAAAAACAGGAACTATTCATCTTCCCAATAACTCTTCAATGGCAGATAAGGAGGTTGATGTAATTATTATTCCTAAAGCAAGACGATTAAGAAAAACCTTGAAAGCCAAAGAATTTGTTGAAAAATGGGCAGGTTTTCTACATCCTCTTGAAAGTAATGACTCAAAATTTGACTACTTAATGGAAAAGTATAAATGAAAAGAAATCGCTATTAAGTTCATTTCAAATTTAATTGAAATCGTCGATGTTATTGGTGTTGACAAAGGCATTATTATTAACGTATTAAAATCAAACCTGAAAGATATGGTTTAGCGTTTGCAACGCGAAAAGATAAGCTAATTAATGTACTCACATTACAACGGCATCATAATAAAAGAGTAGTAGATTTAATTGTTATAAACAATTAACCACAAACCCCTCGTTGCAAACGAGGGATAACCTCACTCCCCCTTAAAGTTGACCCTAATTCTTTATGATAATTCATTCCACTTGTTCAGCTCTTCATCCACAATATCGTTAAGCGAAACCTGACGGCTGATTTTACCAATCAATTGATCAATTTCTTCATTGCGAAGAATATCACGCACATTGGCGCGGGCATTGGCTATACGAAGCAAGATACCCTTTGCTTTTAAATCCAGGTAAAGCTGGCCAACCATTTTAGCGCCTGCTCGGTCAACATGAGGGGAGGTATTCAAATCCCAGACAACTGTTTTCAGTGAAGTGCTGGCATAATCCACTTTTGATAGGATATGGTCTTTGATGTAGTCGGTATTAAAGTAATATACCGAAGATTCGACGCTGAATAAAAGAAGCTGTGGAAATAATTCATTGTCCGGGTTTCGTACAACATCGGAGTAGCGGTGTGTGCCCGGTATCCTTCCCAAAACAGCAACGTGTGGAACCGAAACCGCCTTGATTACCAACACTAAAGTAACAATAGCAGCAATCAGAACCCCTTCGAGGATACCAAAAATAAGCACTCCAATCACTGCGATTATAGCAAGAACAAGTTCTGTTCTGTTGGTTTTCCATAAATGAGCAAACTCTTTCACATCAACCAGTCCTTTTACGGCCACAATCACAATACAAGCCAGCACCACATTAGGCAGGTTTTCTAACAGTCCGGTAAACAGCAACAAGCAAACTCCAATAACTATTGAGGCAAATATCAGCGAAATGGGTGTTTTTGCACCAGCCTTGTCATTCACGGCTGTTTGCGACAAGCCGCCACTCACCGGATAACTTTGCCCAAATGCCGTGGCCAGGTTAGCAATGCCAAGGGCAAGCAATTCCTGCCGGGGATTAATTTTATACCCGTGTTTTTGCGCCATTGTTTTTGCCGATGAAACGGTTTCGATATATGCCAGCAAAAAACAGGCAAAGGCAAGCGTGAATATTTCATCTATATCTACGGCATATAAAGTGGGTATATGAAATTGGGGTAACCCATCAGGAATCAAACCTACCGTACTAAAATCGAGATTACCCAGGGGTGTTAACGAAACAGCCAGGATGGAAGCAATCACCAATAGAATGGCTATGGGTCTTCCGGGGAAAAATTTCTCTCCCATAAAAAGTAATACAAGGACGACAACTCCAAAACCAAGCACATAGTAATTAAATTCTGGCCATTGCTGAACAAGCACCACCAACCGGGTGAAAAAACTTTTGCCTCCACCGGGAACGCCAAACAATTTTGGCAGCTGGGTTGTGGCAATGGCAAGTGCCGCACCAGCTTTAAAGCCCAGCATCACGGTGTCGCTGATAAAATTAATTATGCCGCTCAAACGCAAAAAATAAGCTAATAAGCTCATCCCGGCAAATACGAGTGCTGTAAACGAAGCAATGTCGGCCCACCGCTGAGGATCGCCATTAGCCATGCCTGAAATAGTAACCCCTATAAGCAACGATATTGCCGAAGTGGGGCCAATGGCAAGTTGCCTGCTGCTTCCAATCAATGCATAAAAAATACCACCTAAAAGGTAGCCGTATATACCATATTGCGGGGGCAGGCCAGCAAGTGAGGCATAAGCCAATGAAACCGGTATGGCGTAGGCGGCCAGCGTTATGCCTGCAAGAGCATCTTTCCCTAAAAACTTTAAATTATATGCCGGGAGCCAGGTTAAAGCCGGAATGTGGTTTTTCCAAAACATCATTATTGCACTTGTATATTTTTCAGCCATTATGCGGGCGTTTTCCTTATCTGAGCACCTCGTATTGCATTCCCCGTTTTTCAAGTTCTTCGCATATCATGGATAATTGGGTGGTATCCTGCAGGTTAAAAGTAATGGTTACAAGCACATGCCCCACCGGGACGCTTGTGATAGAACGTTCGTGCTCGATATCGTGAATACTCGACTTCATTTTATCCAGAATGTTGATAATTGCCTTTAACTTTCCGGCCTGATCAGGGATAAGTACCTGAATACGGGCACGTAAGCCTTCATCCATAACACCCTTATCAAGAATTTGTACCAGTATGGACATATCCGCATTCCCCCCGCTGATTATCGGGACAACCTTTCGGCCTTTTGTGCTGGCTTTTTGAAAAAGCACGGCTGCCATTGCTGCCACTCCAGCAGGCTCTACGAGGATTTTAGCGCGTTGCAGCAACAGGTAGCCCGCTCGGGCAATCTCGGCATCATTTACCACTACCAGTTCGTCCACCAATTTGCGGGTTACATCAAAAGTTAGATTGCCCGGCGATTTAACAGCGATACCGTCTGCAATGGTATAGGCTGAATTGAGGGTAACCGGTTCCCCTTTTCCCATGGAAGCTTTCATGGATTGTGCGCCATCAGCTTCCACACCAATCACACGTATGCGAGGATTGAGCTGTTTCAAAGCAATGGCAATACCGGAAATCAGCCCGCCACCGCCAATAGGTACTACCACATCTTCTATCTCACGCAGCTGCTCAAATATCTCAAGGCCAATGGTGCCTTGTCCTGCAATAATATACGGGTCATTAAACGGATGCACAAAAGTGGCACCGGATTTCTTACCAAATTCAACAGCAGCATAGACTGCATCATCGAAAGTGTCGCCTATAAGTACCACCTCGGCACCATAGGCCCGCGTAGCGATTACCTTGAGCGGAGAGGCAAATACGGGCATAAACACTGTGCTTTTTACACCAAGACTTGAAGCTGCATAAGCCACACCCTGGGCATGGTTGCCTGCAGAAGCACATAGGACACCTTTAGCAGCTTCTTTTGGGGTAAGGCTTTTGATTTTGTAATAGGCGCCCCTTACCTTAAAGGAACCGGTAGTCTGAAAATTTTCCAGTTTCAGGTAAACATCAGCCTCCGACATGGCTGAAAAAGATTTACTGCGCTCAAGTGGCGTAAACTTCACCACGTTTTTTAATACCGATTGAGCATTGATGATATCGCTGAATTGTAGCAATTTTTTATTGTTTTTTGGCATGTGACACAGCTATTGCTTTTAATCTGCAAAGATAAGACGGCACTTCAATATTCTCAAAATGACTTTCTCCATTGTTGTCGCTTTGGATATTTTTCTTGTGCATATTGTGATTAGATTTTAAGCTCCGGGAGACCCTTTTCAATCTCCCCCGCATCGGTTCATATTGATCGGGCAATTGCAGCGAACTTCCAGTGGTGGTTGGCAACAAAGGGGTATTCCGGGTTTCTATTCTTAATATCTATACAAAGCATTGATTCTTGAATTGGGATTTGGCATTTCTTCCTTATCCAATAGATAAACTTCGCCACCATTTATGAATGTTTTTACCGCAGCAACGTTCATCAATGATATTGTGTTATCATTTTCCTCGCTTTGGGTAACAGTTATATCATTATTTTCTTCTTTATAGTTACCAAATATATCTGACTTATTTTCGCAAAACAAGGTGTCAACTCTTCCATTAAAAGCCGCTGGTATAATTTTATCTATTCCGATAGCTGTTTTGCCTGTACCTTGCTCCTTAAGAAAAAGTGCTATTTTATCCTTTCTTTTCCGGTCGAATAGAGGAGCCATCATTTTCCAGGCTAACTCATGTACCTCAAAGATATCAATATCGCCAAAATTGACATTTAAATGTTCTCCCATTAAATTTGGGTAACTATTTACTTCCCTATAGATGTCAAAAAGAGGTCTTTGAGCTGCAACAAGCATGGGCCTATTCTCTTCTCTGATTAGCGGGGCAATGCCATCATTTATTGCCCTCAAATACTTTTTGATTTCATTTTCCCTTTTCCCCGTAGCTGCTTCCTGCCCATGATACATAACATGTCCGGTTCCTGTTTGTCCCGTTCTGAATTGCAGGTTTTTTTGTTCATAATCATACCCTACTCGATCCTGTTTGGTTTCAGGTATAAGATCGTCAATTTTGATTTCAGTGAAGGTATGTCGGGTACATGCATATAATTTTACATTACTTCTCTCAAGCATCAGCAAATAGAAATTTCCATCCCCAGCGAACATTGGCATCAATGGTTTTAAATAGAATGAATTTGATATGTAATTAAACCCCTTAAAATATACGGGCAAGGTGTAGATTTTCGAAAACCCATCGGCTATAAAAATTGCAAGACCATCCGATTGCTCGCGCCAAAACGACGTATTGTCAATCAATTTCTGAACAGGTGCCGTCAGCTTGTTAACAACATCGGCATGTAGCCCTTTTTTAGCTAACTTGCTTTTAACCTCTTTTAATTGATTTTTTAGAGCCAGTGAATCCTCTTGTTGCAAGACTTTTTTACCTGCTCTGTGTGTCGGAATAAAAATAGAAATACAATTCTCCTGATTTACATCATGTAATTCAACTATTTCATCTTTAGATATTAATACCATAATTTTTTTGTTTACGATTAATGATTTAATAATTTCGAATAATCCTTCATTTGTTACTAATCAGTCACTGCTAAATTAGCAATTATATTCAGAACATTCAATACGGGTTGTTTTTTTAAATGGTATCGAAACTTCAAGAGACACATTTGGTTTGGGAACAACTGAAATGGCTGTTTTCCATAAGCTGCACAATTCTTAAACTGGCCGCATCAGTGAAGCTGGATTGATCCCGGGACATATATCAACGATACGTGTGTTAAAAATAATCAGGATATATAGCCACCCTTTCGAATTATTGCTAAATTTGATAACTGTGTAAGTTATTTTTCCATTTCCTTAACATTAAATAGTTTAGTATGAAAGCAATTGAGCTAAAACCCACCATTGGTCAAAAAAAGGTGAGATTGTAGGAATCAAATCTCATGTTTGGATACAATCATAGAAACACATTCCATGAAATTGTTGCTTTTATTAGAAATTGTGTACGTTGTCATAATACTCCTGGTTGTATTCCGCGTACTATACGATACCCGCAGCGGGGTCAAGGCGTTGGCTTATATCCTGCTTATTATTCTATTGCCGTTTTTCGGTGTGTTCTTCTATTTTTTCTTCGGTATCAACTATCGAAAACGTAAATTATACAGCAGAAAAATAGTCGAGGACGAAACTCTCCATCAAAGAATCCTAACCCATGTTTGGAACTATTCAGAACAGGTTTTACATTCGGGACTATTGCCTCCTGAGCATCTTAATTTGGCACGGTTTATTCGCAATTCGAGTACGAGCCCGGTGACCGGTAACAATTTCGTAAAATTGCTTTTGAACGGCGAAGAAAAGTTTCCGGAGCTATTGAATGCACTGGAGGGTGCAAGGTCACACATTCATATGGAATACTATATTTATGAAGATGATGAGACGGGAAATTCCATAGCGGATATGCTCATTAAAAAAGTGCGGCAGGGTGTAGAAGTGCGTTTTATGTACGATGATTTTGGAAGCCATAACTTAGGCAGGGGTTTTATCAAAAAGTTAGAGGAAAACGGCATAGAAACAGCCCCTTTCTATAAAATAAAATGGTACGCCCTCGTCAACCGGCTGAACTATAGAAACCACAGAAAAATCGTTGTAATTGATGGTAAAAAATCCTTTATAGGCGGTATCAATATCAGTAATAAATATAGAAACGACAACCAACCTGAAAATGATTTATACTGGCGCGACACCCATTTAATGATAGAAGGCCCAGCTACCTTTTATTTGCAGTACATGTTTCTTTGCGATTGGAATTTTAGTGCCAAAAATAAACTGCAATTTGGGCCGGATTATTTTCCAAAATATCCCAAAGAAGACAAAATACGTGATGAATTGGTGCAGATAGTGCCTTCCGGGCCCGACTCTAAATTGCCTGTCATTTTCTATTCCCTCTTAGAAGCCATTGGGGCGGCAAAAAAACAGGTGTTAATCACCAGTCCCTATTTTATTCCGGGAGAAAGCTTGATGGATGCCCTCATTATAGCAGCAAAAAGTGGCATTAAAATAAAACTGCTGGTACCGGGAAAATCAGACTCATGGATTGTGAATGCGGCCGCACGTTCGTACTACAAAGAGCTACTGCGGCACGGGGTTAGAATATTTGAATACCAAAAAGGATTTGTACATTCCAAGGTTATGATTATCGATGATAATCTATCTGTTGTAGGATCAGCCAATATGGACTACCGAAGCTTTGACCTCAATTTCGAGGTCAATGCAATGCTATACAGCAAAACAATTACGCAACAATTACAAAAAGCATTTAGCAATGACTTAAAACAATCGGGGGAGATAAACCCAACAGATTGGATAAACAGGCCCAGGTACATCCATCTTTATGAAAAGTTGGTGGGGCTGCTCGCTCCAATTTTTTAGTTTTAAATATTATGAATACAAATTTAACACCTTCATACAAGTCATTGTTTAGTCCACCATTTTCAGGCATTCGTTTCCATTTTACTACAGAGTTTTAATGTATCTTTATTAAAAATTTAAAAAATGATATTCGGTAATATTTTTTTTGACACAAGCTTTTATAACTACTTTCTGCTTCCGTTTCTGATTTTTGTATCAAGAATAATGGACGTAAGCATAGGTACGGTACGTATTGTAATGGTTTCGAAAGGGGAAAGGTTCTGGGCGCCTCTGCTTGGTTTTTTCGAAGTTCTGATTTGGTTGCTTGCCATTTCACGCATAATGGCAAACCTCGATAACTGGACGAGTTACTTTGCCTATGCAGCCGGGTTTGCCACGGGAAACTACGTCGGATTAATTATTGAGGAGCGGCTGGCTATGGGCATTGTAAAAATTCAGTTTATCTTACGCAGAAGTGCTACTGAAGTGATTCAAAATCTTAAAAATGCCGGTTATGGCATCGTTCATCACGATGCCACCGGAGGCAGAGAAGATGTGCATATTATATATAGCATCATCAGGCGGAATGAGATTCAAAAAGTGGAAAATATTGTTAAAACCACTGATCCCAAAGCTTTCTATTCTATTGAAGACGTGAAGTCGGTGAACCACGGGATTTTTCGGAAAAAATAGTGGAACGCAAATGGAGAAAGGAAAAATAAATTAATTTCACCTGATTTATAATAATAACAGCTATGTATTTATTTAAAAAGAATTTTTTCACTGTTTTTTTAAGCTTTGTTTTTTTATTAGTGTCTCACCCGGCAAAAAGCCGTGCAACTGACAAGTCGTATGACATTGTGGTTTACGGCGGCACTTCCGCCGGCATTGCGGCTGCAATCCAAAGTTCACGCATGGGAAAATCGGTTGTTGTGATTGAGCCGTCTGCCCGCATTGGCGGATTAACCACCGGCGGACTGGGGCAGACCGATATTGGCAACAAGCAGGTTATTGGCGGAATTTCACGCGAATTCTACCAAAATATCAGGCGCTATTATGAAAAGGCTGAAAACTGGAAATGGCAAAAAAAGGAGGAATACATGGACGGCGGACAAACCCGGACAGCTAAAGGAGAAGATGCCATGTGGACTTTTGAACCGTCTGCCGCATTGAAAGTGTATGCAGAAATGATTGCCCGCGAAAAAATTGATATTATTTACAATCAACGCCTTAACCGAAGCAACGGAGTAAAGAAACAGGGGCAGCACATTGTTGAAATTGAAATGGAAAGCGGTGAAAAATACCGGGGAAAAATATTTATTGACGCCACCTATGAAGGCGACTTAATGGCAGCTGCCGGTGTAAGTTATACCATTGGGCGTGAGTCGAACAGCGAATACGGCGAAACGCTGAATGGCGTTCAGGCAAACAAGGTGAGCACCACCCTTCGGGGAACAGTTTCCAAAAACGGAATTCATCACAATTTCATCGACGGCGTTGACCCTTATATTGTTAAAGGCGACCCTTCCAGCGGGCTGCTCCCGTTTATTGTCGAGGGAGGACCAGGGATTGACGGGCACGGCGACAAGGGTATTCAGGCTTACTGTTTCCGAATGACACTGACCGACCATCCCGAAAACCGGATTCCGTTCAAAAAACCGAAAAACTACAATGAACTGGAATATGAACTGCTGTTTCGCAATTATGAAGCAGCAAAAGGGGCTGTTGAAAAAATGTACAATTACGGTGATCCGCTGGTCCCATGGATAAATTCAGCCATGCCCAACCGCAAAACCGACACCAACAACCAGAAAGGTTTTTCAACCGATTTCATCGGACAGAATCACGACTACCCCGAAGCAAGTTATGCGGAACGGGAAAAAATCATTGAGCGCCACCGCAGCTATCAGCAGGGATTGATGTGGACTTTGGCATATCATCCGCGAATTCCCGAAAAGGTGCGCAATGCGGTTTCAAAATGGGGAACCTGTAAAGATGAATATGAACGGGATGATGGCTGGCAGGAGCAGCTGTATGTCCGTGAGGCAAGGCGCATGGTCAGCGACTACGTGATGTCCCAGCGCAACTGCGAAGGGTATGAAGTGATTGATGACCCGGTTAGCATGGCGGCATACGGAATGGACTCACACCACGTGCAGCGTTTTGTTGATGCCAACGGATTTGTTCAGAATGAGGGAAATGTGGAAGCGTGGGGCTTTCCCCCCTACCCCGTCAGCTACCGCTCCATCGTTCCCAAAAAGGGAGAGTGCGGCAATCTGCTGGTTCCGGTTTGTGTCAGCTCAACGCACATTGCCTTTGGCTCCATCCGCATGGAACCGGTTTTTATGATTCTGGGACAGTCGGCAGCGGTTGCTGCCTGCATGGCAATCGATGAAAAAATTGCGGTACAAGATGTGGAATACGAAAAACTAAAGAAGTTATTACTGGAAAAGGGGCAGGTTTTAACACAAAATGGTGATAATTGACAGCAAAGCCGGTAAAACAGACAAATGATGAACTACTTTCAGTATGGTGAAAAGGAGATTAACCATCTCAAAAGTAAGGATAAGAAGCTTGCCCGCGCAATTGATCACATCGGCATGATTAAACGTGCGGTAAATCCTGATCTTTTCCAGGCTCTTGTGAACACAATAGTCGGGCAACAGATTTCCTCCAAAGCACAAAAAACCATCTGGAGAAGAATGAAAGAGGGAATAAAAACCATCACACCCCAAACCATCGAAAAGTTAAGCACCGGGGAGCTGCAGCAGTATGGCATCTCTTTCCGAAAAGCCGGATATATAAAACATGCAGCTTCCATGGTTGTTTCCGGAGAACTTGATATTGATTCACTCAAAAATATGCCCGACCACAAGGTTAACGAAACACTTGTAAAACTGCCCGGCATTGGTGCGTGGACAGCAGAAATGCTGATGATTTTTTCGATGCAGCGGCCAAATATTATCAGCTTTGGCGACCTTGCCATACAAAGAGGGTTGCGGATGCTTTATGGACACGAGAAAATCACAAGAGAACTTTTTGCCCGGTATCAGAAGCGCTACTCACCCTATGCTTCTGTGGCAAGCCTTTACTTGTGGGCTATTTCCGGCGGAGCAGTTGAAGGGCTGGCAGATAAAGCAGTAAAATAAAACCGGCAGAAGATTTCTGTTTTGATGTTACCATTTGAATCAAAAAACTGCCGCTGAACACCAAAAAAAATGAACCATTTGTAAAGAAAATTGGTTAGATAGCATGAAGAAGACTAAAAGAGCCTTTAGTTTTAAGCTGGATTTTTATAGAGTATAATTCTTGTTTTATTTTCAAGAAGATTAATGACAGGAACATGAAAACACTTTTTTACACTTTTTACATAACAGCCGTTTTCATTGTGTTTGTTTCATGCGGAAGCAGAAATGGCGGTCAGCGCCAGGCAATGGCAAATACAGGGCAAAATCAGGCAACGCCTGTTGTGACGGTAAAAATTCCCGTTAAAAATGTTGAGACTTTTTTAAGCTACCCGACAAGTATTGAAGGCATCAACAACAGCGAGGCAAGACCAAAGGTTTCGGGCTACATCACTAATGTTCTGGTGGATGAGGGTCAAAAAGTCAGGCAGGGGCAACTGTTATTCAAGCTGGAAACTGCCTCGCTCACTGAAGAAGCCGGTGCGGCAATGGCAAACATCAACGCTGCTCAGGTTCAGGTTGATCAACTGAAACCTCTGGTGGAAAAAAAAATTATCAGCGCATCCCAGTTAGAGTCGGCAAATGCAAGGCTTAAACAGGCGCAGGCATCCTACCAAAGCATAATGGCCAATATCGAATATGCCAACATTACCAGTCCGGTGGACGGTTATGTGGGTGAAATCAGGATTCGCAAGGGGAATCTGGTCGGACCGATGGATCCGCTGCCACTAACCAATATTTCGGATATCAGCAAGGTATATGCATATTTTTCCCTGAACGAAAAAGATTATCTCGATTTTTTACTCAATGCCGAGGGTGAAACCAGAATCGAAAAAATTAAAAACCTGCCCCGGGTAACCCTGATTCTTGCAAATGGGGAGGAATATCCTCACAAGGGTACAATCCAAACTGTCAACTCTCAGGTCAACACAAAAACGGGAAGTATCTCCTACCGGGCTGTTTTTGACAATCCCGAACAAATTCTAACCAATGGAAGCACCGGAATAATCCGAATTCCAAAATACTACAACAAAGTATTGGTTGTTCCTCAAAAATCAACATTTGAAAGACAGGGAAAAACGTACGTAATGAAAATAGAACGCGAAAACGGAAAAACCATTGCCTCTGAGACCATTATCAATGTTATTGACCAGACAAAAGGGATTTACGTTGTTTCCGGCGGCATTAGCGAAGGAGATGAAATCGTAGCCGAAGGTGCAAACATAATTACATCAGGCACAGCTGTTTACCCTGAGAGCTTACCTTACGACAGCATCACATCGCCCATTGCCACTGTCTTTTAATTATTATTCAATAATGTGAAAATTCAATATGCTTAAAAAATTTATTGAAAGGCCTGTCCTGTCAACTGTCATCTCCATCGTTATTGTAATTCTGGGTATTTTAGGAATATTCACATTGCCCGTCACTCAGTATCCGGACATTGCGCCTCCCACTGTTCAGGTATTTGCCACCTATCCCGGAGCAAATGCTAAAACGGTTCTTGAAAGTGTAATTATCCCCATTGAAGAAAAAATCAATGGAGTTGAGGGAATGACCTATATGGTCTCCACAGCTTCAAACAACGGGATAGCTCAGATAGTCGTCTATTTTGAGCAGAATTATGACCCCGACATTGCAGCAGTAAACGTTCAGAACCGGGTTGCCCTGGCAAATCCGCTGCTGCCGCAGGAGGTTTTGCAAACCGGCGTTTCCACCCGAAAACAACAAACGGATGCACTGATGTTTTTTGACGTTTACAGCACAAATCCGGCATTAAGTGATATTGATATATCCAACTACCTGCAAATCAACATAGTTCCCGACCTGCAGCGTATCAATGGAGTTGGCGACGTTGGAATTTACAGTTCCAAGACATACTCCATGCGGATATGGATGAAACCCGACAAGATGATGCTCTATGGCCTTGAACCGGCTGATGTTATTGCAGCAATACGCTCGCAGAGCAAAGAGGCTGCCTCGGGAGTTCTGGGACAAAACAGCGGTGAATCTTTCAGCTACACAATAATTTATCCCGGACGCTACAGCAGCGAAGAGCAGTATGAGGATATTATCATCAAGGCATTAGGCAATGGAGAATATTTGCGGCTGAAAGACATTGCAGATATCACCCTGGGCGGACAGAACTATCAGGTTACCTCCAGCACCAACGGAAAATACCCTACAGTTTCACTAAACATCTACCAGACAAAGGGTTCCAATGCGCATGAAGTGATTAAGCAAATCAGAGCCCACCTGACAGAATATGAAAAAAATTTCCCGGACGGTTATCACCTGTCTGTTTCCTATGATACCAACGAGTTTTTGGAAGCTTCCATCAAAAAGGTTGTGCACACACTAATCGAAGCATTTATTCTGGTTTTTCTTGTGGTATTTATCTTCCTGCAGGATTTCAGGTCCACACTGATTCCGGCAATTGCTGTTCCGGTTTCCATCATCGGCACCTTTTTCTTCCTGAACCTGTTTGGCTATTCCATCAATCTGCTCACTCTTTTTGCGCTTTTATTAGCCATCGGCATTGTTGTGGATGATGCAATTGTGGTTGTGGAAGCAGTTCATGCAAAAATTGACCGGGGAGAGAAGAATGTTAAAAAAGGGACCGTGGATGCCATGGGCGAAATAGCTGGGGCAATTGTTTCGATTACTTTGGTAATGGCAGCGGTATTTATTCCGGTTACCTTCATTCAGGGCCCTTCCGGTGTGTTTTTCAGGCAATTTGGAGTAACGCTGATGACTGCAATTGTAATCTCTGCCGTCAATGCACTGACGCTGAGCCCCGCGCTTTGTGCCATATTTTTAAAACCGCATAAGAAAGATGAAAATCCGGGATTTTTTAAAAAACTTGGCATAGCATTCAATACGGCATTTAACGCCATGCTGGACAAATATGCCGGTGTTCTGCGCATCTTTCATAAATACAAACTGATTACCCCGTTAGTCATTCTGCTTGCCATAGCCGGAATTATGTGGTCTTTTTCAAGACTACCCACCGGATTTGTTCCCGACGAAGACCGCTCAATCATTTTTGCCAACATCGAACTTCCGCCTGCGTCAACGCTCGACAGAACCGATGCAGTGAATAAAAAACTTGCCGAAAAGGTGCTTCAGATCCCGGAAGTGGTCAAAATCTCCACAACCGCCGGATGGAGCATCATCAACGGTCAGGGCGAAAACTTCGGAATAGCCAATATCAAGCTGGATGACTGGAGTAGGCGCAAAGATAAGGGCTCCTCCGTAAAAGCCGTCACCGGGAAGCTCTTCCGGATTGCTGCGGAGATACCCGAAGCACGGATTATTTTTTTCAGCCCGCCGAGTATCCCGGGATACAGCGCTTCGGGGGGGTTTGAATTCAGCCTGCTGGACAGGTCTGGAGGAAATTTTAATGATTTGAGCAATGAAACACAAAATTTTCTGGCAGCATTGAACCAGCGGCAGGAAATCATGTATGCACAGGGTTCTTTCAGAACAGATTATCCCCAGTACCGGCTAAACATAAATATGCCAGTGGCATTAGAAGCCGGCGTGAGTATCAACTCCATTTTTCAGACACTGCAAGGGTATATTGGCGGGATTTACACAGCCGACTTTGCCCGGTTTGGCAAACAGTACCGCGTATATATTCAGGCAGCACCGGATGACAGGGAAACCAAGGATGACCTTAGTAAATTATATGTGAAAACAAATCGCGGGGAGATGGCGCCGATTACGCAGTTTATCAGTCTGGAAAGAATCTTTGGCCCGCAATCCGTCAACCGTTTCAACATGTACAACTCATCCAAAATTATTGGTTCGCCTGCTGACGGATACAGCACCGGAGATGCATTAAACGCTATTCAGGATGAACTGGACAATTTACCTCAAAATTTCACAATCGACTATTCGGGTTTAACCCGTGAAGAGGTACAGTCTGGCAATCAGACCATACTGATATTTATTTTAGTGGTGATATTCACCTATTTCCTGCTTGCTGCACAATATGAAAGCTATTTGCTCCCCTTTTCCATATTGTTTTCAGTTCCCCTGGGTATTTTCGGTGCTTTCTTCTCCACTCAACTGATGGGGCTTGAAAACAACATCTACCTGCAAATAGCGCTGATCATGCTGGTGGGGTTACTTGCCAAAAATGCAATTTTGATTGTGGAGTTTGCCATTCAGAGAAGAAGGCAGGGCAAGAGTATTTTCGACTCGGCAATTGAGGGAGCGAAAGCCCGTCTAAGGCCTATTCTGATGACCTCCTTTGCTTTTATTTTTGGATTGTCGCCACTGGTTTTGGCAAGGGGCGTGGGTGCAGTCGGCAACAGGTCTATCGGCACCGGTGCCGCCGGGGGAATGCTTATCGGAACGCTCACAGCCATTTTTGTAATCCCCACATTATACATTTTCTTTCAGTGGCTGCAGGAGAAAATTACAGGTGCGCCGGAATCGGTGAAAATTTCTGAAAAAGAGAATAAAACATCAGAATCAAATTAAATTATGAAACGAAAATACAGATTCGGAGCTGTTTTTTTGATTGGCTTTCTGCTGCAATCCTGTTTTGTTGCAAAAGAGTATCAGACGCCCGGCAATCTTGTTACGCAAAACTTTTACAGAACAGACCAATTCCCCGGGGACAGTCTGAATATGGCAGACGTTTTCTGGGAAGAGATGTTCACAGACTCCCTGCTGCAAAATTATATCCGCAGGGCACTTGAAAATAATATTGATATCCGGGTGGCTTTGAAGCAGATAGAAATTGGTGAAGCGTATGCAAAACAGGGACGAATGAATTATTACCCTGCTGTTTCAGCCGATGCTCAGTATTCAAGAAACAGGGCATCTTCTTATGGACTCCAAAGAGAGTCCCTTGCATCAGGCGCAAATCCTGTGAGTGAGCTATGGACTTTGAGTGGAAATTTTTCCTGGGAAGCTGATATTTGGGGCAGGATCAAAAGCGAAAGAAGTGCTTTGGATGCAGCTTATCTCCAGACAGTTGCTGCACATCAGGCGGTTAAAACCGGGATTATTGCAGGAATTGCATCAGCGTATTACAGGTTACTTGCAGTAGATGAACAGATTAAGGTTTCACAATCTACTCTGGAATCCAGAAAGGCAGGATTTGAAACGACAAAATCCATTATGGAAAGCGGACACGGTTCTGTTACACGGGCAGATGTGGAGCGCGCCGAAGCACAATATATCGGCACAAAAAGCATCATTATTGATTTGAAGCGGCAGGCTAATCTTTTGTCCAATCTGATCGCTGTTCTGATGGGGGATGAAGCTCACGAAATCCGTCGAACTACGCTATCGGAGCAGGAAATTACAACCGAACTGGCATTAGGAGTGCCGGCACAGCTGTTGAGCAACAGACCCGACATTGTGGCAGCTGAGAAGGTTTATGTGCAGGCGTTTGAACTTACCAACGCTGCAAGGGCAAACATGTATCCCGCACTGACTATAAGCGGCAGGGGCGGTTTCGACTCCCAAACCATTCAAAACTGGCTGAACCCCAAAGCATGGGCATCTAATCTGGCATCAGGAATCTTCTCGCCGATTTTCCGGAAGCGGGCGCTCAAAACACAGCATGAAGTTACAATGGCAAGGCAGGAGCAGGCATTACTGAATCTTAAAGGCGCTTTATTAGTGGCTTCCAAAGAGGTTTCCGATGCAATTTATGACTATGAGTCTGCCAATGAAAACATTGACATAAAGACCAGGGCAAATGAATTGCTGAGACAAGCAGTGGATGATGTTTCCGAGCTTTTCATACAAGGCTATAACAACACCAGTTTTATCGAAGTTCTCATTGCACAGGAAAGCGCATTGAATTCAGAATTTGATTTAATCAACACGAAAGCGGCAAAGCTGAACAGCATCGTGGTACTTTACCAGGCTCTGGGCGGCGGCTGGAAATAATATTTGTGGATTTCCTGTGCCTGCCTGCAGGTTTCTGTGGCATTTTTTTCAGAAAAGGCTCATCACTCCATTGCAGTATTGCAACGTCTCACAAAAAGTCAAACTACAAAAGCGGCTGGAAAATTTCCTTTAAAACCGGTTCTTCATTCTCCCAGGTGAGCTCACGAGCAGCTTTTTCGAGATTCTTTTTCCAAATTGCACGTTTTTCCTCATTGAAAAGCATTTCGGCAAAATATGCTGCCAAATCCTCAGGTTCTGAGGAAACCGCAACTTCGCCAATTGAATATTTTCGGACAATTGCTGACATCTCCGGCAAATCCGACACCAGAACCGGCACATTTGCCTGAACGTAATCAAACAGTTTGTTTGGCAGGGCATACCGGTAATTCAAACCCAGGTCCTCCTCTAAGGACAGCCCCAAATCAGCCCGCAGAGTTAAATTTGAAAGGTCATCGAAAGGAAGACGTCCGAAAAACCGGACTCTCCCACCGAGCCCTTCTTCTTTCACAAGATGGCGAAGTTGCTCAAGAATATCGCCGCTTCCGGCAATGGACAGAGTGGCTCCGGATATATACTTCATTGCCCGGATTGCATTTTCCAGCCCCCTGCCCTGATTCACCGCTCCCTGATATAAAATCATCTTTTCGCCACTAATTTGCACGCGTTTTCCCACTTTTTGCTCTCTGAGAAAAGGAAAATTTCGCACCGTTCGAAACTCAACGCCGTACTTATTTGTATAAGTTTCTGCAATTGAGCCCGAAACAGTATAGGCATATTTCAGCTTCGGAACCATTTTCCTTTCCAGCCATTCCCATACACTTCTTACCTTATGGCGGGACACTAACTCAGGCACTTCCGTAAAATATTCATGGCTGTCATAAACAATCGGTTTATTTTTCAGCCGGGAGACTAAAAAATTTGCCGGAAGGGTGTCAAGATCGTTTGCCAGCAGCAAATCGAATGAAGTAAACAGCAATAATAAAAAAAGGCGCATATTATAGCATGCATAAAACAGAAACCCCTTGTGAAAAAAGAGTTTCATCCGCTTCACTGAATAGCTGCGGGGCGTCAGGATGGGGGAACCGGGCAGCAGCCTGCCTACAAGCAGCACATTGAAACCCATGTTTGTCAGTGACATACATGTTTTATGCACCCGATTATCGGAAACCAAATCGTTTGTTACCGATACAATAACTCTTTTTTTAACTCGCTGTTCCAATCGTGCTAATCCTTTTTTTAACAAACTACAAAAATCGAAAAATATTTTGAATCAATCATTGTATAGGGTCTGTTTGTATCAGAACTCTCTCAAGGAGATGGCTGAGGCAGAAGCCGGAGGATTAGCGAGATGAATTTATGATTTTACGATTTTGTTTATTTCCAAAAAAGCCCGGCTTCTCAGCCAGGCTTTTCAATTTTTTTTGCAGCATCCTGTTTATTCATCCAATGAAATACATTCCACCGGACAAACTTCCACGCATGAACCGCAGTCGGAGCAAATTTCCGGGTCGATAAAATAAATATCACCTTCGGAAATTGCATCCACCGGGCATTCATCAATACATGAGCCGCATGCAATACAATCTTCCGAAATTTTATATGCCATAGTAAATGTCCTAAAGTGATAAAATGTAAATTGCAAATGTAAAAACTTTAACAAAGCCATCAAAGACCTTAAAGTCTTTTTTTTGATTTGAAGATATTTCTTAACAAAATCGGGCAAGTTTCCGGTGTATGACATAAAATCTCTATTTTTGTGTCTTCATAAAATTGACAATCATTAAAAAATGAAAATTTCCTATAACTGGTTAAAGGATTATATAGACATTGACATTTCTCCGAAAGAAGTAGCAGAAATACTGACCCAGACAGGACTTGAAGTTGCCGGTCTGGAGAAAGTGGATTCCGTAAAGGGCGGAATGGAGGGGTTAGTGATTGGCAAAGTAATTACCTGCGAAAAGCTCCCTAGCTCCGACCATCTGAGCAAAACCACGGTTGACACCGGCACGGGTGAACTGCTGAACATAGTTTGCGGTGCTCCCAATGTGGCAGCCGGACAAAAAGTAGTTGTGGCACCGGTTGGAACTAAGCTCTACTTTGATGACAAGGAAATTACGCTGAAAAAGGCAAAAATCCGCGGAGAGATTTCCGAAGGTATGATTTGCGCAGAGGATGAAATCGGAATCGGAACCAGCCACGAGGGAATCATTGTTTTACCACCAGATGCAAAAACCGGTATTCCTGCAAAAGAGTATTACAACATCATCCCCGACTGGGCAATTGAAATTGACCTGACCCCCAACCGGATTGACGGTGGCTCGCACATTGGCGTTGCCCGCGACCTCGCAGCTTTTCTGAATAAAAAAACACCAACCGCTTACAAACGCATTCCGGTGGATAATTTTAAACCCGACAACCACAATCTGGAGATTCCGGTGGAAATAAAAAATACGGAGGCTTGCCCCCGATACACGGGGGTAACCATTTCAGGCGTCGAAGTGAAAGATTCGCCCGACTGGCTCAGACAAAGGCTGAAAGTCATCGGGCACTCCCCTATCAACAATGTGGTTGACATCACCAATTATGTGCTGTTTGAAACCGGACAGCCGCTTCACGCCTTCGATGCCAATAAAATTGCCGGCGGCAAGGTTGTGGTGCAAACCCTTCCCGAAGGAACACTGTTTACAACTCTCGACAAAGTGGAACGCAAGCTGCAGCAAAATGACCTGATGATCTGCAATGCCGAAGAACCCATGGGCATTGGTGGCGTTTTCGGAGGAAGTAAGTCCGGAGTAAAGGAAACTACTAAAAACATATTCCTTGAAAGTGCGTGGTTTGATCCGGTGTTTATTCGCAAGACAGCGCGCCACCACGGGCTGCACACAGATGCCTCCTTCCGGTTTGAGCGGGGCACCGACCCCAACGGAGTGATTTATGCACTGAAGCGTGCAGCGCTGCTCATTAAGGAGATTGCCGGTGGAACAATCTCGTCCGAAATTGTGGACGTATATCCGCGCAAAGCTGAATTTTTCAGGGTGGATGTGAGCTACAAAAATATCGCCCGGCTGATTGGAAAAGATTTGGGAAAGGAAACCATAAAGGGAATACTCGCTTCATTAGAGATTGAAATTGAAAGCGAAACCGATGCCGGATTGTCGTTATTGGTTCCGCCCTACCGTGTGGATGTGAAGCGCGAAACGGACGTGGTTGAGGAGATTCTGCGTATTTACGGCTACAACAATGTGGAAATTCCAACGGTTGTCAAATCATCGCTGCAATATGCACCCCAGCCCGATCCCTCACAAATACGAAATCTGATTTCAGAAATGCTTTCATCACAGGGCTTTAACGAAATCTGGTCGAACTCACTGACCAAAGCAGGTTATTATGAAGGGCTGACACAATACAGCACCGGCAAAACCGTGAACCTGCTGAACCCGCTGAGTGCAGACCTGAGCGGAATGCGCCAGACCCTGCTCTTTGGAGGACTGGAATGCATTGAGCGGAATGTCAACCGCCAGAACAAAGACCTGAAGCTTTACGAATTCGGGAACTGCTATTTCTTTGAAGAAGATAAAGTAAAGGAACAACCGGTGCCGGGATACCGTGAAGAGGAGCATCTGGCGCTGTTCATTACCGGAGCAAAATCGGCTGAAAGCTGGACAGGAGAACAGCAGCCCACCTCTTTTTTTCAGCTGAAACCGATTGCTGAAAATATCCTGAAGCGAATGGGATTCAGTCTGAAAACACTTCGCATTTCCGACAGTCAGAACGAACTGTTTTCGGAAGGACTAACCTACACGGAAAATAACAAAACCGTGATGGAAGCCGGAATTGTTTCTTTAAAGTTTCTGAAAAAATTTGATTTGGAACAACCGGTTTATTATGCTGATTTAAACTGGAACACACTGATGCAGAAACGAATGAAGCACAAAACTGCTTTTGCGGAACTGCCTAAATTCCCGTCAGTGCGCCGCGATTTGGCATTAGTTATGGATAAGCAGGTGAGATTTCAGCAAATTGAAGAACTGGCTTTCAAAACGGAGCGGAAAATCCTGAGTGATGTTGGTCTTTTTGATGTTTATGAAGGAAGAGGCATTCCCGAAGGGAAAAAATCATATGCCGTGAAATTTACACTCCGCGACCCTGCCCGCACCCTTACCGACAGCCAGATTGATAAAACAATGCAAAAACTGATTGCTGCTTTTGACCGCAAATTAGGGGCAGAATTACGCAAATAGCTTTTGCTGCCTATTTTAATCTGATGTCCGATCAAACAAAAGGTGTTGTTTACGCAGCCATTACTGCTTTTTTCTGGGGGCTGCTTGCCATTGCCCTCAAGATGGCTGTTCGTGTTGTTGAGCCGGTAACGGTGGTCTGGTTCCGCTTCTTCATTGCATTTATCTCTCTTTTAGCCTGGCAGCTTTGTGTGCATCCGGCATCGCTGAAAGTGCTGATAAAGCCACCCCTGCTGCTAATTCTTGCGGCGATATTGCTTTCGTGGAACTATCTGGGATTCATGCTTGGCGTACACTACACCACGCCCAACAATGCACAGCTTTTCATACAGGCAGGCCCTATGCTGCTGGCAATGTCGGGATTTCTCTTCTTCAGGGAGAAATTTACCGGAGTGCAATGGTTAGGTTTTATAGTTGCGATAACCGGGTTTGGATTTTTCTACGGAGATCAGTTATTGGGATTTTTTGAAGAGAAAAACCAGTATAATCTTGGCGTTTTGCTCACACTAAGCGGCGCAGTTGCATGGACAGGCTATGCCATTTCTCAGAAAATTTTAGTGAAAAGCTACACTTCGGCAATTCTGAATATCTTCCTGTTTGGTCTTCCAACAATCATCTATCTGCCCTTTATAAATCTGTCGCCGCTGTTTCAGCTGCACTGGAGCTGGTGGCTTCTGATTCTTTTTCTCGGAGTAAATACCCTTATCTCCTACAGCACGCTGGCAGAGTCCCTGCGACTGATTGAGGCAAGCAGGGTTAGCGTAATAATTTTTATTAATCCCATCATCACCTTCATCATAATGGGAATTCTCACCTATGCAGATGTTGAATGGATTGCCCACGAGCGGATGACCCCTGTAACCCTGTTGGGTGCGACTCTGGTATTGTCGGGTGCTTTTCTTGTGATGCGGAAAAGCAGAAAAATCAGAAATCCGGAGGTCTCACAGGAACAATAATCCAGGCGATAACGTAGATGAGTAAACCGGGGAAACCTGCAGAAAGAATGGAGACTACTGCATAGAGCAGACGAACCACTGTTTTGTCGGCATAAATATATTCTGCAAATCCTGACAACACGCCACCAATCATCTTGTCGCGCGACCGGTGTAGTTTTTTTGGCTGACTTTTTATTTCCATGCCTTATTCATCATCGTCATCATCCAGTAAATCTTCGTTTGCAAACTCATCTTCCAGAAATTGTTCTGCATCATCAACCAGCCGGGCTATCAGGTCTTCATCGCCGGGTTCACCATCAATCCAGTGAATCACCTGATTGCTTTCAAAGTCATCAATATCGGCTTCAATAATGAAGCGGGGAGTTTCAGTGTGCACCACAAAAATGGAATCGGGTGTCTCTAAAGAGTTGTCAGCTAATAAAAATCTTGGCAACATGATTTTTGCTTTTATGAATTATGTGGCTAAATTATGAAATTGATTGTTATTTTAGCCGATAATTTAAAAAAAACAGACCTGTAATGAACGAATTAAACAATTTTTTATCGGTTATAGATAATTATATCGGCGGTTCACAATGGTTTGTTCTGTTGCTGCTTGGCACCGGCCTGTTTTTCACGATATATCTGAAATTTCCCCAGTTTCGTTACCTTAAATATTCCATCCGCGTAGTTCGGGGCAAATTTGACCGCGATGGCGATGAGGGCGACACCACACATTTTCAGGCTTTGGCTACTGCCCTTTCGGGTACTGTTGGCACCGGGAATATTGCCGGAGTAGCGCTTGCCATCCACCTTGGCGGCCCTGCAGCGCTATTTTGGATGTTAGCCACTGCTACCGTGGGTATGACCACTAAATTTGTGGAGGTTACACTTTCACACAAATACCGCGAAAAAACAGCTGACGGCACCATCGCCGGCGGACCAATGTATTACATGAAAAACCGGCTGAACATCCGGAGGAAAAATAAAAAGCCGATAAAAACCGGAGTAGTTTTAGGGGGCATTTTTGCAACGGCAACTGTTGTTTGCTCCTTTGGCACCGGAAATCTGCCGCAGATTAACAGCATTTCAAACTCGCTTTTTGAAACCTTCCGAATAAATCACATGTTTACCGGTGCAATACTCTCCATTTTATTGGCACTGGTCATTCTGGGAGGGATAAAGCGCATTGCACAGGTTACTTCCCGACTGGTTCCAATCATGGCAATTATCTATTTTATCGCGGCAGTTCTGGTTATCGGCTACAACTATCAAAATATCATTCCTTCGATTGCTGCAATTCTTGGCGATGTGTTCACCGGCACTGCTGCTGCCGGAGGGTTTCTCGGTGGCAGTGTCGCCTTTGCTTTTAACCGCGGAGTGAACCGCGGGCTGTTTTCCAACGAGGCGGGACAAGGTTCTGCCCCGATTGCCCACGCTTCGGCACGCGCACATGAACCCATTTCCGAAGGATTGGTTGCCTTGCTGGAACCATTCATCGACACCATCATTATATGTATGCTCACCGGTTTGGTAATCCTCTCTTCGGGAGTATGGAATGAAAAACTGCCCAACCGGTTTCAGGAAGCCGACCTGCTGGTTTTGCAGAATGAATACAACGAATCCAATCCGGCAGACCGGGAAAAACTGTATGATTTCATTTCAGGAAAAACCAACCTGCCGCTGTTTTCGGGAACTTTTGATGTTTCTGACGGAGTGATTCAGCATCAGCCAACAATTATTCATGCACGTTCGGTTGCTGAAGAGGTGCGGGTGTGGTCAAACAGTCAGCCGTTTACCGGGAAAATTGAATTTCATTCAGGGAAACTGGTCAGCCAGCCTGGAATTACACTCACAGGGGACTCGCTGCTGCACAGCGCTCCGCTGACTAATATTGCCTTTTCAAGAAGCTGGATGGGTAGCTACGGGAAATATATTGTAGCAATAGGATTGCTGCTGTTTGCGTTTTCCACAACCATTAGCTGGTCGTATTACGGCGATCGTGCAATCATCTATCTGTTTGGCATTAAGGGTGTGATCTATTTCCGCATTATTTATGTGTTAGCCTTTTTTCTGGCATCCTTCACAGACACGACAATCGTCTGGACATTCTCGGGGATTGCCGTTGCGCTGATGACGCTGCCAAACCTAATTGGAATCCTTAGCCTGCACAAGGAAATGAAGAACGAGTTAAGGCAATTCTGGTTAGAATGGCATGAACATTTTCCCGGGAAAAACTCATCGAAAATCTGATAAAGAACAAGATTGTTGCCACAGAAACCTGCCTGGCGCGAAATTAGAGCAGATAGCTTTTCCTTATTCTCTGTGTTTCTCTGTGTTCTCCGTGGTGAATTTCTCTTGAACCACATAGGCACATTAGGGCACATAGGTTCTGCGGACATAAAAAACAAATCCGTTTTTTCGTCCCGTTTCATGAATATCAGCATATTGCTCAAGAAGATGAGCACGGTGAATTTTTGTAACAAAACAGACATCTTTATCAATATCTCCGGTTAGCAGCCAGTTTTCATCATAAAATAGAGCATTTACAGGAGGTTTGGTTTCTCCGTAAAAATAGGTGGCATACGACCTGAAATGAATATTTTTCAGATAAACATCCTGCCCGGCTTTTGACTTAAAATATTCAATGAGTGCATTTTGAGAATATTTTTCAACACGGGGCACCACAGTGAGAATAACCGATAAGGAAAAAAGCATGACAGCGCTCCAGAGATAAAGAGCGCGTTTAAGCGGCATATCTCTTTTTATTCGAGTGAATATTAGAATCACTGCAATAAGAAGAAACAGTCCGGGCAAAAACTCAAAGCCTCTCCATCCGCCGTCAGCTTTCAAGTTTTCAACAGCAAACGCATCGTGAATCAGGTTGCTGTCGATAATCCTGTATTTGAATTTATCGATAAACTGAAGAAGCATCAGCGGAACGGAGACCAGAACAGAAAGAGCAAGAATAATGGCAGACATCCATTTTTTCCATGACTTTTTCCCCAAATGCGCACTGTAAACAAAAGCAGCAGCCAGAAAAGTGAGCGGGAAATATGCTAATGAAGAGTAGTGAACAATTTTTGTTTTCACGATAGAGAAGAGAATCAGCACAACCCAAAACAGAATAACCATCCATCTTCTCATTTCCATGTAGTGCGTCTCTTCTGAAAATTCCTTTTTAAATGCGCTCAGTGCCAGAATAGAAGAGGGGAAAACGCCAAAGAACAATACAACAAAATGGTATCCGAAAAATCCGCCATGCCCGGCATCCTGAGTTTGAAAAAGCCGTATTTGATAAACGATAAACTCCACAACCGTATCCCGGTTCCCGCTTAGAATCTGTACTATAAACCAGGAGCCACCCACCAGTGCCAGAACAGCAAAATAGGCAGCAACATCAGCCAAACGAACCTCAACCCGAAACTTTTCCCAAACTAAAAAAACTCCGCCAGCGAGCGCAATCAGCAAAAAGCCCACAGGTCCTTTAGTGAGCACTGCCAGTCCGCTGAATATTGCTGAAAAGATAATATTCCGCAGTTTGTGGTCACTCTCGGGAGTGGCGTACAGCATAAGATACCAGATACTCAGAAAAATAAAAAGATTAAACCAGGGGTCGATAATTCCCGTTTTAAAATAGAAAAAGGGCAAAACAGAACCTGCATATGCCAGCACCCATAAAAGGCCAAACAGGTTGTCTCTCATCTTTTTGCCCAAATTAAAGAGAATAAGCAAAGTAACAATTCCGCAAATGGCGTTGGGAAAGCGGGCGGCAAATTCATTGACTCCAAACAATTTCATGGAAAGAACCTGCATCCAGATAAACAGCGGCGGTTTTTCATGGAAAGGCAAAAAATTGATTTGAACCGTCAGATAATCACCTGTAACAATCATTTCCCGTGCCGATTCAGCAAAATTAATCTCATCCCAGTCAAACAGATGGACACCGCCTAAAAAAGGGATAAACATCAGCGCCGCAATGGAGGCAATAAAAAACCTGATTACTGACGGGTTAAGCCGGTTAATTTTTTCCTGCATTTTTCCCGGTCTTTTTCGTTAAAACTGAATTGTCGAGCCACGGTTTATTGAGTTTCTGCATATAATGAAAAGAAACCAGTATCAGCGGCACAGAAATTAATGCACCGGCTGTCAGGTCTATCATAAAATGCTGTGATAAATAAATCCTTGAATAAGAAACAATTACCGCAGCAAAAAAAAGCACAAGCTTTGCTGGATTGTTTTTAACCAGCAACAATAACATAAGAAACACGCTGAAAGCGACTGCCGTATGCCCCGACGGAAAACTATTGAAACTGTGCAACTTAACACCCTCAACAAAATGAAGGTTGTAGGTTTCATACATGCTGAAATATTTCATTGGCCGGTAAACACCTGTCAACAAAACCTTTTTAATTAAGCTTACGACTCCTGTGGAGAGCAGGCTCCCTGATAAAAAGGCAAAAAAATGGCGATAGCTCACAAAAAGAAGAAAGCCGGCAACCACAAAAATCATCGCCCCGTCGCCCAGCCAGGTAACATATTTAAAGAATAAATCGAAAAAAGGAGAATGTGCCTTATTGAGCAGAATATGCAGTTGCGGTTTGGTGTAAAGCAACTGCAACGTGATGCAGACAAGTATAAACATTGTAAAGGGAACCAGAAACCATCGGTTTTGCCACATTAATTTCCTCATAAAACAAAAATTATTGAGCCGGTAAAATTCATAAAAAAATTTGAACCGACAATTATAGATAAAAACCGTCAATCACTCAAAATTGAATTTCTCTCGATTTAAAATATTTCTTCTGCTGGCTGTTATGATTTCTTGAAATTTTGCCTAACGGGCAAATTATGGCATTGCGGAAGGTATTCTGACATAGCAGGCAACTCGTTGTTAATAAATAGAGATCTGTAGTTTTTATTTCAATTCTGCAACCCTTTTTTTATCTTCGGAAAAAATTTATCAATGGAGCAATTTCTTTCAACGTGTGCCGCCTATATTTTTAAAAAGCATTCTTCTGAACTTCACAACATTTGCCTGGTTTTTCCTAACCGCAGAGCCGGTATTTTTTTCAATGCCTATATGCAAAAACAGATATCTTCACCGGTTATCGGAGCGGAAATAACCACAATAGATGAGCTCATCGCCGGTTTTTCCAACCTGCAGGAGGGGGAAAAGCTACGGCTTATTTCCCTTTTATACGATATTTTTCGGGAGCACAGTTCCAGCAATGAAAGTTTTGATGACTTCTATTTTTGGGGTGAAGCACTGCTGAACGATTTTAACGAAATTGACCGCTATCTGATAAACGCGAAGGATTTATTTACCAACCTGGCTGATTTAAAGGGAATTGAAGATTTGTTTGACTACCTCACTGCTGAGCAAAAATCTGCAATAGAGCAGTTCTGGGGAAGTCTTTACCGAACGGACGAAAAGCCACACCATCAAAAATTCATCTCCATCTGGAAGATACTATATCCCGTTTATACTGATTTTAAAAAGCTGCTCAGCAAAAACGAAACGGCATACAAAGGAATGATTGCAAGGCAGGTGATTGAAAGCATGAAGGATAAATTGCCCGAATTTGAATTTCAGAAATATTATTTCATCGGATTGAATGCGCTGAACAGTTGCGAAAAGGCATTTTTCACCATGCTGAAACAGCAGCAGAAAGCTATTTTTTTGTGGGATTACGACTTGTCTTACCTTGAAGATTTAAAAAATGAAGCCGGGCGTTTTATTCGTGAAAACCTGAAAGAGTTTCCTCCTCCGGAGGATTTCATACTCGATACTACAAGTTTTTCAACCGCGGAAAATATCCGGCTGACGGCTGTTTCATCCAATTACGGACAGGCGCAGGAAATTCCGCGATTCCTGGAAGAGATCAAAAGCCATATCAGAGATGAATTTGACAATACTGCGGTTGTGCTTGCAGATGAATCGCTGCTTTATCCGGCATTAGGCGCCGTTCCGGACTTTTTTGAAACTGTGAATGTTACCATGGGGTATCCGGTAAAAAATTCCGTTGTTTACGGCTTTTTACTTTTACTGATTAATCTGTTAAAGAACAGAAAGAAAGTGGCAAAAGGCAACTTTACCAGTTATCATCGTTATGTAACCGATCTTCTGGCGCACCAGTTGCTGCGAAATGCAGAATCTGAAAAAACTGAAAATTTTCTGGCTGAAGTCAAACAAAAAAACCGGATTACAATTCCACTGGAATCTGTCCGTTTTTCCGGGTTGCACTCACTCATTTTCTCCACACCCGAAAAGGTTGAAGATTACGGCAGCTGGTTTCTTGAAATTCTTGCATACCTCTACAAAGACATTCAAGAAACATCTACTGACAATCAGCTCCTTACCGAAATTATTTACACTATTTACAAGTCAGTTGAAAAGCTTGACACCGTCATTTCAGAGGTTGTTTCCAGTCAGAACCGCACCATCAGCGACAAGGTGTTTTTTCGGTTGTTCGGTCAATACATAGGGAGTGTTTCTGTGCCGTTTGAGGGAGAACCACTCAGCGGAATACAGGTGATGGGAATTTTAGAAACCCGCTGCCTCGATTTCAAAAACCTGATTATTCTTGGGTTGAATGAAAACAAATGGCCAAAAGCGCTCATCTCTCCCTCATTTATTCCCTACAACCTTCGAAAAGGTTTTGGATTGCCGGGCATTGAGGGACAGGATGCCATTTATGCCTACCATTTCTACAGGCTAATTCAGCGTGCGAAAAATATAACTGCCACCTATAGTACGATTAAAGAGGGAATTGGCACCGGCGAACTGAGCAGATACGGATTTCAGCTGCTGTATGATTCAAAACTGAAAACAAAAAAGTCGGGTCTCGATTTCAGGTTTTCCAATGAACCTGCTGAACCCATCATAATAGAAGGTTCTCCGGAGAAGAGAGCACTACTGCTCGAACGAGTCAACAACAAACATCCGCTTTCGCCCACTGCCATTAACACATGGCTGCAATGCAGCCTCCGCTTCTATTTTCGGTATATCCTTCAGCTTCCCGAGCCGGAGGAGATGAAGGATGAAATCGACGGAGCGGTTTTTGGCAGAGTTTTTCACGATGTAATCGAATTTCTATACGCTCCTTTTGTCGGAAAAACGATAACCCGAACCGATTTGGGAAATATTGCCAAAGACAGACAGCGCATTGAGAATGCCATTTATAAAGCAATAGCAAGGCATCTGCTGAAGCAGGAAATTGAATTTGGGAGCAAAATAAAACTTGAAGGGAAAACCATCCTGTTCTTCGAAAACACAAAAACTTTCATTCAGGGTCTGCTTGAAATCGACAAGGATATTGCACCGTTTCAGCTGATTTCCCTTGAAAAGGATTACACATTCAAACTGAATGTCAACATAAACGACAAGCAGATTCCTGTGAATGTGGGTGGAAAAATTGATCGGATTGACCGCACGGAGGATACACTCCGCATAATTGACTACAAAACCGGCAATGTTTACTCAAAATCATTTAAAGAATATGATGAGCTTTTTGAAAGGGACAAAAAAAACCCAAAAAAGGAAGTTCTGCAAGCGCTTATCTATTGCCATACTTACCTGAACAACACAGAATATTCCGGCACCATAAAACCCGGAATATACAGCCTGAAGGATTTTTTCAAAGCTCCTTTTGACCCCTATATCAAATACAGGAGAGAGAATCTGATTTATGATGAAACTAATGAGAAATTTCCTGAAAAGCTGCAAGGCTTGGTTGAAGAGATTTTTTCAGCTTCGGGAGAGTTTTATCAAACACCGCATAAGGAAATTTGCAGATATTGCCCCTACAATAAAATCTGCCAGCGCTATTACTTCTAAAATTTTGGCGGGAAATTGTCATTCATCCGCTTCGCCGGAATATTTCCGGTATAAGTCGGGGCGCAGTTTTTTAGTCCTCTCAACCGCCTGCCGGTGTTTCCAGTCATCAATCAGTTTATCATTGCCGCTGAGCAAGATTTCCGGCACTTTCATGCCTTTATATTCTGCCGGACGGGTATAAACCGGCGGACTGAGGAGATTGTCCTGAAAAGAGTCGGTGAGTGCCGAAGTTTCATCGGAAATTGCACCGGGCAGCAGGCGCACCACACTGTCGGTTATCACTGCTGCCGCCAGCTCGCCGCCGGTGAGCACATAGTCACCGATGGAAATTTCCCGGGTAATGAGTGAATCGCGCACACGCTGGTCCACGCCTTTATAATGGCCACAAAGAATGATTATGTTTCTTTTCAGAGAGAGCATATTGGCTTCCTTCTGATTAAAAAGAGTGCCGTCGGGAGTAGTAAAAATTATCTCATCATAATCACGTTCACTTTTCAAAAACTCAATGGCGCTTTCAATAGGCTGAACAGCCATCACCATTCCGGCGCCCCTGCTGAAAGAATAATCATCAACCTTACGGTGTTTGTCGGTGGAAAAATCGCGCAGATTGTGCACATGAATTTCCACAAGTCCTTTTTCCTTAGCCCGCTTTATAATGGAATGGTTCAGCGGGCTCTCCAGCATTTCGGGCAAAACAGTGATAATGTCGATTCGCATACAAAATTTTTCCTCAAAAATAATCTTTTTAAACCGGAACAGGAACTTTACAAATATAGCAACCTGCCAATCTCCTTCATCACCTCAGTTGCCCTGCCCTGAAGAAAAATATCTGTAATCTCTTTGGTTAAATGCGTTTCCTCAATATTGATTTCAATGATTTTAGCTCCTGATTTTTTGGCAACCACAGGGATATCGGCTGCCGGCAAAACTTCGGCATTTGTTCCGATGATGAGCAAAAGATCGCATTTCCCGGCTTCTTCAAATGCCTGTTTTTTTGCTTCGTCAGGAATAGATTCATTAAAAAAAGTGATATTGGGTTTTAGTACTCTCTTGCAGATAAAACAGGTTGGCGGCAAAAAATTCAGATCGGCAATGCTCATATCAAACTCAGTTCTGCATCCGGTGCAAATCAGTTGTTTGTAGGTTCCATGCAGCTCAACCACATTCAGGCAGCCCGCCTGCTGGTGCAGGTGGTCAATATTTTGGGTAATGACCGCTTCAATGAAGCTTCGTTTTTCCATTTTTGCCAAAATCTTATGTGCAGAATTGGGCTTAACTCCGTTGAGTGCATCATAAAAAAACTCCTTTATTTTTCGCCACGACTGCAATGGCATTTTATTGAAATACTCTATTTCCAGAAAAATCGGATCCATTTTGTTCCAAAGCCCGTTTTCGCCACGAAAGGGCAAAATACCGCTTTCTGCCGAAATTCCAGCTCCGGTGAAAGCAACTGCATATTTTGCTTTCCGGATTAATGTAGCGGCAATGTCTGTTTTCTCAGGGTCAACCATTCAAATCATTTTTGGGAATTCCCGGCGAATAATTCTCACCACCGGGAATTCTCCAATATCATTTCTATTCCTCTTCCTGAATATATTTTTTAACCGAAACACTGGAGTCTTCGTTAAATTTCATTTTAAAGTTGAGTTTTCGGAACACAGAAATCATCCCCTTATTGTCTTTGGTGGTTTCAGCTACCAAAACTTTGAATCCTTTGGATTTGGCTATTTCGATGCAGTATTTTGTGAGAATACAGCCCAACTCTTTTTTCTGCCAGGCATCTGTAATCAAAATGGCATATTCCATCATTTCCTGGTCCGGGTCGCTAATCAGACGCCCCACCCCAATCAGTTTTTTCTCGCCATCTTCTTCGTATTCAGCAACTATGGCAATCTCCCTGTCATAATCAATAAAACAGAATTTTGAAGCAACTTCATGGGAGTTGTAAAAGAAATCGTAGCGGAAACGGAAATAAATGGACTCTTTAGAACAATTAGCGAGCATTTCCCTCCATGCCGGTTCATCTTCAGGCTTAATGGGTCTGAGCAAAACTTGTTTGCCATCTTTCAGGGTTACTTCTTTTACTAAACTTTCAGGATAGGGTCTTAAAATGAGGTGTGAATAATCCTTCACCGGATTTTTCAGAATTTCCTCATCCACAACAATCCTTGCATCCAGGGCAATCACATCGGTTTCGGTAACAATCAGCGGATTGATATCGAGCTCGGCAATTTCCGGATAATCGGCTGCCAGATAAGACATGCGAATGAGCACTTCTATCAGCTTGCTCACATTTTTTGCAGGGTCACCGCGCCAGCCGGTAAGAAGCGGATAAATCTTAAGAGACTCCAGCATCTGCATGACCAGTTTTTCATTCAGCGGCGGAAACTCCAGTCTGCTGTCCTTAAACAGCTCGGCAGTTGTACCTCCCATGCCCACAAGCATCACTGTGCCAAAAGAGGGGTCTTTTTTAATGCCCACTATCAGCTCTACCGCCCCTTTAGTGTCCACCATTTTCTGAATGGTTACCCCGTCAATTCTGGCATCGGGCTGCCTTGCAGAAACCATCTTAATCATGCTGCTGTAAGCTGCGCGAACCATCTCCTCATCCTTGAGGTTAAGAATCACACCGCCAACATCCGATTTATGGGTGATATCGGGGGAATAAATTTTCATCACTACGGGATAGCCCTTTTCTTCAGCAACTTTTACGGCATCATCGGCTGTAGCAGCAGCTTTGGGATGGGTGGTGTCAATTCCGTAGTCGTTAATCAGCATTTTTGAATCATCCTCATTCAAAATTTTTGCTTTCGGGAAGATGTTTGTCAGGTATTTTTCGCGGAGCTCATTGCGGTCATACTGAAAAATGACAGGAACTTCCTTGGGTACTTCATACAACATCTGCAGGTTTTTCGAATAATCGGAGATGGTCATAAATGCCTTAATTGCCTGCTCCGGATAGATGAAGCTCGAAATTCCCGCATTGTTGAATACCTGTATGCCTTCGCGCATGCTTGCTCCGCCCATCCATGAAGTCATAATCGTTTTGGTTGTATTTGCCGCCAGTTCAGCTATTGCTTCTGCAATTTCCGTCGGCGCCGTCATTGCCTGAGGCGTGAGCAGCACCAGAACAGCATCCACGTTTTCATCCTCCAGAACAATCTGGGTAGCCGTTGCAAACCTTTCAGGAGTGGCGTCTCCCAGCACATCAACAGGGTTTCCGCGCGACCAGAACGGCGGAAGATAATCGTTCAGTTTCTGCATGGTTTCATCGGAAAGTTTTACCAGCTTTCCGCCAAGCGAAATCAGCGAATCAGTAGCCATAACTCCGGGCCCGCCTGCGTTGGTGATAACTGCCAGACGGTTACCCTTAGGTATTCGTTTGCGCCCGACCAAATCGGTAAAGTCGAATATGTTTCCGAAGTCAAAAACTCTGGCCAGACCTGCCCTGCGAAAAACTGCATCATATATGGAATCTTCGGATGCCATGGCGCCCGTGTGTGAGGCTGCTGCAGCCGCCGACTCGGGGAAACGTCCCGCCTTATAGACTATGATGGGCTTTTCACGTGAGAAAGCACGGGCTGCCGACATGAATGTCCGGGCAGCAGGTAAAAACTCAACATATAAAACAATGGATTTTGTATTGGGGTCCTGACCAAAATAGTCGATTAAATCACCAAAATTTACATCCATTGTATTCCCGATGGAAACGAAGTAGGAAAATCCGATTTTTGACTCCTGAGCCCAGTCTAACACTGAGGTGCAGAGTGCACCCGACTGGGAGATAAATGCAACATGCCCTTTCTCAGGCATTGCGTTTGCAAAGCTAACGTTCATGTTTTGTCCGGGAACTAAAATCCCCAGGCAGTTGGGACCAATGATCCGCATGTTTGGGAATTTGGCTTTTTCTGCCTTCAGCTGATCTTCCAATGCTTTGCCCTCTTCACCTGCCTCCTTGAACCCGGCGGACATGATGATTATCCCGTTAATACCTGCTTCGCCACATTCCCGCACAAGCTGGGGCACTATTCTGGCGGCAGTCATGATAACTGCCAGATCCGGAGTTTTAGGCAAGCTCTTTACGTTGGGATAGCACGGAATTCCATAAACAGCCTCGCGTTTAGGGTTAACCGGATATACAACACCATTGTATCCGCTACTGATCAAATTTCGCAAAGTTATCCCGCCAACACTGTCAGGGTTGTTTGAAACGCCAATTAGAGCAATCCGTTTTGGCTTGAAAATACTGTCTAAACTTTTAATAGCCATCTGTTAATATTTTTGGTTTTTTTAAATATGTGAATTTTCAACTTTTGCGTGAAAGAATTAGAAATTGACCATAAAAATCTAAAAAAAAAGTGAGCTTTCAAAATTTTCAATTATCTTTTGAAAACATAAATGATACTTGGAACTTATTAACATTCAGATTTTTATGCCACTCAAAGCCTGCAGAGACCTGAACAGCAAGCTATTAAATAATCATTTGAAGCTAATCTGATGTTAAAGTGCGATTAGTCCGGCAACTCGTAGTTAAAAAATGATTAATTCTGAGTATAATAACCCGATTTGCCACCAATAGATTTTTGAATTGATTTTGTGCAGGGTGACAGATATCTTTTTTCAAATTTATCTACCTTTTCACCTCCACTTTTGCGCCTTTTATTATTTCGTCGAGAACACCCGGGTCTAACAGCGTTGAAGTGTCGCCAAGATTTGTTGCATCGCCTTCGCCGATTTTACGAAGAATCCTGCGCATGATTTTCCCTGAACGGGTTTTGGGAAGTCCGCTGACAATTTGGATTTTATCGGGCTTTGCAATCGGTCCAATAAATTTATTTACAACTTCCCTGATTTCATCTTCAATATTTTTCATTTCGGCAGAGGTCAGGTCTTCACAAATTACATAGGCATAAATTCCTGAACCTTTAATATTGTGCGGATAGCCAACCACTGCAGATTCAATAACTTTAGGATGCTGATTGATGGCATCTTCCACCTCGGCAGTTCCAATCCGGTGTCCCGAGACATTAATAACATCGTCAATTCTGCCGATAATTCGATAATATCCCTCCTCATCGCGTTTGCAGCCGTCACCGGTCAGATACAAGCCGGGATATGATGAAAAATAGGTTTGGTAGCAGCGCTGATGGTCGCCGTAGGTAGTGCGCAGCATTCCGGGCCATGGAAATTTAATACACAAAATCCCTTCTACCCCGTTTCCTTTCAACTCCTCCCCTTCGGGGCTGACAATCACCGGCTGAATGCCAGGCAAGGGAAGCGTTGCAAATGAAGGTTTTGTGGGTGTGATTCCGGCAAGCGGACTAATCATTATTCCACCATTCTCGGTTTGCCACCAGGTGTCAACAATCGGACAAATGCCTTTCCCCACCACATCATGATACCATCGCCATGCTTCTTCATTGATAGGTTCTCCAACAGAGCCCAAAACTTTCAGAGAGCTCAAATCATGGGAGGTTACCCAGTTGTCTCCTTGTGCGATAAGAGCACGAATGGCAGTTGGCGCAGTATAAAAATGAGTAACTTTATATTTATCCACTATGTCCCAGAATCTCCCGGCATCGGGCCATGTGGGTATCCCTTCAAACATAACGGTAGTTGCTCCTGCCAAAAGAGGCCCGTAAACAATATAGGAGTGTCCTGTAACCCAGCCGATATCGGCAGTGCACCAGTACACATCTCCGTCGTCATATTGAAAAACATTCCGGAAGGTGTATTCGGTAAAAACCATATAGCCTGCCGTGGTGTGTACTACTCCCTTGGGTTTTCCGGTTGAACCGGAAGTATAAAGAATATAGAGGAGGTCTTCGGCATCCATCACCTCGGCGGTGTTTTCACTGTCAACACCGGCAATGGCATCATGCCACCAAATATCCCTGCCTTCAACCCAATGCACATTTTCTTCATGTGTTCTTTGCAGGACAATAACATTTTTCACACTTTCACATTTCTCAAGCGCCTCATCGGCAATATTTTTCAGATGAATGGATTTTGCCCCACGGAAAGCGCCGTCGGAGGTTATCAGCAGTTTTGCCTGAGTGTCTATGATTCTGTCAGCAAGAGATTTGGAGGAAAATCCGGCAAAGACGATGGAATGAACTGCTCCAATTCGCGCGCAAGCCAGCATGGCAACAGCCAGCTCCGGAACCATCGGCAGATAAATAGCAACCCGGTCGCCGCGCTTTATTCCCATTTTCAGAAGGGTGTTGGCAAATTGCTTCACCCGGTCAAAAAGCTCACCATAGGTGAGCCTTATCTCCTTCTCACCCGGATCATTTGGCTCCCAGATTATTGCCGTTTGATTTTTGCGCAGGAACATATTCCGCTCAAAGATATTTTCGGTGATGTTCAGCTTACCATCAACAAACCACTTAACATCAGGAGCGCCGGGTCCTTCAAACCGCCAGTCGAGAACGCGGTCCCACTTTTTGTGCCAATAGAAGCTGTTTGCAATATCAGCCCAAAACCCTTCCGGGTTGGCCACACTTTCGTTATACTTTTGGAAATACTCTGCCAGACTGGTTATTCTGTTTGCCATAGTTTGGATTTTTTGAAAAATTAAATGATATTTAAACGTAAAATAAATCTCTTATTAAATTCTTTTTAATAAACTTGAAAAAAAAAGAAAAGTTCAAAAAAAATGTAATTTGGGTCTTTTTATCCTCTCTGAAATTGCTGTTGCTGAATTCGTAACACCCGGAAAATTTTAACACTAAAATAGCGCCAGCATCTTGAACCGGATGATTTTATTTGCAAATGGATTATCTTTGTATAAATTCATATTCGTAAATGATTAGTTTTTTCGCCGATGAATGTACAAATTGAATTACAATTATTAATACTGTCGGTTCTTTTCGCTTTGAGTATATTGGCAGGAAAAATAAGCTCCAGATTCGGAATCCCTGCGCTTTTGCTTTTCTTGTCGGTGGGGATGATTTTTGGCAGTGACGGATTTGGTATTCAGTTCGAGAACATTCAGATTGGAAGAAATATCGGCACTTTGGCTCTTTGCATTATTCTTTTCTCCGGGGGGTTAGACACAAAAATCAATGAAATACGTCCAATCGTTAGGCAGGGCGTAATTTTAGCCACGCTTGGAGTTTTTCTCACAGCGCTTTTAACGGGCATCCTTGTCTGGTTGATTTTGGGGATGAGCATGAACTCGGCAGGTATAGGTCTGCTCACCTCCTTTTTGTTAGCCTCCACTATGTCTTCAACCGACTCTGCTTCGGTATTTTCAATTCTCCGCTCAAAAGGGCTGCACCTGAAAAACAACCTCAGACCAATGCTTGAGCTTGAAAGCGGAAGTAACGATCCCATGGCTTATGTACTGGTTATCACACTGATTGAAGTGATAAAACTTGACTCTGTACCCAACTACTGGTTTGTTGGACTTAAAGTATTGATGCAGTTAATTATAGGAGCTTTAGTTGGCTACGGCATGGGAAAACTAAGCATTTATCTCATAAACCGGATTAGAATCGGCAACGATTCGCTTTATCCAATTTTAGTCCTTACCCTCTGCATTTTCATTTTCTCGCTGACCTATTTTGTTAAAGGAAATGGTTATCTGGCAGTATATGTGGCAGGTCTGACCATTGGAAACGGAAAATTCATACACAAACGCTCGTCCCTCAAGTTTTTTGACGGTTTAGCATGGCTGAGCCAGCTGATTATGTTCCTAACCCTTGGATTGCTGGTTAATCCAAGTGAACTTGTGCCCATTATTATCCCCGGACTGATTATCAGTTTTTCGATGATTTTCATCACCCGTCCGCTCACCGTTTTTCTCTGTCTGCTGCCCTTCCGCAAAATGCCCTTCAGAGATAAAACCTATGTTTCGTGGGTGGGACTCAGAGGTGCAGTTCCCATTATTTTTGCGATTTTCCCGCTCACCGAGGCAGTACCGCATGCCAGGCTAATCTTTAATATTGTATTTTTCTGTACGCTGATATCATTACTCGTTCAGGGCACTTCGCTGCCCATCATTGCAAAATGGCTGAAGCTTGCAGAAAAGCCAAGCGGCATAAAAAAACCACTGAATTTTGATGTTGATTTTTCTGATGAAATCAAATCAATTGTTACTGAAATTGAAATAAACGAACAGACTATAAGCGACGGAGACAAAGTGATGGATTTGCCTATACCTGATGAAACCCTTGTGGTTATGGTAAACCGGGAAAAGCATTATTTTATTCCCAAGGGAAATACTGTCTTAATGGGGAATGATAAACTACTGATAATCACCGAAAATAAGGAATCTCTAAAGAGAACTTTGAACAATTTAAAAATCAGTGATTCCCAATAACAATAGAGAGAAAATTGTCCTTTTTTATTTTATGAACGAAAAAGTTGTCAGCTTTCAAGCAATCACAATCAATGATGAAACCCTCAGATTTGCTTTCTATAGAAATACCGGCAGCTATTTGTGTTAAATAATGCAACACATTATTTGCAAACCATTTGAGATATACCATTTTATTTCTAATTTTGCGCACTTGAAAAAATTTTTGTTAAATTTAAATTTGATATTTATGTTGAATCAGTATGAAACCGTTTTCATTTGTACTCCCGTTTTATCTGAGCCACAGGTAAAGGAAGCGGTAAAAAAATTCAGAGATCTGATCACTTCTAACGGAGGTGAGATGATTCATGAAGAGGACTGGGGAATGAAAAAACTGGCTTACCCCATTCAAAAAAAATCCAGCGGCTTTTATAACCTTTTTGAATTTAAGGTTGATCCGCAAGTCATAACCAGGCTTGAAATTGAATTCCGCCGCGATGAACGAGTTATTCGTTTTATGACCGTTAAGCTTGACAAGCATGCAATCGGCTACAGTGAGAAAAGGAGAAGACTTCAAAAGGAAAAAACAGAAAAGGAGGTATAACAAATGGCAAAAAGCACAGGTGAAATCAGGTATCTGACCCCGCCGTCAGTTGAAATTAAAAAGAAAAAGTATTGCCGTTTCAAAAAGAACGGAATTAAATATGTGGATTACAAAGACCCGGAATTTTTAAAAAGGTTTCTTAACGAGCAGGGCAAAATTTTGCCGCGCCGCATCACCGGAACCTCTTTGAAATATCAGCGCAAAGTGGGGCAGGCAATTAAACGTGCCCGTCAGGTTGCTCTGCTGCCGTACGTAACCGATTTGTTGAAATAAAAAGGAGGCTTGAAATGGAAATTATTTTAATACAAGATGTAGAAAGATTGGGTAGCAAGGATGATATTGTGAACGTCAAGGACGGATACGCAAGAAATTATCTCATTCCCAGGAAAAAAGCCATTGCCGCCACTGAGTCGGCTAAAAAAGTACTTGCTGAAAATGTCAGGCAGCGTGCTCACAAGGAAGCCCGCCTGCGGGAGGAAGCGCTCTCAATTGCTGAAAAACTTGAAAATAAAGTTGTGAAAATTGGTGCAAAAGTGAGTTCATCAGGAAAAATTTTTGGTTCAGTGAACACCATTCAGGTTGCTGAAGCCATCAATAAAAAAGGTTTTGAAATCGATCGCAGACAAATTACCCTGCCAAAAGAGAGCATTAAAGAAGTGGGAACTTACAACGCAAAGATTAAGCTTTATAAAGATGTGATTGTTGACCTTGAGTTTAATGTAGTTGGTGAATAATCCTGTAATACATTCGTAACAGACCAGTTTTATTGGTCTAATCGACTGTTACACCTCATTATACCATAAAATGGTAAAACTGTTTCACAAATTAATTTAGCATAACAACCACATACTCTGAAAATCAAAAAAGGGTGTTCGTTTCAACGGACACCCTTTTTTGATTCGCCTTATTCTGATTATTACAACAGGAAACTCAACAAAATACCTGCAGCTACTGCAGAGCCGATAACCCCGGCAACATTAGGTGCCATGGCGTGCATCAACAGGTGATTGGTCGGGTCTTCTTTCAATCCCATATGCTGAACAACACGGGCACTGTCGGGCACAGCCGAAACTCCTGCAGCACCAATCATCGGATTAATTTTATTCTCTTTTTTGAGAAATAAATTCATCACTTTAGCGCCAACAACACCACCTGCAGTGGCAATGATAAAAGAGAGAGCTCCTAAACCAAATATTTTAATAGACGATGGTGTCAGAAAAATATCTGCCTGAGTTGAAGCGCCAACCGTAATCCCCAACAAAATAGTGACTATATCTATCAATGCATTGCTGGCAGTATTTGCCAAACGGTTCGTTACACCGGACTCTTTCAGAAGATTACCAAAGAAAAGCATCCCCAGCAGCGGCAGTGCCGATGGTGCAATGTAGGCAGTGAGCAATAATCCTACAACCGGAAACAGAATCTTTTCAAATTTTGAAATAGCGCGCAAAGGTTTCATTCTCATTTTTCGCTCTTTCTTCGTTGTGAGCAACTTAATTACCGGTGGTTGAATTACCGGGACAAGCGCCATGTAGGAATAAGCAGCAATGGCAATGGGTCCGATAAGGTTTTTCACCACCTCCCCGTTAGCCATAACGTTCATGCCATTAGCCAGTTTGGAAGAGATGAAAATAGCCGTTGGACCGTCAGCGCCGCCAATAATTCCAATAGCCCCTGCTTCCGGCGGAGCAAAGCCAAGCCAGAGAGCACCCAACAGGGTCAGAAAAATTCCAATCTGAGCTGCTGCACCCAACAACATCAGTTTTGGATTTGAAATCAGCGATGAAAAATCAGTCATCGCTCCAATGCCAAGAAAAACCAACGGCGGATACCAGCCTTGAACCACTCCCTGGTATAAGATATTCAGCACCGAACCAGGTTCATAAATTCCAAGAGAAAGATTAAAGTCAGTTACCTGAAACATAGGAATATTCCCTATCAGAACACCAAATCCAATGGGAACAAGCAGCAGGGGCTCAAGGTTATAGCGAATGCCAAAATATAGAAAGAAGAGCCCCACGACCAGCATAATCAGATGCTTCCACGACACATTGGCAAAGCCTGAAAACTCATAAAAAAGAAATAAACCGGCAACGGCATTGCTGTACTTTTTATACACAAACCCGTCGTCGCCATACAGATTACCATCGGAAGAAATCCGGAAAATTCGCTGCGGAAGCTTTACTAACTCCACATCAGAGATATAATCGTTTGCAGACACATTGGGGTCTCTATTTTCCCTTAAATGAGTAACGGACACCGGATTAAAATCCAGAATAATTTTATCTCCTGAAATGGTGAATCGCCCGGGAAAGCGTTGTTTTGCAGAGTCTAACAAAAAGGTATTATCTGCCTCAAAATTTATGGTTTTGAACCTTTTTACGGTTTGGGGTTCTTCTCCGGGTTTCGCTTCTTTTGGGTTATATGTTGGAATGGTTGTGTAACCATCACTCCGATTAACCCATTTACCCCTAATAATATTTTTATAAATCTCTGCTTCATTTCCCTGTACTAAAAATGCCGGTAAAAATACCATAAGGAAAACAGCAAGCTGAACTATTTTTTTCATGTTTTTTATCATTGTAAACTTTAAAAACGAGGCATGAAGTCCGCCATCAGTAAAAATCTGTGTGATTCCCCTTTTATGACTTGTGTTCTCTCCCCAATTATTATGTTTAAGCAATTTCAATCAGCACATCATCCTGCTGAACAACATCGCCAACATTTACCTTAATTGCAACAATCTCTCCTGCCTTGGTTGTTTGCACCTGGTTTTCCATTTTCATTGCCTCCATGATCAAAACATTCTGCCCCTCGGCAACGGTATCTCCAACCGCCACATGAAGCTTTAAAATAGTTCCGGGGAGCGGAGCCGTAACTTCAAACTTTCCGCTTACCACTTTTTTAGTAATTTGACCTTCACCGGGCAATTTTTCAACCGGTTTACGAATGAGCCGTGGAGTTTTTGTAGTTTTTATTTCCGTATGTAAAACAACTTCGTATTTTGTACCGTTCACATCAACTTCTGCAAGATTGTCTTCCAAATCTTTGATATGAACGTCGTAATCGAGTCCATTTATGGTGAATTTATATTTTTTCATCTCAATATTTTTTTAATATTTTGGCCAGTTTTGGGTTACACTGTAAATTTTTGAACTCCACGGAGAATATGCCTTCCGAATTTGTTTTATAGTTACAATGTTGCTCTCCTCATCATGCATTTCACTTAAATATATATGCAGCGCCAGGCTAATTGCTGCAGTAACATTTCCTTCTATCGAGGTTTCACGGGGAGTGGCAACCTTTTCGTCGCTTTTTTTTCGTCTCCTGAAATTCACTTTAAGTATTGTGGGAATATTGTTAAAAACAACAACAAGAAGCGATAAAGAGAAAAATACAATCAAAAATCCAACAATGGATACAGTAATTCCCAGTTCAAAAACACTTGCCTTTAAAAAGAATAGAAAATTCATGACATGTCTGTTTTTATAGTGGAATATTTGAATGTTTCTTAGGCGGATTTATCAGTTTCTTTGTTGTCAGGCTTTGCAATCCACGAATGATACGGAATCTGGTATTCCTGGGTTCAATAATATCATCAATATATCCCAAAGCCGCTGCCTGATAGGGATTGGCAAACTTTTCCTCATATTCAGCCTCAAGTTGAGCAACAAATTTTGCACGCTCTTCCGGGTCTTCAATTTCGGCTGCTTTTTTTCCATAAAGCACCTCAACTGCTCCGGAAGCGCCCATCACGGCGATCTCTGCCGTTGGCCAGGCGTAATTCAAATCTCCGCGCAACTGCTTGCACGACATCACATCGTGTGCCCCGCCGTAGGACTTACGCAGCGTAACGGTAATTTTTGGCACTGTGGCTTCGCCATAGGCAAACATCAACTTTGCGCCATGAATAATAATTCCGCCATATTCCTGTCTGCTTCCGGGTAAAAATCCGGGAACATCAACCAGAGTCAGAATCGGGATATTGAAACTGTCGCAAAAGCGAACAAAGCGTGCTGCTTTTCTTGAAGCCTCAATATCCAGAACGCCAGCTAAATAATTGGGCTGATTGGCAACAATTCCTACCGGATGCCCGTCAAATTTAGCAAAACCCACAACAATGTTTTTTGCATAATTTCTGTGAATTTCCAAGAACTCTGAATAATCAACGATTGACGTAATCACATCAAGAATATCGTAGGGTTGATTTGGGTTTTCCGGAATGAGTTCATTCAGGAAATCATCCATCCGGTCAATTGGGTCTGTGCTTTCAGTTAATATTGGATCTTCCAGATTATTTTGAGGAATATATGTAAGCAGTTTGCGGATGAGCATCAGCCCCTCTTTTTCATCTTCTACCAGAAAATGAGAAACGCCCGATTTGCTTGCATGCACTTTACCACCGCCTAAATCTTCAACAGAAATATCTTCTCCGGTAACGGTTTTCACCACCTTGGGACCGGTTACAAACATATAGGAATTCTGCTCGGTCATCATGATGAAGTCAGTGAGCGCAGGTGAATAAACCGCGCCACCGGCACAGGGACCAAATATTGCAGAAATTTGCGGAATAACTCCCGATGCCATAATGTTGCGCTGAAAAATTTCAGCATAACCGGCAAGTGAAGTAACTCCTTCCTGAATGCGTGCACCACCCGAATCATTGATACCAATTACGGGAGCCCCGGCTTTCATAGCCATATCCATCACCTTACAGATTTTTTGAGCAAATGTTTCAGAAAGTGAACCGCCAAAAACAGTGAAATCCTGAGAAAAAACATAGACAACGCGGCCATCAATGGTTCCGTGCCCTGTTACAACGCCATCACCAAGAAATTTTTTATTTTCCATGCCAAAGTTGGTACAGCGATGGGTAACAAACATATCAAACTCTTCAAAACTCCCCTCATCCAGCAACAATTCGATGCGCTCGCGTGCGGTGAATTTTCCTTTACGATGCTGAGCCTCAATCCTGTTTACTCCTCCTCCAAGCTTCGCTTCAGCCCGTAATTCAATTAATTTTCTAATTTTATCCTGTGTACTCATTTTGCATTTATACAATTTGTATTATCATTCTATCTTACTGCACAACTCAGTTAAAACACCCAAAGTTGACTTTGGATGCAAAAAACCAATATTCAATCCTTCAGCACCTTTTCTGCTCTCCCGGTCAATAAGGCGGATTCCCTTGTTCTCCAGCTCATTCAGTGAGCTATCAACATCATCAACGGCATACGCTATGTGATGAACACCCTGCCCTCTTTTTTCAAGAAACTTACCTATGGGCCCTTCGGGGTCAGTGGTTTCCAGAAGCTCAATTTTTGTCTGTCCCACCATAAAAAAAGCAGTCTTAACTTTCTGATCCTTCACCTCTTCCACTGCATAACATTTCAGTCCAAGCACCTCCTCATAAAACGGGATGGCTTCATCCAGGCTGTTTACAGCAATACCGATATGTTCAATATGTGAAATTTTCATTGCTTAACTATTTTTTGTTAATCCTTATCACTCTCATCCCAAACAAAATGGAAATGCGGGCCAAATCTTTCAAATGCAGCTCTGTCAAGCTCTTCGCGGAAATCGGGATGAGCTATCGACATAATCAGTTTTGCACGGTCCTGCAAAGTGCGTCCGTAAAGATTCACTGCTCCATATTCAGTCACCAGCCAGTGAATATTGGCTCTTGTGCTCACCACTCCGGCGCCAGGGGTTAAAATGGGTGTAATTTTACTGACCCCTTTATTGGTTATGGAATGCATGGCAATGATTGGTTTTCCTCCACTGCTGAGCGATGCACCACGCAAAAAGTCGATCTGCCCGCCAACGCCGGAATAAAATATGGTTCCGATGGAGTCGGCACAAACCTGCCCGGTAATGTCAACCTGCAAAGCAGAGTTAATAGCCGTAACCTTTGGGTTTTGAGCAATTATGCTCACCCGGTTGGTATATTTCACATCCTGCATGGCTACTCCCGGATTGTCGTGCACAAAATCGTAAAGTTTTTTGGAACCCATCAGAAAAGTAGCCACCATTTTACCGTTATCCAGTTTTTTGTTTTTCCCGTTAACGATACCTTTTTCCACCAGTGGCAAAATTCCGTCTGAAAACATTTCAGAATGAACACCAAGATTCTTATGATTGTCCAGCATGGTTAGCACCGCATTGGGGATGGCGCCGATTCCCATCTGAAGGGTTGCACCATCATCTACAAGTTCGGCAACATAGCGCCCGATTATCCGGTCAGTTTCACTGATTGGTCCGGGTAGTGCCACAACCAGTTCGCTGTCATCTTCAACAAAAATGTCAATGGCGTCAATGTGAATCATAGCATCGCCAAAGGCACGCGGCACGTTGGGATTTACAATAGCAATCACGGTATCAGCTTTCTCCACTGCCGCAAGCGTGGCATCCACTGAAGTACCCAGAGAAGTATATCCAAACCTATCGGGGACAGATACCATAATCATAGCCACATTAACTTTCAGGTAACCCTCGCGGATAAGCCTTTGGGTTTCCTGTAAAAATACAGGAATATAGTCCGCATATCCGGCCTGGGTTTGCTTACGAACATTGCTTCCCACAAAAAACGACTCTAACTGAAAAATTCCCTCAAATTCGGGATTTGCATAAGGAGCATCCCCCTCTGTGTGGATATGCTGAATGCGAACATTTCTGAACTCTTTGTTACGACCGCGTTCGCACATAGCCTTAATTAGCGGATGAGGGGTAACTGCCACACTGTGCAAATGGACTCTGTCGTTAGATTTAATAACTTTTACAGCCTCATCTGCACTTACAAACTTGATACTTTTCATTCTGTATATATTTTCAAAAATTGTTTTTGCAACTCTTTGATTTGATTTCGTTATGAAAATTAATTGCAAACGAAACGGAATAACCACTCTATCATTTTGAATAAAACTGAAAACCCTTTCATAACTATTTTCTATTTTTTGTCGATAAAATGGTATTTATTTAAAGGGCGCAAATATATAAAAACTAAAGAGGATAAAATTTTTCTATCACTATTATCCGACCACAAAAGAAAATGTGAATAAATTGTTAAACATACTTTTCAGTATGATTTAAAGTTGAAAAATCACACTTCCCTAAAACATAAATTAAGTGTGAAGTGTTATATCAGCAGAATGCTTATAGTGTGCCTTTAAGCATTTTACATAAAGATTTATACAATTTTAATCGTAATTCTAAAATTATATAGTATGCTTAAAACAAAAGTTCTCAATGCTCTCAATGAGCAAATCAATGCAGAGCAGTACTCTGCACTTCTCTACCTCTCCATGTCTGCCTGGTTTGAAGACAAAGGTCTTCCCGGTTTTGCCAACTGGATGTATGCGCAATATCAGGAAGAGTTGACCCATGCCAATAAAATATTCAAATATATGATTGAACGAAACAGTAAAGTTGAACTGAAACAGATTAAACAGGTGCCGGTTGAGTTTGACAGCATTTTGCAGGTCGCACAACAAACACTGGCACATGAGCAGCATGTTACCAGCCTGATTGATAATCTGGTCAATATAGCCATTGAGGAGCGCGACCATGCAACACACAGTTTTCTGAAATGGTTTGTTGATGAACAGGTTGAAGAGGAGGCTAATGCCCAGGAAATCATTGATAGTCTGAAACTGATTGAAGGCGAAGCCAAGGGAAATGGTATTTTTATGATAGACCGTGAATTAGGAAAACGTATCTTTGCCGATGAAACATAGGCAGCATCATTATTTATACAAATTTTAAAATAGACTATAAAGGCTGCCGCTGTGCAGCCTTTTTTATTTTATGGTAACAACAGAGCATATCCTGAAGAAGTATGAACAGTTGCATGAATATTGCCGGAAAAACTGGGAAACTGAAGCAATCGACCGGTTGGATGAAGCATTCCGGTTTGCACAAAAAACATATTCAGAGAAGCAACTTAAAACAGGCGAAAACTTTTTGTCCAATTCTTTGGATAGTGCTACCATTATTGCCATTGAAATCGGGTTGGGCCCCGATTCCGTAATTTCAGGGCTCCTGCATAATATAATGCATGAAGATATTGGTATAAACATCGAGGATAAAAAATTTGAAGAAACGTTTGGGAAACCGGTTTATTCGATTCTTACGGGCATTGCAAAAATTAACGCGCTGGGAACCGACACCGTGGAACTTCATCCCGAAAACTACAGAAAATTGCTGATCACCCTTGCCGGCGACGTTAGAGTAATTTTGGTCAAGGCAGCAATACGCCTCCACATGATGAGGCACCTCAACCTATATGATGAAGCCATCCGCCCGCGTCTGATCACCGAAACTTCACATCTTTATGCACCGCTGGCACACCGGCTCGGACTTTACGCTCTCAATTCCGAATTACTTGATCTGTGCCTAAAGCATCAAAATCCGGAGGGCTACGGATATGTTGTAAACCGGTTAAACGAAACAAGTATTGAACGTGAGAGTTTTGTAGCCGAATTTGTTAAACCCGTTCAGAAAATTCTGGAAACCCGGGGGTTTAAATTTTCAATGAAAGCGCGAACCAAATCCATCAATTCCATCTGGAAAAAAATGCAGGAAAAAAATGTCACATTTGATGAAGTGATGGACCTGTTCGCAATACGTATTGTGCTGGATTCAAAACCTGAAAATGAAAAATCGGACTGCTGGACGGTTTACTCAGTAGTTTCAGAACAATATCAGGCAAACCCTGAACGTATGCGCGACTGGATTACCATTCCGAAATCCAACGGCTATGAATCGCTTCATGCCACGGTGATGGGGCCAAAAGAGAGGTGGGTTGAAGTGCAGATTCGTACCAAACGCATGGACGAAATTGCAGAAAAAGGATTGGCAGCCCACTGGAAATACAAAGCAGGAAAAGCAAGCCCGGAATTCGACAACTGGCTGGCAGAAATTAGGGAAATTCTTGAAAATCCTGACCTCAATGTGATCAACTTCATAGAGCATTTCAGTCTTGACATCTATAAAGATGAAACATTTGTATTCACCCCCAAAGGGGATTTGAAAAAAATGCCGGCTGGCTCCACTTTGCTGGATTTTGCCTATGCAATCCACTCGCAGTTAGGCGATAAATGCGTGGGGGGAATGGTAAACGGGAAAAAAGTGACACTAAAATACAAGCTGAAAAACGGGGATCATGTATCTATTGACACCTCCAATAACCAAAAACCAAAAATGGACTGGCTCGATTTTCTGGTTACCTCCAAGGCTATCAGCAAAGTAAAGGCAAGTCTGAATGAAGAAAAAAAGAAACTTGCTGAGCAGGGGCGCGAAATATTAGTTCGCAAATTTAAGAACTGGAAGCTGGATTTAAATGATGAAGCAATCCGGAGAATTCTGAAAAAATACGATTTCAAACTTGCCGCCGACCTATACTGTGAGGTTTCGGCAGGAAAAATTGAACCCCTTGAGATTAAGTCTCTTTTTACCGAAAAAGCTGAAGAGGAGACTACACGCCGGAAAATTGAGGAATTGCTTCCTACAAAGGAGACGCAAGAATTTACTTTCGATGGCGAAGGCGACTATCTTATCATTGACAACAACATCAAAAATCTGAATTTTCAGCTCGCCAAATGCTGCAATCCGGTCTTTGGCGACTCAATCTTCGGGTTTGTTACCATCAGAAGCGGCGTTAAAATTCACAGAAATGATTGTCCGAATGCGCCGCAGATGAAAGAGCGCTTTCCCTACCGGATTATCAAAGCCAGATGGAAAGATACCACAAGTCCCGGTGCTTTTTTAACTACCCTGCACATCTCCGGTGTTGACGAAGAGGGAATTATTTCGGAAATTTCACATATCATTGCAAAAGATACCGGCGCCCAGCTGAGGTCGATTAACATTTCAATAAATCAGGGAAAATTTGAAGGAATTTTAAAAATTTCAGTTTATAACCTGGGACATCTTGAGTTTCTTATTCATAAAATAAAAAAAGTGAGAGGTGTTGTGTCGGTGACACGCGGAAAAACATAAACATTAGAACATGAGAATACTGATTGCACCCAATTCCATGAAAGGAAGCATCACCGCAACTGAATTTGCCAATGTGGTTGAAAAAGCCTTTATGGAGGTTTCCGGCGATTTTTCAATTCGCAAAGTTCCCGTAGCCGATGGTGGAGATTTTACGGGCGAAGTGCTGAGGCAGGCTCTGGGAGCGGAGCAGGTTTTCCATGAAGTTCTGGATCCGTTAGGCAGAAAAATCAATGCACAATTTGCAGTTTCAAAAAAAACTGCAATCATCGAAATGGCTGATGCCTCGGGAATTAAACTGCTGCAAGACCATGAGTTGAACCCATTGAAAACCTCCACATACGGAACAGGGCAGCTCATTGCCCGTGCAATAGAATTAGGGTGTACCGAAATTTTATTGGGCATCGGGGGTAGCGCTACAGTTGACGGCGGCACAGGTATGATGGAGGCGCTGGGTTTTACCTTGCTGGATGGAAACAACAGTCCCGTTCCGGGGAACGGAGAAAACACGGGAGTTGTAAGAAAAATCCTGAAAAAAAGATATCCCGATAATCTCTCTCTAAAAATTATTTGTGATGTTGACAATCCTCTACTGGGCTCCAAAGGTGCCGCCTCGGTGTTTGCCCCGCAAAAAGGCGCCACGCCGCAAATGGTGCAAATCCTCGAAAAAGGACTGAAAAACTGGGTGCAGGTTCTGGAATCAGAAACAGATAAAGAACTTGCAAACCTGAAAGGTGCAGGCGCTGCCGGAGGCATGGCGTTGCCGTTGCTCGCCTTTTTCAGTGCCGAAATCGTGAGGGGCGCCGACTTTATTTTAAAAAAACTGCATTTTGAAAGAGATACTGAGTGGGCTGATCTGGTAATCACAGGAGAAGGGAAAATTGATCATCAGACACTTAGCGACAAAGCTCCCAAATCAGTTGCGGATTGGGCACGCAAAGCAGGGAAACCCGTAATCGCTATCGGAGGTGCTGTGGAAAATGATGCCTCCGGGTCATTCGATGGTATTTTCAGCTTTTTACCCGGTCCTCTATCGCTAACAGAATCAATGAAAAATTCCAAAAAATTACTTTTTGATTTTTCCCGGGAACTGGCAAAATTTATCCATAAACTCAAAAATCAAAAATTTCGAGAACAATAAAAACACTTATATATAAAGCTAACTTTCAACACATTAATCAATTCTCAGGTTAAAATAAAATGAAATTTTATACTATTGCACAAAAAGTTGTACTATCTTTAACTGATTTTTTTCAATCAACAGAATAAAATTAGTTGTAGGAATTTTAATCAATATTATTATTTTTGGATTTTCTCAGAAGTATCAAACTGATAATTTAACAATATTAAGCAGATAAATTAAATTTTTTAAAAAATGAAAAGAGTATTGATAGTAATGGTTTCTCTCCTGTTCTCGGTTTTTACCTATGGTCAGGATGCAGCCGAAAAAATTAACCAGGGGAATGAAGCCCTGAAAGCAGAAGAATATGCCAAGGCATTTTCACTTTATGATGAGGCAATGAAAAATCTTGGTGATCTGGAAGTTGAACCGGCAATCAATTTCAACATTGGGTTTGCTGCATACAAAGCCAATAACCTGAAAGGTGCGATTGAATATTTCGACAAGGCTATTGCAGCGGGCGTTAATGTTTCCAAAAGCCATGAATACAAGGCTTTGGTATACAACGACAATGAAGATTATGCAAATGCCGTTGCCAGTTATGAACAAGCCATTGCAACTTCACCGGACGATACTGCATCACTCGTATATAATGCAGCTATTGCTGCATATCGTGGCGAAATGCTTGACAAGGCGGTTGAACTTTTCAGCAAAAGTGTGGAGAACGGATTTAGGGGTGAAACTGCCCTCTATTATAAGGCAGCTACCCTGCGCAAACAAAACAAATTGGATGAATACAAGGAAGCGCTTGAAGAAGGTTTTAAAAAATTCGCCGATGATGACAGATTTCCAAAGGCACTTGCCGGGGTGTATGTTACGGAAGGAAATGAGCTGTATAAGAAAGGAGTAGCAATTTTGACTGCCGCCAACAAAAAAGTGAGCGATGGGGCAATTACCACAGCAGACGATGCTTACACAGCCGAAGTTGAAAAAGCAAAAAAAGAATTCCGCGCAGCAGTCGAAATTTTAGATAAGGCAAAAGCGCTCGATGAGACCAATCAAAATGCACAAAAATTGCTTGATGCCTGCAACTCAGTTTTAGGAAGTTAATTCATATTACACATAAATTTTAAAAGCCGGTCGGATTTTAATCCAGCCGGCTTTTTTATTCACTCAATAATCCCTGATTTTGTTCTTCCGACCCGGTTGTCCATTGAGAGCAAGTCCAACAAACATCTACAATTCCATCAATATAGATACATAAACAATATGCCACATTTGCATGCGGACACACAAAAACAAGCCACTTTGTCATCTTTCTGATTGTTTTTCAAGAAAAAAATGAAAGTTTGAGCACACTCCAAAAAGTGCTTTTGCCGCCAAAACGGTAAAGAAAAGTATTACGAGAAATCTCATCTGCTGATTATCAGCCTATTACAAACTTTACAGCTTCGTGTTTTTGTGGCATTTCTAAAATATTTGCTTTTCAGGTTCTACTCAAAATTTAAGTTGGAACGGGAATTGACTTATTACAACCTGAAAAGATGAAAACAATTTAAGTACAAATAAAAGTTTAGGAGGACAAAACATGAATTTAGTTAGATTTTATCACCACCCGTACCGCAGTGTAAACCAGCGTCTCATTAATGAGTTGTTCAACGATTCTCGAAGAAACGAATATGATGAGAATTACCTGAATGACTGCAGATGCAAACCGGCAACCAACATTTTTGAAACCGACAAGGATTTCAGACTTGAGTTATTGCTTCCGGGTTTTAAAAAGGAAGATGTTCAGTTGAACTATCATGAAAACGTGTTAACCGTTAAAGTTGAACTTCCCGAAGAAAACGAAAGCAATCAGGAAGAGTATAAATACGAACGCCGTGAGTTCAGAAAGTACAATTTTGAAAGAAAATTCAGAGTACCCAAAACCGTTGATGCAGAAAAAATCAATGCCCTTTTTGAAAATGGAATTCTGGAACTTTCACTTCCCAAAAAAGAAACTGAAGTTGATAAACCGGCAGTTGAAATAAAAATCGGATAAGTATTCATAACAAAAAGAGTGAGAAGCATTAAAAGCCCGGCAAATTGCCGGGCTTTTTTTGTTTGCAACAAATTGTGAGTATGTAAACTTTTAAAAATTGAAGCGAAATACTATTTTTACTTTTTTAAATTTTGAAAAAAAGTTAAAAACCAATTTGAATACAATTAACGATACATTATAATGAGTATAAAATACACTATTGGTCTGGATTACGGAACCGATTCGGTTCGTTCAGTGATTGTAAATGTGGAAACAGGCGAAGTAGCAGCCACATCCGTCTTCAATTATCCACGCTGGAAGAAAGGTCTCTACAGCGATGCGCTAAACAATCGTTTCCGGCAGCATCCGAAAGATTATCTTGAAGGGCTGGAGTTTACCATTACTGACGCATTAAATCAGGCTCCGGCGGAAGTTGCAGAAAATGTGATTGCAATTTCAGTTGACACCACCGGCTCCACGCCGGTAGCCGTGGATGAGCGAGGAACACCCCTGTCGATGACGCCGGGATTTGAGGAAAACCCCAATGCTATGTTTGTTTTGTGGAAAGACCACACAGCAATTCGTGAAGCCGATGAAATCAATGAACTTGCACGAAAATGGGAAACCGATTTCACGAAATATTCAGGCGGCATCTATTCCTCCGAATGGTTTTGGGCAAAAATTCTGCACATTATACGCGAAGACGCAGGAGTTTACCGGGCTGCCTACTCCTGGGTGGAGCATTGTGACTGGATTCCGGCGCTTCTCACCGGAAACACAAACCCCAAAACCCTGAAACGCAGTCGCTGTGCTGCAGGGCACAAAGCCATGTGGCATGAAGAATTTGAAGGGCTCCCTTCCGAAGAGTTTCTCACCGCCTTAGACCCCATGCTCAGCGGTTTGCGCGAAAGATTATTCAGAGAAACCTATACGTGCGATGCGGCAGCCGGAACCATCACCGAAGAGTGGGCAACCAAATTGGGTCTTTCAAAAAATGTGATTATCGGAACCGGCGCTTTAGATGCCCACTTGGGTGCAGTTGGCGCTGAAATCAAACCCTATTACGTTTCAAAAGTGGTTGGCACTTCAACCTGCGACATGCTAATCATGCCGATGGAGGAAGCAAAGGATAAGCTGATCAGGGGAATCAGCGGACAGGTTGACGGGTCGATTGTACCGGGAATGTTAGGACTTGAAGCCGGGCAATCGGCGTTTGGAGATATTTATGCCTGGTTCAGAAAAGTTTTGGACTGGCCACTGAAAAACATTCTTTCAGAAACCCGGTTGGTTGATGAAAATATTCGGAAAAAACTCATTGAAGAGACATCAGATAAAATTATCGCAGAGCTGAGCGAAGAAGCAGCCAAAATTCCTCCGGCAGAAAGCGGAATTATTGCACTCGACTGGATGAACGGCCGGCGCACTCCCGATGCAAATCAAAATTTGCGGGGAGCCATAGCCGGACTGAACCTCGGCTCGGATGCACCACGGATATTCCGCGCTTTAGTTGAAGCAACTGCTTTTGGCACAAAAGCAATCAGCGACAGGTTTGAAAGCGAAGGCGTTCGCATTGACGGAGTGGTTGCACTGGGCGGCGTAGCAAAAAAATCACCCTTCGTGATGCAGGTTATTGCCGACGTGCTGAACATGCGCATCAAAGTGGCACGTTCTGAACAAGCCAGCGCATTAGGCTCGGCAATGGCAGCTGCCGTTGCCGGCGGGATTTATTCAACTCTGTTTGAAGCGCAGGAAAAAATGGGAAGCGGCATTGAAACAGAATACCACCCCATACCTGAAAATGCTAAAGCATATTCAATCCTTTATGAAAAGTATGTGAAATTTGGAGAACTTGTGGAATTTGATTTAGATTAATCAAAACCATTGACCCAAAACACTTATAATTAAATAATTACAACATTGTCTTTATTGCATCACAATAAGGGCAATAACATTTAACAACAGTTATATTTCTGAATATTTGCGAATTTGAACAAAAAAACACAAAATATCTGGCCCCTGCATTTTGAAGAAAAAGTGGGATTTGACCGCATTCGTGCGATACTTCTTAATAAATGCCTCAGCCTGATGGGAACTGAGTGGGTGGAGAATATGGCTTTTCAGAACAATTTTGAAAATATCTCCCGGATGCTGGAGGAAACCGAAGAGTTTTGCCGGATTCTCCGGGAAGTGGAAAGCTTTCCTTCAGATCACTTTTACGATTTGCGTAATGCACTAAAGAAAATTCGCATTGAAGGGCGCTTTTTGGAAGAAGGTGAACTGTTTGACCTGAAACGCTCACTGGAATCGGTGCGCGCTATCGTACAGTTTTTCAAAAAACAGGAAGGTGATGTTTTCCCGCTGCTAAAAAAGAAAACGAAGCAGGTAGTTGTGTTTCCTTACATCTACGAACGCATTGACGCAATTCTCAGTAAAACAGGGAAAATCCGCGACAATGCATCACCGGCATTGGCGCAAATCAGAAAAGGTATTTTAGAGTTGCAATCCAAAATGACGAGGCGCCTCCATTCCATTCTCAAACAGGCGCAAAAAGAGGGGCTTGTGGAGAGTGACGCTTTGGTTACTATCCGCGACGGACGTGCAGTTATTCCGGTATTGTCCTACAACAAACGAAAAATCAAAGGCATCGTTTACGATGAGTCTGCATCAGGAAAAACTTCATATGTGGAGCCCAATGAAATCGTAGAGATGAACAACGAAATCCGCGAACTCGAATATACGGAAAGAAGGGAAATCGCACGGATCCTGATAGAATTTTCCAACGACATTCGCCCTTATCTCCCCGAACTGTCCTATTCATACGACTATTTAGGCGAAATTGATTTCATCCGGGCAAAAGCACAGCTTGCACTAGAATTTAAGGCGTTGCGCCCTGAACTTCACAACTCGCCGCTTATTCAGTGGCAACAGGCGGTGCATCCGCTTCTGAAAAAAGCGTTAGAGCGCGAAAACCGGAAAATTGTTCCGCTCACCATTTCTCTAAATGAAAAAAATCATATTCTACTCATTTCCGGACCAAATGCAGGCGGAAAATCGGTTTGCCTCAAAACAGTGGGACTGCTGCAATATATGCTTCAGTGCGGCTTGTTAATCCCGGTGAATGAATCGAGTAATGCTGGAATTTTTCAACAGATTTTTATCGATATTGGAGATGAGCAGTCGCTGGAAAATGATTTGAGCACATACAGCTCTCATCTGCTCAACATGAAACATTTTGTGAAGCACAGCAACAAAAACACGCTGATTCTCATTGACGAATTTGGCACCGGAACGGAGCCCATGCTTGGCGGCGCCATTGCAGAAGCCATTTTGGGCGAGCTGAACCGCCAGCAGGTTTTCGGCGTGATAACAACTCACTATACCAACCTGAAGCATTTTGCATCCTCTGCCGAAGGTATTGTAAACGGCGCCATGCTTTATGATTCCCAAAACATGACTCCGCTTTTTCAGCTTGAAACGGGAAAGCCGGGAAGCTCCTTTGCTTTTGAAATTGCGCGAAAAATCGGTCTTCCGGAAGAAATTCTGGAAAAAGCCACTGAAAAAGTGGGGAAAAAACATATCGATTTTGACCGGAATCTGCGAAAAATAAACCGTGACAAACGCTACTGGGAGGTGAAGCGGGAGAGGATCAGAAAAGTGGAGAAAATCTTAGACAATATGGCTGACAATTACGAAGCCGAATTACGGGAGATAAAAAAGCAGCGAAAAGAGATTTTGGAAAAAGCGAGGAAAGATGCCGATGCGTTACTGTCAGGCGTGAATAAAAGAATTGAGAACACCATTTCTGAAATAAAAAAGGCGCAGGCTGAAAAGGAAAAAACTAAAAAGGCAAGGGAAAAGCTTGAAAAACTGAAAGTTGAGATTGAGAAAAATTCCGGCGACAAGGATGAGCGCATCACAGCCAAAATGGAGAAATTGCGGCGACAGGAAGAGAAACGCAACCAAAAACGACCGGCAGAAACAAAGCGAAAAAGTGTTCATCCAGTTACCAAAGAACCTGCGGAGCTGAAACCAGGCGACAAAGTCCGCATCACCGGACAACAAACTGTTGGAGACCTTATCGAACTGGGCGAAAAAAATGCAGTGGTGGCATTCGGACAACTCATCACCACTTTGCCCAAGGAACAGGTTAAGCGAATAAGCAGCAACGAAGCAAAAAAGCTTGAAAAAAACACCCGATCGGGAGCCGGAGTACGCGTCCTGAGCAGTTTTTCGGAAGAACGGCTCAATTTCAAACCCGAAATTGACCTTCGCGGGCAACGTGCAGAAGAAGCAATTTCCCGGATTCAGGAATTCATCGATAAAGCAATCATGTTTGAAGTGCCGCAGCTCCGAATCCTGCATGGTAAAGGACATGGAATTCTAAGGGAAAATATCCGCAACTATCTGCGTTCTGAGCCTATGGTCAGTAGTTTCAAAGATGAGCATGTGGATCTTGGCGGAGCCGGAATAACCGTGGTGAATCTGGAGCTGTGAAAACAGAATTGTCGGCAGTCTGTAAGCTTTACAACTGAAGCCCTTCGAGCAAATCAATATAGCGCTGAATACCTTCAACAATCTCACTCTTGTGGATATATTCATCGGCAGTGTGTGAACGGGCAGAATCACCGGGTCCCATTTTCACTGACGGGAACGGGATGATTGCCTGGTCTGAAGTGGTGGGCGAGCCAAAAACACGAATGCCCGACTCCCTAACTTTCTGCACAAAAGGATGGTCAGGATTTATTCCCGAAGAGTTCAGGCGAAATGAACGGGCTTTCACCTCGGAAGATATCAAGCCGGAAATAATTTCTGCAGCTTCCTGATTGGAATAGTGCTCGTTGGTTCGCACATCCACCACAAAGTGACAAATATCCGGTACCACGTTGTGCTGTGTTCCGGCTTCAATTTGCGTTACCGTAACTTTCACCTCTCCAAGCTGCTCCGACAATTTTTCAAATTTGTAATCCTGCAATATCCGAATATCATCGAGCGCTTTATAAAGCGCATTTTCGCCCTCTTCGCGGGCTGCATGTCCCGATTTTCCATGAGCATAACAGTCCAAAACCAGAAGTCCTTTTTCAGCAGCTGCAAGTTCCATTTTGGTTGGTTCGCCCACTATGGCAAAATCCACATGCCCGATTTCGGGCAGCACAATTTCAAGTCCACGACTTCCGGAAATCTCCTCTTCGGCTGTGGCTGCGTAAATCAGGTTGAACGGCAAATCTTTTCTTTCAAAAAAATGAACAAAGGCAGCCAGCAAAGCCACCAGGGGACCACCGGCGTCGTTGCTTCCCAACCCGTAGAGCCTGTCTCCCACCTCATCCGGCGAAAACGGATTGCGACTATATCCTTTTGCCGGCAAAACCGTGTCAATATGTGAATTTAGCAGAATAACAGACTTACCCTCAGCGAAATACTTATTGTAAGCCCATGTATTATTCTCTCTAATTTTAAAAGGGATATTTTGATTTTGTAAAAATTTGCGCATAACAGCAGCAGCTTCCTTTTCCTCTTTACTGAATGAAGGAGTTGAAATCAGCTCTTTCAGTAAATCAATATATTTCTCCATGTCTGAATTGAGTTTCAAAGTGCAAAGTTGGGAAAAAAGGGAATAAGTCACGAGATTTCCTCAATAAAATCACAAAACCCGGGCAATTATAATGCCGGTAGCCGATTTACTGTTCATCAAATATTCCTCTAAAGTTTCTTCGGAAAGCAATACTTTTCCGGCCGATGAAGATGCATGCAAAAGATGAATTCGTCCGGATTTCCGGACAAGAATTCCCATATGCGAAACATCTAATCCTTTAACAGATGTGGTGATTCCAACAATATCCCCGTCATTCAGCTGATCTTCTGCTTCATGCAGTTTCTCTTTTGGCAAAAAATAGCACCTCCGCGAATTGATCTCTTTTTCCTGCTGAATAATCATTTCAACCCATTCAGGGTTCTCTTTCAGTTGCCGGTAACTTTCAATATGCGTACTCATAAAATTTATTTCTCCGGAACAGGGTTTGCCGCCAATCTCTTTTGAAAGGTTGCGCACCAGCTTTTTCTGCTGATTATCAAAAAACCAATCCGTTGTGTAATGCAGGCGCGAAGGGTAGCCATTAATTATTCCGCTGCGGTACCGGATATTTTTGAGCCGGGATGCAAAACGACTGAAATCGGGCTCGCCATTTTGAATGGTTTTTGCCAAAGCCAGACAGTTTTCCACTAAGGTAGTGCAATCCATTTCACGCAGATTAATAACCAGTTGCTCTTCACCCTCGGCTTCCAGCGTATGCCCCACATAAGGCGTTCCCTGAAAATAGGTTCCCAGTTTTACCATCAAAATTGATGTCGGCAGTTTTGTATCATTGGCAAACAGTTCGAAAATCTGCTCTAAAATTCGGACATCCTCATCTTTATAAATAATTTTCTCATCGCCTGCTGTTTCTTTTGCTTTAAAATTACAACAGGTGAGAGATAAAAGGATAATTGAAAAAATAATTCGCACGGCTAAACTATTATTTGTTAAACAATTAAGAGCTGTTTTGTAATTCCTGTTCATTGGTCTGTGCGAAAAAGACTAGCCGGAAGCCCCTTCTTATAAAGACTCACATCTGCTTTGAAATATGCAACAGCAAAAACGAGAATCCAAACGGATAAAAACGAAATTCTGATTTTTTGTTTCATCTGTTGTTTTTTTTAAGATTATACAAAACTATTATTTTTTGAATTAAGTAAAAGAAAAGCTTGTCTATTCATTCAGAAAAATGAGATTTAAAAACCTATGTGCTCTATTGTGCCTATGTGGTTCAAAAAAATAAACCAAAATAGACACAGCAGAACACAATGAAAAACAATAAGACGCTAATTATAAGCGCAGTGCATGCAAAAAAGTTTCATCCTGTAAAAGGATTACAAGTTTTACTAATCAATTTTTTCAATCCAATAAAAATAAAATTATCTTTGTTCCATTCTATTCAACCAAATGAAATCTGATAAAGAAATATGGAACGACTTCAGAAAAGGTAAAGATTATGCCCTTTCCCATATTTATCACCAGCATGTCCAAAGCCTTTTCCGATATGGGAAAAAGTTTTCATCTGATGATGAGCTGGTAAAGGACACCATTCAGGATTTATTTCTTGACTTAATCCGCACAAGGGAAAATTTAGGGAAGACAGATAATATTTGCTTTTATTTACTGAAATCCTTCAGGAGAAAATTGACAAAAAATATGAAAGATGAATTCCCGCAGCACTTCAATGAAAATTTTGAATTAACACCTGAAATTGTCTATTCGGCAGAACACGAATTCATTCAAAAAGAGGAATTGACTCGTCGCGAACAGCTCGTAAACAATGCTTTATCTGAAATCAGTCCCAGACAAAGAGAAATTCTGTATTACAAGTTTAACTGCAATTTTGAATATGACCAGATTTGTGAAATCATGAATATCAAGTACGACTCCGCAAGGAAGCAGGTTTCACGCGCACTGAAAGCTATGAAAGCTGCTTTATCCGATAAAAATGCACTTTTGTTGTTTCTTGGCTTCTTTTCGTGAATAATGCAAATCAAGAGTTGAACCCACTTCGGGGTTCCCGTCAGACTTGCTTCATTTCACAGGGTGACTAAAGTTAACCCGGCGAATATTAAAACACCCTCTTTTGAATTTTTTTTCAAATTTTGTGTCCACAAAAACGCAATAACTCTCTTTATATAATTAAAAGGCCATAAAATTGAATGAAGTCCGAATTTTTAAAATATAGTCTCGAACAACTTTTAGAAGAAAAATCTTTTATTACGTGGGTTTTACAGGAAGATAACAAACCGGAATGGGACAAATTCTTAGAGTCCAACCCCGGTTTTCATTCCAAAATCAATAAATCCCGTGAAATCATACGCCTGTTGAAAGACAGATACGATGTGTTAGATCCCGATTCCATTCTGGAAATTTGGAAAAACATTGACGAATTTGAACGGCAATACCTGAAAAAAGTAAGAAAAACAGATTTCAGGAGAACTTTGAGTTGGGCAGCTTCCTTTTTGATTATTGTATCTCTTGGCATTGTTGGTTATTTCTTGGTGAAAGAAAAAGAAAAGACATATCAATTTACATCAACTGATATTATCCAAAGCGATGATGCCCGCATGATCCTTTCCACCGGTGAGGAAATTGCACTGAAAAAAGACAATTCCACCATTACACTGAACCACTCAACCAATCAGGTAACTGTAAACGACAGCATTATCGATTTAATTAAAAAAGCCGATGCAGGGAAACAGGAAGCGCAAATGAATGAGGTTGTAATCCCCTATGGCAAAAAGTCTGAATTGCTACTGGCAGATGGCACCAAAGTTTGGCTCAACGCCGGAAGCCGGATGGCGTTTCCTTCAAAATTTACAAAAAATATTCGGGAAGTTTTCTTAGAGGGCGAAGCCTGTTTTGAGGTTGAAGAAAACGAAGGACAGCCTTTTATTGTAAAAGCCGGCGATCTGGATGTAAAAGTGTTGGGTACCCATTTTAACGTTTCGGCCTACCCGACTGACAACGTCATCGAAACCGTTCTGTTGGAAGGAAGCGTTTCTGTGGAAAGAGCGAGAACATTGGGTTTAGGTAAAAGTGAAGTTTTATTAAAACCAAACCAGAAAGCCAGTTTCAAAAAAGAGAAAAACGACTTCTCAATAACCGACGAAACCGATGCAGATATATACATCGCCTGGACTTACGGCTGGCTGAAATATGAACGGGAGAACCTGAAGTCGGTCATACGAAAAGTGGAAAGATATTATAACGTTGAAATCCGCCTGCCGGATAATTATCCGCAGGATGATAAAATAACCGGAAAGCTTGACTTGAAAGAATCTCTGAATGAAGCGATGGAAATATTGGCTGATGCCTCCGGAACGGAATTTAGAATTATCGGTGATAAAGTATATATGGAAAAGAAATTGGATACATTGCCACAAAGAAAATGAAAAATATAAATAAAAACCAGAAAGCCTGCCCGCCTTCCGGTTTTGAGAATAAATTAAAATAGTGTTTAATCTAAACGTTGCAAAATTATGAAGAAAAAGCTTAAATTGCTGTGCTTCTCAAGGGGAAGTTTGACTAAAATTTACCTAAAGATAAAACTACTTGCCTTTTTAATGTTTTTGGTGCTGAGTGTTTCGGCTGCAGACAGCTATTCCCAGTCGGTTACATTCAATCTGAAGCTAAAAAATGTTGCAGTCAAGGAAGTTTTTGACCTTATTGAAAAAGAGAGTGAATTTATTTTGCTCTACAACGAAAAGTGGGTGGATATTGACCGGCATGTGGACATCAAAGTAAAGAACGGAACGGTTGAAGATGTGCTCAAACAAGCATTTAAAGGTACCCGGAATGAATTTCGTATCAGCGACCGGCAAATTGTGATTGTGAAAGGCGAAAAGGCTGAAATACCTGTTGATATCCAACACCAAATTGTCAAAGTACAAACCCAGCAGCCTCGGCAGAAAGAAATTACAGGAAGAGTGACAGATGAGGCTGGACTGCCTCTACCTGGAACTACAATTATTGTAAAAGGGACAACCGTTGGTACTGTAACAAATGCCGACGGGGAGTTTTTATTGAATATTCCGCTAAATGCTGAAACGTTACAGTTTTCGTTTGTGGGGATGCGGACGCAGGAAGTGATGGTTGGAAGTCAAACGAGGATTGATGTGACAATGATGGAAGAGACGATTGGAATTGAGGAGGTAGTTGCCGTTGGATATGGGGTACAAAAAAAGGAGAGTGTAGTTGGCTCTATTGCCCAGATTGACAATGAACAACTAATGCGATCCAGAACATCCGATATAACAAATGCACTTTCCGGTAAATTATCGGGTGTACTTACGATTCAGAAAACAGGACAGCCAGGATTAACTGAAGCGGAAATTATTATCCGTGGTGTATCAAGCTGGAGCGGCTCCTCTCCCTTGGTATTAATAGATGGTGTTGAGCGTGATTTTACGGATTTAGACCCAAATGAAGTTGAAAATATTTCGGTACTAAAAGATGCTTCAGCAACTGCTGTTTTCGGAGCTAAAGGGGCAAATGGGGTCATTATTGTCACCACAAAACGTGGTACATTACATGAACCAAAATTTGATGCAAGTTTCTTTTATGGGGGGCAAATGCCTATTCGTAGTCCTAAAATAATAGATTCATACACAACCATGCAAATGAAGAACGTGGCGCATATGAATGATTACCAATTTACCGATTTATCATCGGATTATGTTCTTGAACAATACAAAAATCCATCATCTCCGTTGAATGCATTACAGTTTCCAAATGTAGACTGGCATAACTTATTGGTTAAATCTGCTGCACCAACTCTAAATGCAAATCTAAATGTTACCGGAGGTACTGATTTTGTTAAATATTTTTGTGCATTGGGTTATAGTTCTGAGGGGGGTCTTTTCAATGCCAAGAAAATTGGAAGACACTATGATATGAACTATTCCTACAAACGTTTTAACTACCGTACAAATATAGATTTTAACCTGACTAATTTGACGGTTTTGAGGTTTAACTTAGGAGGTAGCACTGGAATAACTCAAGGGAGACCTACAGGTGGGGAGTATGGCAACACATGGAGAAATTTTTACAATATCGAACCGGGTCGCTTTCCAGCATATTTTCCAGAATGGGTTCTTGAAGAAATACCAGATCCTGATTACCCAGATGCTTCAGGAAAGAGACTTTCACAACCTCATGACCCTAAAAACCAGAATCCTTACTCAATGTTTAACAGTGGATCTTTTAACAGAGATAATGATTCAAAGCTTTTTACTGATCTTATTTTAGAACAGAAACTTGATTTTATTACCAAAGGATTATTATTTAAAGGAAAAGTATCGGTAAGTACCTATTACGGAAATAATATACTCAGAGGAAGCCTTACTATACCAGAATATCTAATGATTTGGGAGAATATTGGTACCGATGAAAATCCATGGCACAGAAGTGGTCAGGGCAACGAAGTTTATACACCGCCACCTTTGAATATATCAATAGGAGGAATGCTTGGTGAATACTATCGTAACATGTATTATGAATCTTCACTGAGTTATAATAAAAGTATAGGGAAGCATAATATAACCGCATTGGCCTTGTTAAACGCAGAAAAGAAAATATTTCAGACAGATTTCCCTTATTATAATGCAGCAGTTGTTGGGCGAGTGACTTACAATTATTTGAACAAGTACCTTGCTGAGGTAAATATAGGTTATACCGGTTCAGAACGCTTTGCTCCCGGAAATCGTTTTGGATTTTTTCCTGCCGGAGCCGTTGGATGGGTGGTCTCTGAGGAAAAAATATTTAAAAATGCTTTGCCTTGGGTAAACTTTTTTAAACTGCGTTATTCCCAAGGAATAGTAGGTAGTGATAAAGCATCAAATCGTTGGTTGTACATCAGTGAATATTACACAGATTCTAAGGGAAACATATATGAAGACAAGGCAGCAAATCATTTGGCTCAATGGGAAGAAGCAGAGAAGAAGGATATTGGGATAGAATTGAGGTTGCTTAACAACCAACTTTCAATAAACGTTGACTTGTTTGATGAGAAACGTTATAAAATGCTTCTTGCACCAAGAACTACTACAATGTTTATTGGAAACGATTTCAAGGAACTAAACATGGGAAAAGTTAAAAAACACGGGATGGAAATAGAAATAGATTATAAAAGGAGGGTTAACAACGATTTTCTTTATTCTGTGGGAACAAATATTGGTCTAAATGAAAATAGGGTAGTATTTCGAGATGATCCAGTACTTACACCAGATTATCAAAAAGATGCGGGCAAACCACTTCATTTCAGAGGTGGAACGGTTTTAACGGGTTCAGGATACCATACCTCTGTTGATGATATTCACATTAATCCAAGTCCTCTAAATCTAACATCAGTAAACGTGGGAGACTTCAAGTTTTTGGATTACAATGCAGACGGGAAAATTAACCGAACAGGAGATGTTTATCCAATTAAAGGCCTCCAATATCCACCGGTTGTATTTTCAATTTTTAGTGGAGTGTCCTGGAAAAAATGGAACCTTAACGTCATGTTCTATGGTAATTATGGAAAATATTCGGATGTAGGTGGTATATATTTATCTGAGTTTATAGAAGGGAACTGGAGTGTTCATAAGGCTCATACAGATTATTGGAGACCTGACAATCCTGATGCCCTGCATTCAACTTTACATTATGTAGCTTCCGGTGATATTGAAATGTTAGGCTGGGGAGGTGGAATGATTCACGATAAAAGATATGTTAATACAGATTACTTGAGATTGAAGGAAGTTTACATTGGATATAGTATGAGTTCCAACCAGCTTGCTAACCTGGCGGGTATTTCTAACCTTCATCTATATGTTACAGGAACCAACCTTTGGACTCTAACCCAGATGCTTGAAGGAGACCCGGAAAGAAGATCATTTGATTATGGCTATTATCCTTTATTGGCCACTTTTAAAGCAGGCGTTAAATTTGATTTTTAATTAAAAAGCGAATAGAATGAAAAAAATTATTGTTTTACTGATCATAGCCTTATTGAACATAATAACACCTTCGTGTTTAGAGGATTACTTAGACAGGGAACCCGAAGCAGGATTGAGTGAAAACGAGGTGTTTTCTACGTATGCAAATTTTATGAGATACTTCGATGTCATTTGGAACCATCCTGATTACGAAATACAAAATGCATTCGGCCTTTGGTTGGCGTTATGGGGTCAGAAATACACATTTGACTGTCTTACCGATATTCAGGATCAGGGACGATACAGACAAAATCACGCTATTAAAAAAGGCAATATGGCTGGTTTAATCGGTAATTATACTTATAGTACACACTCCGCACACCGACCTATACTTGCTTCAATGTTTCAGGTCATTCGCAGATCCAACATGGCGATAGAAAAAATTGACAAGATTACAGATGTCACAGAGAGAGATAAAAATGATATAATGGCGCAGGCATATTTTTATCGGGGATTCGCCCATTTTGAACTAATGCGTTTTTGGGGGCCCATGCCTCATATTACCCATGTAATTAAGGGAGATGATGAATGGGATCTTGCACGTCCTTCTAAATATGAAAGCTTTAGGAGCGTTGCCCTTGATATGGACACAGCTCTAATATATTTTGAAAAAGCAAATCTCATGCGGCGTGATGCACTTTCAGGTTCTGGTCACCTGACTAATGAAAATATGTTTCGTCCAAATGGTGTTGCGGCTAAAGCTTTCAAATCCCGTGCATTATTGTATGCTGCTAGTCCTTTAAATAATGATCAAGGTAAAGGTATTACTGCATGGGAAGATGCTGCCAAAGTATCTTGGGAAGCCATTGAAATAGCAAAACAATATGGATATGAATTGTTACCGGTTAATAATTACAAGAAAAATTTTGTTGAAGCTGAATATAGTAATGAACAATTATGGGGTTTTTATGCCGGTAATTATAACTGGAACAGTGGTGATCTTGCTGCTTTTCAGGGTGCTATTATTATGGACAGCAAGAATTCTGCTTCAGGTATTTGTCCAACACAGAACCATATTGACAGATATGAGACAAAATGGGGTGATCCTTTAAATACATCGGCAGACCGTGAAGCTGCTGCTGCCAAAGGTCATTACAACGAACAAGATCCATATAAAGATCGAGAACCAAGGTTTTACATGGACATCATTTATAACCAAGCTCCTTTAGTCGGTTTTGGTGCGGCAGATATCTATTGGGAATTAACTGAAGGCACAATACAGTATGGACAATTTTTAAATCCTGCCTACCAAGGCATTACTAAAACTGGATATATGCAACAAAAATATTGGGCAGGTGAAAGTGTAAAAAATAAAACCCGAACCAAATATACTGATCCAATTATAAGGTTGGGTGAACTATACTTAAATTATGCCGAGGCTGCAAATGAAGCTTACGGCCCCAACACACCAGCGCCAGGCGCTTCAATGTCTGCTGTTCAGGCAGTCAATTTAATCCGTAACCGCCTCGGTCATGTAGATGTCTTACCTGAATTTACGGGAGGCAAAGAAATTTTTCGGAATAGAATAAAATGTGAACGCACAAAAGAATTTTTTGTTGAGAACAATCATTATTATCATGATATTCGTCGCTGGTTAGATGTTGCACAGGCAATGAGCAGTACGCTAATGGGTGTGGATATAGAAAAAGTTGAAGTAAGTGACACATATCCAACTGGATTTAAATATACGCGTGTTCCTTTACCTGAAGAAAGACAAACTATTTGGAAAGAAGCCATGATGTATCTACCTTTCCATCCGAGTGATAATTTCAATACAATAAATTTTGTACCCAACGAAATTTGGTAACAATAATCCAAAAATTATAAACTATGAATGTTAAATTTATATTATATAAAAAAATCAGTGTAGCTGCCATAGCTCTACTATGTGTTTTCCTGGCAGGAAGAGTTGAGGGTCAAGACAAGCCTGAAAACAAATCCATAATCAATGTCAGCTTACACGTGGTTGATGAGAATGGGGATGCCATACCAAATGCTCTTGTATTAGTTAATAATGGCATAACTTGTGCAACAACAGATACAGATGGCAACGTGTCATTTAATGCAAAGACAAAAGCTTATGTTACTATCTCTTTTTTTGGGTATGAAAAAAAGGTATTCCTTATAAATGAATTGGGTGTAAATAAGAAAGAGGTGACACTTGTAAAGAAAAAACTGTTCAAAACTTCCGATGATATTGTTCCCTTACCGTTTATTTCTTTAAAGAAAAGACAAATTACCGGAGGTTCATCTGTTTTAAAAAGCGATCAATTTATTTATCCTTCAATCGATTTCAGAAATGCGCTAACAGGTCTTGCTACTGGGGTCATCGTAAATGAGAATCACGGTGCTCCCGGAATAAGCCCTGAAGAAAGATTTGGTGATTACTCAATGAAAGAAAAAATAAATGTTTCTTCACGAGGACAGAAAATGATTTATATTATTGATGATATTCCAATTGATATTACGGAAAGCCCAATTGATCCTAGTGAGATTGAATCGGTTACAATTATAAATGACATTGTTGGAAAGTCTATGTACGGTCCTGCGGGTGCTAATGGAATAATTTTTATTAAAACTAAACGAGGCAGGGCCAATGAGCGTAATCTCAAAATAAATATGGAGTCAGGAGTTAGTATGATTGATCGCTTCCCTGAAGTAGTTAGCGGTCGCGATTATGCCCATCTGAACAATATGGCACGTGTCAATGACGGATTAGACCCTTTGTATAATAATAACGACATTTCTGCTTATGCTAAAAACGACCCATATGATTTATTCCATCCAAATACAAATTTTAGAGAGATAATGTTAAATAATACAAAGACCTTCCGTAAGATTAACCTTTCTTCATCAGGAGGTACGGAATATGTGAAATATTATTCGTCATTGAGTTATAATGGTGAGGGGGATATATATGAAATGGGGGCAAAATCTTCTTATGATAATCTAAGCGCACGTTCTAACATTGACATTAAGGCTAATAATTTTATAAAAATACAGTTCGATTTTTTTGGGAGAGTTTCCTTCCGGAAATCACCTAACTACAATTATTCTTCAACAGGTGATATTGTAGAGTTTGAAAGTGTGATAAAGGATATTAATACAATATCACCTATTGCTTTTCCAATCTATGCCAATGATGATCCTAAACTTGAAGCACCATGGTATGCTATAACTTCTGATTTTCCCAAAAACCCCATTGGGAGTTTGGAGGAAAATGGATATTATCAAGAAGTAGTGAGAGATGGCGGGTTAAACGTGGCGTTAGATTATGATATGTCAAGCATACTAAAAGGATTAAAATCACGCAGCTATTTTGGTTTTCATAATTTAAATCTTATCCGTGCTGGCCAGGTAGAAAATTATACCGGATACACGGTAACAAAAGTAGATACAGATACTGTCTTAACAAGAGTTCACGATGCAGTTCAGGTTTCTGGCGAATCAAAAATGCACGACTATTACAGCCAGCGGTTTGTTTTTCATCAAAATTTAAACTACACTAAGGATTTTGGAAAAAACAGCTTAAAAAGTTCGTTGACTTATTACCAATCAAAGGTTACCAGAGAGACATACCGAGAACCACACCGAATAGTAAGTGGGATACTAACAGGATTATATTCATATGATAATAAATACAATATTCAAGGAGTTTTAAATTATTCAGGCGGAAGTAGTTTCGCGGAAGAAGAACGTTATATTCTTTCTCCAACGGTCGGCATCAGCTGGATTATTTCGGACGAAGAGTTTCTTAATAATGTTAAATTTATTGATTATGTGAAGTTAAGGGCTCAAGCTGGTGTATTGGGGTACGAAAGTTTTCTTTCACCATTTTACTACCGTGACAACTGGACTTTACTTAGTGGAACAAAATTTGGGGCTTATACCACTTCCCAATGGTTTGGCTCATCTACAGACAACTATGTTCACCGTACAAACCCAAATCGTATTGGAAACCCTGAACTAACATGGGAAAAACGCAGAGAATATGATATTGGGATTGATGCTTTATTGTTTAGGCAAAAATTTAATGTTGAAGTCAACTACTATAATCATCTCTGTTACGATCAAGTGGCAAAAGTGCAAAATATCATCCCTGATATTGCTGGGATTTCTAACTGGCTGCCACGTTTTAATTATGAACAAACACGCTATTTTGGTTTGGAAACCTCAATACAATATGCTGATTACTCTGGTAATTTTAAATATTCAATTGGAGGAAATGCAATTATTCAGGATTCAAAATATGAAAAGTACGATGAACCTAATTACCGTTGGGATTACCAATCAAGAATAGGAAAACCTGTCGATGCTATTTGGGGACATACATATTTGGGTAAATTTAAGAGCGATCAGGAGGCAATGTCTGCTAATCAAATTTACGATGATGTTCTTCACAAAAGCGATTTGAAGTATGAAGATAAAAACGGAGACGGGGTAATTGACGAAAACGACATGAGCATGATTGGACGTTCCTCGCCAAAATTATACTATTCTTTAAATGCCAAAATCAATTACAAGAACTTGGAATTGTCTATATTAGGTACAGGATATGCATTAAACGACATCTTATTAAATAATAATTATTATTGGAATGGATGGGGTGATAATAATTACTCAAAATTTGTTCTTGATAATTTAGGAAATGCCTATCCAAATATTAGGTATTATAAGGTAAACAACAATTTTGTCAATTCCGATTTTTGGCTTATTAAAGGAGGATTCTTTAAAATACAAAATGCTGAATTGGCATGGAATGTTCCAACAGAAATATTTAAGTTGTCAGGCGCGGTCGGGATTAGATTGTTTGTCAGAGGAGCAAACCTTTTTACTTTCTCAAATGTAAAAGATATTGATCCTGAATCGAAAAATTCGGGGGTTAGTACATATCCCCTATTCAGAACTGTAACAGGTGGTTTTAGTTTAACTTTTTAAATTCAAATTAATTATTATGAATGCAAAAAAAATAATATTATTATATTCTCTGGTTATCATGTTAGCTTCTTGTTTAGATTTTCTTGAGCCATATCCAAGGGCTGAATATTCACGTGAAGATATTTGGGAATACCAGGAAATGGTGAAAGGATTAGTTGAGCAATGTTATGATTACTTACCCCGAAATTATAACGACATTGAAGGGGCTTACATGGATTGCGCCACCGATAATGCTGTGAGAACAAATACTTCAAGTAGTATCCGCAAGTTTGCAGTCGGAGCAATTACTCCAAATCAGGATCCCTTTCAAACATTCTGGGATCGTGATTACAAAGCTATTAACTTATTAAATATGTTTCTGGAAGATCGCAAGGGATATAATACACGTTACTTGATTGATGGTTATGTAAACAATTTAGTACGTGAGCGTTTGCAAGGGGAGGCGTTTGGTTTGAGGGCCTGGTTTCAATGGGATTTACTTCAAAAATTCGGAGGAATGGGAATGAACGGACAATTGCTTGGATATCCAATTATTCTTAAACCTCTTGATATAACAAAAGAAATTAATTTGGAGCGAAATACTTATGATGAATGCGTACAGCAGATTCTTGCTGATTGTGATTCGGCTTATAAATATTTAGCAATTGCTCATCGGGACTTTCTAGTTAAAAATGATAGAGATTTAACTTATGCCGGTAGTCGTTATTGGGGACGAATTGACGGGGTTACTGTGCGAGCTATTAAATCGTTAGTATACCTTACGTGGGCAAGCCCAAGGTTCAATCCTGATAATGACGTATCCCGTTGGGATATGGCTGCAAAATATGCTAAAGAAGTTATGGATTTCAAATTAGAAATTGACGGAGGAGTTTCAGGAGGATTTGATTTTGAAGATGGTGTAAACTGGTTTAATCCAAATTTTCCAGGCATTATATGGTCTGCTAGATATTTAGATAAAAACGACAATATGGAACGTATGTTTTACCCGGGTGGATTTATGGGAGAAGGTAGTATGGGGGCAACCGGATTTAGTAGATGCTTTTCCGATGAAAAATGGATATCCTATTACTGATGAGCGTAGTGGATATGATCCTGAAAATCCATATAAAGACAGAGACCCAAGGTTTTATAGTACCATTTTCTATAACGGTTCTATGGCAATTCGTGAGGGAAAAACAGAGGTAATGTATACCTTTGAAAATTGGGGGAAAGATGCTGCTGGTGAAAAAAGTAATAATAGCAGAACAAATTACCATATAAAAAAGTTTGTAGCAATGGTGACAAATTGGTCTGATCCTGTTGTTAATCGATACCCTCACAGTAAATACTATATTCGCTGGGCTCACATGGTACTTACTTTTGCGGAAGCAGCAAATCAAGTGGTGGGACCTTTGGAGGCCGCCAGATATGGTATTTCAGCTAAAGATGCTTTAGCTTTTCTTCGGTCACGTAAAACCTATGATGGAGCCCAAGGATATTCAACTGATCCATATCTGGATGAAATGGCGGCTGCCGGCAAAACGGTTTTTGATGAATTTATTAAAAATGAGCGGAGGATCGAAACCTGTTTTGAAGGCGATAGATTCTATGATTTGCGTCGATGGGCCAGTTCTATTATCGATTTGAATGAACCAGTTCATGGAGCCTTGGTTCAGAAAAAAGAAGATGGGTCTTTTGAATATTCGCTTAAACATATAGTAGAGGATCGTTCATTCACATCATTTTATCTCCCAATCCCGTATAGTGAAATACTTAAGATGAGTAATTTGGTACAGAACGAAGGTTGGGAAAATTGGAAATAATATTTAAACTATCAATTATGAATAAAATAATAATTTTTTTTATTATAATCATTACCATGTTTTCTTGTTACGATGATTATATTTTAGATTACGACTATGATTCAGTTTATTTTACATATCCTATTAATGTGAGGACATTAATTGTAGGAGAGGGGATGAAAATTGAATTTGGTGTCGTTCTGGGAGGTGTAATGGAAAATAAGCGAGATCGAGTGGTAAAATATCAAATTGATACCAACTTAATTTCACCTAATGTTCTTGATATTATGAGAGGTGGCCAAAATTATATTAAAGAATCAGTTAAAAATGTATCTGAGCTTAAGCCAATCCCCAGTAATTACTATATGTTAAGTGATAATAATAAATTTATTATTGAAAAGGGAAAACATTCTGGTTCAGTCACATTAAAAGCCGATTCAGCTAAATTTCTTGCTGATTCTTCTACAATTAATGCTTCTTATGCAATAGCCATCAGACTTACGGAAGCTGATGCAGATACAATATTAGAATCTAATAATTATACAGTTATTGGTTTGAGATATGAAAATATGCTTTTTGGAAACTATTGGCATGGAGGTGTCACTGAAGAAAAAGATGCCTCCGGTAATTTAATAGAAACCATTTCATACTTAACAAAGATTCCTTCTCCAGATGCTTATGCATGGAATTTAAAAACCATAGGACCAATGACGTTAACAGCTAACGGAGTTAGTGATAAAAATTCTTCTAAAGCAGAGTTTGCTATTACTTTAAATGGGGAGAATATTGAAATCAGCAGTTTGGAGGGAGCCACCTATGAGGTACTCCCTGATGGTATTAGCACTTTTAATCGGGCAAAATTACTTCAGAATAGAAAAATATTTCTGAGTTATAAATATCAGAATGAGATAGGAAATTGGTGTTATGCAAAAGATACACTTACCTTTAGAAACCGTATTCGTGATGGGATAAATGAGTGGCAGGATGAAAATCCTTCTAATTATAATTAAAGTGTGGCACAAATCTTATTTAATCATATGTCTACTATTTTCCGATAAATAATAATAACATACGTATTAAATCCATATTTTATTAACTCAAGTTTCCTTGTCGATAACTATTTGAAAACTAAAGGCATATAAAATTAAAAAATGTTGCATGTCATAGCTTAAAAAGCTATATTTGAGTTAGTTATAAAACAAATACGACATGCAACAATCGAAAAGTACGAAAATTAATGGAGAATTTCAAAAATTTATTGATAGCGACAATAAAACAGGCCTCTGCCTGGAAGAAACATTAAAGTTCTTTGAAATACGCGCATATTTGGAAAGTTTGAGGCAGTCAAACAAGGGAACATCCATGTTACGCTGATACTTACCGCGTTGTTGGTAATGCTGTTTTACAATGCACGTAACGTCCACAGTTACTTTTCCCGGCAGTTCGGAAAGGCTACCGGTATCCAGGGGAGCAAGAATCCATACTATGATTTGATGGGCAATGAATATATCTGCTGGCGTGTCATTTTATACCTGTTTGCCAAACGGTATTTAAACCTGGTTGGTCAAATCAGGGGATGCACAGTCCAAACTAGGGCATTGATATTTGACGATTCGCCACTGGGAAAAAGGGGGAAAAAGATAGAAGGGGTGAGTAAAGTCTATGACCATGTTACGGGAAACTTCATTTTTGGCTACAAAATATTGGTATGCGGTTATTGGGACGGGAGCAATTTTATACCGATTGATTTTTCCCTCCACCGCGAACGGGGAAAAGAACTGGACAAAGCACGTGGCAAGCGCAATAAAGCGAGGTGCAAGGCCCGGGAAGCCCGGTCGGCGTACCAGGAACACAAAATACGGCACAATAAGTCCAGGGCAAAGCTCACTGGGTTACGGAAAGAAAAAGTAAATGGTGAAAAATCCGATATTGAGAGGCTGGAGAAATATGTAACCCGCTCCAAAAAAAAGCTCTCGAAACTTCGAAAAAACATGAAAGCTGCAGAAGCTGACCTGGAGGAAAAGGTAAAACTTGTAAAGGAAAAGCAGAAAACAGCGCCTTTATATGGATTGCCGGCATCAACCTACCGGAAACAGTTCAAAAAAGAGAGGCACCGGGACAGTCCGGGCTATCAACGAAAACAGGAAGCCGACCAAAGCAAAACCAAAATGGTTGTTGAAATGATCCGCAGGGCGATAAACAAAGGATTTGTATTTGAATATGTCTTGTTCGACAGTTGGTTCTTTTCAAAAGAAATCCTCTGTTGCATCGAATCGTTGCGCAGCAGGAGCATAAAGCTGATAGCTATGCTGAAAATGGGCAAAACATTGTACCGCGACTGCCTGGACGGGCAGGAGAAACAGGTAGCCGAACTACGAAAGAAATATCGGAAAAAAGTAAAACGCAGCCGCAAGTTTAATGCCTGGTACATAAAAGTGGCGGTTTGGTATGGCAATCACAGGGTCAACCTGTTTTTTGTAAAGATTGGCAATGGTGGAAAATGGAAATGCCTGATAACAAACGACCTGGATTTGAGCTTCAACAAACTCATGGAAATCTACCATATCAGGTGGAATATTGAAGTTTTCTTCAAAGATGCCAAGCAGTATCTGCAACTGGGCAAATGCCAATGTAGTAACTTTGATTCGCAAATTGCCGCAGCCACCTTGTCCATGATGCAGTATATCATGCTCCTGCTCTATAAACAGATGCATTACGGGCAAAGTCTAGGGAGCATTTTTGACATGTTGAGCACACAGACACAACAGGAAAATATAAGTCGATATTTGCTGGAACTGTTTTGGGAAATTATAAATACAATAGGCAAACTTTTAAAGGTAGATTGCATGGAATTATTTGAGGAAATAATCCGCGATAATCAGAGGGCAGATGAAATTTTAAAACTATTGGGGCCTGTCCTGGAACAAAAGCACGTTGCATAAACTGCTTGCATGAGTATAATGTTCTGTAAGTCAAAAAAACAACAAGAAAATCAACGAAAATTTGAAAATATAACAAATTGAATATCAATATTTTAAAAAGAAGGAAACTTGAGTTATTAATAAAAAAAATATTATCATGAAAATTAAAATTTATACTCTATCATTTTTTTTGCTATTTCTTAATATATTAAATGTCTTTGGACAAGGAGATGGTTATATTATTAAAGATGGCAAGCGGCTTTTCCCTATTGGTATGTATTATTTGCCTGAAGAAAATCAAAAGCTTAAAGAATTAGCCGATGCCGGATTTAATCTGATCAGATGTAATTCAAAAGAGACATTAGATCGTGCACAATCAGTTGGTTTAAAAGCATGGTTACCATTGAAATTACAGCATGGCGTTACCGATGAATTTAAAGATCTGGTGAATTCAGTAGTTGATCACCCTGCCCTTGTGTTATGGGAGGGGCCTGATGAGGTAGTTTGGAATTTTCAAGCCTATAGTGGCTTATACCTCAGGTATAAAGTTCATGAAAAACCAGGTGCATGGTGGGAACAGACACAAGGTGCTGTAAATTATGCAGAGGAACAGTCAAGCATTGTGATCCCAAATATGATTTCTGCGATTTCATACATAAGGAGTGTTGATCCACATAACCGTCAGGTTTGGATTAACGAGGCAAGTAGGAGTGATGTAGGATATGTGAGGCAGTATCTTGATTTTGTTGACATAACAGGTTGTGATTATTATCCTATATCAAGGCTTCTTGATACAGAACGTTCAGGAATTCCACGTAGTAGCGTGGATAATATTAGATATTATACCAAACGTTGGATGGAAATAGGCAGAGGAAAACCTGTTTATATGGTTTTACAAGCTTTCTCCTGGCCAGATCTGGGGGGAAGATATAGCGAACATGCTCCTGCGTTTCCTTCTTTTGATGAGTCTCGCTATATGGCTTACATTTCAATTGCCTATGGTGCAAGCGGCATAAATTATTGGGGAGCCCACAGTTTAAAAAATGAAGAGTTTCGTCAAAGTTTATTTGCTGTGGTAAGTGAGTTATCTTCTCTTCAGCCATTTCTAGTATCACAGCAGAATCATGTAGGTGTGAGAATAATAACAGACACACCTGGGCAGGACGCTATTGCTTCTTGTTTTGCGGGAAGATCAGGTCATGATTGGATGATTGCAGTAATAAATGAAACTGACAATTATCAGATGGGTGTAGTAGTTGAGAACCTGAAATATCTAAATGGAATGAAATTGGTTGAATTATATGGCGATGAAGAGGTTACTGTTTCCAACGAAGAGATTGTTCTGCGCATGAAACCGCGTGAAGTAAAGGTATTTGCAACCGACAAAAAGTGGGAGACTGACAGGATTAAAGGAAGGGATTATTCTGGCCGGTAGATTACTATAATTCCGGCACAGATATAAAAGAACAAATTACGAATGACTATATTTATTTATATCAGTTAGCAATTTTATTATGAAATTATTTTCTTTACTAATTGTTTTCTTTTCAATCATTGCATGTAGCCAATATGTTGAGCAGGATGATATCACATGGCCTGAGAATATTCAGGTAATTTTAGATAATACTACTTATCTTGAATATGACAGAGACAATCGTCTTCCTTTATTTTTGTGGCCTGCCATCAATCCTGGGAAGTTAAATGACAGATCAATAGAAATTCTTGTTAATGAGCTTAATAAAAGAGGTATTGGGATTGTGAGTTCATGGAACATGACAGACAAGGAAGAAAATTTATTGCAATGTATTACAATCGGCAAAGCACAAAAAAAGTTAGGTCAAATGATTAATATTAATGCGACCTCTCTGTTATATGGATTTTATCTTGACGATGAAAGTACTGCTCATATCGATGAAAATGGCAATTATTTTTTTGATGACAGTTTTGACAGCAGGCGCAAAATGGGTTGTCCATTTACTCTTGATTCACGCAAAAATGAGATTAGGGATCGGGTTAATTACTTTTTAAGCAGATATAAGAAAGAAGGGCTTTCCGTTGATTTTATTTTTGCTGATTGGGAGATAGATGGTCCAATTGAGGTTAATCACGCTTATGAATCCTCAAAACGATGTACCCGTTGTCGAAAACATCTTGGAGAGAATTTTAGTTTTGGAGAATTTCAAAAGGCAATGCGCGAAATGCGGTCTTATCTTCAGTATTATACTTACAGTTTACCGGTTTTATCTTATTTTCCGGATGCTTTGATAGGTAATTATGCTGTTTATCCCAATGATGGATACCGATACTGGTATGATTATTTTGAATTTTTGACTGATAACCATCCATATAAGACAGAACAAAAGGCGGCTTACCGACAATGGTATAATGATTTTCCGCTAACAGGATATACATTTGCCATGCCTGTTGTTTATCCCTGGTGGGAAATTTTTACATGGTATGACTTTGAAAATTTGGATTACAGATGGTTTTACAATATGTTGTTGAACGCCAGTAATGCAGGTAAAAGTACCACACAAAATACACCTATTATACCTTTTGTTCACTGGAATACTGTATTTAGTGGGGTAGAACCAGATCCGAGCATTATTCAGATGAGTAAGAATAGCTATCAGGAGTTGTTGTGGCATATGCTTTTAAGAGGAAGTGATACCTTTTTTATGTGGTGTAAAAAGACTGAATTTGCCGAAGAGACCCGGCTGGTTCATGAAGTTTATGCTGCTGCACAACAATATGGTGATTTCCTTGAAAAAGGCTGGCCTATTACTTTTGATATTCCCGATAATCCGGGAGTGATAATTTCCGGACTTGCATTGGGAGACAGTGTGCTAGTGCGAAGGACTGATTTTTGTGAAAATCGTGAACCGGTTGAAATATTGGTAGGTACAAAAACTATAAAAGTTCACTATATGCCTGATAAATGCGGTGTAATAGCTCTAAATGAATAGAATTTAATGTGTTGAGCTTAAAGATTGAATTTATTTTAATAATTAAATTTTACTCAAATATCATGAAAACTAAAATTTACAGTCTGATTTTCTTTTTAATATTATTTTATGCATTTGATGCACTCGGGCAGGGGGACGGTTATATCACAGAAGATGGCAAGCGCCTTTTTACTATTGGTATGTATTATATGCCTAAAGAAGATCAAAAGCTTAAAGAACTGGCCGAAGCCGGATTTAATATTATAAGGTGCAGATCTAAAGAAGATTTAGACCGATTGCATTCTTTTGGTTTAAAGGGATGGTTACCATTGAAATTACAGCATGGTGTTACCGATGAATTTAAAGATCTGGTCAATTCAGTAGTTGATCACCCTGCCCTTGTATTATGGGAGGGGCCTGATGAAATTGCTCATCATTTGACAGCATATAGCGGATTATTCAGAGACTTGAAAGTTCATGAGAAAGAAGGTGCATGGGGAAAACAGACACCAGGTGCTGTAAAATATGCAGAGGAACAGTCAAGCATTGTGATCCCAAATATGATTTCTGCAATTTCATATATAAGAAGTGTTGATAATCATAATAGGCAGGTTTGGATTAACGAAGCCAGTAATACTGATGTTAGGATTATTCGTCAATATCTTGATTTTATTGATGTAACAGGCTGTGATAATTATCCCATTGGACGACTTTTCAATAAGGATGATATTGAAATACGTGAAAGTGTAAATAATATTAAAAGATACACTCAACGTTATGTGGAATTAGGTAGAGGGAAACCTGTTTATATGGTATTACAAGCCTTTTCGTGGCCTGAGTTAGGAGGACGTCGCAGTGATCGTCCATATGCATACCCGTCCTTTAAAGAGTCCCGGTACATGGCTTATATCGCTATTGCTTATGGGGCAAAAGGAATTAATTATTGGGGCTCTCACTATTCAAAAAATGAAGAGTTTCTTCAATCTATATATGCAGTTGCTAGCGAATTAGCTGCTCTTCAACCTTTTCTTATATCCCCCCAAAACTATATAAGGATAGGCACAGTTCCTGCACAAGGTAATTCTGTTTCATGTTTTGCCGGGAGATTAGGTCGTGATTGGTTGATTGTGGCAATAAATGAGACAGATTCTTATCAATTGGGCGTGGTAGTTGAGAACCTTAAACATCTAAATGGAATGAAATTGGTTGAATTATATGGGGATGAAGAGGTTACTGTTTCCAATGAAGAGATTGTTCTGCGCATGAAGCCTCGTGAAGTAAAAGTATTTGCAACCAATAAAAAGTGGGAAACTGACAGGGTTAAAGGAAGAGATTATGCGGGTAATTAGAAAAACAACTCATAAATAAATATTTTATCATATGAATCAATTATCAAGTTCCCAATATTTAATTATTATAATATGTATTGTGAGAATCATATTTTTATCCATACCAGCTCGTGGGCAACTGTGTGATAAAGAGATGGCTGAAAAGTACGGATTAAAAATACCCACTTTTAATGATCAGATTGAACCTGCTCCACTTTGGCTTCAAAATGCAGACATGGTCACTAGTTCTGCTAAAGTTTGGAAAGGCTATAAGTTTACGCTTAAAGATACCTTAATAACTCGTATTGTTAGGCACAGAGCAGTATATCGGTCCGTTAAGATGACAGAACACTATCCGATTGAAACAATTAGCTCCTTTGAGGGCTCTCAAATAAAAGGAATACCTTTAATAGTTAGTGCTCCCCATAGTAAAAAAGTTTTTAAGGAAGCACACAAACAGGGGTTTAAGGCTATTCCATATTTACATTTTAGATGTATACACACAAATTACTCTGATCAGGATGTATTTTATTTTGAGCATCCCGAAATCCTTTTAAAAGACAGTGAGGGTAAATGGGTCAACATTCCCATGGATGGTTCTAGGAGACTTCACCGTTTTCTTACCTGTGCTAACAGTCCAAGTTATTGGAAACTGACTTTGGATTATGTAAAAAAAATGTTGGATTGGGGTGCCGATGGATTTTGGATTGATAATATTGAAAAAAGAGAAGAATGTTATGCGGCAAAGTTTACCAATAGAAATCCGGAATTTTCTCCTTATGAACATGAGCATCTTTTCCCAGATACCACCCATAATTATGCTTTTGATATGTTATTACAAGCAATTCGGACATTAGTGAAGAGTTATGGAGAAGATAAAATAATCGTTCTTAACCCTGGGATTGACACAGATTTTCAAAAGAACGGTGATGCTTGTATGTGGGAATCATTTATATATAGTTGGGCATGGGAAGGTAGGCGCCATACTTGGGCAGACGTTAAAAATCGAGCACAAAAAAATAAATGGTTTTTGGATGCGGGAAGGAAAATAATAGCTTTATCCTATTTGAATAAGTCTAGGAAAGAAATTAAAGAAGATGCTTTTTGGGCTTTTTCTTCAGCAAGGCTAGTTGATTTTATCTGGTGGGCTGAATTAAATGGCACGGGTGCTGAAATTTTGCATAATGCTCATATGGGGAGTCCTCTTGAAACTTGTAAGGAAATGGATGGAATAGCATACAGGTCATTTGAGAATGGGGTCATCGTTTTAAATGATAGCCAGACTGATCAGGATGTGGAGTTAGTTTTACCGGTGGAGTTCAGGGACAGGCTTTTGCAGGATATTTTTACCGGTTCACAGGCTATTCAGATTAAAAACAGAAAAATAAAAGTGTCTGTGCCCAAAAAATCGGGAAGGGTCTATCTTTCGTCACTCAAAAAATCTTGAAAATTATTCATTACAAACACTCAAAAAATTCAGCAAAAATGAAAACAAGATTATCTTTTGTAGCAACAGTAATATTTACATGTTCCTCCTTTATGGTGTTCGGGCAGGGCGATGGATTTTTAGTTAAAGAAGGTAAACGACTATTTCCGATTGGATGGTACACAATGCCAAAAGAAGAGGCCTCACTTAAAGAGCTGGTTGATGCTGGTATTAATTTTATCAATTGTAGTTCAAGGAAGGAATTGGATCGGGCATATGCCTTAGGAATTCAGGGTTGGATGCCTATAAAGCTTCAGAATGGTGTTACTGATGATCTTAAAGCAAAAGTTCTTTCAGTTGCAGATCATCCTGCTCTGGCCATATGGGAAGGACCAGATGAAATTGTTTGGAATTTTACCGCAACTTCCGGTTTGGTAAGAAGTAAAGTTCATGAAAAATTAGGAGATTGGTGGGAACAAACTTCAGGTGCAATTAACTATGCAGACAAAAAGGCAAAAGAAGTTATGCCAAAAATGATTGAGGCGATTAATTATCTAAGAAGTGTTGACCCTCTTAACAGGCAAATATGGATAAATGAAGCTGCGTCAAGCGATGCAGCTTATGTCCATGAATATATTGATCATATTGATATTACTGGTTGTGATGATTATCCTGTTCGGGAAAATCGAAATCATGGAAATGCTGATCCCCGGAGCTGCATTGGTAATATTGGGTTCTTTACAGAAAGATGGAAAATGGTTGGTATGGGAAAACCGGTGTGGATGGTCCTTCAGGCTTTCTCCTGGCCAGAATTAGAAGGGCAGCAGACCGCCTGGCCTGTCGCATATCCCTCTTTTGATGAATCGCGATACATGGCTTATACTGCTATTGTACATGGTGCCCGCGGTATTCTTTATTGGGGTGGTTCATACGTGAAATCAAAAGCTTTTACCCAATCTATTTATGCAGTTACCAGTGAATTAGCAGCACTTCAACCTTTTCTTTCCGCTCCGGATGAAATATATCCAAGCGTAAAGATTATAAACACAATTCCGGTTGAAAATCAAACCAGCACGGTTGTTGACGTTAATTACTGGCCGGTTAACCTTAAAGTTCCGGTATCTGCACAACAGAGCCAACAGGTATTAAGCATTGCGCGGAGGTATGGTCGTGATTGGATGATTGTTGTGGTTAATGAAACAGACTCCTACCAGATGGGTGTGGTTATTGAAAACCTTAAATATTTAAATGGGATGAAATTGGTAGAATTATATGGGAATGAAAAAGTTACTGTTTCAAACGAAAAGTTAGTATTGCGTATGAAGCCCCGCGAAGTGAAAGTGTTTGTTACAGGGGAAAAGTGGGAAACAAGTAGAACTAATGGGAGGGATTATCCTGGTTGGTAGATGTATTTAATGAAATATTTTAATAAATTAATTATTCAGAAATTAATATTTAAACAAGATGAACAAAACAAAATTCAAATTAAAAAATTTATTTATCATAGTGTCAATAATTGCAGCCATTGCTGTTGTGTCTGGTTGTGGTGATGGATTTAGGGATAAAGGCACACTTGATATTACTCAATTAAAAGACTGGCAGATTTTTGTTCCGCACGATGCAATACCAAGTGAGAATTATGCAGCACAGGAGTTTAAACACTGGTATGAATTATCGACGGGTATAAATTTGCCGATAGTAAATGAACGATTAAAAAAGAGAAACTATATCTTCATTGGTTCGGGAGGGGATATTAATGAGTTATCAGCCGGAATAAATACTATTTCATTTGGTCAGGAGGATCTTTTTATAGATATTCAGCAGAATAGTATTATAATAACAGGGGGACGACCGCGCGGTACACTTTACGGAGTTTATTCTTTTCTGGAAAAATATTTGGATATCCGGTTTCTAACATCGGAACATACATACGTACCCAAACTGAAGAATAAACTTATTAAATTGCCTGAGAATTATATTTACCGGCCCCCTTTACAGTTTCGTTTGAGTTATTATGGAGAGACCTTAAGAAATCCAGAATTTGCAGTTCGTTTAAGAAATAATGCTCAAATCAGAAGTGATGATATTGAAAAATTTGGAGGTAATACACAACTGGGAAGGGTAAATCATTCTTTTCATCGTCAAATTCCCAGCAGTGAATACGGTAAGGAGCATCCTGAGTATTTTGCCCTTCATGATGGTATTCGGAGAAATAAGGCGAATTTTTTCGAAGGATTTGAGGTTCAGCCGTGTCTTTCAAATCCTGACGTCCTTGATATTGTTGTCGAGAGTGTTGTTGATGAATTGAAAGGTAATCCGGGAAGATCTTTTATAAGCGTTGCACAGAATGATAATAATTTTTATTGTCAATGTTCGGATTGTGTAGCTATTGACAAACAGGAAGGTTCTCAGAGCGGGTCATTACTGCAGTTTGTTAATTCGGTTGCTGAAAAGGTTGAAAAAAAATATCCGGATGCAATAATTGGCACATTTGCCTATAATTACACTCTTGATCCACCGAAAAATATTCGTCCTAGTGATAATGTTTTAATTCAACTCTGCAATATTGGGTGCAGCCAGATATTTTCACTGGATGATAGCCGGTCGTCCGCAAACAATAAATTTGTAAAAAATGCGGAAAGCTGGAGTCGGATATGTGATAACATTAATGTCTGGACTTATAATACAAATTTCCATAATTATTTGCTCCCCTGTCCTAATCTATGGAATATAGAGCCCAATATCCGATTCTTTGTCAGAAACAATGCAAAGGGTATTTTCATGCAGGCTCAGGGTAATAATGTTGGTGGTTCTTTTTCTGACCTTCGTAATTATGTAACATCGATGTTACTGTGGAATCCGGAACTTTCAGGGGAGGAGCTTATTGATGAATTTCTCACAATACATTATGGCGGTGCAGCATCACCTATAAGGAGTTGGCTGTTGCAGTTACGTAGTAGTGCGTTGGAAAGGGGTACTATAAAGGATAAAGGTTGTTTTGCCCCACCCGAAGATTATGGCATTACTTCTGAGGTTGCACAGGCAGGTATTGAAGTATTTCAACAAGCATTGACATTGGCGGATAATGATGAAATACGCAGACGAGTCGAGAAGGCATCAATTTATGCTTATCGTGCTGCTGTGGGAGATTTGCCTTTTTTGCTTTCAGCAAATAGGTATAGCAGATGGAAGAAGGATTTGTGGTCTCCAGAGGCTGAAGAACAACTTTCGCCGGAAGCTGTAAAACATGCCAGACCCTATATGCGAAAACTTGTTGAATTGTGCAGGAAATATGAAGTTCCCCGGTGGAGTGAGGCATGGACATTGGAAGATGCTCTTATTATATGGCGGCAGGTATTCGGGATGGAAGAAAATGAGTCATTTTAAAGTGTTTTGTTTATTTGTTACTACTCAGCAACAAAGTTAACAGTAGATTGTGTATAATTTCGGGATCAATACACCGATATTAAAGATATTAAACTGTGTGTTGACGAGGTGAGGAGTGGCAACAAAGGACAGAAGAACTCCCGCCAAGTTTTGACGAATTAAACCCTAACTCCGCTCCGTTAGGTGGTATCCCTTCTACCAACCTCGTCTTGTTGGATGAATTTCTGGCCCCTAACTTCGCGCCATGCGAAAAAATCAAAAATACAGCAAAGAGGAGATGTACCTGACCATAGAGTTATGGCAGGAAAGCGGTTTATCCCAGATAAAGTTTTGTTCCCGTGAAAAATTATCGGTAAAAACATTCAGTTACTGGTATAGAAAGTATAAGAATGAAAAGGGGCTTTCGGGCAAGGAAAACAAAGAAACGCCCGATGCATTTATTCCAGTGAAAGTTTCCGGTGACAGAACGGCAGCGGATACAGACGGAGAATATGGGCGGATAGAAGTTTCATTCCCCAATGGAGTTCAACTGAGTTGCCCGGTTGGAATTGATATTGGTCAGTTAAAAAACCTGATAAACTTTTAGCCCATGTTTGCCCTGTCATCCGAAAACCGGTTCCATTTGTACAGCCAACCAACCGATATGCGAAAAAGCTTCGACGGGCTCAGCGGACTTGTGCAAAATATCCTTGGCCGGAATCCCTGTAACGGCGATGTGTTTATCTTTATAAATAAGCGCTGTGATAAAATCAAACTGCTGCATTGGAAGGGCGCCAGTTTTGTTTTGTATTACAAGCGCCTGGAGAAAGGTACTTTTGAACTTCCCCGCTATGATTCTTCGGTCGGAAGCATTGTGCTGGATTATGCCAAACTGGTGATGATTATTGATGGTTTGAGCATTGAAAATATCCAGAAAAGAAAACGTTATCAGCCAAATATTTAACTCACTATTTATCCAGAAAATATGTTGATAAATACCCCTGGTATTTCTTCTGAAAAGCCTGTGTTTACAGTATCTTTGGCGTATGTCAACGGCACTGGAAAATATGGTACAAGAGGAGTTGCTCCAGGCAGCAAAAGAGCTTGAAGTAAAAAACCGGCATCTTAAATCAGAAAACCAGTACCTGCAGTTCCGCATCGACCAGCTCAACCGCCTGATTTATGGCGCCAAACGCGAACGTTTCGTATCCAATGAAACCCACGGGCAGATATCTTTGCCTTTCGAGGTAGAAGAAAAACCGATAAAAGAACAGGAAAAAGAAACAATAACATATACCCGCGAAAAGAAGGGCCGAAAAAACCATCCCGGGCGCATACCTTTGCCCGACCATTTGCCAGTGGAAGAAATCGTTCTTGAACCCGAAGAAGACACTACCGGCATGAAATGCATCGGCAGGGAAGTTACTGACCAACTGGAACTTGTTCCGGCAAAACTTTTTATCAAAAGGTTTATCCGGCCCAAATACATCAAACCCGAAGATGAAGAAACATTAACATATACAGGCGTCATTGCGCCGCTGCCGGACTTCCCCATTGAAAAAGGCATTGCAGGCCCGGGCTTACTGGCACAGATAATGGTCGATAAATATGTTGACCACCTCCCAATTTACCGCCAGGTGCAAAGGTTCGCAAGGGAAAATGTCCGGATACCGGCCAATACCATCAATGGCTGGCAGGATTCCATATCCGGTTTGCTTTGGCCCTTGTTTGAAAAACAAAAACAACTGGTGCTCGGGCAGGGCTACCTGCAAGTAGATGAAACCCCAATCAGGGTGTTGGACAAAGATATTAAAGGAAAGTGCCACCAATGGTATTACTGGGTGTACAACTCACCGACACAAAATGCCGTGCTTTACGATTACCGGAAAGGCCGCGGGCGGGCAGGGCCCAAAGAAATGCTCGAAGGTTTCAGGGGGTACCTCCAAAGCGATGGCTACAGTGTATATGATTGGTTCGGGAAGAAAAAAGAAATAACCCTGGTGAATTGCTGGGCGCATGCACGCAGGTATTTCGAAAAAGCGCAGGATTATAACCGGGAAGCGTCAGGATATGTATTAACGGAAATACAAAAATTGTACAGGATTGAGCGATTTTCCAGAAATGCCGGCCATAGCCCGGAAGATCGGAAGGCCCTCCGCCTTGAACATGCACTGCCCATATTAAACAGCCTGGGCAAATGGATGGCCGAGGAGCTTAAGCACACCCTTCCAAAGAGCCCTATGGGAGAAGCATTGCAATATACCATCCCCAGGTGGGACAACCTGCTGGCTTACCTTTATGACGGGCATTTGGAAATCGACAATAACCTGGTTGAAAATGCTATCAGGCCCAATGCGCTCGGTCGAAAAAATTACCTCTTCGCCGGGTCACATGAGGGGGCCCAAAGGGCAGCCATGTTTTATTCGTTTTTCGGGACATGCAAGAGGAACAACATAAATCCCTTTGAGTGGCTAAGAGATGTATTGGAAAGGATACCCACCCACAAAGCCAATAGGCTGGATGAACTTTTGCCCCAAAACTGGGAAAAATCTTAAGTGTGGATGGGAAACAAATTCCCCCACAATACGCAAAATTATCATATCCTAAAAATCTTTTCAAGACCTACTTGGTAGAAGGGATACGCCACTGCGCCATTTTTTCAGCCTTGTCTGCATATTCCGTATCCCTTCTACCAACCCCGTCTTGTGAGAAGCTTCGCTGGTCCCTAACTTCGCGCCATGCAAAAAAATCAGGAAGTTTTTCCGGCAACTGACGGATATAGCAAAGAGTAAATGTACCTGGCCATAGAGTTGTGGCAGGAAAGTGGTTTATACCGGGCTAAGTTTTGTTCCTGTGAAAATTTGTCGAGAGTGTGTAGTAAACACGCATTGAAAGTTGTGTGAATTCTGAACTTCTTTTGAATATATTCATTGTAAGGTTTTGTTTGGAATAATATCTGAATTCCACTCCAAGTCTATCATAATTATAACCTGCGCCAATAAAAATTCTTGATGAAGTTGAGAAATCTGAACTATAAACGCTGCTGAACGCTATGAATGATTCTTTAAAAATGATATGAGGCACAAAGGCAGCTTTGACAAGCAGTCTGTGTTTATTGGTCAGGTTAAGATAATGATTTATGCCAATTGGAAACTCCACTGTTTTGTAATTGGCTTCAAAGCCTTCGTAGTCACTGAAGTTAAGAGAGCTTTCAACAGTGTTGGAATAATAGGTGTAATAGTTGGCTTCAGAAAAAATACTCCATTTATATCTGTTAAAAGGAAAAATATATTCAAGTTCGACACTGTATCCCGGACTGTTTTTTTTTGAAAATACTGCATTTGGCAGCGCATCAGAAAACTCTTCAATTATGAATTGCATATTGTTTAAACTTATTCCGGTCTTAAACGCAAATATTCCTCTTTTTGCCTGTGATAAATTATATACGGTATATCCGGCATCCATACATTTATTGTAATCAGTAAAATATTTTACAAGTGATTTTTTTGTGTAAGTAACTTTTTTCAAATCAATTTTTGTATCACCACAGTTTAAATCTTCTTTTAATTGTTCTTTGTAGGTATTGTCAAATAGTATCTGGTCAATAATATTGCGACTTATTTCAACTGTGTATTTTTTGTAAATCAATGGTTTGATAGTATTGTTGTTTATACTGTAAAAAAAGAGAGGTTTCCCGTAATCATAGTATGAATACAAAGAAGCTGAATTACTTTCAACAAGTGTGTTTAAATATGCATGTTCTTCTTCCCACTGATTAACAGTGTCCTTCAAAGTTTTTATTACATCGGGCGATACATTAATTGGAATTAGTGCACGAATGCATTTTAACTGTTTGTCAATTCCGAACTCTTCAATTTTTGATAATTCAATGTGATTAATTTTTTTATCACCTTTTAGCTTGTATTGATATTTTGAAGTTGACTCTTCCTGCCCCGTGTTCATTATCATACAATCTGTCCGCTCATGATTGTTATTGATAATATAACCTTCGCTAAATTTTATTTGTGAACTGGAATAAAAAGTTGTGAAAAAAAATAAAGTTGATAATAAAAGGTTTTTTGCTTTCATAATTTAATATGTAAAATCAAGTTGTGAAGTTAATAATATTAAATAAAAAGATAAATAAAATGCATTATATAAGTTTTTTAATTTTCCTATTATTGTAACTTTACTGAAATTAATATGATTGGACTTACAATCAATTTTTACAATACATATGGAAAACAGTGACACAAAGCATCTTATTCCACGGAGGCGCTTCATTGGCAGCCTGGCAATGGCTACTGCAGCCGGGGTATTTTTAAATTCATGCTCTGCGCCAAAATGGAAAATTGGAATTTATACCCGCCCATGGAACAAGCTGGATTACAAGCAGGCTCTGGACAATATTGCAAAAGCAGGCTTTCAGTATGTGGGCATGATGTCGCACAAGGGAGGCAGAGTAATTTCACAGGAAACATCGCCTGAGGAGGCTGCTGCAATATATGCAGAGGCTCAGATGCGCGGGCTGGGAATTGCGTCTATCTCCGGCTATTCCTACAACAAGAAAATTTCACCGGATGACAACATTGCAGCGCTTAAAAGGCTTATCGACAACAGCATGATATGCAAATGTCCGAACCTGATGATGAACGGAGTTTCTGATCTCTCAATTGAGGCAGATTACTATAAAACGATTGCTGCATCGTGTGATTATGCCGAAAGCAAGGGAGTAGAACTTACTCTTAAACCCCACGGCGGAACAAACGCAACAGGTGCTCAGTGCCGCGCACATATTAAGTCGGTAGGTCATAAAAATTTCAATCTGTGGTATGACCCGGGAAATATCTATTACTACTCGGACGGTGCTATTGACCCTGTTGCTGACTGTGCTGACGTTGACGGTCTTGTAACCGGAATGTGTGTTAAGGATTTCAAAATGCCCAAGGATGTCAATGTTACTCCCGGCACCGGATTAGTCGATTTCCCGGGGCTGTTTAAGCGGCTGAGGCAGGGAGGATTTAGGGAAGGCTCTCTCATCATTGAATGCCTGGATAATGTAGATGGATCACAACTTATATCGGAAGCAATTCAAGCCAGAAAGATGCTTGAAGAACTGGTTGCATGAAAAGAGTTTGAAGTCGAATATCAACTTTGATGTGTCATTTTCAAAATTCACTAAAAATGAACAAGCTATACTATTTACTTGCTCTTATTTTGACAGTTATAACATCGACGAGTTTATTCCACTCACCCAAACCCATGCATGGAACTTTCAGCAAGACTGTATGGCTCATTGGTTAGGAACTTCGCCCGATTAGCTGATAATTTTCAATGATTTTCGAAACGAGCAGTTTGTTTCAGTGATTATAAATGTTCACACCCGGCAGGAGATCAATAAAGGGCAAAATTTTATCGGGAAGAATAAAAGAAACAAATCTTCGGTAAATATCTCAAACAAAATTTCTGTTCCGGTAGTTATAATTGCAATAAAAATCCAAAGATTACTACAATGGAGAAAAAAACAGAATCAAAACTACCGGCCAAAACAGACAGAAAACGTTCTACTCCGCCTGTCGATACGATTTCCTCGCTCTACAGTTTTCCGGCAGCCTTTGCTTCATCATCGAAAAAGGTTTTACGCTCCTTAAATGTATTTCCGTTGATGTCTGACAAACTTTTTGACGGGGTGAAGGAATTTCATTCCAAGGATTTTATTGAAAACCGGGAGATTTTCCGGCAACTTCAGCAGGAGCAGCATCCACACACGCTCTTTATCGGCTGCTCCGACTCGCGGGTAGTGCCAAGCCTGATAACAAAATCACTGCCCGGCGAACTGTTCATCGTTCGCAACATTGCCAACATTGTCCCGGTTCACAACATGAAGCAGATGGACTATGTGGCAACTTCCGCAGTGATTGAATATGCCGTAAAAGTATTGGAGGTAGAGAACATCATTATTTGCGGACATTCCAATTGCGGCGGGTGTCAGGCGCTTTATTACGAACCTCAGAGAATGCGCAAGCTTCCCCAAACACGCAAATGGCTGAGTCTGGCTAAAAGTGTTAAAAATTCTGTTAAAAAAAGGATTGCTGAAAATCCCGTTCTGGAGTCCGAGCGAAGCAAAATGACCGAGCAGCTGAACATTGTGCAGCAAATGAATCATTTGCTCACTTATCCCTACCTGAGATCAAAGTATCAAAAAGGGCAAATCAGACTGATGGGATGGTACTATGCCATTGAAACCGGGGATGTTTACAACTATTCTGTTGAAAAAAGAGTTTTTGAGAAAATATCGTGAAGAAAAATTGTCGGGGTGACAAGATTTGAACTTGCGACCCCTCGCCCCCCAGACGAGTGCGCTACCAGGCTGCGCCACACCCCGAAAATTTGTGCATGCAAAAATAGTGGTTGATTTCAGTTATGCAAAACTTTTTCAATAAATAGCTTCAAATATTATCTCTATCATAGCTTTGCTCTATTCTCGTTTCCTTTTATTGATTATAAAGTATTGTCCAAAAATGCATTTGTTTTGTAACTTTGCAAAATTTAAAAATTCAGTGATATGTTTAAACCACTTGACATTAATGACAAACAAGAAGGACAATCCGTAACCGTTCCCGAGACCGAACGGATGAAATGTCTGATTATTGGCTCCGGCCCTGCAGGTTATACTGCTGCCGTCTATGCCGCACGCTCCAATCTGAAACCTGTAGTTTATGAGGGTCTTCAGCCGGGAGGACAACTGACAACCACCACAGAAGTGGAGAACTATCCCGGTTATCCTGAAGGCATCACCGGACCGGTGATGATGGAAGATTTCAAGAAACAGGCAGAAAGGTTTGGAACCGATGTTCGCCGGGGTATGGCTGTCAAAGCCGATTTCTCAGGAAGCATTCATAAGGTGTGGACAGACGACAACAAGCTGATTGAAGCTGAAACGGTTATTATTGCAACAGGTGCCACCGCAAAATATTTGGGTCTTGAAGACGAAACCAAATATGCCGGAGGGGGAGTTTCTGCCTGCGCAACCTGCGACGGCTTTTTCTATCGCGGAAGGGATGTGGCGGTTGTGGGAGGCGGCGACACCGCCTGCGAAGAAGCTCTCTACCTTTCCGGATTGTGCAATAAAGTGTATATGATTGTTCGCCGCGATGTTTTCAGGGCTTCAAAAGTGATGGCAGACCGGGTGTTAAAAACGCCAAATATTGAGGTGCTGTGGAAGCATCAGGCAATAGGACTTTTTGGCGAAAACAACATGGTGGAAGGCGCTACCCTGATAAAAAACAAGGGCGAAGAAGGCGAAGAGGAAGTGAAAATCAAAATTGACGGATTTTTCCTCGCCATAGGGCACACTCCTAACTCTGATATTTTCAGGGAATATCTGGAGACCGACAGCACAGGCTATATCAAAACCATACCCGGAACATCAAAAACAAATGTTCCCGGAGTGTTTGCCTGCGGCGATGTGCAGGACTCTGTTTACAGACAGGCTGTTACCGCTGCCGGCACAGGATGCATGGCAGCAATAGATGCCGAGCGCTATCTGTCGGAAAAAAATGCATGAAACGACCATGTAGAAATGCTTCACAAACAAGCATAATTAAAATGAGGGAGTTACCTGCCTACCGGACAGGCAGGCATCCAATACCTTTGAAAACTTTTAATTTTAATTGGATGAAAAAGGTTTCAAAAGCATAAAAAAGAGGCTTGGAAAGCCTCTTTTTTATTTGATTACATATCAACATCCACTTTGGCAAACTCCGTTTTGGAATACTGTCCTTCCTCAAGCTTTTTGCGGACAGCCTTAAATGCCTCAACCGTATAATCCACATCATCCAGAGTATGCACAGCAGTAGGAATAAGACGGAGAATTAGTTCTCCCCTGGGAATCACAGGATAAACAACAATGGAGCAAAACACTCCGTGATTTTCCCGAAGGTCATAAACCATGTTGGTTGCTTCAGCAGTTCCACCCTGCATGTAAACGGGCGTAACCGGAGAAATGGTTTTTCCTAAATTGAATCCGGCTTTCTTCAATCCGGATTGCAAGGCATTCACAACTTTCCAGAGATTATCCTTCAGCTCCGGTTTTGTTCTGAGCAATTCAAGACGTTTCAGCGCACCAATAACCATAGGCATGGGCAGCGATTTTGCAAAAGTCTGCGAGCGCATGTTGTATCGCAGATAGTTGCAAATATCTGTATCACAGGCAACAAATCCGCCAATGCCTGCCATTGATTTTGCAAAAGTGCCGAAATGGAGATCAACCTGATCGGAAACTCCGAAATGCTCCGGAACACCCGAGCCGGTTTTCCCCATGGTTCCAAAACCGTGAGCATCATCAACCAGCAGCCTGAATTCAAACTCCTCTTTTAGTTTTACGATTTCGTCCAATTTCCCCAAATCGCCCGACATCCCGAAAACTCCTTCGGTGATGACCAGTATGCCGCCATTTTGCTTTTCGGCAAGCCGGGCAGCCCGCTCAAGCTGTTTGCGCAGACTTTCCATGTTGTTGTGCGGGTAAACAAAGCGCTTGCCCATGTGCAGGCGAACCCCGTCAAGAATACAGGCATGCGATTCCGAGTCATACACCGCAACATCATTTCTCCCACAAACGGCATCAATGATTGAGACCATTCCCTGATAGCCGTAGTTGAGCAAAAAGGCATCCTCTTTGCCTACAAAATCGGCTAACTCCCTTTCCAGCTCTTCGTGCTTGGCGGTTTGTCCCGACATCATGCGGGCACCCATGGGATATGCCAAGCCATACGCAGCGGCAGCTTCGGCATCCGTTTTTCTCACTTCGGGATGATTTGCCAACCCTAAGTAATTATTTAAACTCCAGGTAAGCACCTCTTTGCCCCTGAATTTCATTCGCGGCGCAATTTCGCCTTCCAGTTTCGGAAATGTAAAATAACCGTGTACCTGGCTCATATGTCTGCCGATATCTCCCTGATTCGTTCTGAACTTTTGAAATATATCCACTTTTGAAAGATTAAAGTTTTACAGGCACAAAATTAATATTTTTTAAAACTTCGGCAAATGTGTTAAATTCGCCTAACCGAATTCACAGGTTATTAAAAAAAGGTTATTTTTGCGCAATGTTTATGAAATCGAGAATTTTCACCATAGGATTACTGGTTGCTTTATTGACTTCGTCTTGTGGCGATTACAATAAAATCCTGAAAAGCACCGACTACGAGTACAAGCTGAAAAAAGCAGTTGAGTATTACGAGGAAGGTGAATACGTACGTGCAGGCACACTATTTCAGGAGCTGGTTAGCATTTACCGCGGCACAAGCCGTGCAGACATGATTTATTACTATTATGCCAAGAGCATGATGGGTCAGAAAGACTACGCAATGGCTACTCACTACTTTAAATCGCTACTGAAAGAGTTTCCCGGAAGCCAGTATGCTGAAGAAGCCCAGTTTATGGTGGGCTACTGTGGCTACCTGCTTTCACCAAAACCACGGTTAGACCAGTCAGTTACCCGCGATGCTATTGAGTCGCTGCAGCTCTACATCAACATTTATCCGTATAATGAGCGGGTGGACGAAGCACATCGGCTCATTGATGAACTAAGGGCAAAACTTATCCAAAAATCCTATTTCAATGCCAGATTATATTTTGATTTCGAAAATTATAAAGCTGCCGTAATTTCTCTTGAAAACAGCCTGAAGGAGTATCCCGAAAGCCAATACAGGGAGGAGCTGATGTATATGTTGCTGAAATCAAAATATCTGCTTGCAATAAACAGCGTGGAGGACAAAAAAACAGAAAGGCTCTCAAACACTTTGGACGAATATTTTTCATTCATTGATGAATATCCGGAAAGCCAGTACAGGCGCGAGGTTGACAAATTTTACAACACCGTCGCGCAATTGCTTCATTACGATGAGAAACAAGAAACAACTATCAATTAGAATATAATGGATTATAAAAAAACAAAAGCGTCTCAGACAACAATCCCGAGAGATTTGGAAATTTTGTCTAAAGAGACCGGAAATGAATATGAAACGGTTATGATTTTAGCCAAAAGGGCTAACCAGATTGCTTCAGAACTGAAGGAAGAGCTGGATCAGAAGCTTCAGGAATTTGCCTCATACACAGATAACCTTGAGGAAATTTTTGAGAACCGGGAGCAGATAGAGATTTCAAGATTTTATGAGCGGCTTCCAAAACCTACCCTAATTGCATTTGAGGAACTGGAAAAGGGACAGATATATCACCGGAATCCTGCCCGTGAAGTAAAATAGCCTTTATCCATACAGCAGCCATGAAACTCCGCGGGAAAAGAATAATACTTGGAATATCAGGAAGCATAGCTGCCTACAAATCTGTTTTTCTTCTCAGACTGCTCGTGAAAGAGGGTGCAGAAGTTCAGATAGTAATTACTCCTGCCGGAAAAGAATTTATAACTCCCGTAACGCTCTCAGCGCTCTCAGGCAAACCGGTCATCAGCGAATTTTTTGGCTCTTCCGACGGAACATGGCACAGCCACGTTGACTTAGGGCTGTGGGCAGACATTATGCTCATTGCCCCCGCTTCGGCAAACACTCTGGGAAAAATGGCAAACGGCATTGCCGACAATATGTTGATTGCCACCTACCTGTCGGCAAAATGTCCGGTTTTCATTGCTCCTGCAATGGATCTGGATATGTTTGTGCATCCTTCTACACAACGCAACATCTCAATACTCAAAGAATACGGAAACACCATCATGGACCCCGACGTTGGCGAGCTTGCCAGCGGTCTTGAAGGGAAAGGACGAATGCAGGAGCCCGAAATGATTCTGAAAACAGTGGTTGATTATTTCAGCCAAAAAAAAAACTACTGAATAAATCCTTTCTGATTTCCGCAGGTCCCACCTACGAAAAAATTGACCCAGTGCGCTTTATCGGAAATTACTCTTCCGGGAAAATGGGCTACGCCATTGCTGAAGAGTTAGCCCGGCAAGGTGCAAAAGTTCTGCTTGTTTCAGGGCCGGTTTCTGTTTCAGCCCGCGAAGAGGGAATTCAGGTCATTCACACAGAATCGGCAGAAGAGATGTACCGCGCCTGTCTGACTCACTTTCCCGATTGCAACGGTGCAGTTATGGCAGCAGCAGTTGCAGACTTTACACCGTCAAAGCCCGGGACGCAGAAAACAAAACGCAAAGGCGAAAACCTGACAATTGAGCTAAAACCAACAAAAGATATAGCTCACGCTTTGGGGAAAATAAAAAAAGAGAACCAGATATTGGTGGGATTTGCTCTCGAAACTCACGATGAACTTCCCAATGCACAAAAAAAACTCAAAAATAAAAATTTTGATTTTATCGTTTTAAATTCACTGAAAGACGAAGGAGCAGGCTTTGGCACAGACACAAACAAAATAACCATCATCAGCAAAAGCAATAAAATAACTCCTTTTGAGTTAAAGTCTAAAAAAGAGGTAGCTGCAGATATCGTGGAAATGATAATTTCCATTCTGCCCGAATAAATGCTGCATTATTTAAAAATTTTATATTTTTACCTGAAATAGATTCTATCTATGAAACGAATATTTTTTTTCCTATTTGCCTTTCTCACGGCATCAACACTGCACTCTCAGGAGCTGCGCTGCAACGTTACCGTTACGGCTCAACAGATTCAGGGGGCAAACCGGCAGTTGTTCAGAACCATGCAAGCCGATATTTATGAATTTATGAATAACCGGAAATGGACAGAACATGTTTACACCTACGATGAAAAAATAAGGTGCAATATCCTTATCCGCCTCGACGAGCAGATTTCAACCGACGAGTTTAAGGGCTCCATACAGGTGCAGCTCACGCGACCTGTTTTCGGCTCAAGCTACGAAACCACCATACTGAATATCAAGGATAACGACTTTCAGTGCAGATATGCGGAATTTGAGCCATTGGAGTTCAATGAATCATTCAACAAAAGCAACCTTACCAGTGTGCTTGCCTTTTATGCCTATGTGATTCTGGGATTTGACTACGACACCTTTTCTTTGGAGGGAGGAACACCATTTTTTGAAAAAGCACAGGCTATCGTTAACAATTCGCAAAATGCACGCGAAAAAGGGTGGAAGGCTTTTGAAAGCGAGCGAAACCGCTACTGGCTCACAGAAAACATACTGAATAAATCCTATTCTGACTACAGAAAATGCATGTACACCTATCACCGGCAGGGACTTGATTTGCTGGTGCAAAAGACCGAGGAGGGAAGGGCAAACATTGCAGAATCGCTGCGCGATATTCAGAAAGTATTTCGCAGGCGTCCCTCTGTTTATATTCTTCAAATGTTTTTTGATGCAAAAGCAGACGAGTTGGTGAATGTTTTTTCGAAATCATTTCCCGATGAACGAAACCGTGTGCTTGCCATCCTGAATGAAGTGGACCCTTCCAACGGCAGTAAATACAAAAAAATTTCAGACAACCAGGACATGTAACTTGCACTATCTATGTTAACCAAACTTGCTGTTTCCAATTATGCACTGATAAATGAACTTGAAGTGGAATTTAATTCCGGTTTAAATTCAGTTACCGGTGAAACCGGAGCAGGCAAGTCCATTATTTTAGGTGCATTGGGGTTGATAACCGGAAACCGGGCGGACTTGTCCGTTTTGAAAAATAAAAATGAAAAGTGCATTGTGGAGGGCACTTTCAATGTGGCAGGTTATTCACTGGAAACCTTCTTCAAAGAAAACGATCTGGATTATGACACGCAAACCATTCTGAGGCGCGAAATCACGCCTTTGGGAAAATCGCGCGCATTTATTAACGACACCCCCGTCAATCTGAAAACTATGCGCAATCTGGGTTTGCAGCTCATTGACATTCATTCGCAGCACCAAAATCTCGAATTAGGCAACCAGCAATTTCAGCTAAATCTTGTGGATACGGTTGCCGGAACAGAAATCCTGCTTTCGGACTATCACGAGCTCTATCGTGAATATATTCATCTGAGCAAAAAGCTGAAAGAGCTTATAGAAAAAAGTGAGAAAGAGCGCAACGACCTGGATTACTGGCAATTTCAGTTCAATCAGCTGGAGGAGGCAAATTTGCAGGAGAATGAGCAGAACGAGCTGGAAGCGGAACTGGAGATGCTCCGGCACACCGAAGAGATTAAAAGCAGCCTTTCAGAAGTTGAGCAGCTCATGGACAATGAAGGGTTTTCAGTTATCCGAAATCTGAATGAAAGCCACAAACAGATGCTGAACATTCAGCATTTTCTTCCTGAAGCCCCGGAGTTGGCAAAGCGCCTGCAAAGTTGCCTGCTGGAGCTGAAAGATATTATGGATGAATCTGCACGCCTGGGCGAAAATATTCAGCACGACCCGGTTCGGGTTGAAATGGTTAACGACCGGCTGAATCTGATTTACAGCCTGCAGCAGAAACACCATGTTTCATCGGTAACTGAGCTTATTGAACTCAGCAAAAACTTTGGGGAGAAAATCAATCAGGTTACAGGCTACGAGGATGAAATCAAACAAATCAAAACTGCTCTTAAAAACCATTTGGAAAAACTGGAGGCTAAGGCAATGGAGCTGCGCTCACGGCGCCGGAAGTCATTTGTGCAGATTGAAAAGGCAGTACTTGAAGATTTGAGTCAGCTTGGCATGCCCAAATCAAAATTTGAAGTGATACATGAAACGCTGCCCGAATATACTCCCGGAGGAAAGGATGCAGTTTCTTTTCTGTTTAGCGCCAATGTGGATGTTGCACCGGCAGAGATCTCCAAAATCGCCTCCGGCGGGGAGATGTCGCGGCTGATGCTTGCCGTCAAAAACTTGCTGCGCACTTCCAAAGCCCTGCCAACCGTGATTTTTGATGAAATTGACTCCGGGGTTTCCGGTGAAATAGCCCTTAAAATGGGCAATATCCTGAAAGTGTTCTCCTCCTCAACTCAAATAATTAACATCACACACCTGCCGCAAATTGCGGCAAAGGGGGATGCTCATTTTCTTGTTTACAAGTATGAAGAGGAGGGGAAAACCTACACCTCTGTCAGAAAACTGGACGAAAACGAGCGGATTGAGGAACTGGCAAAAATGGTTGGCGGCGACAGCCTCACCGATATCACAATCAAAACCGCAAAGGAGTTGCTGAAGTAGGAAAAAGGGTTGCAGTCCGGGGTTTTAACCTTCCAAATTTATTAGTTACATTGTTTCAACGTTAAAATTATCCGGAGGTTAGTCATATATATTCTGCAATTTAAAATGTTTCCACAATTTACTTTTTTGTAATTACAACTTCCCAATTTTCTCCAACTCAAAACTCTTTGAATGATATGCAGAAATAAACTCATAGTCAACAAATTTGACTCTGCTTTTAATTTCTTTAAATGCAGAATTTGAAATTTTTTGTTCAAATTCTCTCTTCCGCTCAATTGCACTCAGGATATAAAAGTTTGAATAAAAATCTCTTAAATCATTAAATTTAATAAGTGAGTTAAACATGTTTGCTGAGTATTCCACTTCAAATAATGAATTAGGTAAATTTCTTTCATTGAACCATATAACATCAACTGTTCTCGCACGTTGTACAATTTCCTTATAACTAAAATTAAAGATTCTGTCTATGGTTGAAATTGACCCCAGTTTTTTATTTAAAAACATTTTGTTTTTATCCTGGGGTGAAACATAAGTATTATATCCTTTGAGATTGCCAATTTCAAGTAATAATCCTTGAAAATATGAATGCGAAAAATTCTCTTCTTTTTCAGGAGATTTTTGCAAATCGAATTCATTCAAAATTTTTGAATGGTATTCCTTTAATGCCCATAGACCAGGTTTTATTTTAAAGAAAAAACGTTCATCCTGAACTATCCTTCTTATTGAAGCAAAGGGTGTTTTTGTTTTCCATTTTGATACATCTAACGTAGGATTCAAAAAACCAAGAGTGGCAAAACCACCGTTTTCTCTCATTACCTGTATCACTTGTTCATATTGCTTCATTTATGCTGTTTTTTAAATATCGTTTCAAAGTTATGATTTTAATTTAGGTAAAGCATCTGTTCAAAGTTGAAAGTCGCCAACTTGCTGACTGACATTTAAATCTCTTCACTCAAAACATTTTAGCCGGTTTTCGGTTATAGTAAATAATGTAATCTTAAAAAAAGCTATATTATGAACTTTTTTACCAAAAAATGCAAAAATGGCAACGACATCGGATTACTTATCCTCCGTTTGGTCTTTGCGATTGTTCTGATTTACGGGCACGGTTTCGATAAATTAAGTGTTATTTTCAGTGGTCAGGAAATCCAATTTATGGATCCAATCGGCATCGGGCCAAAACTCTCTTTTTACCTCGCTACATTTGCCGAAGGTATTTGCTCAATTCTGCTGCTTTTAGGGTTGTTTACCCGACTTTCCGCACTGGTTTTGACCATGAATTTTATCGTTATTTTCATTTTTCATGCCTTTATGGTTGGAGACGGATTCGTTATCCTTGAACCCCGCTTCTTCTACCTTTTCGCATTTATAGCACTGGTTTTCACAGGTGCCGGAAAATTTTCCTTAGATTATCTGCTGTTCCGGAAAAAGGGTGAATAAACTTTTTAAAAGTTGTCATTCTACGATTTCTCTTTTATTCTCTTTTCACCAAAGTGAACGGATTGAGTTGAAATTACATTAGTTTTTCAAGTTCAGTGTGATTATCTTTGAAACTATTTAATTTTAATCCATGAACCGAAAAATTTCAGCGATTTTAAAATATTTCAGTCCAGGAAAGTTAAAAGAAGACCGAAGAGTTATTGTTTTTTTTATATGCCTGCTAATTGCAGTTGCACTGTGGTTTCTAAACGCTTTGGGGAAGGACTATTCAGCCACGCTTAGTTATCCGGTCAAGTACGTAAATCCACCGAAGGAGCTGTTTCTTGCAAACACTCCCCCGTCAAAATTTGACCTGAAAGTGCATGCACACGGATTTACCCTATTGCGCCACAAACTCACTTTTTCATTATCGCCACTTGTTGTTGATTTGTCCGAACTCAGCAGGAGCAGCGGAGAGTTGTTACCAAAAATGGAGATTTCATCAAATGCGTTAATCAAAAAAATGAGTGCCCAAATCAGCAAGGAAATTAACATTGACGAAATCTCACCTCAATCCATAACCTTAACTTTTGACAATCTGAAATCCAAAAAAGTCCCTGTTATTCCGGATATTAAAATGGAATTCAAAGCTCAGCACTACCTGAACGGAGAAGTCACTGCAGAACCCGAAAGCCTAAAAATCACCGGACCTGCTCATATCATAGATACCATTCTTTACCTGAAAACAAAGTTTCAGGCTTTTACCAACCTGGATTCCAAAACAGAAAAGGCAATCGCTGTTGTCCATCCGGAGAATACTACTCTCTCCGAAGAGAAAATCACACTCACATTCCCTGTGGAGGAATTTACCGAAAAAGAAGTTTCTGTGCCTATCGGAATTGTTAATTATCCTGAAAATATTGAATTAAAGCTGTTTCCTTCACATGTTTCCGTTTCATTTCTGGTGGCTTTCAGCGAATACGAAAATGTTACATCTTCTGATTTTTCGGCAACCGTTGACTATAATGAGTCACTTTCGGGAAGCAGCACTCTTGATGTGGTGATTGAGTCGATAAACCCGTTTATCCACTCCGTTAGGGTTTCGCCGGCTTCAGTTGAATATTTGGTTGAAACCGAGAACTGAAAAACAGAATAATGGCTGTAACCATCGGAATAACAGGAGGCATTGGCAGCGGAAAAACAACCGTCTGCAAAGTTTTCAGGCTTTTGGGTGCACCGGTTTTTGAAGCCGATGACGCTGCAAAAATACTGTATGACACAGACGCTGAAATCAGGAGCGAACTCATTCAGCTGTTCGGAGAATCAATTTACAATACCGAAGGCTATCTATTCCGGAAAAAACTTGCATCCCTAATATTCAATGACGACAATCTATTGGAAAAAGTGAACCGTTTAGTGCACCCTGCTGTGCGCAGAGAATATCAGAAATGGCTGGAAGAGCACAAGAATAAACCCTATGTAATTCACGAAGCAGCTATTTTGTTTGAAAGCGGATTTTATAAAATGATGGATTTTACTATACTTGTAACAGCTGACAAAGAGCAGCGCATTGCAAGGGTTGTAAAGCGTGACGGCGTTAGCCGGCAAATGGTACTCCGGCGTATGGAAAAACAGTGGAGCGAAGAGAAAAAGGCAAAGCTTGCCGACAGGGTTTTGCTAAATGACAATAAAAATCTGATTTTACCGGAGATTATCAGCATTGACAAAAATTTAAGGAAAAATGGGACAATTTGGTAAATGGATTGGAGGCGGTTTAGGGTGGGCAATCGGCGGGCCGATTGGCGCCATTTTAGGTTTTGTTTTGGGCTCTCTGATTGACAGGAGCTCAACCGGCATAAAACCCGGAAAAACTACCGGCTATTCAGGCATAACAACTGCGGGTGGATTCATGATGAGTTTACTCGTATTGGTTGCCGCAGTGATGAGGGCTGATGGGAAAGTAATGAAGTCGGAGCTGGACTATGTGAAAAAATTCATGGTTCATAACTTTGGGGAGGAGACGGCAGGCGAAGCGGTAAAGCTGCTGCGAGATATATTAAAGCAAGCAATTCCGGTGAATGAGGTGAGCCGACAGATCAGGCAAAATATGAATTACTCGGCGCGCTTGCAGTTGCTCCATTTTCTCTTTGGCATTGCCAATGCCGATGGCATAATTGAGGAAAATGAGCGGCGCCTGATTGAACGCATCTCCAACGAAATGGGGATTTCAGAAAACGATTTCATCTCCATTCAGGCAATGTTTATCCGGGTTGCCGATGCCGACTACAAAATACTGGAAATCAGCTCCGATGCAACAGACGAAGAGGTGAAAAAAGCCTACCGCCGCATGGCAATGAAATACCATCCCGACAAGGTGAGCCACTTAGGCGAAGAGTTTCAGGAAGTGGCAAAGGATAAATTCCAGAAAGTACACAGCGCCTTTAATAACATCAAAAAGTCCCGGAACATGACTTAATATCAGGCAGATTTCGCCGTATCCCGGGCAGAAGTGTCGCGATATTCCGCAATTATCTTTTTCACCTGCGCCGGCGCAACCCTGCCAAACACTTTTTCGCCCACCATCACTACAGGTGCAAGCCCGCACGCTCCCACGCAACGCAAGCAGTTCAGCGAAAACTTCCCATCAAAGGTGGATTGTCCCACCTCAACCTTCAGCTGCCGCTTGAACTCATTTAAAACCTGTTCTGCACCCCGAACATAACAGGCAGTTCCCATACAAATAGAAATGGGATGTTCGCCTTTGGGAATCATGGTAAAAAAAGTGTAAAAGGTTACAACTCCATACACTTTTGCAACTGAAGTGTGCAGCTCCTTTGCAATCAGCTCCTGAACCTCTGCCGGCAGATAGCCCAGATTCTGCTGCACTTTGTGCAGCACATTTATCAGTTCGCCTTCTTTATTTTGAAATTCGGCACAAATATTTTTTATTGTCTGAATGGTGTTTTCTGAAAGTTTTATTTTAGACATAGCTAATGATTTTACGTTCTGTCAAAATATACGGTATGCAACAGTTTATGTGCTTTTTCACTCATGGGTTTCCCTAAAAACTCCTCATACAATTTAATGATGTACGGATTTTCGTGTGATTTTCGGATGGTTTTGTTTTGATCCTCCTGATAAACTGCCATCTGCCGTTTTTTCAGAATTTCGACATTCCCATGGTGATAGGGCTGGCCTCCGCCACCGATACAGCCGCCCGGGCAGCTCATAATTTCAATGGCATGGAACTCGCTCTCACCGGATTCAATCTTCTCAAGCAGCTTGCGCGCATTTCCCAATCCGTGTGCAATTCCAATCTTAAATAAAAAATCTCCAAAATCGATGGTTGCCTGACGGATTCCCTCCATGCCGCGCAGTTCATGAAAATCGAGCCTTTGCAGAGACTTTCCGGTATAGAGCTCGTATGCCGTTCGCACAGCCGCTTCAATAACGCCTCCGGTTGTGCCGAAAATTACGCCGGCACCGGTTGATTCGCCCATCGGGGAGTCAAAATCTTCATTTGGCATACGGTTAAAATTGATATTTGCAAGCTTAATCAGTGCCGCCAATTCCCTTGTAGTGAGCGCATAGTCCACATCCGGATTGCCATTTACCTTAAATTCATCGCGACCGCATTCATATTTTTTGGCAACACACGGCATTATGGAAACCACAACCATATTTTCGCGTTTAATCCCCAGTTTATCTGCAAAATAAGTTTTTGCGATGCTGCCAAACATTTGCTGCGGAGAACGCGCCGTTGATGGGATATCCATGAGCTGCGGAAACTGGTGTTCAAAAAATTTCACCCATGCCGGGCAGCAGGAAGTGAGAATGGGCAATTTAACGGTAGTGTCTCCTTCTAAAAACCGCGACAGCCTGTTCAAAATTTCGGTACCTTCTTCCATAATGGTCAGGTCTGCTCCAAAATCGGTATCAAAAACATAGTCAAAACCAAGCCTGCGCAGCGAAGACACCATTTGTCCGGTGACCAGTGTTCCCGGCTCCAGTCCAAACTCTTCACCCAGAGCGGCACGCACCGCAGGAGCGGTTTGAACGATTACCGTTTTGGAGGGGTCGGAAAGCGCCCTCACCACCTGAGCAGTATGATCCACTTCCGTCAGGGCTCCTGTTGGGCAAACCGCAACACACTGTCCGCAATAGGTGCACACCGAGTGGTCAAGGTTCATCTCAAACGCCGGCGAAACCACGGCATTGAATCCACGGTTAATGGCAGAAAGCACCCCCACTGTTTGCACCTCATTACACATCATCTCGCAGCGGCGGCACATGATGCACTTGTCCACATCGCGGATAATGGCGGGTGAAGTGTCTTCGCGATAGGTTGACTGCTCACCTTTATAGTGAATTTCCCGGATTCCCAGATGATGCGCCATGTCCTGCAATTCGCATTGACCTGATTTGGCACAAATCAGGCAGTCGGCAGGATGATCTGACAGAATAAGTTCAAGAACGGTCTGCCGGGCATTTATCACCCGAATGGAATGTGAATTAATCTCCATTCCGTCTGTCACTTCGGTGCAGCAGGCAGGCGCAAGGTTTCTTCTTCCTTTAACCTCTACCACACAGATGCGGCAACCACCCGGTTTGTTCTCAATATTCAGATCATCAAGTTTCATGTGGCATAACGTGGGGATGTGAATGCCTGCACTCGATGCAGCCTCAAGAATGGTAATCCCTTTTTTTACGATTAACGGCTTATTATCTATTGTCAAATGTAGTGTTTCCATCTATTTAAGTTTTCTTATGAAAGAACAATTGCATTGAATTTACATTTCTCGAAGCAGTCGCCGCACTTGATGCATAACGACTGGTCAATATAATGGGGCTGTCTGCGTTCGCCTGTGATGGCGCCTACCGGGCAGTGACGGAAGCAAAGTGTGCATCCGGTGCACAGGTCTTCAATAATATCATATCTGAGCAGAGCCTTACATTGCCCCGACGGGCATTTTTTATCAATCACATGCGCCAGATACTCATCCTCAAAATTGGCAATGGTTGACAAAACCGGATTTGGGGAAGTTTGTCCCAGTCCGCACAGTGAAGTATCTTTAATTACGTTGCTCAGCAGCCGCAGGCGTTCGATATCCACCTCCTCGCCGTTGCCCTTCGTAATTTTATCAAGTATTTCATAAAGCCTCTTGTTTCCAATCCGGCAGGGTGTACATTTTCCACACGACTCCTCAAGGGTGAATTCCAGATAAAACTTGGCAATACCCACCATGCAGTCGTCTTCATCCATAACAATCATGCCCCCCGACCCCATCATGGAGCCTGCCGCAATGAGATTATCAAAATCAATGGGCATGTCCAAAAAATCTGCGGTAAGGCATCCGCCCGACGGTCCGCCGGTCTGCACAGACTTAAACGCTTTGCCGTCCTTAATACCGCCGCCAATATCGTAAATTACTTCCCGGAGCGTTGTTCCCATGGGGACTTCAATCAGACCGACATTATTAATTTTCCCGGCTAATGCAAAAACCTTAGTGCCTTTTGAGTTTTCCGTTCCTATTTTGTTGAACCACTCTGCCCCTTTGTTTATGATAACCGGGATATTTGCAAAAGTCTCCACATTATTCACGTTGGTTGGTTTTCCCAGATAACCGGAAACCGATGGGAAGGGCGGTTTAAAAGTTGGCTCGCCTCGAAGCCCTTCCATGGAGCGGATAAGTGCCGTTTCTTCGCCACACACAAAGGCGCCTGCTCCAAAACGGATATCAATATCAAAATTGAAACCGGTGCCTAAAATATTCTCTCCAAGCAAGCCGTATTCGCGTGCATGTTCGATGGCAGCAGTCAACCGCGAAATTGCCAGAGGATATTCCGCCCGGATATAGACTAATCCCTTATCGGCACCGATGCAGTATCCGCAAATTGCCATGGCTTCAATCACGGAATGGGGGTCGCCCTCCAGGATTGAGCGGTCCATAAACGCTCCCGGGTCGCCCTCGTCGGCATTGCACACCACATACTTCTGATCGGCTTCCTCCTTGCGGGTAATTTCCCATTTCAATCCGGTGGGGAAACCGCCGCCGCCACGTCCGCGTAAAGCGGACTTTTTTATCACTTCAATGGTCTCTTCCGGAGTAAACTCAGTCAGGCATTTTCCCAACGCCAGATAGCCATCACGGGAGATATATTCTTCAATTTTTTCTGGATTGATGAAGCCGCAATTCCGAAGAGCAATCCGGTATTGTTTCTTGTAGAAATCCATCTCTTCCGAATCGCTGATCAGTTCTTTTGTTACAGGGTTTTTGTATAGCAGCCGCTGCACCTGCCGCCCTTTAACCAGATGTTCTTTCACAATTTCCTCAGCATCTTCCGGTCTGACGCTCACATAGAACGTATTGTCGGGCAGCACTTTCACAATCGGCCCTTTTTCGCAGAAGCCGAAACAACCGGTCAATAATATCTGCACCTCATCCTCCAAGCCCAATTCTTCAATCCAGCGGCTCAGCGATCTTTTGATTTCATCGCTCTCGGCTGCCTTACAGCCGGTTCCGCCGCAAATCAGTATGTGAGTTCTATAATCAATCATATCTAAAGGGTTTACGGTTATTTAATCTAATCATCTATTGATTTGAAAGTCAGGGGAAGAATTCCATCAATTAGCTCACCGCGCTTGATATAAACGTCAATTATTTCGCGGCTTTTCTTCGTATCTACATAACCAAAAACAACAGGCTCTTTTCCGGGGAGTGTGATTTCCACTGTGGGCTCTGCATAACAATAGCCCATACATCCGGTTTGGGTCACAACAGAATCTACAGCCTGCAACTCGAGCTCATCCATAAAGTACTTCATCGTTTCCTTTGCTCCGGATGCAATTCCGCAGGTTGCCATGCCTACTTTCACCTGAACAACCTGCTCGGGATGACTGCTGTTTTCGCGTAGTTTAATTTTGTGCTGAACCTCCTCCTTGATTTTTCGGAGATCTGCCAATGTTTTGATTTTTGTCATAGTTGAAATTTTTTGGTGTCTATTTTTTTGCTTCTATTTCTAAAAGATTATTTTTTATCAATTCTTCAGTACCTTTTCTCACTTCTTTATGGCGCAGTGAAACGCCGTCAAGCATTTCCAGCACCTCTTCCGAGTCAATCACAAACAGTTTACCATCTGCTATGTGCCGGTAAATCAACCGTATTCCGGGGTTTCCCGCCAGGGTGAGATACCAGGTTTCCCAAATATTTCCCAAGGGGGGTCTGTCCAGATGGTTGAGCTTAAAAACAGCCTGAACCACAGTGCCCTTTTCGGGCTCCGAATCAATCCGGAAAGAGCCGCCCGCTCCAGTTGCTTTCTGTTTCAACAGCGGCAATCCCAGGCCAACTTTCCGGGTTTTCCGTGATGTAAAGAACGGATTGGCTGCCTGCTCCAAATCTTCACTGCTCATTCCGCAGCCATTATCTTCTATTTTTAAGGTAAAAAGGTTTTTATTTTTTTCTTCTTCAACTACAAATTCAATCCGGGTTGCCCCGGAGCGCACTGAATTCTGAAGAATATCAAGCACATGATCTGCAATGGTCTTCATGGCAATTCACAATATCTGTTTTCCTGTCTGTTCAGCGCTTTTCTGATTTCCGGGAAACTAATCCCCTTTGTATTAAAAATTGTATAAATATCGCCAATTTGTTCGGGATAATGGGCATCTGAATTGCGAATTAGGGTTGTTTTATCATCAATTTCATATCTCCTTCTGATATTTTCCACAGAGCCAAACTTAGACAGCCCCAATGCATCAAATTTCAAATCCGGCGGGATAAATCCCAACTGAGATAAAATTCCGTTGGCAGGGCGGTCAATATGTGCGGGGATGAAAATGCCGTCTAATCTGTAAACCAGTTGCTGAATCTTTTCAATTCCCACCTTGAGTGCGGCGGGTAAAAACCATGATATCATTTCCACAATATTTTCATTTTCATCTATTACAGGCTGATATCCGAAACGTTCATCTGAGTGCGGAATACAGGTAATATTTTCCTCAATAAAAAGCTGAAAGCGGGCAAGCTGTCCGGGCAATTCAAAAAATGCCAGGCAATGCACCTCTTCCCTTGTTGTCACCTCTGCTCCCGTTAAAGTAAAGATACCTGCCTGCCGGGCAATATTTTGCACCAGAAGGCAATGTTTTGTTGAATTGTGATCGGTGATACCGATAATATTCAAGCTTTTTTCCCTGGCTTTTTCCACAATGGTGCGTGGCGTCATTTCCAGACTTGCACAGGGAGACAACAATGTGTGAATATGCAGATCGCCCCTGTATTTATTCATATTTCTTTACTCTTCGAAAACATAAAGTGGTTAAAATTCAGCTCTCTCTCTTCCCGCTCAGGTCGGCATACAGCTTTCCTGCTATTTCAAAAGTGCTCAATTCCGTTCCCAGCAGCGGGATATTCTCCTCCCTGCTCCTTTCAAGAGAATCTTCATCCGGCTCAAATCCTTTGACGAAAATTATTCCGGCTAAATCCTTCAAGGAAGCAATAGCCACAACATTCTGATGTGTCTGGAGGGTTATCCATATCTCATTTTCGGCGGCATTCCCCATAACATCACTCAACAAGTCGGAAACATATCCTCCGGAAATTTCATTTTCGAGCCCCTGCTCTCCTGAAAACACTTTCAATCCATACTTATCAACCAGTTCAGAAACTTTCATTTCGACCTCCTTTTTTATTGCAATCGGCATCAAAACGGTTAACCCCCCATTTCCGCTCGAGGGATTTAAACGCATTTTCAGGCCTGATTTTTTGTTCACTAACGTATTTATTTTGTAAAAAGACACAATCAAGCAGCCGGGCTTTGCCCTGCACAATGTCTTCAGCCAGTGCATTGCAGTTTGGCGCTCCGCAGCCTCCACAGTCAATAGCGGGCAACTGGCACAGAATCGTATGAATTCTCTGCATCTTCCTGAGGGCAACCGTTCTGTCCGTGTCGAGCACAAACACCGGGTCGGGTTCAATCTTATCCGAGACCAAAAGCCGTTTTATCTCATTTTTATCAAAACTATCGGTTACTACCTGAGCGGCGCGCGGATAGCTCAAAGCCCGTTTTTGCAACCGCTCAACGGTGAGAAAACGGTCGCCGGAAAGCAAAATACCACCGGCACATCCAAGATTGCATGATTTCAATTCCAGAAAATCCAGTTCGGGAACATCTCCGCTTTCAAGCCGTTCTAAAAACCTGACCACATTGTGAATGCCATCAATCGCCATTGATTTTTTTCTGAACCACGAAGCTTCGCCCCTCGGAAGGCTCCAAAGAATGCCTTCGCGGCTTAAATACTTCCGGTAACCGGAAGTGTCGCGGTGTGTTTGTTCCGGAATGAGTTTCATTATCCGGTTATACAAATCCTTCATGCTGATTACACCGGTAACGATGGATTTCTCTTCTGCAACGGGCTGTTTAACAGCCACCATCTTTGCAGAGCAGGGGGAAACATAGAAAATGCCTATCTCTTCCCTCGGAACTCCCTGTTTTCTTAGCCGGGAAATGGCAAAGTGCGCTGCCAGATCGTGAGGCGCTTTTCTTTGGGTTATATTTCCTGTGAGAGAGGGATATTTACACTGAATAAGCCGCACGACAGCGGGGCAGAAAGAGGAAATAAGCGGCCCCTCTGAAACCTCTTGGTGGCTCTCCCGTATGGACTCCATCAGCCATTCTGCCGGCTGTTCAACTTCAAAAATGTGAGTAAATCCCAGTTCCAGCAATGCTGAATATATCTGATCTTCAGAATATTTTTCCGAAAACTGCCCAATGAATACAGAAGGAAAAAGCACCACACGGCAGGTGTATGGCTCAATCTGACAAAGGCTGTCATAAAGCACATAAATGGCATCTGCCGGACAGGCGCGCAGACAGTTCCCGCAATCCACGCACCGCTTCCCGTCTATCACCGCTTTTCCTTCGACAACCCGAATAGCTTCCGTCGGACAAATCTTCATGCAATGGGTACAGCCAAAACATTTTTCCATATCCACCTTCAATGCATGATATTTTGTTGCTCCGTTCATAAATAATTACATGTGAAAGATAAAACTGTGCCCTCTCCTACCTGACTTTGAATGTCCAGTAAATCCACGTTTTTCTCAATGTTTGCCAATCCCATTCCCGCTCCGAATCCCATTTCCCTGACTCTTTTGGAAGCAGTTGAAAAACCGGGCTGCATTGCCTGTTCAATGTTGCTTATGCCCGGGCCGTGATCGGATACCACAACTTTAATCTCATCCTGTCCGATAAACGCCTCTATCCGGCCTTCCCAGGCATGGGCAACAATATTCACTTCGGCTTCATAAATTGCAACCACAATCCGCTTAATGCCTTTCGGGTCGATATTTAGTTTCTTCAGAACCTTTTTAATCTCGCTCGAAGCTTTCCCAGCGTTGGAAAAATCGCCGCCCTTTACATTAAAAGAGAGGTTAAACGTCATATTTAATATATAGCTCTTAAACCTTTCGAATACAAAATGCCGCTGGCTTTGTACAGCGAGAACGGGGTTTCCATAATCACCAGTCCGGTTTCATTTGCCAGCTCTATCATCTCCGGTGATGCCTGCTTTCCGCGGGCAAGCAGCACAGCACTGATATCGGCCATCTCGGCCGTGCGCACAAGCTGTACGTTTGCAAGCCCTGTTATCAGCAAAATATTATCCGCGTCAAGCGTGAGCACATCACTCATCAAATCGGAACTAAAACCTTTCTCAATTTCACATTCATTTTGTGAGTTGCGCGTAACGATGCGGGAATCTGTGTATTTTAAAATTTCTCTTAATTTCACGGTTGCATGTTGAAAATTTGGTTAAATACTTTCCACAAAGATAAGATAACTATCGGGGCAGAATGTAACATATCTTACGAATTTTAACTTTTAAATTAATTTAAAAAGAGTGTAAATAACGATTTATTGCTTATTTTTCGGAGAAGTTTGAAATCCAAAAAAAATTGAAATGATATACGACAAAAAATCTTTTATGTCCGGTTATGTTGATGACCCTGAATTTTACCAAAGGGTTTTCGACTCACTGCCAATTCCGATTTTTTGCCGGGATCTGAAAGGTGTTTATCAAATGTGCAATAAAGCGCATGAAGAATTTACCGGAAGAAACCGTGAGCAAACAATCGGAATGTCGATATTTGAAGTGCACACCCGGCACATGGCGGAAATCTATTATGATAAGGATCAGGAATTAATTGCCAACCCGGATGTGCAAATATACGAAACCGAAGTTCACCGGTTGGACGGCTCACGTATAGATGTGGTGCTCAACAAGGCGGTGATTAGAAACAGTGAGGGGGAAATTACCGGAATTGCCGGTTCTATCAATGATGTTACAAAACTGAAAAAAACTGAAAAACGCTTAGAGAAAGCTCAGGAAGCCATGGAGATTTCATCCCACATGCTCCACAAAATCAATATTGGCATTCTGTTGATGGATCAGGACTACAAGGTTGTGGATGCAAACAAAGCTTTTGCAGAGCTCATGGGCGAAGAGATAAAGGAGCTGTACGAAACCATTTCGGGGCTTGAGGGTGCCGACGTGAGAGGTCTTGTGCCGGATGTGATTTTCAAAATGCTCTCCAGCATCCTCGCCTCGGGCGAAGATATGCTGGAGCGGGATATAAAATTCAGCAACAGACTGCTTCATGTTTCGGTGGTTACACTCTATAAGCAAAAGGTGGCAGGGGCAGTAATCCGGGATATGTCGGCACCACTGTTAGTTCACGATGAAATTATCAATCGCGCGCAGCGAATTAAAAAGCAGAATATCGACACCGTTCAAAAAATTGCCCACCTGCTGGGCGAGAACGCTGCCGAAACTGAAGAGCTGTTAAATTCAATCATACAAGCATACAGATATGGTGACGACCAGTAACGGTAACTATCATGTTGAAATTAACGTTCAGCAAAAATGGCCAAAAGGCGAAATTGCCTGCGGCGATGTGTTTATGTCGGATATTTTCAGAGAAGAGGGTCGCACCATCCTGGTTTTGAGCGATGGAATCGGACACGGAATAAAAGCCAACGTGCTTGCAACACTCACCGCAACAATGGCGCTGAAATATACCCGGTTTCATACCAAACCTGAAATATCCGCACGAATTATTATGGATGCTCTGCCAAAGAGCAGCGACGGAAAAGAAAACTACGCCACTTTCACAATCATTGAAATTGAAACAGACGGTTTGGTGCGCATAATCAACTATGATAATCCGCCGGTGCTGATAATCAGAAACGGAGAGGCATACTATCCCAAAGAACAGGAGCTGGAAGTGCGCGGACGTGAGAATATCGGGAAAGTTCTGCGCTCGCGGGAGTTCTTAGCCAGAAAAGAGGATCGCCTTGTGTTTCTTTCCGACGGAGTTGTGCAGTCGGGACTTGGGAAAAAACGATATCCTTTGGGATGGGAAATTGAAAATATTACCGATTTTGCGCTGAATCAGGTTAACCGCATGACGGATATATCGGCTGCCAAACTGGCACGGAAAATAATAAACCAGGCAAGCATTAACGATAATTTTGAAGTGAAGGATGACACCACATGTGGTGTCATCTATTTCAGGGAACCGCGTAAACTCATGCTGATTACAGGACCTCCGTTTTATAAAATAAAGGATTACGATTTTGCCGACCGCATCAGGAGCTTCAACGGCAAGCGAATCATTTGCGGAGGAACAACGGCAGAGATTATCGGACGCGAACTGGGAATTGATGTAAAAATCGAACATCTGCCCAAAACTTATGAGATGCTCCCACCTGCCGCTTCAATGGAGGGATTTGACATGGTAACCGAAGGTATTCTGACACTTGGAAAAGTGGAGGAGATTCTTGAAAACTACAACAGCGAATTTCGCCTGCTGGACAGTCCGGCGGACAATGTGGTCAAGCTGCTTCTGGAGCACGACAGCATCGATATTATTGTCGGCACCCGCATAAACTGGGCGCACCAGGACCCGGAACTGCCTGTGGAGCTGGAACTGAGAAAGTTTGTGGTGAAAAGAATTTCAAAAATCCTTACCAACAAGTTTTTTAAACATGTTGAAATCGAATATCTGTAAGAAGTTCTGTATTCGCGAATTCGCATTTACTGTGCTATCTCTGATCACTCTTCTTTCGGAAATTTTCCACCCTCTTTCTAAGCCGCCTGTTTTTGAATGCCGGAGGGTAGATTTCATACAGGAAATGTATCTGGGTAAAATCCTGCTGCATAGCCGACTCGAGCATTTCGTAGGCTTCCTTGTCCTTTTTGCTCTCAAGTAGCAGGCTTACCATGCGGTATTTGAGCAGTGGGCTGTCGCTCTGCTTAATTCCGTTTTTCAAGGTCTTAACTGCCGCGGAGAGTTTGTTATTCTTTAAAAGAATATCTGCCCATGTCAACCAGACTTCGGCATTTTCGGGTTCAAGCTCAGAGGCATTTACCACGGCTTCCTCAGCTTCTTCAATCCGGTTGCTTTCATTGAATACTTTAGCCAAAGCTACCCAGTAATCTGAATTTTGTTTATCGTATTTAATTGCCTTTTTCATAAAGGCTATGCTCTCGTCCCAGTTTTTCTCAATCCACTTAACCAATCCTTTCCCGAACCATGCATTTTCATTTTCCGGATTGATTTTCAGCGCTTTCCCGTAATAATAATCAGCCCTGGAATGCTCCTCAAGATTTAGATAGCACTCACCTGTGTAGCTCCAAGCGTCATCATTGTTCGGATCAAATTCCAGATATTCGGTGTATTTCTCAATGGCTTTGCTGAATTTTCCGGCATTTGCATAAGCATTCCCAAGATTGAACAGTGCATAAGTGTATTTATCGTTGAGAAGGCTGGCATATTCATAAGCTTCAATGGCTTTTTCATAATTTCCTGCACCACTTTGCGAAAAGCCTAAATTAAACCAGATAGAGAAGTTAAACGGGTCAATGTCAAGGTACCGGTTGTAGTAGTCAATACTCTTTTGGAAATTGCCTTCCAAATCACTGAAAAAGCCCAGTTCTTCAAGAGCAGAAAAGTTTTTCGGATTGATAGTTAGTGCTTCCTCAAAATATTGGACTGCCGTGTCAATTTTGCCTGCCTGAACATAGGCATTACCAATCTGGTGCCAGATTTCATCATTGTCAGAACCGGAGTATCTCAGTGATCTCCTGAATGATTTTTTTGCCTTCTCTTCATCACCCAACAAAAGCAGAGCAACGCCCCGCAATAAAAAAACATCGGGATTATTGGCATCAATTTTCTGAATGAAATTAAGATGCTTCAGGGCAACTTCATTCTTCCCCTGATTCAAAAGCACCTCTGCATACTTCAGCTGAAGCTCAACTGCCTCGGGGTGAATCTGCATGCCCTGCCGGGCTGCTATTTCGGAGGCATTAATATCGCCTTCATCAAGAAAATGTTCCACAATTTCCTCAAATTCTGAAATATCAAAGTAGCTCTTTCGCCCGGACAAAAGAGAACTTTTGAAGCGATTTAATGCTTCACCGTTATTTTCCTGAAAAAAATTATCCCGCTCTTCCTTCTCCATCTCAACACAAAAAATGAATCTGCGAAATTAGTAAAACACTCTGAAAAACAAAACTCCCACCAACTAAAGATGTTCTTCCCTTAACAAATCAAAGACTGTTTTCACCGGATTGAATGTTTCAATAGGGACTTCCACAAACAGCGTGTTCCAGTTGCTCATCGCTCCATTCCAGAGACCGGGAAGCTCCTGTGCTTTCAAATCTTTGCCATCTTTTGATTTTTTTGAAATAAATCCACTATTGGGGTCGGTAAATGCTGTCAGGTCATATTTTTCACCTTTATAGTTTTTTATTGCACAAACTAAGTCAACCGGATTGAAATGTGTGGCGCCCTGCGCAATCGACTGTTGCTGCCTGCTTTCGGGATCAATCTGAGACCCTTCCACAATCTGCAGGGAAACCGTATTGTCGGGGTTTCTTGCCCAGAAGGGGCCGCCTCCCGGTTCACCTTCATTTTTTACAACTCCGCAAACACGTAGGGGACGGTTATATTTCTCCAAAAGATAATAGTACAACCTCTCCTTTTCGGTATAGTACTGCTCTTCAGGAGGTTTGACATTCAGGATGTTTCCAAGAAAATTGGCTGCCTCTGCCAGCAGTGCACTCTCAATTGTTGATGCATCCCTTTCGTTTAAAACTCTCTGATAATGGAAAATTTTTTCCTGATATTTCAGCAACACCCCGGCTAATGCTTTTTTATAGACAATCGTCGATTCGCTCAGCCGCTCGGGCACAACATTATCAATATTTTTAATGAAAATGATATCGGCATCCAGATCGTTCAGATTCTCGATGAGCGCACCATGACCTCCGGGTCTGAAAAGCAGGCTGCCGTCGGGCTCCCGGAACGGCAAGTCGTTCAAATCCACCGCAATGGTATCTGTGGAGGGTTTCTGCAAACTGAACGAAACATCGAAAGTGACACCCAGCTTGCTTTCATAGCGATTTTTCACCTTTTCAAAAAGATTTTCAAAACCTTCGCGGTGCTCGGGTGAAACCGTAAAATGCAGGTGCGCCACATTATCCCTGCTTTTTGCATAATGTGGGCTTTCGGCAAGATGCTCCTCGAAAGGGGTGCGCTCGCCATCCGGATATTTGTGAAACTTGAGCATTCCCTTTGGAAGATTCCCGTAGTTCAGCCCTTTTTCATAAAGCAAAAAGCCTATCCAGTTTCCGCAAATCTCCACTTCTCCGGCATCTGCAATCGCTTTCTTCAAATCGCTGAAAAAAGCAAACTTGTCCTTATTTACCAAAAATTTGCGCGCATTGGTATTTTTTGCCAGAGTAATTTCAAGGTCTTCACCCTCTCTGCGTTCAGCCAATGCTTCAAACAAATCCTCAAACATACGGCTTGCCGCCCCGGATGCCGGCACAAATTTCAACGGTTTAATTCCCAGTGAAATCTGAATATCAAATCGTTCCCCATACTCAGCAACCATTTGACTGTCCAGACTGATTATCCCGTTTCCCACAGTTGCAGAATCTACAAGCTGAATAAAAGGAAATCCCTTCTTAAAATTGTCAATTTGCTTCAACACGACATCAGGATTGCTGCCGCGCTGTTTAATCTGAATATAATCCTTTTGAGAAAGCATAAATATATCCTTAAAAGTTTCAAGTTTTAAAAATATAAATAAGATTGCATTTTAAAAATTAACACCCTGTTTTATCAGTAAAGTTTTCATTTATTTCTTAACAGCAAAGATTTTCCATGTCGGCTGACGCAGCAATCCGTCCTGATCTGATTCTAATTGGAAGAAGCGACCCGACAAAAGGCACACACACTTTATTGTGATATTGCATTCAAATGTTTTTTACTATTTTTGTCGCACCTTAAGGGCCCCATAGTTCAATGGATAGAATATCAGATTCCGGTTCTGACGATCTGGGTTCGAATCCCGGTGGGGTCACAAAAGAATTAACTCCGTATCAATAAAAAGATTGCGGAGTTTTTTTTATCCCGGGAAAATTGCCTGTAAAGTTGTATATTTGGGCTCTTAATCACAAAAGAATCAAAAATGGCAAAGCTGACCCAGGAAATGAAAGAGATGATATTGTCTCAGCAATGTTTTCATGCTACTGTAAGTAAAGAGGGTGTTCCCAACAACGCACCCAAACGTTCAACACGTGTATTTGATGACGAGACCCTGATTTTTAACGAGGGAGTTGGCAGAACAACCTATCAGAATATTCTGGATGGCTCACTGGATGCGGTTGCTGTTGTGAACCGGGAGGTTATGGAGGGATTCCGGTTTGTTTGCACACCGAAAGTTCTTACAGAAGGAGAAATTTACGAACAATCGGCAGAGATGTCTATTAAAGCCGGAATGCCTAAACCCAAGGCAGTCATTTTGCTGAAGATAGATGAAATTCACAGCCTCAAGCCCGGACCGATGGCAGGTCTGAAAATTTCATAAGAAGAAATTCAATTATTGACAAAAAGTCCGTCTCTTTTCAGAAACGGACTAAATATTTTTATCGGATGTCTATTCTTTATAAAACTCCGGCGGGAATTTCTTTAATGGGTTTAATCTGAATTGTTTTTACAAACAGCTCAGAGCCTTCTGACTGCAACTGAATCTTACCACTGGAAAGCGGAATTATTTTTCCATCTTCCACAGTGCCGGTGTTGTTGTTCACCATCACCGTTTTGCCGTTTACCACGTGAACGGAGGTGCGTCCCACACAGTATAGGTCAATTGTGTTCCATTCACCTGTGGGGTTTTCGGCATCAACCATCCGGTTTATGACTTTACCGCTATGCTCTTCGCTGAAAGGAAGCACCTCGCCGTTTGGGTCATAATAAAATCCACGGTCTGTTTCCACAGCAGCAGTTTCACAATAGGTGTTGTTCATCAGGTAGGTATCCCCCACCCTGCCCTGCATCAGCTGACATTCAATATTCACCATCCATGTGCCAAGTGCTTTGCCAAATTCGCCAAAACTATGATAGAGCAAACCACTGTTCCGGTTTGAATACACATCCGCTCCCCATTTGAAAACCAGCTGCAAATGGTAATTTGCAAAAGTGTCGCGGGTTGCCAGCGAGCCGTTGACCTCTCCGGTAATACGGATAAGTTTCTCACCGTCCTGCTCAACAACTGAAAAAACCCTATCCGTTGTTGCAGTTTCTGCAAGGTCTTCAAAACCGGTTATGGGTGTACCGAGATAAGTCTCCCAACCATCTAAATTTTCACCGTTGAACAGTTGCTGCCAGGGTTTTTCCGTTTTGCAGGAATAGAATGCAAAGAAAAATGATGCGATAAATAACAGTAAATACTTCTTCATTTTGATTTGTTTAAATATTAAAAAAACTGCCCCATAAAAATAGAACAGTTCTCCTTATTTTTTGAATTTTTCGTAAAATTCAGTTTGTTTCTTCGTGAATAATTTCCTTTGCCCGCTTGAGAATTTTTGTGTCATCCAACAGAACAATGCCTCCTCCGGGTCCCGGTTCCATGTGAATTCCCACTGTTGCACCTTCGGTGTAATTTGCGCCCCCAAAATAATTCCTGACGGTTTCTTCCGAAAGATCAAACTCTTGCGCAATTCTTTTGATTGAACCGTCAGGCAAGCTGTCTTTGATTTTGCGCAGCTCGTTAAATGTGATTCTTGACTCCATAATTTTTGAAACTTTATTTTTTAACAATAATTTATTTTAAATGTCTAAAGCGTAAATTTATAACTAAATATTGAATAAAAAATTTTAAAAAAACAGCGCTTCATCTTTTTCAGTCTGAAATCTAATCATAAAATTTAAAAATAGCAGCAACATCTTTGACAAAATACTGATATTGAATATAATCACTATTAAACATAAAAGATAAAGTTTAAAATTTTGCCGGAATAATTAACTTTTTTTAACCCGCTTGTTCAGAGGCAGTCATATATAGCCTGGTGCATTGCAGTGCGGATGTTCAGATTAAAAAGCTGAACATTATTGCGTGTTGGATAAACCCGGTTTGATAAAAATATAAAAAGTGTTCCGTTGTCGGGATCAGCCCATACCATTGTGCCGGTATAACCTGTGTGCCCGAAACTATTTCTGCTGGCATCCACCGCCGGATAGGCATCCTTTAGCTTCATCTTATGATTGTCAATCAGCGGTTTGTCAAACCCAAGTGCTCTGCGGTTTCTTGTTTTAGGGAACTGCTGCCGGATAAATTCATTCACCGTTTTTTCCGAAATAAACCGTTTTCCGCCAAAGTATCCTTTTTGAAGATACATTTGAAACACTTTTGCCAGATCGTTTGCAGTGCAAAAAAGACCCGCATTGCCAGAAACACCGCCAAGCATGGCAGCGCCCTCATCATGCACAAAGCCTCTCAGCTTTTCGTTTCTGAAAAAATCATCAATTTCTGTTGGGATGATCCTATCCATCGGAAAGTGCTGGTATGGATTATAGGTTAGAGACCATCCTCCCAACGGCCGGAAAAAAGTTGTCTTGATATAATCTTCATAAGCCATTCCGGTGATATTAGAGATAATTTCAGGATAGATATGAAAACTGAGATCTGAATAGACATATTTTTTGGAAGACAAAGATTTTGCATTGCGAATGGTATCTAAAATCTGCTGCTTAAAGTTATTGTTCAAATAGAGATGCTCCGACACCCTGACCTGAAACTGCTGAGAGGGCTGATTGGCAAAAACATCGCGGCTGAGTTTTCCTTCACAGTCTAACCCCATTCGCCAAAAGGTAATCCACGCCGGAAGCATCGCCTGATGCGTCAGGAAATCGCGTAGCGGCAACTTTCCTCTTTCTGTTTCAGAAAAATGGGGCCAGTAGGTACTGAACGGCACATCGAGGTTTATCTTCCCTTCGTCAACCAGTTTCATCAAACCGGGCAATGCAGCAGTAACCTTCGTCAGCGAAGCGAGGTCGTAAACATTATCCTCTATTACTTTCTGCTCATTTTCGTAGGTATGATAGCCGTAGCATTTATGTAAAATCACATTCCCGTCTTTGGCAATCAGTACCTGACATCCGGGATACGCCTTATTTTCCAGTCCAAGGATTGCCAGAGAATCAATTTTTGAAAAGAGTTTCTCCGAATTGATTCCAACTTCTTCGGGGATGGTGTATGCCAGCGTTTTATTATTTTTAATTTGAATTCCATCACCTAATTGAAAACGATTATCAATCGTTACAGGTAACTTTCCTGTAACATCAAAAGCGCCAAACAGCATCTGCGCAGCCAGCTCCTGAGTCAGGGGATTATTCTGGTAGGCAACTGCCAAACCTTTAGCATGATGAATGTTTTCAAAATGCTTCAATGCATAGGCATTTCCGAAAAACAGGGCTATCACATTGTTTTCCCTGATGAAATCGGCTAATAGATTCCGCTGGTTTTCTGTTGTTCCATATTTTGATCCCGGGAAAAGGTGAATTCCCATCACCCCCGCAATAACCAGATTATAATTATCCATTCTGGAGCGCAGGTTTGCCACTTCTTGTGCTGAAGCATCCTTGCCTAAAAAAAAGTGGTCAACTTTTGTGTATTTATCCAACATTTTCTGAAAAGGGGTTATGCTTTCAGCGCCAAGCGCTACCGATGCAATTTTCAAATTTGCCAGATCCTGAACAGGTAAAGTTTTCTGATTAACCAGAACCGTAATTGCTTCTTTAATCAGTTTGCGGTTGGTTACTTCAATGCCGGGTGAATTGAGCCGGGCAGTCAAGTTTTGCAAGTCTGCTGACTCATATATATGAAGCCCTGCCCAACGCTTGGCAGCCAGTACTCTTCTGCATTTCTGTTCAATTTCCTGTTTTGTAATCTCTCCGTTTTCCAGCCCTTTTTTCACCGATGCAACGGCTTTGCCCAAATCAGGAACAAACTCAACGATGTCATTCCCAGCCTTTAAGGCTTCCAACTCCGTATTTCCTTTCCCGCTCCGCACTCCCTTCATGTTGACGGCATCCGTGATTATCAAACCTTTATAGCCAATTTCGCTTCTCAGATAACCGTCAATTATTTTTTTGGACAGCGATGATGGAACTCCTGTATCATCAAGAGCAGACACATTGAGATGTCCCGACATAATTCCCGAAATTCCCATTTCAGAGAGATAGCGAAAAGGAAAAGTCTCCACTGATTCAATGCGTTCTTTCGAATGATTTATCAGAGGCAGCACATGGTGGGAGTCGGTTTCGGTGTCGCCATGCCCGGGAAAATGCTTTGCTACCGGCAAAACACCGGCATCCTGCATGCCGCTTGCCAGCCACCAGGCTTTTTGCGAAACATTAATTTTTTCTTCACCAAATGAACGAAAATTAATAACCGGATTTTGCGGATTGGTGTTAATATCTGCCACTGGGGCAAAATTCATGTTTATCCCAATCAGTTTCATCTGCTGCCCTATGGCGTGTCCCATCCGGTACAAAAGTTCGGAATCCTGCACAGCACCCAGAGTCTGCGCATAAGGAAAAGCCATTACACTGTCCATGCGCATGGCAATGCCCCATTCTCCATCAATGGCAATCAGGAGCGGAACCTTTGAAGCTTCCTGAAAACGATTAATCCGGTCTGCCGTTTTCACCGGACTTCCCTGCATTATCAGAAGCCCCCCCGGCTTAAAGGTTTTTATCACTTCAACCATTGCATTTGCCGTGGCATCATTCTGATTAGGATACACCGCAACCATCATTAGCTGGGCAATCTTTTCCTCAATGGTCATCTGCATCATTTGCTCATTTACCCACTGGTCGTCCTGAAAAATCAAAAATGGCGGCTCTCCGGGTGAGGAGACAGCCTCTGCAAACAATTCGGAACTAAAGCTCACGACGAAAAAGAATAAAATTAAAGTTTTGAAACAGTATTGCATTATCCGGTTTTTATAATCTTCAGGAGTGTAAAACTATCAAAAAGATTTATTCAATAAGAATAATTTGCTTAACCAATAATCAGAAAGTCTGTTTTATCTTGAGTTTCAGGAAAAAATGCCGGCAGAAACGCAACAAACGAAAGGCCTTTAAAGAAATAGAGGATTATTGCTATTTGCCTTTTGGATTTAATGGGCGAAAATTTTAGCTTTGCAAACTGTGTACGTTCACGGAATCTGTTTAAATTTTAATCACATGAAAAAAATATCACTTATTATGCTGCTCTTCACCGTTATATTTACTGCTTGTTCCGGTGGGGGTCAAAAGTCAGAAGCAACAAAATCAAATGCCATGTTCACAGGAGCCAAAGGAGAAGTTAAACTGATGACACTCGATCCAGGTCATTTTCATGCAGCACTGGTACAAAAAACCATGCTGGATCAGATTGATCCTACAGTATATATCTATGCACCGGAGGGCCCGGAACTGCAGGGACATCTAAACTTGATAAACAGCTACAACAACCGGGAAGATAATCCCACATCATGGGATACAAAAATTTATACCGTACCGGATTATTTTGAAAAAATGCTGTCTGAAAAACCGGGCAATGTGATGGTAACTGCCGGGAACAATGCAAAAAAGGCAGAATATATTCTGAAAACCGTGGAAGCGGGAATTAACGTTCTTGCCGATAAGCCCATGATTATTTTGCCTGAAGAATTTCCAAAACTTGAGAAGGCGTTTAAAGTGGCTGAAGAAAACGGAGTAATGCTGTATGATATTATGACAGAGCGCTACGAAATAACTACCATTATTCAGCGTGAATTGTCGATGATGCCTGAAGTTTTTGGTACCCTGCAAACAGGCAGCCCTGAAGAGCCGGCGATCACCAAGGAGAGTGTTCACCATTTTTTTAAATACGTTTCAGGAAACCCACTGATACGCCCGGCATGGTTTTATGACGTTAAGCAGCAGGGCGAGGGTATTGTTGACGTTACCACCCATCTGGTTGACATGATTCAGTGGGAGGCATTCCCGGAGGTCACACTCAAAAAGGAAGATGTGGAAATCGTTTCGGCAAGCCGGTGGACTACCGACATTACTCCTGAAATGTTCAAAAAAAGCACCCATCTGGATGAATATCCCGACTATTTACAGAAGGATTTGGAAGGCGAAACACTAAAGGTTTACAGTAATGGTGAAATTAACTACAAGCTTAAAGGGATACATGCCAAAGTTTCGGTAATCTGGAACTTTCAGGCGCCTGAAGGTACGGGCGACACCCACTATTCCATTATGCGCGGCACAAAAGCCAACCTGATTATCAAACAGGGGCAGGAAGAGAATTTCCAGCCTACCCTTTATGTTGAACCAGCTGTCGGTGAAGACATTAATCAATTTGCCGCATCACTTGACAAAGCGGTCAATTTAAGCTTGCAAACAAAATTTCCGGGACTTATACTCCGCAAGTTGAATGACAGTCTCTGGGTAATTGACATCCCTGAAAAATATAAGGAGGGACATGAAGCACACTTTGGGCAGGTTGCCAAAAAATATCTGGAATTTCTTGTGCAGGGGGAAATGCCCGAATGGGAAGTTCCCAATATGATTGTAAAATATTATATAACTACCGAAGGGCTGCGGGCAGCAATGAAGTAGTATCAATCAGATACTCCTCACGAGAGAAATAACTCCACAGGCAGATTGTCTGTAAAACAAAAAAATGCAAACACCGATTATTTTTTCCGGATGATTGTCAATCCGTCGCGTAGCGGCAATATTACCTTTTCAATACGTGAATCATTTTTCACGCTTTCATTGAAAGCAATTATTCCCTGTGTCTGCCGGTCACTTATGGCTGTGGGCTCAAGCACCTTACCACCCCAGATGGTATTGTCGGCAAGGATAAAACCACCCGGACGCACCTTGTTAAACACCAGATTAAAATAATCTACATACTCGCGCTTATCGGCATCCATGTAAACCAGATCGAAAGTTTCGGAAAGCGATGGGATAATCTCTTTTGCATTGCCCGTAAGCAAAGTAATTTTGTGTTGCAAACCCGATTTAATGAAATATTTCCGGGCAATATCCCTGAGTTCATCGTTCTGCTCAATGGTAAAGAGTTTTCCATTTTCCTGCAAACCTTTTGCCAGACAAATTGCGGAATAGCCGGTGAAAGTTCCCAATTCCAGAATCCGCAGCGGATTTATCATTTTCGCAATCATGGTCAGCGCCTGTCCCTGCAAATGTCCGGAAAGCATTCTTGCACCCGCCATTTTCAGATGGGTTTCCCGGTCAAGCTCCTGCAAAACCGGGTCTTCAGGCTCGATATGCTCCAAAATATAATTTTCAATATCCTTACCGGAAACCATTACAAATCTCTTCTTCTCTGTGAACTTTACTTGTAAATCAACAAACTCATCCGCTTTTCATCAAGCACCTGGTTAGCCACTTCCATCAAATCGGAAGGTGTTACCTTCTCAATTTTTTTCAGAATAGTCTGAATTGTATCCACCTTATTAAAAACCAGATAGCTTTTCCCGATAGCTAACATTAAATCCTCATAGTTTTCGCTGGAAATTGCAATCTGTCCCATTAACTGTTTCTGCGCTTTGCTCAACTGCAAGCTGCCGAGGTTTTTTTCGCGAAGCAGCTTAAACTCCTTCAACACAATATTGATTGCCTTTTCCAGGTTTTCATACTCAGTTCCGAAATATACGCTGAACAAGCCTGTGTCAGAATAAGCAGTATATCCCGATTCAATATTGTACGCCATCCCTTTGCGTTCGCGCAGTGCCAAATTCAGTCTCGAGTTCATTGCCTGTCCGCCGATAATATTGTTCAGCAGTACCATGGCAATCCGTTTTGGATGCATTATCTCCAAAGCAACATTTCCAAGTATGCAGTGTGCCTGAAAAGTATCTTTCTGAAGAATCCGCTTATTGGGAGAATAATTTTCAAATCGTTTTCGCCCGTTTAGCCGTGTTCTGGTTTCAGCGAAACCAAAATATCTTTGAATATATTTTTTCAGCTGCTCAAAATTGATTTTACCCACGGAGGAGATTACCATCTGGTCGGTGTGGTAATTATTTGCAGTGAAACGGATTATGCTGTCACGATCAAATCTGGCAATACATTCCGGTGTTCCGAGAATATTCCGGGCAATGGGATGACCGTCATAAACCAGTTCTTCAAAATCATCAAAAATTAGCTCTGCAGGAGAGTCTTTATATGAATTTATCTCCTCGATCACAACTTCCTTTTCACGTTTCAGCTCTTTTTCAGGATAAACACTGTTGAAAAGAATATCGCTGAGCAATTCAGCGGCACGTTCATAAAACTCTGCCAGGAAAGTACTGTAAAGAATTGTTTCTTCCTTGGTGGTATAGGCATTCAGCTCGCCTCCCACATCTTCAATACGGCTCAGAACATGAAATGCTTTCCTTTTTTTTGTCCCTTTAAAAACCGAATGTTCAATAAAATGTGCCAAACCATGCTCATCAGGGTCTTCATCACGCGAGCCAGTGTTAATAAGAATACCAAGATGCCCTACGGGTGAATCGGTAGGTTTATGGATAAGCCGGATGCCGTTTGGAAGCGTATATGTCAAAAAATCAGCAGTAATCATTGAAAAAATAATACGGTTGCAAAAGTAACAAAAGTAAAGCGCCCGACAAATAACCAGATTGCGTCGTTTAAATTTAATACAGTATGTGCACTTTTGATGGAAAAATATTTGTGAATTTAAAAAATTGCTTACTTTTGCAGCACCAAAATAAAAACGGTGCCATAGCTCAGTCGGTAGAGCAACGGACTGAAAATCCGTGTGTCCCTGGTTCAATTCCAGGTGGCACCACAAAAAAGGGAGATTTTGCCGAAAAAAGCAGTCTCCTTTTTACTTTAGATTTCTATTGTATATTTTCGGTTAAAATTGTAATCTTGCATTCCGAAATTAATGATGGGAAATTACAGAGTGAGATTAAAACCGTTTTTTGAAAGATATTCATTTGGGGCCCATAGCTCAGCCGGTTAGAGCACCTGACTCATAATCAGGGGGTCGCTGGTTCAAGCCCAGCTGGGCCCACTTATTGGAAAAGAGAAGGTTACACAAAAGTATTTTCTTTCTCTTTTTTTATTAGTTTAAACTTAGTGTCATGTCAATTTTGAAATGACGCAATATGTTATTATTTTTGTCAAAAAACCTATGGCAAGATATATTGTAACATTGACCCAAGAGGAAAGAGAAATTCTTCTTTCCATAATCAAAAAAGGCTCACATAAATCATCAAAAATGCGTAACGCACTGGTTTTATTAAACTGCGATACAGGTGAGTACTCGGAAGACAAGCAGACAAATGAACAAATTAGCAATGTTCTGAAAATCGGGATGCGGACAATAGATCGGATAAAGAAAGCCTTTGTAGAAGATGGGTTTGAAATCGCGTTAAATGGCAGACCCTCAACACGGTTGTATAAGAAAAAAATCGATGGCGATGTTGAGGCTCATATCGTAGCGTTGAGTTGCAGTAACCCTCCAGATGGCTTTGCAAGGTGGTCATTGAGATTATTGGCAGATAAGGCTGTTGAATTGGAATACATTGATAGCATATCGCATGAAAGTGTACGACAGATGCTAAAAAAAACGAATTGAAGCCCTGTAAAGTAAAAGGTTGGGTTATTCCACCAGATCAGAACGGCGAATTTGTGGCCAATATGGAAAAGGTTTTAGACGTTTATAAACGTCCTTATGATTATCAAAATCCAGTTATATGCATGGATGAAACGACCATGTAGAAATGCTTCACAAACAATTAAAATAATTAAAATGAGGGAGTTACATCCAATACCTTTGAAAACTTTTAATTTTAATTGGATGAAAGTCCTAAACAGCTTATCGGAGAAACAAAAATAGCAATTCCTATGAAAGTTGGACAAGAAAGAAAAGAGGATTATGAATACAAACGAAACGGGGTCTGCAATATATTTATGGCAAACGAACCATTAATATGGCTGAAATCGAATTAAATGTTCTAACCAGCCAATGCTTGGATAGAAGAATAGCGGATATTGAGACTGTGATAGAGCAAGTAAATGCATGGGCAGAACACAGAAATACGGTCGAGGCAACAATTAATTGGCAATTCAAAACAGAGGATGCCAGAGTAAAACTAAGAAGGTTATATCCGTCAATTAATCATTGACATGACATTAGAACCTTTTCAGCTTCTTTTAAAGCTTTGCCGGCTGTTTGTATGTTTTTCTTGTGCATATTAGTTGTCATTTTGTTTGAAGTTTTGGTAACCCTTTTTCAATCTGATTCCGCATAGGTTCATATTGATCGGGTAATTGCAGCGAACTTCCCAGGTTTTCAACCGTCTCATCTGTTGCGAATCCGGGATTATCCGTCGCAATTTCGAACAGTACGCCGCCCGGCTCACGGAAATAGAGCGAGAAAAAATAGTCTCGGTTTATTTTTTCGGTGATGTGAAGCCCACTATCAACAATTTTTTCTCTAATCGCCATCAAATCCTCTTCATCTTTTACCCGAAATGCGATATGATGATTCGTACCCGCTGCATTTATACCTATTTGGGCTTCTGGCATTTCCAATAGATCTACTATTGCCGCATTTTCTACTGCATCAGTTTCATAGCGGTATAAATTGTCATCCCGTTCCACTTGTTTATAACCGAACACTTCGGTTAAGATTGTGGCTGTGGCTTTGATGTTATTCAAGGTCAATGTAACCGTGTGAAATCCTTTTATCGCCACCTCGGCTTTTATTTCATCAGTTTCCCGGCCTTTTCGTTCATCTTTATGTTTCGCTTCAATCAAGTTGAGCCATAATCCGTCAGTGTCCTGAAAAGAGAGATACTTTTCTCCGAAACGTTCGCTGATAATATCGTGTCGGATATTTAGTTTTTCAAAACGACTTTTCCAAAAATCCAAGCTTCCTTTGCGTACGGAATAGCCAATTTCTGTTGCCATACCTACTCCGTTCTTTCCTTGCCTCACATTTGCCCAGGGGAAAAAGGTAAGGATGGTTCCGGGAGAGCCCACCTCGTCACCAAAGTAGAAGTGATAGGTTTGGGGATCGTCAAAATTCACGGTTTTTTTGACCAGGCGAAAACCAAGAGTTTTGGTATAAAAGTCATAATTTCGCTGAGCATCACCTGCAATGGCAGTGATGTGATGTAGTCCTAATATTTTGTTCATAATCTTTTATTTAAAATTCTCTTGTTATTTACGAGTGGGATAAGGGATAAACTCGGTGTCGTCTCCTTCAATTTTAGGAAAGGCTTGTGCCTTCCATTTCTGCTTGGCTTCTTCAATGAGTTCTTTGCTTGATGAAACAAAGTTCCAATCAATAAATCGTTTTTCGGGAAAAGGCTCACCACCAAAAATATAAATGGTGCTATTTGCATGAATTGTAAACTCACAAAGTTTGCTATCCTTTGCCACCAGCAGTTGTTTTGGGTCATAAATATTTCCTTCACTTTCAATGGATCCATCAAGAATATACAAACCCGACTCGCCATATAGCTGATCGCCAATATTCAGAGATTGTTTTGTTCTGCTTTTTATTTCAAGCATATAGAGTTTGCTATAAACCGGAACTGGTGATTTTCTGCCAAAGGCTTCACCTGCAACCAGTTTAAATTGCAAATCACCCTCTGTCCATCTTGGAATTTGTTTTTCCTCAATATGAAAAAACTCCGGCTCCATTTGTTCCAGATCTTTTGGCAATGCCACCCATATTTGCAAACCGTGCATATTTATCTGAGAGTATCGTAAATATTCAGGTGTTCGTTCGGAATGAACAATTCCTTTTCCTGCTGTCATCCAGTTTACTGCACCGGGCTTTATCTCTACTTCGTTTCCAAGAGTGTCACGGTGCATAATGCTGCCTTCAAATAAAAAAGTGAGAGTTGAAAGTCCAATATGTGGATGAGGAGGCACATCAAAATTCTCCTTCTCACTTAATTTAACAGGACCCATATGATCTATATATATAAAGGGACCCACCATTCTTTTTTGTCGGAACGGTAACAGTCGCCCCACCATAAACTTACCTATGCTGGCAGCTCTTTCTTCTATTATCAGTTTGATATTTGACATAATGAGTGGAAATTTAATTTATAATAAGTCTGATACAGTTATGATTTATTTAGCAGCTCATTTTCTTAGTAGTCCAAATAGAACCATTTTTGGTAGTGTGCTTTTCTAAATTCCCATTTACAACTATACTTTAAACGGGTAATACTTTAATATTTTTGAACGATTGAAAATTAGTTTTCAATAAGCATTCCAATTTTTCTTTGTCCTTTACAAAAGCATTGTTTATACATTCGTCAATATTTTGTTTAAACGTCGTGTAATTTTCATGAAAAGTAGAATATAAAACCTCCTTTTTTACATATTTCCAAAACCGTTCGATCAAGTTTAAGTTTGGGGAGTAAGATGCAAAAAAACCAGCTCTATGCCTAGTACTTTGGCATATCTGCGAACCAATTTACACCTTTGATATGTTGCATTGTCTAAAATGATAGCTATACTTTTGCCCTCATATTCCAGGTAAATCTGTTTTAAGAACAGACACACGCTATATGCCCCCAATGTCGTGTCGTTGGTATATATCGATACTTTTTTCGTTATTGCATTTAGTGCCCCGAGTACATTGTACCGATTCCTCCCTGCATGACTTTTCAGGAAACATCTGGTCTGACACCACAAATAACCCAGAAACGTTGCGAAGATAAAATGTGAAGCATCCATAAAAAGCACTATTTTTTCTCCTTTTCTGGCTTGATCCAGTAATGGTTCGAGAGTCTTTTTTTAAACTCTTGCCTTTGGAGCTCTTTTAAATCATCGTCGTCTTTGCCATTTCCCGGCAGGCTGCCGGCTTTGAGGAATCTGTACCCGAGTTTTTCTTTCATGAAACTTCTTATTTGTGTTGGACTTCGTTTTATTCCGGTAAGTTCCTCTATACGGCTTTGTGCTTCGGCAGCTGACTTAGGGGGCTTTTTGCTGAAGTCATCATCAATAATGCTGGTGTATTGATTCAGATCACTTTCTTGACCTTTCCATTTTGTTTTTCTCAAAGCCTCAAAACCTCCCCTCTGAAACTCTTTTAAATATGAAGCAAGGGTTGGTCCTGAAATTCGGCAGAAATCAAGAATTTCTCCATGGCTCATTCCAATAGATTTGCAATATATAACTAAGTTTTTCAAACGTGTTTTAGGGTGTTCTTCCCTTAAAAAATTAGAAAACAATGTCTCCGAATCGTGTTCCTTAAACTGAATCTTTAGCATGACTTATTATGTATTTAATTCATGTAAATATATAAATCATTTATTAATATTTAACCCGTTTTTAGTATAACATCCAAAACGTATGCTATCTTTTTTTTAAGTCAAAACTGTAAATTGATAATTTACAGCAATCTATTCAAAGTTAAAATGTACTTATCGATATAAATCTGTTTTTCTTTGAACTTGTATTGCTGGATATATCTTGGGTGTTCCAGAACTTTCAAACTTCCAAATAGCTTAGCTTCCTTATTTAACTTCCGAATAAACTGTGCGTTTTTTACTCCCAGCACATAAACCTCCGATGTATCCACCCCCAGACTGATATGTTCTTTCAAAGCTTCAATCATATACACTTTCACGGCTTCAAAAAGAAGAGGGTCGTCGCAGTAGCTGGCATTCAACCATTTGCCTCCTTTTGCCTGACGGACTATAGCCAGCGGAAAAGGAGAATTGATATAAAATTGCTCATAAAATGAGCGTGCTCCATCCACTCCCCCTCGTTTGCAACGAGGGGACCATGGTTTAGCGTTTGCAACGCAAAAAGATAAGCCCGATTATGTGTTGAAAACTGTATTATAATAGAAAAGTTGCCGGTTTTATTGTTACAAACAATTGACCACTAACCCCTCGTTCGGAAACGAGGGGTAGGAGGACGACCTTCGTGTACGTATCAATAAATGTCTGCTGATAAATACGTCCCACGCCTTTGATGTTGCCTACATAATATGTATCTCGGGCTCCAAGATAACCGGGATGACAGGTCTCGATTTCACCTTTGGCTACTTTTTCCTCTTTGGCCTTCTCCAAAGCCACAACCTGAGATTCAGTGAGTACCATTCCTTCCTGGGCAACCTTTGCTTCCAGCGCTTTCAATCGCTTGCGGAATGTCTCCAGGTCATTTCTCAACCAAATACTTCGAACTCCTGATGGTGATATAAAAACACCTTCTTTTTTCAGCTCGTTGGAAACGCGGACCTGACCAAAAGCAGGATTATCTGTTGCAAATGATACTACCCGATTCTCAATCTCCTGTTCAATACGATTCTTGATGATGGGCTTGCGTCTGCTAATCTCCTGGAGAGCTAATTCACCACCGGTTTCCAACAGTTCCTTGTATCGGTAGAAAGTATCTCGGCTGTATCCTAAATACTTGCATGCCTGAGAGACATTACCTAATTGACTTCGTTGAATCTTACGATTTCTTCTGCTAATTTGAGCAGTCCTAACTTGTTTTTGATTAATTTCGCTTCTGAATTCATTTCTGACAGTTTTAAGGGTTGAACTTTCTTTGTTTATGCAATTACAAATTTATGCTTTTCCCCTTAACTGTCAGATTAAATCAAAACTAATTCAATGAATGCGATGGCAATTTTTCCCATAGTATGTATAAGTAATCCTTTTGTGGATCTTACTTTTTGCGCTCTTTGAATAGTTGTTTTTTCATTCAGCCAGTTGAAGAATGATTCTATGGGTTGCCTGACTTTGGAAACTGCCGTGGAGAACAAGTCATAATAGGCTTTTTTGCGCTGCCTTTCCTGTTCCTACCTGCGCAAGTTATGACGGGCAGGGAATCGACAAGGGATATACCCTTGTCACAATCAACCGGTATGAATGAAGATATCAATCTTTTGGATAATATCCTGAAAGCCTCACTAAGACGGTTTAATCTGAGATTAAAAGTCTGGTATGAAGGCAATTCAGGGAACCAGGAGGAAAGATATTCTGATGCAAAGCTATGTATGTCCTTGATTTGGAAATACTTTTGACAATGACCTGCAAACAGTTAGATAGTCATTATTTCCTGATCGGTGAAAGCGGGATTAGAATTATTGCTGTACTTTTGGCAATAATATTTCAGTTCCTGGTCGTATAAATCACATATATACATATAGATCTGTATCAGTTTAAGCTCTTTATTCCTAGGAATCATACTTGAAAAACAATGGGTATTATTCTTCTAAGAATAATGATATTCAGGAGATTGATCAAATATACAGCATATTTATTTCATTAATATTATATTTGTATCGAAACAAACTTTAATTTCTGTTTATTAAAGAAATACACTATAATATGCCTGAAATTTACGATAACATCGAGAAACACCTTGAAGAGGGGTTAACCAAAACATTAGAAACTTCCAAGCGTACCGATTTTTGTATTGGGTACTTCAATTTACGCGGGTGGAACAAAGTTTCAAATTATATTGACAAACTTGAGGGTGACTATCTGCCTGAAGAAATTGATGATGATAACAAGTATCATTGTCGTGTATTAATAGGAATGCAAAGTTTGCCACAGGACATTATTAAAGATTATAACTCAGGTCGAGATAATACCTCCTTAGACAATAGAACAGCTGTTGAACTGACAAAAAAGATTGCACAAGAGTTTAAAGATCAATTAGTATTGGGTAACCCAACTAATGAAGGCGAACGAACCCTAAAGCATCTTGCAAAGCAATTGAGATCAAAGCAGGTTGTTGTCAAACTATACCTTCGCCATAGACTACATGCTAAACTCTATCTTGCATATCGTAATGATTATAATAGTCCTATTGTTGGTTTTGTAGGTAGCTCAAACCTTACCTTCTCTGGAATGTCAGGACAAGGAGAACTCAATGTGGATGTGGTGGAGAGTGATGCTGCAAAGAAACTTTCAAAATGGTATCAAGACAGATGGGAAGATAGATGGAGCATTGACATAACAGACGAACTGGCAGAAATAATAGAGACCAGCTGGGCAAGTGAAGAGCTATTTAGTCCTTATCATTTGTACCTCAAAATAGCCTATCACCTCTCAAGAGAAGCAAGAGCTGGAATTTCTGAATTTAAACTTCCCAAAGTATTCGATAATATATTGTTGCCCTATCAACAAAGTGCTGTGCAAGTAGCCGCTCATCATCTCTACAAAAGAGGTGGAGTGTTGATAGGCGATGTGGTTGGGTTGGGTAAAACTTATACAGCCACAGCTTTGGCAAAAATGTTTGAAGATGATTTCTTTTTAGAAACGCTCATTATATGCCCAAAGAACTTGGTGTCGATGTGGGAGGACTATAGGCATAAATATCAACTGAGGGGAAAAGTAATGTCTATTACAAAAGCACAAACAAAATTAAAGGATGAGAGACGTTATCGCTTGGTAGTGATAGATGAGAGTCATAATCTCAGGAATAGAGAAGGGAAAAGATATCGTGCCATACAGGAGTATATTCAATTGAATGAAAGTAGAGTTATACTCTTAACAGCTACCCCATATAATAAGACCTATTTAGATTTAAGTAATCAGCTACGTCTTTTTATTGACGAAACTTATAATTTGGGAATTAGCCCTGAAAGATACATAGATAGTATTGGAGGTAAAATTCAGTTTTCAGCAAATCATCAGGATCCTGTTACTTCAATTGCTGCATTTGAGAAAAGTGTTTTCCCTGAAGATTGGGCAGAGTTGATGCGTCTGTTTTTGGTGAGACGAACTCGTAGCTTTATCAAAAATAATTATGCTGTACTTGATGATGAGAAGAACAGGAAATATTTAGAATTTCCAAATGGGACCCGTTCATACTTTCCTGATAGAATACCCAAGAAAGTAGAATATACATTTGATCCAAACGACACAACTGATCAATATGCACAGCTCTATTCTGAAACCATTGTAGACATTATTGATGGTTTGATTCTTCCTCGTTATGGATTAGGACAAGAGGATTATGAGAATATAAACTCGGATATAATAGCAACAGCCGAAGAGAATCTGATAAAAGAGAATTTAAGTCGTGCTGGAACTCGCTTAATAGGATTTGCCCGTACCAATCTCTTTAAACGCTTAGAGAGTAGTGGATATTCATTTTTATTATCCATTAGCCGACATGTTCTGAGGAATTATGTTTTTATCTATGCTATGGAGAATAATCTTCCTTTTCCTATTGGTAAACAAAAGCCTGGCTCTATTGACGATTTTATGTACACAGACAGAGATGCTGAAGAAATGGAAGATGATACCAATGAAAATGGTTTTAAACTCACATCGGATGAGCAATCTGTAAAAAAAGAGTGCTTCAAGATTCTAACAGAACCTGAAGAGTATTTGGCTCAAGCTAAAAAATACTATAATTCTCTTTTAGAAGAACCAACAAATTATAGTTGGATAAAAAGTGAACTATTCAACAAACAGATGCTAAGAGATTTGCGTGAAGATAGTAAGCAATTGAAGAAAATACTGAGAATTGGGAAAGATTGGAATCAGGCAAACGACAGGCAACTAAATGCATTGGATGATTTAATAAATATAAAACACAAAGGAGAGAAAATACTGATATTTACTCAGTATTCCGATACAGCATTCTATGTGTACGACTCTTTGTTGAAAAGAGGTGTGAAGGATATAGAGTGCGTAACAGGAGACATGGATGACCCCACTTCAATTGCCTATCGCTTTAGTCCTCGAAGCAATGAAAAAAATATACGAAAAGAAGATGAAATAAGGGTGCTTATTACTACTGATGTGTTGAGTGAGGGGCAGAACTTGCAAGATGCTCACATTGTGTTGAACTACGATTTACCTTGGGCAATTATCAGATTGATTCAGCGAGCAGGACGTGTGGATAGAATAGGACAAAAGCACCACGAAATATTCTGTTATTCTTTTCTTCCCGAAGATGGCATTGAAAATATTATCAATCTGCGTGGAAGACTGAAACAGAGAATAAGAGAAAATGCAGAAACGGTTGGTTCGGATGAGGTTTTCTTTGAAGGAGACCCCATTAACTTAGAAGATCTGTATAACGAAAAAGCTAACTTGTTGGATGAGGACGAGGATATTGAGGTTGATTTAGCATCGTATGCTTTTCAGATATGGAAAAATGCAATAGATACTGACCCTAAATTGAGCAAAATAATTCCCGACCTACCCAATGTTATCTTTGCTACCAAACAAGGAGATGAAACACAAACACTGAACGGTTCGATTGTGTACACAAAAACATCAAGCGACAATGATGTGCTGGCTTGGGTGAACGAAAACAAGGAAATTGTAACTCAATCGCAATTCGAAATACTAAAGGCAGTGAAATGCGGACCCGAAGAACCCGCACTCGAACGTTTTGAAAAGCATCACGAATTGGTAAAGGCAGGGCTGGATCACATAAAAGAGACTGAATCGAAAATAGGGGGGCAACTGGGTAAGAAAAACGGTGCTCGTTATCGTGCTTATATGCGTTTGGAAAGTTTTGCAGAGAAAAATGCAGGTACACTTTGGGTAACAGACGAATTGAAAAAAGCTATTCAAGATATATACGACTATCCATTGAGAGAGTATGCCAGGGAAACAATAAACAGACAGTTGAAAACAGGAATTGACGATCATGATTTAGCTGGATTAATTGTTTCACTGCGCGAGGACGACAAACTAAGCCTTGTTAGTGATGATGAAACATTGCAGAAAGAACCTCAAATAATCTGCTCAATGGGCTTAAGAATTAAATAACTATGAAGAAAAAGAGATTTTCAGAATTAATCAAGTCATTCGATTTTAAAAACCTATTCAATGAACTGGGATGGGACAACTTCATGAATAATGTACCACTGAACATAAACGATGATATATTTCAACTTGAAGGTGTTGCTGAAAAGAAAGGTTTCGTTATTCTTCACTGTTCCCCAACAAAAAATGGAAAGATACCATTGAGCCAAGTTCGCAAAAGAATTGAAGCTGAAATAACAAAACAATACTTTGAACATCTTATTATATACACCAATCAAACTAAAGATCATCAGATTTGGCAAATTGCGCTGAAAGAAGAGAACAAGCCAAAGCAAGTGAGGGATATTTCGTGGTACAGTCATCAGGATACAGATGTGTTGTTTCAACGCTTAAAGAATTTGTTGTTTACGCTTGACGAAGAAGAACAAGTAACTATTGTTGATGTAAAGAAACGAGTGTCGGAGAACTTTGCGAAAAACACAGATGCTGTTACGAAGAAGTTTTACACTGAGTTTAAGAAACAACATACAGCTTTCTTGAAATTTATTGAAGGCATTGACGATCATGTAAGTGATAAAGAAAACACGAACAAACAATGGTATGCATCTTTGATGCTTAACCGTTTGATGTTTTGTTATTTTATTCAGAAAAAGGGTTTCTTAGACCAGGATGTGCACTACTTGGGCAATAAGCTCAACGAATGTAAACTACATGTAGGCAAGGACAACTTCTATAGTTTCTATCGAAGTTTCCTCATAGAATTATTTCACGATGGTCTGGGCAAGCCAAGAGAAGATAGAGGTGAACATCCCGTCGATTTGGGAAAAGTGCCATATTTAAATGGTGGTCTTTTTGATATTCACGAGCTGGAAAGGCAGTTTGATGAAATTGATATTAGTGATGATGCTTTCGAGCAACTATTCAAATTCTTCGATCAATGGAACTGGCACCTCGACAATCGTTTCGAAGCAACTGGAAAAGATATCAATCCCGATGTAATTGGCTATATATTTGAGAAGTATATCAACGACAGGGCATCGATGGGAGCTTACTACACAAAAGAGGACATTACCGACTATATTGGTAAAAATACCATCATTCCTTTTCTGTTTGATGAAACAGAGAGGAACTATAAAAAAGGATTTGATAAGAGTGGCGAACTATGGACCACATTGCGCCAAAGTGGTGACACTTACATTTACGAAGCAGTGAAAAAAGGTGTACCACAAGAAGGAGGTTTGTTCGACGACCTACCCGATGATATTAAAGATGGATTTCGACCCGACCTTGAAAAAGAGATTGTAAAAGAAAGCACTTCACCCCATTTGTGGGAAATAAGAAATGTATGGAATACCAAAGCACCTGAAGATATTGCATTGCCCACAGAACTGTATCGTGAATTGATAGAGCGACGCAAACGTTATGCTGAGATAAAATCAAAGATTGAAGAAGGCGAGATAACGCAAATTAATGATTTCATTACCTACAACCTGAATATACGACAGTTTACACAAGATTTTATCGAAAACACAACCGACCCAGATTTCATTCGCCATTTTTTCAGAGCAATTAAAAAGATAACTATATTGGACCCAACCTGCGGTTCGGGTGCTTTTCTGTTTGCTGCGCTGAATATATTAGAGCCACTATATGAAGGGTGCATCACTCGCATGGAGCAGTTTGTGGCTGAAGAAAAAGGTAAACATAAGTTCTTCGAGGATATATTATCTGAAATTAATACTGACGAACACCCCAATCTGCAATACTACATCTTCAAAAATATAATCTTGAATAACCTCTATGGTGTAGACATTATGAATGAAGCTGTAGAGATAGCCAAACTGCGTTTATTTTTAAAACTGGTTGCCACTGTGGATGTGAATCCAAGAAAAGACAACTTTGGATTGGAACCTTTGCCCGATATTGATTTTAATATTCGTGCAGGTAATACACTTGTAGGTTTTGCAACCGAAAAAGAGTTGCTTGAAACAATACAAAAAAAAGAACTTCTATTTGCACAAGATAAGTTAGATGAGTTTAAAGAAGATTTATCTTTGGTAAGCAAAGCGTACCGTCATTTTCAAGATGCACAGCTTGTTCTTGATCAGGGCACTAATAGTTTTAGGGAAACTAAAGCAGAACTGAACAGGCGTATTAACGAATTGAATCATAAATTGAATGTCTATCTTGCCACTAACTATGGTATTGATGCTGAAGTTCAACCAAAGAAATACAAACAATGGCTTTCCACACACCAACCTTTCCATTGGTTTGCTGAGTTCTACCATATTGTGGCAGGAAATGATGGATTTGATTGTATTATTGGGAATCCACCGTATGTTGAATACTCGAAAGTTAAGAATCAATATATCATTCAAAACTACACAACTGAAAATTGTGGAAATCTATATGCTTTTGTTATCGAAAGATGTTTTGAAATTTTAAACCCAATTAGCAGATTCGGTATGATTGTTCCAAGCTCATCATTTACAACATCAAGGATGGAGCCCTTGATGGATTGCCTTTCATATATAAACAACTGGTTTTCCTTCTTTGATTTTAGACCAGGAAAACTATTTGATGGAGTGAATTTAAGATTGGCGATTTGTGTTTCATCTATCAATAACATCCAGGAAAAAACAAATTATACGAGTACTTATATAAGATGGTATTCCGAAGAACGGGAACTTGTTTTTCCCAATAAAACTTTTTACAATCAAAGTAATTTTAGAAATAAATTAGCTCAAAAAATTAGTCTTGATATTGAAATATCTATACTAAATAAGCTAAATAGCGTGAAAGAAAATATTGCAAATACGTTAGTGCCACAATCAAAACACACTCTTTATTTTCATGATGCTATTTTATACTGGATAAGGGCTACTGATTTTCCACCTTCTTACGGTGATTATATTTCAAGTCATGTGAAACAGTTACCCATTAAATCTGAAAGTTATTTGAAAGGAGTCTGTTGTATTATTAACTCAAGTTTATTCTACTGGTATTGGACAAAAATTTCAAACTGTAGAGATTTGACTTTGAAAGATGCATCTTCCTTTCCAGTAAATTTGGAATTATTGGAAAATGATAAATATTTATTCAGACAGCATTCTACGTTAATGAAAGACCTCGTGTCAAACAGGGTTGAAAAAATAAGGATTCAAAAACAAACTGGGGAAGTGAAATATTTGGAGTTTTACCCATTAAAGTCTAAGCCAATTATAAATAAAATAGACCTTGCTCTTTCAAAACACTTTGGTCTAACTGCTGAGGAGTTAGACTTCATTATAAATTACGACATTAAGTATAGAATGGGTAAAACATTGTTTAATGAAGAAGACGATGAGATCGGTGAGGATGACGAGGAATGAAAACTTGGGGTAACAAAGAAATATTGAAGCTACATAAAACTGCATTTCTCTGTTCGCAGAAGTGTCCTGCACACATTGTACTCAAAAGCTATGACTGGGCAAAGGAGCAACGAAAGGAAGGTAATTGCATTGTTTGTGGCAATCACTCACAAATAGAGAAAGATGTGTTTGAGATATTGCTACGTGGCAAACAACCGCTCATTCTTGTACTCGTTAGAGGAATGAAAAAGATATGGGAACCCGAAATAGAGAGAGCTGTCAATGAAAACAGGCTCTTAGTTGTAAGTCCTTTCGAAGACGATGTGAAAAGAGTAACCCGCATCACTGCAAGAAAAAAGAATGAAGTCATGATTGAGATAAGTGACAAGATTGTAGTTGGGTATGCGACGGAGAATGGGCAGTTGGAGGAGATGTTGGAGGGGGTGGAGTATGAAGGAGTGTAGTGAGACTGAAATTAATTACAAATGATACTGATTTAGTTCCAGACTCTCCTCTTGCATTTGGCGATATGACATTTATCAAATGAATTTATAAAGCTTAATAAAGAATGAAAAAATGGAAGTAGAGAGAGACTTAAATTTAGTGGAGTTGATATCTAGTGGAGTTGACTTCCTTGATATTGTGATTTCAAAAGAAGAAGTAATGAATATGGATTTAAAGCCATCTTTGAGTATTCTTAATCAATTGATTACAAGTAAAAGCACAGCTAAATATTTCCGTGAAAGAGTAAATATTAATTTTAATGGTTATAACCTCGTAAGTGATGAGCTTTGGGAAATACCTGAAGTGAGAAATTTTGTATTGCAACTGGATAGTGCCTTTCCGTATTGGTTGTATTTTCTATCAAAAGATAGAGGAGGTCTGCATTGTATAATAAAATGTCACCTATTACCCTTTATACGACCTGATGCTGAAAATGAAGTTAATGGAAAAAGACTTAAAGACTATCTTCTTCAAAGAGGCTTTCCGGCAATGAATCAAGTTTGCCAATTTACAGATATCTCAATGGATGAAAATAAGAAAATGACGGAAAGGTTATTTGCTTATATAGGATATTAAGAAAACCTCTCACTTGAGTCAATTCACAATCGATGTGTTGCGCAGCAAAAATCATGTGTTCATAAATCATACTCTCATGACTATTGAAAACAAAAATCATATAATAGCTTATCAGAAAAAGTGTTGGAATACCTATAAACAGAAAGTAGGTATCCCCGATGGCTATTGTTATCTAAACGGTAACCCTGTAAAGGTTCATGTTCCTGTGGACACTGCTTTTGGTGGGGTAATGATTATTGGAGCATATCCAACGGCACATTTCAATGTAATTGGGCGGGAACGTGATGTTCCAGTGGGAGATCATTTATATCCATTTAGTAATGAGAAGTATTTTGATGGTTCTCGTATTCGGGTAGTGGATTCGGGAAGAGAACTTGAAGAGTTGTTTTTAAATCCGTTAGGACTGAAACGAGAAGATACATGGATTACAGATTTGGTGAAAGTATTTCTTTTCAAGCCAGGTCATAAAGACAAATATGCACGACTTGGATTTACCGGCCAATTAGTTGACCGGAATGATTTTAATAAACTTGCAGAAGCCAGTAAATCATTTATAGAAGAAGAAATAAAAATTTGCAAACCTAAAATAATACTTGGATTAGGAGCAGAGGTGAATTCAATACTTTTGAATGAATCAATGGCAAAAGCAACCAACACAATACATTTAACTGAGAAACGGTTACTGAAAGTTGAGGATATTGAATATAATTACTTTGCTTGTCCGCATCCCGGAATTTTAATGCGTGAAAATAACGAGACAGGTAAATGGAAAAATGTGTTGAGAGTAATAATTGAAAAAATAAAATTAGATTTATGACCAAGCTTGAAAAACTTTATCAATCTATTTCAAACCTAAAAGAATTGGGTTTGCCATTGCACGAAGAGACTTTAAAGGCAGTTGATAATCTGGAGGAAGAACTGATAAAGAATGAAATTATTCCTCGATTATCTAACAGCATTGAGCCAATTATAACACAAATTCAACGTCCAATTGTGTTGGTGGTGGACTATGTACCTGGTGAGGAGTTGAGCGTAAGATTGACCCGCAAGCGTGTTATTACTGAAGATAGCGAAACCAAACAATACTCACTAACACCGAAAGCAAAAGAACGCGAAAACAAAACAGACAGAACAATTACTTCTGCACCAAAATCAGCATGGACAGGACTGATGGTTACATTTCCTGATGGTGAAGTAATCAATAACCGATATGCTTATGAAACATTGATTGAAGTAGTAGAAAAGGTGGGGATAAAGAAAGTTGAATCTTTGGGAATAAAATATTTAGGATTGGATTTTATATCTAAAACAAAAGATGACTTCTATAATCAACACGAGCTTAAAAATGGATATCTGATTCTTACTCACTCATCTACCATTAAAAAGAAACAGCAACTAGAAGAAATATCTGAGAGATTGAATGTGGGGCTGAAGGTGGAGATAGTTTAATATAATTAGGTATGCTATAGGGGTCAATGTACAAACAGTTATCATAAATAGAAATAGAAGAAACTCTATCAAGAGTAATTGAGATAGAAACCCTTTCAGCAGAAGAAGCTATAGATAAAGTGAGAGAGATGTACAGGGCAGAAGAAATTGTGCTGGATGGGGATGATTGTGTGGGAATGGAGATTGAGGAGTATGAAGAATAAAAAAGCAAAGCGTAATGGGGAATAAAAGCAACCTTATAGATTAAAGAAACAACACACGAAAACACTTAATATATGGACGATAAATACTCATGGGTAAACACCCACAAAGGAATAGTTAAATACTTAAGTACTAAAGAAGATTCACAACAAGAACTAATTGAACTATTAAAATCTATTGGAATATCTCCGTTTAATGATAAGTTTAAAGAAGGTGACTATGATATTGAATTAAGTGAGATAGATCCATTCACCTTTTTCTGTTATATACACAAGTATGGAGATAAAAGGCGACTAGATTATCTTCAGCAAATTGCAAAAAAAATAGATTTAGAAACTCCTCTTAGTGTAGAAGGTATTCCTACAGCACAAGCTCAAAGAGTTTGGTTGTTTCCATTCAAGTATTTAAGGGTAAATAATGAAATTAGCCGTTTATGGAGTTTTTTCAAAAAAGAACTGAAAGGAGAAATTAACAATGAAGTTTTTGCAGATGTATTAGATATTACGAATGTAGCAAAGACAAAGCTTACAGAAGCTTTATTCTACATAAATCCTGAGAAGTATCTACCAATTAATGGTCCAACAAAACCTTATATTAAGGATGAATTGGGGCTGGATTATAAGTTCAGTACATATAGTGAGTATATGGAGCTTCTTGATAAAATAAGGGAAAAGATAGATATGCCTTTTTATGAGCTATCGCATGAGGCTTGGGTGTGGAGTAATAAGAAAAAGAAGATAAACTATTGGGTGTTTCAAGGAAATCCCGATAAATATGATTTTGAAACAGCTTTTAAAGAAGATGATATAACTGCATGGACAGTAACTTCGCATAAGAATAAAATAAAACCAGGCGATAAAGTAATAATATGGATAGCTGGTGATAAGGCTGGTTGTTATGCATTGGCTGATGTGGTTTCTGAACCTCTTGACAGGGCTTCGTTTCCTGAAAGCCATTTATGGAGGGTTGATGACACGAGTGAGCTGAAAGCTGCAATCAACATTACTCATAACTTAGCTAACAATCCAATTTTAAAAGATGAAGTAGATAAGGTTAAAAATTTGGCTAATTTGAAAGTGGGTTCGCAAGGAACTAACTTCTCTGCTACAGAAAAGGAATATAAAGCTTTATTAGAACTAGCAATGAAAAGAAAAGAAGATAAACGCTATTGGTTATACTCTCCAGGAGAGCAAGCACGAAATTGGGAGGAGTTTTATAATGATGGAATAATGGGGCTTGGATGGGATAAGCTTGATGACTTGAAAAACTACAAGAGTAAAGAGGAAATAAAGGAAGCGCTTGATGAATCTTATGGAGGTGAAGGATCGAAGAAAAATGATACTACTGCAAATGATGAGTTTGTGAATGTAATGCAAGTTGGTGATGTTGTAATTGCTAAAAAAGGAGTGTACGAACTGCTTGGCTATGGTGTTGTAGCATCGGATTATATATATGATGCTAATAGAGAGGAGTATAAGCATATTAGAAAGGTGAAGTGGGAATTGAAAGGAAATTGGAATGTGGGCTTTCAGATGGTAACAAAAGCGCTTACTGATATTACACCTTATGAAACAGATGACCCAAATTATAATTGGTATTATGAACGTTTACTTGGAATTATGAGAGGTGTGGAAAATGATACTATTGATGATGGAAACACTAATAAAATGAACTTCCCCTTAAACACTATCTTCTATGGGCCTCCCGGAACAGGCAAAACATACAACACTGTATTGAGGGCTGCTGAGATAATAGAAGATAGAGAGATAAAAGACTATGAGGAGGCCTTGAAGATATTCAACACTAATCTTCATAATCAAATTGAGTTTATTACGTTTCATCAGAACTATAGTTACGAGGATTTTATTCAAGGTATAAGACCCGATACAGATAATAATGAGGAGTTGACCTTTGAAAAAAGGGATGGTGTGTTTAAGAAGATTGCAGATAGGGCTTTAAAAAACTTGAGGGAGTGGGAAAATCCCAAGGTTCAAAAAAAGACATTTGAGGAGGCTTTTAATGAGTTTATACTACCTATGGTAGAGGGTGTGGTGGAGGAGATTGAGGTGAAGATGGCAAGGGTGTCTTATTTTATAACTGCTGTAACTGATAAATCAATTGATTTTAGAAAAGCAAGTGGTGGAACGGCTCACACCTTAAGTATATCTACACTTGGAAGAATGTATGAGGCTGAGTCGGTGTTGGATATTAAAGGTCTTACACCGTATTATGCACCTCTGTTGGATGAATTGTTGAAAATAGGTAAGGACTCTTCGGATAGAAAAGAGTTTGTGCAGAAGAAAAACTATGTAATAATTATTGATGAAATAAACCGAGCCAATATATCGAGGGTATTTGGCGAGTTGATAACGTTGATTGAGCCTGATAAACGCTCGCATGGCGAAATTCCTTTGGTGGCTCAATTGCCATCGGGTGATAAGTTTTTAGTACCATCGAACCTGTATATTGTGGGAACGATGAACACGGCTGATAAATCGATTGCGCTGCTAGATATTGCGCTAAGGAGAAGATTTGAGTTTGAGGCTATGTATCCGTTGTATGAGATTGAGGGGCATGAAGTGAATGATGCCTATATTCTTAAGAAGCTGAATGAGAGAATTGTATCTACTAAGGGATATGATTTTCAGATAGGTCATTCGTTTTTTATGGATTCGAAAGAGGATGCTTATTGTTTGGTGAAAAGAATGAATAATAAGGTGATTCCTCTCTTACTTGAATATTATATGAATGATGAAAAAGAGGTGAGGAGTATTCTACAATTTGCTTTACTTAAAATAGATGAAACTTCATGGCCACTAAGGATAACAGGTAGAGAATGATAAATCTTTTTGAATATCAGAATAAGGTAGCTGCACAAGATTCGTTTGAAGGCTTGGAGGGGTTTCTTGACGAGATATGGAGCGCTCGTGAGAAAAATTCTTTCTATGGTGAAAAGGATGATGATAGGGTGGAAGCACAAAGGTTTCTTCAGTTTATCTATAAAACGGGTGAGTTGAAGTGTAACAAGTATGTGGGGGTAATTCATTTTGAAGGTAAAAAGATAAACCTATTGCCTAAAATATTTTATGATTCGCAGAAAGAGTATTCGGCTGTTGAGGTGACTCAAATTCATAACCACATACTTTGGTGGTTGAGTTATTGTCGTAAAATTAAATTTCCAAATTATCAGACTTCACTGGGAAATACTCAAAGCGATTTTTTTGAGGTGCTGATCTATCTCTTTTCAAAGTATACACGCGAGCTTTTAAGTTCGTCTATTTATCAGCAATATGAGGATATAAATAGGGAGTTGACATTTTTAAAAGGACGATTAAATGTGAATGAGTACATCAACAAGAACCTGAGCACCGGCAGATGGCACAAACTAAACTGCACATTTGATGCTTTTGTGTTTGATAATGAGTTCAACCGTATTATAAAGTATGTGGCTACGTTGCTGTTTAACAATACTTCGAGCCAGGACAATAAGAAGAATTTACGGGAGATATTGTTTATCCTTGATGAAGTGTCGGATGAGAGAGCCACTGCAGAACAGTGTGCCAGGATCTCCTTTAACCCCATGTTTGGTGCGTTTGAAACAGTGCGCGATTATTGTCATTTGTTTTTGACCAACTGTATATCGTTTGATTATAAAAACGATTTGAAGTTATTTGCTTTTTTATTGCCAATGGAGTATGTGTTTGAAGATTTTATTTTTGGATTTATTGATAAGGAGATTAAAAAAGTAACTGCTAAGGCACAGAGAAGCGATACACATTTGGATGTAGAAAATGTGTTTTTGTTAAAGCCCGACTTATATATTAAAACAGAGAAGAAATCTTTTATTGCGGATACTAAATATAAAATTGTATATTCTGATGACATAGACCCTAAGAAAGGGATTTCACAGAACGATCTCTATCAGATGCTTGCTTATGCTGTGCGCTTTAATGTGGACGAGATAATATTGTTTTATCCAAATACAGTAAGTCAAGAGCAGGAAGGTGAGACAGAGCTCACTATTAAGGATGCTTTGGCTGGTGATAAGGAGATATCTATTAAAGCTTTCCAGTTGCCTATCATTAATAGAGAACTGCTTGATGCGCCTCTAAAACAGAGAACTGACTTGGGTGAATTGTTTGAAGAGACTAGAGGGGATTTGAAAAATAAGATTGAGGGAATATTAGTGCCGATGATGATTTATGAGGAAGAAGGTGATATTACATATACAACTAAACACAGACAGCCAATATAACCAAACCCAAAAAAACAGAAGAAACAGCCTGCACCTCCCTATCAAGCAAATCTATTTTGATGCCATCCTAAATGGTGTTCCTCGGGGCAGAGTTTTGCCTACGACTTCCTTCAGATTCCACCTCACGATGGACACCCTTGTCTTCGACTAATGGTTGGCGATTACAAACCCCCATAGTGGACTTTCACCACCAAGTTAAGCACCATGCACGGCATACTCAAGGATAGCATCGCCCATAAGCGATGCCGTCCGGTGGCAGAAGGGAGTGGCGATCACAAAAATTCACTGAAAGCTACGGTGTAAATTGCAAGCTCTTGGTGAAATTTTGTAATTTAGTGCACTTTGTGTCATTTCTCAAATATTTACTTGTTAGAGCGGACTTATAATCAGAAAACTTTCACAGAATATATTAAAACCATAATTAAAAATTATGCACAACAAAACAAAGACTTATAAAAAAATACTTATATATATTTTTATAACTACTTTCTTGCAAGTTTCTTGTACAAAAAATTCAAGTAAAGTATCAGAAATTACCAAACCAAACATCTTGTTTATTTTGGCTGATGATCTGGGCTACCATGACTTAAGTTGCATGGGCAGCAATTTTTATGAAACGCCAAATATTGACAAGCTTGCCGAAAACGGAATCCGTTTCACACAGGCGTATGCTTCTCATCCTGTGTGCAGCCCTACGAGAGCCGCATTGATGACCGGAAAGCATCCCAACCGTGTCAATATCACCGACTGGATTCCGGGCGAAAATCCACAAAACCGCCAGCTGCTTGCTCCGCGAATCAACAATGAACTGGCACTGGAAGAGATTACAATAGCTGAAAAATTGAAAGAGAAAGGATATGCCACATACTTTGTGGGGAAATGGCATCTGGGACATGATGAACAATTCTGGCCTGAATTTCAGGGATTTGATGTTAACATTGGGGGATGGGAAGCCGGACAGCCCAGAATTATTCGCAACGTTTCCAATGGATATTATTCTCCCTACGGAAATCCGCGTTTAAAAGACGGCCCCGAAGGTGAATACCTCACCGACCGGCTGACCGATGAGAGTATCCGGTTAATCTCCGAGAACAAAAACAAACCGTTTTTCCTTTATCTATCGTACTATACCGTGCATACACCAATACAACCTGCAAAGAAACATATTGATAAATTTATCCAAAAAAGAGAGCAATTGAATATTGGCGAAATCCCTCATCAGCGTGAGGGTGCCGGCTGGACTAAGCTGATTCAGGAAAATGCCGGTTATGCTTCTATGGTTGCCGCAATGGATGAAAACGTCGGGCGCGTGCTCAATTCACTAAAAGAGAACGGACTTGACAAAAACACATGGGTGTTTTTCACCAGCGACAACGGAGGCAGATCAACACTCATGAGGCAAAATGCGGAAACTTCAAACTATCCGCTCCGTGCAGGCAAAGGATGGTGTTATGAAGGCGGAATACGCGTTCCGCTTGTTGTTCAAGGGCCACAAGTCAGCAATCCGGGAAGAATTGAAGAAACACCTGCCATCAGCACTGATTTCTTTTCAACAATTTTATCTATTGCGGGCATTGAACACCAGAATAACGATGGAGAGAACCTTTTGCCTGTACTGACCGGAAAGGGAACGGTTGAACGGGATGCGCTTTTCTGGCATTATCCGCACTATCACGGCAGTGCATGGACACCCGGCTCTGCCATCAGAAAAGGCGATTGGAAATTGGTTACCTTTTATGAAGACAACCGGACAGAACTCTTTGACTTAAAAGAAGATCCGGGGGAAACCAAAGATGTAGCAGCAGAATTTCCCCAAAAAACTGAAGAATTAAAACAGAAACTTATCCGTCTGCTTCATGAGAGCAATGCCCGGTTCCCGGAGAATAATCCAAACTTTGTTCAGAAATAATCAAACAAATTATGAATAAAATAAGCCTTTTTTTATTTGCATCCATTTTACTATTCATTGGTTGCCAAAACCGGCAAGAGCAGAAAACTGAACGGCAAAAACCCAATATTCTCTTTGCGATAGCTGACGATGCTTCGTGGAAGCATTTTGGCGCCTACGGATGCAATTGGGTGAAAACTCCGGCTTTTGACCGGGTGGCAAATGAAGGCATTTTATTTACCCGCGCATACACACCCAACGCCAAGTGCGCACCATCCCGCGCCTGTATCTTAACCGGACGAAACAGCTGGCAATTAGAGGAAGCGGCAAATCACTCGCCTCATTTCCCTGCAAAATTTAAGACCTATGCCGAAGCACTTGAGCAGCATGGCTATTGGGTTGGCTGCACAGCTAAAGGCTGGGCGCCGGGTGATCCGGGAGAAATCAATGGAAAAAAGCGCGAACTTGCAGGGACAAAATTTGATGAGTTCAAAACAACACCTCCCGCTAAATTTATCTCAAATAACGATTACGCCAGAAATTTTGAGGCATTCCTGGAAGCACGTCCCAAAGGAGAACCATTCTGTTTTTGGTACGGCAGCACCGAGCCACACCGGGCGTATGAATATCAGGCAGGCTTAAAGTACGGAGGGAAAAAACTTGATGATGTTGACGAAGTACCACCCTTTTGGCCGGATGTGGATACCATAAGAACAGATCTGCTTGACTATGCTTTTGAAATCGAATATTTCGATCTGCACCTGCAACGCATGCTGCAAATATTGGAAGAGGCCGGGGAATTGGAAAATACACTGGTAATTGTTACGGCAGACAATGGTATGCCTTTCCCGCGCATCAAGGGGCAGGTTTATGAATATTCCAATCACCTCCCATTAGCGGTAATGTGGGCTGATGGTATTAAAAATCCGGGGCGTGTTGTAGATGATTTTGTAAGCTTTATTGATTTTGCACCAACATACCTTGAGCTTGCCGGGCTTTCTGCCGGAGAGGCAGGTATGCAGCCGGTTGCAGGAAAAAGTTTAACTGATATTTTCTTTGCCGAAAAAGATGAGAACGCAATTTTCGATCGTGATTTTGTTTTAGTCGGAAAAGAGCGCCACGACGTTGGCCGTCCCAACGATCAGGGTTATCCGGTACGTGGAATATTCAAAGAGGATTACCTTTATCTGCGTAATTTCAAACCTGAACGCTGGCCCAAAGGAAATCCCGAAACCGGGTACCTCAACTGTGATGGAAGTCCGACAAAAACCTATATTCTTGATACACGCCGAAAAAAAGGACAAATGGAATATTGGCAGCTCAATTTTGGGAAGCGGATTGCTGAAGAGCTATACAATATTAAGGAAGATCCGTTTTGTATGAATAATCTGGCAGAAAATGAAAAATTTGCTAACCGGAAAAATACAATGGAAGCATTTATGATTCAAAAACTTTTGGAACAGGAAGATCCGCGAATTCTTGGCAATGGCGATATTTTTGACAGCTATAAATACTGGGGGGCTGTTCAAAATTATTACAATCGCTTTATGGCTGGTGAAAAAATCCCGGCAGGATGGGTAAATGAGACCGATTATGACGAAGATTTGATTGAAAAATCTGCAGGAAACAAAAAATCTGCCCAATGACCTCCACTTTCAACCAGTTTTGGAAAAGATGCAAAACCTTTTAATGAAAAAATTCTTCATTCGCGTGATGTGATGTTTCTTCCGGAATATGAAATAGATATACTTTCAAATAAAAAGAGATAATTGATGGCGGTTATAGGTATAGATTTGGGAGGCACAAAAATTACAGGAGTGCTCTTTGATGAAAAAGGCAAAACACTCTGCCGGCGAATACTAATCAATCTGACTATTCTTATTTTCGCCTCCTGCTTAGCTAATGCACAGACTCTTTCCGTAAACGGAAAAGCAAGTGTGGAAACACTTCTAAGCAGTTCCGGGCGTCAGCCGTTCTATTTTTGGGCGAATAAGTTGGGACAGGTTGAAGCCTTGGCGCAGCAAAATTCCTTTATCCATTTTTATACGGAATCTGTTTACAGGTTGCCCGGTGAAAAAAACTCATTTTTTGCAGGCTTAAATACAAACCTCAGACAAACTGCCAGCTTCAAATACAATTTAACGGAATTATTTGGTGGATTTGAATCGAAGTTTTTCCGAATAACAGGAGGACTGTTTGCCGATTCGCTTCGCTTTTCAGGGCTGTCGCCTTCAAATGGCAATTTTGATATTACACGAAATTCCCCGCCACATCCCCGTGTTCGTATCGGTTCAAACAAGTTTATCCGTATCGGCAGCACCAATTTTTCCGTAGCCGGAATGTATGAAGATGGAATTTTGGAAAAAAACCGGATTATTCCGAAAGCGCGGCTACATCATAAGAATCTCTCGCTGCGCATGGGCTCAGTGCAATCTCTTCAGGTAACTGCCGGATTAGACCATTTTGTGTTTTGGGGTGGCGATATTGACGGTGATCTTCACAGAGAAAACCTTAAAAACTACCTCAAGGCGATTTTTTCAGGCAGCTACACCATCGAAGAGCTTGGCATTCCCAATGCATTAGGCAATCAATTGGGGCAATACCAGCTCTCTTTTGGCAAGTCAATGAAAAAAATGAATGCAACCTTTCAGATTTCCCATATTTTTGAAGACGGTTCGGGCACTTACTTGATGAATTATCCCGACAATCTATATACCCTCTTTTTAGACCTGAAAAGCTGCAAGCTGATTCGCAAAATTCTGGTGGAATATGTTCACACCCTGCACCATAGCGGGCCTACCCGCGACCCCGAAACAGGGGAACATCTCCCCAGAGGAGGCGACAACTATTTTTCACATTCGCAATACCAGTCCGGATTTACCTACCGCGGATTTATTATTGGCACTCCGCTGTTCGGGCCAGTTAGATATACCAACAGCGGAATTCCCCACGGACCTGAAAACAATCGTTTTACAGCCTTCCATTTTGGTGCTTCGGGCGAAATCGCTCACTTGCTGCAATACAGACTAATGACAACCTATTCCCGAAACCGGGGGCGGTTATCTCCGAAGTACGAAAAGGTGCGAAACCAGTTCTATTCATTAGCAGCATTAAAATACACGTTTGGAAAAGCGAAAAACCTGCATGCCGAAATGCAATTTGCGTTCGACAGAGGAACCCTATGGACAGCTAATGAGAGAAGTGATGCAGGTGCTACAGTGAGCTTTTCTTATAGCTTTTAGCTATTAGCTTTTAGAACGACAAATAATCAATAATCAATTGCCCACTGCCAACTTTATAAACTTTTCTTTTTCAGGAACACTTTGATTTTATCATTTTAGACTTCAATGTCTGCTGTGTTCAGGAGGAACTTATCGAATAATGACTGGTCGGATATATGCGAGTATCTTTCCAAATCTAAGGCGAAAAGCCTAAACAAGTTATGGGTAAGGATGCTCATGGTTAAATCAAAATCGACTTTAATAACCATTGAGGAGGAAACCAGGTTCAAGTGAAAGAACTCAATTTGCTCGCTGATAGCCTTTTCTACTATCCGTCTTTTGGTGTACTTTCTCACAATGAGTTCAACTTTTATGTCGAAATCGTTGGTTATGATGAGTGCCGGTTTAATTTTCCCATGCCCGGTAATGCTTATTTGGCGTATTGTGCCGCCATAATTTTTCAGGTGTATTTCTTCATCAAGCACGGTCAGGCTTCTCTTTTTGTTGCCAGCCATTTCAACCCGGATAGCCTTTTTTGATTTCGCAGGTATTTGCTCGAGCCTGTCAATAATATTTTTCCCTCTACGGCGGATGGTAACAAATTTTATTTCGTTATCATCAAGTTTTTTCAAGTTCTCGTAGTTGGTGAACTTGCTATCGAAAACAACTTTTATTTCTTCAACCGAGTGGTAGCTTTTCCTTAGTTCAACCACGATATCTCGTGCTTCGATAACTTTTTCGGTGGTTTTCCGTCCCTTTTGAACTGGTTTGAAAAACAAACCATCTCCATCGTTATTCCTGAGCTTCTTTTTGAAGTCGGTGACAATGGAGGTGAAACCCCGGTGTGTGTAGCCAAATGCTTCTGCTACTTCTTTAGCGGTTTTACCTTCAACGTAAAACATTCTCAGCGCTTCGTATTGCTTTTGAGCTATTGATCCTGGCGAGAAGAAGAGGAAGAAGCCCCTCTGTCCTGCGGACATCTCCCCAAAGGGAGAGAGAGGTGAGAGGTGAGAAGTGAGAGGTGAGAAGTGAGAGGTGAGAAGTGAGAGGTGAGAAGTAAACGGTAAAAAGTGAACTTTGAACCTTGAACACGGAACTCTGAACTTTTTGATAGCTGATAGTCAGATTGTCATTCCCTGTCTGCCTAAAAATCAATCCCCCCTTCGCCAAGGGGGACGAGCGCTCATGAGACCTGCTGGCTGAAAAACGCGAATTCACGAATTTGCAAATTTACGAATTTGCACCTGCCTGCTTGCAGGCAGGAATTCACACCTGCCAAAGGCAGGAAAATACATTTTTATCGAACAACCGATGTGTTTATTCGATAGATATTAAATTTTCATGTTTTTTACATTTTTTTAACAGAGCCGGGAAATGGGTTCAAAATGTTTTGAAAATTCACCAAAAAACGTGTCAATAATGCTAAAAATCAGTTTTTTGGAGCAAAACAAAAAAAGACAACATTATCCTCAAAAAAAAGCTTCTTAACTAATTTTAACCTGACAGCGATTTCGAAACTTGCTTTTTGAGAAAAAAGGTTTTTAACTTTGAATTCTTAAAAAAGATAAAAAGTATGGTTTATCATTTTAAAATAAGTTCACCGGAATCTAAAAATTTCTTACTTCGGGTAGAAATAAATGGCAATCAAACTTTTTATGATCTACACAACATAATTCAGGAGAGTCTGAATTACGAATCCTATCAGCTTGCTTCATTTTTCCTTTCCGACGAAAGCGGAAAAAAGCTGAAGGAGATATCGCAAATGGATCAGGGAATTAACGGAAGCCCATACTACATTATGAAAAATACAAAACTCTCTGACATAATCCAATCGAAAGAACAAAGGCTCGAATACACCTTTGACTTTTTTAATGATCGGTCTTTTTACATAAAATTAAGTGAAATTGATATGGAGAAAAATCTCAGGGAATCGTTTCTTGTCCGGCAAGAAGGCACAGCGCCGCTTCAAATGCTTGGAGCGGATACTGCCGAAGAGGAGCAATCCATGCATCGGGAAGAAGAGATTCTGATGGATTTCGGAATTTTAGACGATTACACGAAGCTTTACGGAGAGATGGAGGACTTTTAACCATTCTCTCCGTGCATGATTACAAACAGACTGTTCACATTCGTTTGAACAGTCTTTTTTTTTGGATTACTTTGCAGTCAGAATGAGTAAAAAGAGGAAAACATTAATCATTATTACCGGACCGACAGCCATAGGCAAAACAAAAATTGCCATTGAAGTGGCAAATCATTTTAACACTGAGATTGTTTCGGCAGATTCAAGGCAGTTCTACCGTGAATTAAACATCGGCACTGCTGTTCCGTCTGCCGAAGAGCTGCGCAGCGTGAAGCATCATTTCATTCATTCACACTCCATCCATGACGCCATTAATGTCAGCCGCTTTGAAACCGAAGCTCTGGAAACACTGGGAAATCTTTTTAAGAATCACGATGTTGCTGTAATGACCGGCGGTTCTATGCTTTATATTGATGCTGTTTGCAAGGGCATTGACGAGCTGCCCGATGTGGATGCCGAAGTGAGGCACAACCTGGCAATCCGGTTGCAGGAAGAGGGGATTGAAAGCCTGCGCATGCAGCTGAAGATTCTTGATCCGGATTACTATAAGACAGTAGATTTAAAAAATCACACCCGCATTGTTCATGCACTGGAAATCTGCCTTATAACCGGTAAGCCCTACTCCTCTTTTCTCACTGCTCCTCGAAAAGAAAGGCCCTTCTCAATCATCAAAGCGGGCATCGACTGCGACCGGGCAGAGCTGCACCAAAAAATAAACCGGCGGGTGGACAGGATGATTGAAGCCGGTTTGGAAAAGGAAGCCCGGGAGCTGTATCCGCTAAAACACCTCACTCCCCTGAAAACTGTCGGATACCGGGAGTTTTTCATGTATTTTGAAGGCAAGATCTCAAAAGAGGAAGCAATCCGGCTGATTAAACGAAATACCCGGAGATATGCCCGCCGGCAACTCACCTGGTTCAGGAATGACAATGAGATGAAGTGGTTTCATCCCGGTGAAAAACAGCAGATTATTAAATATATAGAAAACCAATTGGCAGAAAAATGAAAAATCCGGAAACTTTTATCGTTCGCATTTATGGTATTATTTTGAATGCGGAAAATGAGGTACTTCTCACCGACGAATTCCAGCTGAATACGAAAATGACAAAATTCCCGGGCGGCGGGTTGAAGTATGGCGAAGGGACCATTGACTGCCTGAGACGCGAATTTCGGGAGGAGTGTAACGGACAGGAGCTGAAGAATGTCCGCCATTTCTACACTACCGATTTTTTTCAGCAGGCGTTTTTCTTTGAAAAACAGCAGATTATCAGTATCTATTACCTTGCTGAGCTGAAAACTCCGTTGCGCTTTAAAGTTTCCCAAAAACCTTTCGACTTTGAAAAAATGGAAAACGGCAGCCAAAGTTTCCGGTGGATAAAATTAAATGAGTTGAAAACCGGCGATTTATCGTTTCCGATTGATAAGTTTGTAGCCGGCAAATTAAAAAGCAAAAATTTTGAAAACCGTTAAAATCATTGGAACTGCTTTCCCCTTCAGGGGTGGCCTGGCATCCTACAACGAGCGTCTTGCCACCGAATTTCAAAATGAAGGCTACAACGTGAGTATCGAGACTTTTACCCTGCAATACCCAAAATTGCTTTTCCCGGGAAAATCTCAATATGCAGAAGGAGAAGCGCCGGAAAACCTGAGAATTTCAAGGACAATCAACTCCATCAATCCCTTCAGCTGGTTTAAAACCGGCAACAGAATCAGAAGGGAAAAACCGGAGATAGTGATCATCAAGTATTGGCTGCCCTTTATGGCGCCCTGTTTCGGAACCATTGCCGGACGAATCAGAAAAAACCGCTATTCCCGGATTATCTGCATTGCCGACAACATTATTCCGCACGAAAAAAGGCCCGGCGACAGGCTGCTGACCCGCTATTTTCTAAAACGAATCGACGGGGTGATTGCTCAGTCGAAAAGTGTGGCCGAAGATGTTTTCCGGTTCACGGATAAACTGCCCGTAAAACTGAGCCCCCACCCTCTTTTTGATAACTTCGGCAATCCCGTTGATAAAGAGAAAGCACTGAGTATGCTGGAGTTAGACGCACAGTTCAGCTATGTTCTGTTCTTTGGATTTATACGCGACTACAAAGGTCTCGACCTTTTACTGAAAGCATTTGCAGACGCCCGTATTCGGAAAATGCCCGTTAAACTCATTGTTGCCGGCGAATTTTATTGCGACCAAAAACCGTATATTCAGCTCATTGAAAAACTGCAACTGCAGGAAAAGGTGATTTTACACACCCGTTTTATCCAAAATGATGAGGTTGCAGCCTACTTCAGCGCTGCCGACATTGTAGCGCAGCCATACAAACACGCCACGCAAAGCGGGGTAACCCAGATTTCCTATCATTTTGATAAGACCATGCTGGTAACCAATGTGGGCGGACTCCCCGAAATTATTCCGCACAATGTGGTGGGTTATGTTACCGAACCTGATGAACGGCAGATTGCGGATGCGCTGCATGATTTTTTTACTACCGGCAAAAAGGGTATTTTTGAAGCAAACGTTCGCACAGAAAAGAAAAAGTTTCTGTGGTCAGGCATGACATCAGCAGTTTTTGAAATGTTCAACAAAATTCAACAAAATGATAATCAGGAGTAGAGCCCCTCTGCGCATAGGCTTTGCCGGGGGCGGAACCGATGTATCACCCTATTCCGACCTGTTTGGCGGTGCGGTTCTGAATGCCACAATAAATATGTATGCCTATGCCACCATCATTCCACGAAGTGATGACAAAATCATCATTCATGCCGCAGACAAAAAAAAGAGCTCCGAATTCACCTCTGCCGCCCAATTGCCCTACGACGGCAATTTAGACCTGGCAAAGGCTGTTTACAATCAGATTGTCAAAAGATACGATACCGGGAAACTTGCGTTTGAAATCATCACCTATGTTGATGCACCGCCCGGCTCCGGGCTTGGCTCCTCATCCACGCTTGTTACGGCGATAGCCGGCGCTTTTGTGGAGTGGCTCAACCTGCCCCTTGGAGAATATGACATTGCCCACCTTGCCTACACGGCAGAAAGAGTTGATTTGAAATTTGCCGGCGGCAAACAGGATCAGTATGCAGCAACATTTGGTGGATTTAACTTTATGGAATTTTATGATAATGAAAAAGTTATCGTAAATCCTCTGCGTATCCGAAGCAACATAATCAATGAACTGACGCACAATATTGTACTTTACCACACCGGGACCAGCCGCCTGTCGTCGGTAATTATCGAAGAGCAGCAAAGCAACATCCACAACAGGAATGAAGATTCCATTGAAGCCATGCACCAGACAAAAAAAATGGCGGTAGTAATGAAAGAGGCGATTTTAAAGGGAGACCTGGACAAAATCGGGAAAATTATGATGGAAGCGTGGGAATACAAGAAAAAAATGGCTGGCGGCATTTCCAATAAGGAATTAGATGAATTATACAATATTGCCATCAGGGCAGGTGCAACTGGCGGAAAAATCAGCGGCGCCGGCGGTGGCGGATATATGTTTTTTTATTGCCCCGGCAACACGCGCCACAAAGTGATTGAAGCACTAAAAATGGCAGGCGGAATGATACAGCCTTTTCAGTTCACAAAAAACGGGCTTAACAGCTGGAGTATCTAATTCACAATATTCTTCAGCATGAAAGCAACTCAAAAGAGTCAAAATCAACCGCCCGATATCTGCACCGAGGCTATCATCCTTGCCGGCGGGAAGGGAACACGCCTTAAAAACACCATAAGCGATGTGCCTAAACCAATGGCTGAAATCAACGGCAAACCATTTCTTGAATACCTGATAAACTATCTGGGAAAAAACGGTATAAAGCACATTATTCTTAGTGTTGGCTACAAGGCAGAATATATTGAAAACCACTTTGGAAACAGCTTTAATGGCATCACTGTCAGCTACTCACACGAGACCACTCCTTTGGGAACAGGCGGCGGTGTGCTTTTGGCCATGCAGCAGGCAGCAACCAATCATGTTACTGTGGTGAACGGCGACACACTTTTTGATATTGACCTGAAAATGTTAGCCGGTTTCCACACACAGAACAATGCAACCGTTTCAATAGCACTGAAAAAGAGGGAAGACACCACGCGCTACGGCACCATTGCAACTGACAAGAACGGCAGGATTATCGCATTTCAGGAAAAAATCGGTGGACAGGGCACAGGACTCATAAGCGGGGGAACATATATTATTTCCAGAAAGAAATTTTTGGAATTGGGACTGCCCGGGCAGTTCTCACTGGAAAAAGATTTTCTTGAAAAGTTTTATGAAAAAGAGTATTTTTGGGGATTGGAATTCAAAGGATATTTTATTGACATCGGAACACCTTCGGCGTACAGACAGGCGCAAACCGACTTTTTAAAAATCTTTTAAAAAATAATTGGGAGACAATAAATTGCAATATTTCACCAAAGCTGAAATAAGACAAATTGAAGATCGCTATCAGAATTTTCTGAAAGTTATCAAAAACAAGTTTGATGATGAGCGGCTGGCAAGGATTCAGAGATCCTTTCAGTTTGCCAATGCTGCACACGACGGAATTAAAAGAAAATCGGGCGAGCCTTATATCATTCATTCTATTGCTGTTGCCCATATTGTTGCCAGCGATCTGGGACTGGGAGCCACATCCATTTGTGCTGCCATTTTGCATGATGTAGTGGAGGATACCGAGTACTCCATTACCGACATTGAAAACATGTTTGGCAAAAAGGTTGCACGGATAGTTGACGGATTGACAAAATTATCGGGCGATTTTGATTTGCGCCAAGCGCTCACCCTTCGTAAAATGCTGATGACCATTTCGGAGGATGTTCGGGTAATTCTCATCAAGATTGCTGACCGCCTGCACAATATGCAAACGTTAGACTCCTTGCCTCAACACAAAAAGATTAAAATTGCCGGAGAAACACTTTTCCTGTACGTTCCATTGGCTCACCGGCTGGGACTTTATGCCATAAAAAGCCAACTTGAAGAGCTCAGCTTTAAACACAAGCACCCGGAAGAGTACAATAAAATTTTGCTGATGCTCCACAACCAGGAAGAGAAACGAAACTATCTGGTTAATGAGTTCATCCGCCCGATAAAGGAAAAACTCGATGAAGAAAACATTGAAAGCACCGTTACCAACCGGCTGAAATCGACCTATTCCATTTGGCAAAAAATGCGGAACAAGGGAGTTGCCTTCAATGAAATTTACGATATTCTGGCAGTGCGCATTATCATCAAGGCAAAGCCCGATATTTCGGAAAAACGGCAATGTTTCGATGTACTCTCTTTGGTTACAGACATTTACAGACCAAAGCCAGACAGGATACGCGACTGGATTACTACGCCAAAAGTTAACGGATACGAATCGCTGCATGTAACCGTCATGGGACCGCAGGGAAACTGGGTGGAAGTGCAGATTCGCACCGAGCGCATGGATGAGGTAGCAGAGCACGGCTTTGCCGCACATTATAGGTATAAAGACATCAGTACATTTGAAAAAGAGTTGGATATCTGGATTGAACGCATCAGAGAACAACTCCGCACGCCCGACTCCGACACCTTTGAGTTTTTAGACGATTTCAAGTTAAATCTTTTCACTACGGAGATTAACGTTTTTACGCCCAAAGGGGACATGATCACCCTGCCACAGGGCTCAACCGTCATCGACCTTGCCTACGAAATACACACCGAATTAGGAAACAAATGTATCGGTGCAAAAATTAACCTGAAACTGGTTCCTATCAGCCATGTGCTTGGCAATGGCGACCAGGTTGAAATCCTTTCGTCCAAAAACCAGACTCCCAAACTGGAGTGGCTCCAGTTTGCTACAACCGCCAAGGCGCGTTCAAAAATTAAAAATGCCTTTAAACTGCAACGAAGACAGCATGTGGAAAAAGGAAAAGAGATGGTTGAGGAGGCTATGAAGGCAGCCCATGCACCAATCACAGCCAATAATCTGAAAAAAATAGTTGCACACTTCAATTTGAACAACAAGGAGCAGCTCTTCTCCGATGTGGGCATGGGATTCCTCGATCTGGACGAGCTGCCGGAGATACTGGGAAAAAAATCACCCAACAAACTGGTTAAATACTGGAACATTTCATTCAGCCGGAAAAAGAAAGAAGAGCCGCAGGATGCAGTCCCGGAGACAGATTCGGAAAGTGACTATGAACTGGAAAATGAAACGGAAGAGGCGGAAAAACACTACAAGATTGACAAGCAAAAGCCATTTATACTCAAAGAAGCACAGGACAATATCTCTTTTTCCCTTGCAAAATGCTGCAATCCCATTCCCGGCGACAAGGTAATCGGCTACCTTTCAACAGACGACCATGTTATTATTCACAAAACCGGATGCAAGGAGATTGAAAAATTTCTTTCCAGCCACGGAAACAGGGTAATTGCCGTGGAGTGGACAAAATTTAAAAAGCAATCCTATCTCACCCGGCTGCGGCTTGAAGGATTTGACCGGATAGGAATCGCCAGTGAAGTGATAAACATGATCTCCAAACAACACAGTATTAACATGCGCTCACTGAAATTAGACGCCCATGAAGGAATTTTCAAAGGCGACCTTTTCCTCTATATCCACAATGCCGATGACCTGCACCTGCTCATTTCCCGACTGGCAAAAGTTAAGGGGATTGAACGGGTTTCTCGCGATGAAAATTTAAATGAGTAATTTAAAACTGTTCTAAATAAGAAAATATTTCTATTTTTATCCCTTGATTTAAAAACACTAAGTGATGAATAGCTATAAAACAAGGGATACTGTCAAAAATATTTTCACAGAATATCTCGAAAAAAACAATCATCGCAAAACATCGGAGCGTTTTGCCATACTTGAGGAAATCTATCTGCAGAATGACCATTTTGATGTTGACACTCTGTACAGGCTGATGAAAAACAAAAACTATCAGGTGAGCCGGGCTACACTTTACAATACGATAGATTTGTTGCTGGATTGCAAGCTGATTGTTAAACATCAGTTTGGGAAAAACATTACCCACTATGAAAAAACGTTTGCTACTGCGCAGCACGACCACATGATTGATACTGTCAGCGGGAAGATTGTAGAGTTTTATGACCCGCGTATTCAGGAAATCATTGAGGATGCCTGCCTGAAAAATAATTTCAGACACAGCCACCACACACTTTACATATACGGCGAAACCCTGGATAGCAAATAAAATTTATTTTACTTAATCATAAAATCAATGCTGATATTCAAAAAGTTTTGCTCACATATCAGACTAAATACACTATTTTTAAGCGCTTGACAAAAGTGCCATGGATATACTTCCTCAAGGAACTATTTTTATGGTTTCAATCTAAAAATTAATTTTTAAAACCAAAGATGAAAGCAGATGTTTTGCTGGGCCTGCAGTGGGGCGATGAGGGAAAAGGGAAAATTGTGGATGTTTTGACTCCTGAATATGATGTGATTGCCAGATTCCAGGGTGGTCCCAATGCCGGTCACACACTGGAATTTAACAATATTAAGCAGGTGCTTCACACCATACCTTCGGGAATTTTCCGTGAGAACAAAATCAACATTATCGGAAACGGAGTAGTGATCGACCCCGTTATTTTCAAAAAGGAGATTGAAAACATCAGGAAAATTGGTGTTGAACTCTCTGAAAACCTCTATATCTCAACAAAAGCACATCTGATTTTGCCCACTCACAAAATTCTTGATGCTGCATCGGAGCAAAAAAAGGGAACAACAAAAATTGGCTCAACCCTAAAGGGAATTGGGCCTACCTACAGGGATAAAATCGGACGTGAGGGACTTCGTGTAGGCGACCTGTTCAATGATTTTGAAAATAAATACCGGGAACGCATCAGAAATCACGAAACGATGCTGTCGGAATATTACAGGTACGATTTCAGGCAAACTCTTGAGGAGTATGAAAAGGAATGGTTTGAAGGCATAGAAGTATTAAAATCCTTTCAGATTACTGATACAGAGTATCTTGTTAACGACTCATTAGACAATGGAAAATCTGTTTTGGCTGAAGGTGCACAGGGCACACTGCTGGATATCGACTTTGGCTCCTATCCGTTTGTAACCAGCTCCAGTACGATTTGCGCCGGCGCCTGCACCGGGCTCGGGATTGCGCCCGGGAAAATCGGAAAAGTTTACGGAATTTTCAAGGCTTACTGCACCCGGGTGGGCATGGGTCCCTTCCCCACCGAACTGAACGATGCAACCGGCGATCTGCTCCGCAAAGCGGGGAACGAATATGGCTCAACAACAGGAAGACCCCGCCGCTGCGGCTGGTTAGACCTGGTTGCGCTTAAATACGCAGTGATGCTGAATGGGGTTACCGAACTGATTATGATGAAAGCTGATGTGCTCGATTCGTTCAAAACCATCAAAGTATGCGTGGAATATGAAACAAACGGGGAAAAGCTCAATCATTTCCCATATGAACTCACTCCCGGACTGAAGCCTGTTTACACAGAGCTTACCGGATGGAACAGAGACCTTACCGATGTGAAAAAACAGGAAGATTTTCCTCCGGAACTGAAAAATTATATCCGGTTCATTGAAAAAGAGATTGGAATTCCTGTTACCATTGTTTCGGTTGGGCCAAATCGTGAACAGACCATTATACTGAAACAGGCAGAATAGGGCAATGCCTCGGATGACCGATATTTTTCCAGTTTCGACACAAGATTCAGTTTAATTTTTTCAGAAACAGAAAATGCCGTTAACAACAAATTGGGGACTTTATACCGATTTTTATGAGCTGACAATGGCTCAGGGATATTTCTATTGCAACAAAAAGGAAGATAGTGCCGTATTCAACTATTTTTTCCGTACAAACCCTTTTAAAGGAGGATTTACGGTATTTGCCGGACTTCAGGACTTTCTGAAAATGTTGGCGGAGTTCAGATTTTCTGAGGAAGATATTGAATTTTTGAGGAAAAAAGGATTTGACGGGGAGTTTTTGAACTACCTTTCCGGCTTCAGGTTTGCCGGCAATATTATGAGTGTCAGGGAGGGTGAAATCATCTTTCCGAACGTTCCAGCAGTTCAGGTTGAAGGGAACATTATCGAATGCCAGCTCATTGAAAGCATGTTGCTGAACATCCTCAATTTTGAATCGCTCATCGCCACCAAGGCATTCAGGGTCAGCCTTGTGGCAGGAAACAGACCCTTTATTGATTTTGGGCTTCGCCGCGCCCAGGGATTGGGCGCACTGCATGCAACACGAGCAACAATCATTGGAGGCGCTTCGGGCACTTCCAACGTTCTTGCCGGCAAAATTTTCGGAATTCCCGTTTCGGGAACGATGGCACACTCCTGGGTTCAAAGCTTCGACAGCGAGCTGGAAGCTTTTCGTGCTTATGCCCAAATAAATCCCGACAATACGGTACTGCTTGTTGACACTTATGATACTCTTCAGACAGGGCTCCCAAACACAATTATTGTGGCACATGAACTGGAGAAGAAAGGACACCGGCTGAAGGCAATCCGGTTAGACAGTGGTGACCTGGCTTACCTGAGTAAAAAAGCCCGGGAAATGCTGGACAATGCCGGCTTGGATTATGTTAAAATTGTGGTTTCAAACCAGTTGGATGAGCATGTTATCAAAAGCTTACTACAGGATCAGTCTGCCCCAATCGACTCCTTTGGAATCGGCACCGAACTGATTACCGGAAAAAAAGATGCTGCACTGGATGGAATTTACAAGCTTGTGGAAATTAACGGTATGCCCAAAATGAAATTCTCCGACAACATCGAAAAGGAGACTCTCCCCTGCAAAAAGCAGGTTTACCGCTGCACCGACAGTCAGGGAATGTTTATCCGGGATGCGCTGCTGGTTGCAGACGAATTGCCCGAAAATGCCGATAAGATTTATCACCCGCTGCATTCTGAAAGATGCAGTGAAATCAAGCATTTGCAAAAGGAACCGCTTTTGCAAACCGTAGTTCAAGAGGGAAAAATCATTTCGGAAAATAAAAATCCCGAAGAAATTCACCGCTATCTGCTCCTCCGGGCAGCTTCGCTTCCCGACGAGCACAAGCGCTTTATCAGCCCGCACCTTTATAGAGTTGGTATTTCAGAAAAACTACTAAAAGTGAGGGATTCACTCACAAAACAGTTTCTAAACTCAAAAAATCAAAAAAACAGTTAGAGCTGGTGTATTTTGCACCAACCTATCTGGCTTATATTTTTTTCGCTTTTGTGTAACCTTTTCACAAATTCTCATGTCATACATTCGTAACAATTAATAACTTTAAAAAACAGATTATGGAAAGTTTCATGGGAATGTTTATTGGATTGGCAGCGGTATTAAGCATATTTGCCCTCCCGACTGGCGGAGCCATTTTTTTAATCTATAAAAGGATAAAAACAAGGAATGAAGAGAGGATGGAGTTAATTAAGCAGGGAATTATTCCGCCGGAGGCAATGAGAAGTAAAACTGTGCCAAACCGGTACGTATCCTTAAGAAACGGGATTGTGCTGGTTTCGCTGGGAGTCGGGCTGATAGTGGGCTTTCTGTGCACGGAGTACCTGGCTGTCGGCATGAACAACACATTCTGGATGATGGCAGCTCCCATTGTTTTCTTTATGGGAACAGGTTATCTGGCTTATTTCTTCATCATGCGGAAGATGCATATGAAAAATGAAAGTGAACCGGATTTGAATCAGGAATAATCACTGGTCATAATGAATGAAAAACAACGTGTGCAGCAAGTGCTTTCTGGCAATGCTTCAGCGTTCGGATACTTTGCCGATACCTACCAGGATATGGCAATTACCATTGCCTTCCGAATTTGCGGCAATGTGCAGGATGCAGAAGATATTGTGCAGGACAGCTATCTGAAAGCATACCGTAATCTGCACTCTTTCCGGGGAGACAGTAAGTTTTCAACCTGGCTCTACCGGATTGTTTACAACACGGCAATCACACATTCAAAATCGAAAATGTGGCAAGCCGATGACGATTTATCTGCTGTCGAGTCGATTGAAACTTCCGATTTTGACACTGAAAAGATAATTGATGATGCAGAAACTGCTGAACTGGTGAATGCAACACTGGGAAAAATGCCCAAAGGAGATGCGCTTTTGTTAACGCTGTTTTATCTGGAAGACAATTCCATCAAAGAAATGGCTAAAATTACCGGACTGAACGAAACCAACGTGAGGGTAAAACTGTTCAGGGCAAGAAAATTATTTAAGAAGATTTTTATGCAGGGGTTACAGATTCCTGCAGTCAACAAATTAGAAAATGAGCAATGAAAGAAAAAAACAACACAACAAATGGTGATGCAACCATCCGCCAGTTAATGAAGTCATCAAAAATAACGGCGCATGAAAATCTGAAATACCGGATTATGAATCAGGTGGAAACTGAAAATGCGCTGGCGCGCAAAAAAGCTCCGGTGCAAAAGCCCGAACAAAATGTTTTGAATGATTTCCTCTCCATTTACGGCATCATGTATGCCGTGCTGGCAGTTTTGGCAGGAGTAACCTTGTTCAACAACGGGATGGAAGCTGTTCTCGCTCCTCAATTTTTATGGCTGGCGCTCTCAATTGCTTTAATGTTCAGTATTTTCAACCTGATAGTCAGCCTTGATGCCAACGTCAGTACCAGGAAACGGAAATCCACATCCAAACGTTCATAAAACAAATTGATTTATTGAATAATCCAACCATTTGCAGTGTAGGCAAAGGCACCTGGCAATAACTCTGTTTAACAACTCAATCCGGTTGCGTTTACAAATACCCTTTAATGGCAGATTGGATGAAAATGGTGCTCAGGCAGTTTGTTTTAAAAACCTAACCATATCATTAACATTACCAAGCTTCAGCAACTCTTCATCACCCACGGAAATATTGAATATCCCTTCAAGGTAAAAAGCAAGAATTAACCAATCATCCGAATCAAAATTCAAATCTTCATTGAAAGAAGCTTCCGGTTGAATGTCATTTTTTCCCAAACCCGTTTTCCGCAATACGCGGTATAAATTACGTCTGATTTTCTTTTCCTCCATAATCGGTGAAAATTTTTCCATGACGCAAAAAAAACTGAACAAATGAATTAAATGGTCAAATTTCCAACTATTTACCTGAAATTTTTACTAAACTTAATTTTATTTTAACTCAGTATCTGTTTGAAAGCAGTTTAATTTAAATTCATCTGCATTTTTCAACTCCCTGAAACAAACCGGAAGTTTTAAAATAACTTTTCATTATTTTCCGCCTCTTGCTATCTTTACAGCGATTTATTTTTTCACTTAAAACAATGTCATGAAGGATTGGACAATTTATCTCTATTCTATTCTGCTTTTAGCTGCTGTTTCGTGTGGAAATGCCGCCTCTCAGGAAAACGAAAAAGCGGATGTTCTTATTAAAACCGATTTTGGCGAAATAAAAATTAAGCTTTACGACAAAACTGCCGGACACAAAAAGAATTTTGAAAAACTTGCAGGAGAAGGTCTTTATGACGGAACATCTTTTCACCGGGTTATCAATCACTTTATGATTCAGGGAGGAGATCTGGCGCTCAGGCCAGGGGGAAAAGAGAAAGCGACAGAAAACAATAAGCAGAACTTAACAATACCTGCCGAATTTGTTCCTGAATATTATCACAAAAGAGGTGCTGTTGCCGCTGCCCGCAGAGGCGATCAGGTTAATCCGGAGAAACAGTCCAGCGCTACTCAATTTTACATCGTTCAGGGTGTTGTTTTTTCGCACGGACAGTTAGACACCATGGAAATAACAAGAACCCGGCACATCCGGAACGAACTTGTGAAGGAGTATATGGCAAATATTAACGATGAGTTGCAGAATTACAGGGAAAACAATGACCAGCAAAGTTTTGCATTGAGGGTGGCGGAAATCAGAGAACGTGCCGACAGTGTAATTGCTGCGCAAAATCTTGCATTCAAATTTACTGATGAACAGCGGGAAATCTACACCACCATTGGCGGAACACCACATCTTGACGGAGAATATACAGTTTTTGGAGAAGTAGTTGACGGAATGGAAGTGGTGGATAAAATAGCTGCCGTTGAGACCAACACAAGCGACCGTCCGTTGAAAGATGTGAAGATGGAAATAAAACTGGTTAAAAAGTAAAATTAAAGCATGTCTGAAATTTCCATTCCGCTCTCCAACAGAAAAGCTCTCATTCCGGCTTTTTGAGCGCCTTCAACATTCTCTTTCAAATCATCAATAAACAGTGATTTTTCGGGCTTGATTCCCGCAAGTTGAATCACTTTTTGAAAAGCGCTTAAATCGGGCTTTCTTTGCTGAATATCGTGGGAGTAGAAATCTTTGATAAAAAGTGAGGAGAATTCAAATCCATATTTCTCGCGAAAGTCCCTTTTGAAACGATAAGTATGAATCACGTTGGTGTTGCTGAACAGATAGAGCTTTCTGGTTTTGGCAAGATTTTTCAGCATATGCACCCGCTTTTCCGGAATATCAAGTACCATGGCATACCATGCGTTGTCAATCTGCCGGTCGGTAGCGTGCGGATTGCATAAAATCTGGCGTACCCTGTTTCTGAACTCGGCAGGAGTTGTCTCCCCGACTTCAAAATTTAAAAAAACCGGATCAGAAAAGACCATTCCGATATTGAGTGCATCAGCACTGAGATTGAGCTCTTCAAAGGCGTTTGCCGATGCCTCGAAATCAAGGTTTAACAATACCCTGCCCAGGTCAAACAAAATATTTTCAACACCAGAGAGATTAATCTTCATTTTGCTAAATAGTTTTTCAAAAAATAACTTCCTGTTGTGATTTTCCTTCAGAAAATCGACAAAACATCAAAAGTAACAACCTTATGTCCGCCTAAGATATATTTTATCTCAGAAAACGGAAAAGGATAAAACACAAACTTAAAAAAGAAAAAATTCTTTCCCCAATAATTGATGAAACACAGCTGTGTTGGCATATTTTTTGCTTTTGTGAGGCTTTGAAAAAAAGGTTGTTCACTTAGTAACTATATATAAATTCAGCCATCAAGCTTCGTTGGCGTTTTAATTCCCGACGGCATCTTGTTTGAGATGCCGTCTTTTTTTAACGGAATCATTATCTTTGCACATTCATAAAAATTCCAAATCGTTATGTTGGATCAGATCGAAGCTTTAAATAAGGAGTTTGAGAAAATAAAAGCAGCTTCAGTAGAAGAAGTTGAAAAAATACGTATTAAGTATATCAGTAAAAAGGGAATTGTAAGTAAGCTTTTTGCCGATTTTAAAAACTTGTCGCCTGAGCAGAAAAAAGAGGTGGGCAAAGCGTTGAATGACCTTAAAAGCTTTGCGATGGAGAGGATTAACGAGCTGCGCAACCAACTGGAAACAGAATCCAAGGAGACTTCAGAGAGCGACCTTACCCGGCCCGGCGAACCTTTAAAGTTAGGAACGCGCCATCCGCTCTCTCTGGTGAAAAATGAAATTGTTAATATTTTCGGGAGGCTTGGATTTACGGTTGTCGAAGGACCGGAAATTGAAGATGACTGGCATGTGTTCTCGGCATTAAACTTTCCCGATGAACATCCGGCGCGTGACATGCAGGATACCTTTTTCATTGAAAAACAACCCGATGTTCTGCTTCGCACGCACACTTCAAGTGTTCAGATTCGCGTGATGGAACAGACACAGCCTCCCATCCGCGCTATTTTTCCCGGAAGAGTTTTCCGCAATGAGGCTATTTCCACACGTTCCCATTGTATCTTCCACCAGGTGGAAGGTTTATACGTGGATAAGGATGTTTCGTTTGCCGATCTGAAACAGGCATTACTCTATTTTGCAAAAGAACTTTTCGGAGAGGAAACCGATATCCGCCTGCGCCCCAGCTACTTCCCATTCACCGAGCCCAGTGCCGAAATGGATGTGAGCTGCACTATCTGCAGCGGAAAAGGATGCAGTGTGTGCAAACATACCGGCTGGCTTGAAATTCTTGGCTGCGGGATGGTTGACCCTAACGTGCTGGAAGCCTGCAATATTAACAGTCAGGAATATACCGGCTATGCCTTTGGAATGGGTATTGAGCGGATTGCAATGTTATTATACGGCATTAAGGATATCCGGCATTTCTTTGAAAACGATATCCGCTTCCTGAAGCAGTTTGAGTCGACACTATGATTTACCCGACCACACAGGGCATTTACCGTTAGTACCGGTTATCCGGGTTATGTTCCGACTGCGTAAGTAAAGTTGAAATTTATTCGGAAGACCTTTAATTTCAGACGGTTACCCAACAAAAATAGCGCTGATCAGACAACTGAACAGAAAAAACTATTTTCTGTTTAATCTAATAAATTCTTTAACGAATTTTATTAAATTTAAAATGAATAAATTTAAACTATTTTAAAGTGTTTAAGTCCAAATCAGTATTGAATTAATACAAAAGTTAGCTGTGCACATAAAAATTGAAAATCTGAATAAGATTTATCCCAACGGGAATTACGCATTAAAAGATTTGAATCTTGAGATTCCCAATGGTATGTTTGGTTTATTAGGTCCCAACGGTGCCGGAAAATCAACCCTGATGCGAATTTTGGTAACCCTGATGAAGCCATCCAAGGGCCGCGTTTTGGTCAATGATCTTGATTTGTCCAAAAATCGCCGCGAAATCAGGTCGATGTTAGGCTATCTTCCACAGGATTTCAGTTTTTTCTCAAAACTGAAAACCTACGAATTTTTAGACTACACTGCACGATTGGCCGGAATGAAAAATAGCGCTGCGCGCAAATCTGCTGTTGAGCAAATGCTTGAGGAAGTTGGTCTTTTTGAAGCACGCGACCGCAATGCTAACAAACTCTCAGGAGGAATGAAGCGAAGGCTGGGAATTGCACAGGCACTGATAAACAATCCGAAAATTATTATTGTGGATGAGCCAACCACAGGGCTTGACCCCGAAGAACGCATACGATTCAGAAATTTGCTTTCCAACATCAGCGTGCGGGATGTAATCATCATTCTGTCAACGCATATTGTTAGTGATATTTCCAGCACATGCCACAACATGGCTCTGCTTAACAACGGAGAACTTGCCTTTTCCGGATCACCGGAAGAGCTTGTGAAACAAGCTGAAGGGAATGTCTGGCTTATTCAGGCTACCGATAAAGAGTATATGGAAATCAATGAGAAATATCCCGTTATCTCCACTATACCCACAGAAGGTGGCTGGGAGGTGCAGGTAGTCACTCCAAGGATAAACGGATTTTACGGAAGACAAATTGAGCCCAATCTTGAGCATGCATACGTTCACTTCATGGAAAACAAGCTGAATCAATGGTCACATTCTTAATTCTTAAATACCCGAAACCATGATTTCGTTTCACAACATATTTTCCATAGCAAAATATGAGCGAACCACTTTGCTCAGAAGCTGGTTTTTCAGAATTTTCAGCATTTTATCGCTGAGTGTGCTCTTCTTGATTAATTTCATGTTGATTATTCAGGGCGGAGGCGATACCGGCTGGGCTATCAGGAGCATTCCGGCAGCTATCCCCTATCTTAACCTGCTGATTCTGAATATTGCTCAGGCAATCATTGCCGTGTTTTTGGCTTCCGATTTTCTGAAAAGAGATAAAAAACTGGATACCACTGAAGTTATCTATATGCGCTCCATGACAAATGGCGAATATGTTATCGGCAAAACATGGGGAAATCTTCAGGTATTTCTGGCGCTGAATATTGCGGTAGTCATTTTGGCGCTGATATTCAACATGCTGTCTCAGGGAACAGAAATCAACCGGATGTCATATCTCTTGTATCCGGTTTTGATTAGTGTGCCTACACTCATTTTCATCATGGGGCTTTCGTTTTTGCTTATGAGCGTTATACGCAACCAGGCAATCACCTTTGTGATTATTTTAGGATATATTGGAATCACCCTTTTTCTGATTCAGGCAAGGTATTATTATTTATTTGATTATATGGCGTTTAACATTCCCATGCTTATTTCTGATATTACCAGCATGGGAAATCTGGAACGCGTGCTCATCCACCGGGGAATATACCTTTCATTAGGAATCAGTTTTATATTCCTGACAATTTTCCTTCTAAAACGACTTCCCCAATCGGGGTTTATGACCGTTTTTTCGCTGATTTTTGCCATTCTGTTCTTCATCTTCGGAGGTTATCTGGCATACTCACACATTGTCCAATTTAAATACAACGAAAATCTCAGGGCAGAAGTGATTGCGCTAAACAATCACTGGGTGAGAGAAAAATTGCCGGCAACTGTCAGTCAATCAATATCACTTGAACACACAGGGAGTTCCATAACATCCAAATCCACACTCATCCTGAAAAACGAGCAGGAGAGATCTCTTGAAAACCTGGTTTTTACTTTGAATGACGGTCTCGAAGTGAGTAGTATCAAAGTTGACGGACAAAATAAGCCGTTTTCCCGAAACTTGCATCTGATAATCCTGAAAGATGTTGAAATGCAACCCGGGCAGGAAGCTGAGGTTGAAATTTTCTATTCCGGAAAAATAAACGAATCGCTTTGCTACCTTGATATTTCGGAAGAAGAGAGGCAGGAGAAATATGGCAAATTTGTACTGAATGTGGACAAGCGCTACGCCTTTTTAACGCCTCAATATGTTCTGTTAACTCCTGAAGTTAGCTGGTATCCGCGAACAGGAGTAACCTACAGCACTGAGGATGTGAGCTGGAATCATCCCGAATTTTCCCGCTTTGACCTTCACGTGAAAACAGAGCCGGGACTTCAGGCAATTTCGCAGGGTGAAATATCAGAAACCTCTCCCGGACAGTTTACTTTCACCAACAACGTGCCGCTCACCCAAATTTCACTGGCAATCGGCGATTATGAGAAAAAATCAATTCAAACCGATAGTATTGAATTTGGAATCTGGCATTTCAGAGGGCACGACTATTTCTCCGCCCAGTTTCCCGAAACTGCCGACACCATTGCCCCGATTATTGGTGAGAGGATGGGTGATTTTGAACGAAGCTACAAGCTGGATTATGCTTATAAGCGAATGTTTATTGTGGAAGTTCCGGCACAATTCAAATCTTTTAAAAGAATCTGGTCAGGGCGTCAGGAATATATTCAGCCTGAGCAAATATTCATCCCCGAAAAAGGGTATCTGCTGGCTGAAGCCGATCTGGAAGGTGCAAAAAAAAGAATTACACGATGGGGGCGCAGAGGAGACAGCAATATGACTCCAAAAGACATTGAAATACGATTGCTTTCCGATCTGTTTGGCATTTTCACACGGGAAAACAATCCTGACTATCAAGTCAGGCGTGGGAGTTTTTCGGTTCAGGAAAAGCCAAATCCCTATTTCATTTTCCCAATGCTCTACAATTTTCAGAACAATATCCAATCGGAGCAGTGGCCTATCATCAACCGGATTTTTGAAGCCTATCTGAAAAGCCAGTCAACCGGCATGCGTCCCGGATTTATGCGTAACATGCAGGGCATGAGTGCCGATGAACTGGCAAACATAGCACTTCAGGACAGTACTTTTGAGCAGATTTTAGCCGACCCGAGCCAAAAAAGAATAATTGACAACGTTATCAAACTGAAGGGGGAGATGCTGTTTTCAATGGTTCAGTGGAGAGCCGGACAGGACGAATTCGAGGGATTTCTTCGGGAAATGCTCCGGGAATGCCGTTTTAAGAATATTCCGTTTGAAGAGTTTAACCGGCGGATTGTGGAAGAATTTAATGTGGAACTCATTCCGATGATGGATGGATGGTTTAAGGAAAAAAGCCTCCCCGGATACCTGTTCTCCGCAATTGAAGCCGTTAAGGTGAAAACCGGACAGCGAATGCAAACCAAAGTTTCATTAAAGGCAACCAATTTTTCAGATGTTGAAGGCATTGTAAAAGTTACATTCCGGCTTGGCGGAGGTGGCGGGCCCGGTGGTGGCAGGGGGTTTGGCAGAGGACCCAGTGGCGATGATTCTGTAAACAAGCTGATTTATTTAGAGCCGCAACAAACCAAGGAAGTTAGCTTTTTACTCAGCGCCGACCCGCGGATGGTTATGATAAACACAATGACATCCAAAAATATTCCGCAGGTAATCAGCGAAGGTTTCAGAAATATTGAAGAAGATATACGGGCAGTGCCGTTCGAGGGTGAAGTTATTTCGGACACTCCGGTTCAGAGACAGTTGCCGGGTGAAATCATTGTGGATAATGAAGATTCGCAATTTGAAATAAACGTTACCAGACAGGTGAGTCTTCTTGAAAAATGGCTGGCAGAAAGCACTGACGATGTAAAAAAATACTCTCCGATGAACCTTTGGAGGCCGCCGGTTAACTGGACTGCTGTTACCAATTCCGATTTTTTTGGTGAGTATGTGCGGTCGGCATATTATATCAAAGCCGGCGACGGTTCTATGAAGGCAAAATGGCATGTACCCCTTGAAGAGCCCGGCCGTTACGATGTTTATTACCATATGTACAAGCCCATGAGGTTTGGGCGTGGCGGCGGGGATGAGCGCGGGGAATATCAGTTTTTTATACACAGCGAAGAGGGAGCAGTGGAGCAAACACTATCCATTCAGAATGCAGAAACCGGATGGAATCATCTGGGTTCGTTTGACTTTTCGGAAAAAGAAGCACTCGTTGAACTGACCAACAAAACAGAGGCGAGGGTGGTGTTTGCAGATGCTGTTCGTTTTGTGAAAATCTAATTTATGAATTAATTTGAAAATATATAAACAGATGAATTTGTTACGAAAATTAAGTCAATTTACCGGTATTGCACTGCTCTTTCTGACAGTTGCCTTGTTTGTACCGAAAGCCCGGGCACAGGAGATCCTGACTCTTGAAAAGGCATTTCAAGTTGCGGAGATCAAAAGTCCCGACCTCCAGCGCTCGCTTCTGAATCTGGAGCGGTCTCAAAAAACACTGGAAGCACAGCGGGCGGCGCTAAAGTCGCGATTTTCATTAGATGTCTCTCCGGTTGGGTTCAGCCGCAACCGGCGATTCGACAACAGGGTTTCGCAATGGTACACCAATGAAAATTTTCAGACAAGCGCAATGTTCAGGGTTCAGCAGCCCATTTTGATTACCGACGGAACAATTTCGTTAACCAACGAATTTGGCTGGCAAAGCAGCTTTTCTGACGCCAGCAACCTTAAAAGTCAGGTTTTTTACAACAATCTCTATCTGAACCTGAACCAGCCGTTGTTTACCTATAACCGCCAAAAACTCCAGCTGAAAGAGCTTGAACTGAACTATGAAAATGCAAACCTCAGCTATGCCATGCAACGGCTCAGCATGGAGCGAAGCGTAACGCAGTTTTTTTATAATGTGTATATGTCGCAGATGAACCTGAACATTGCCAGAGAAGAGCTCAAAAACACACAGAACAGTTTCAATATCATTAAAAATAAAGTAGATGCAGGACTGGCTGCCATGGAAGAGCTGTATCAGGCTCAGCTAAATCTTGCAACCTCTGAGTCTTCGGTTCAGAACAGGGAAGTTGCCTATGAAAATGCAAAAGACCAGCTGAAGCTATATTTAGGAATGGATTTGTATTCCAACTTTTCCATTCTGGCAGACGTATCCATGAATCCGGTACCGGTGGATTTGGAGAAAGCAATTGAAATCGGGCTTGCCTCCCGTATGGAACTCCGCCAGCGTGAAATAGAACTGGAGTCGAGCCAGTTTGATTTAATCCGTACAAAATCACAGAACGAATTCAGAGGAGATGTTAACCTCCGCCTCGGTATTTCAGGTGATGACAAAGACCTGAGCAGAATTTTTGAAGCACCAACCAACAGTCCTTCAGTGGGCGTAAGTTTTAACATTCCACTGTTTGACTGGGGCGAAAAAAAGGCACGGATTGCTGCACAGGAAGCTACTATTGAATCACAAAAGCTGAGTTTTACCGATCAGCAAAATCAAATTATTATCGGAATCCGGCAGGCATACAGGAATCTTCAGAATCAGCTGAACCAGATTTCCATTGCAGAACAAAGTGAAACCAATGCACAGCTGACCTATGAAATCAATCTGGAGAGATACGAAAACGGCGACCTCACCGGAATGGACCTGAATCTGTTTCAAACTCAGCTGTCGGAGCGAAAAATTGCCTATGCCCAGGCACTGATCAATTACAAAATTGAATTACTCAACCTGAAAATTCAAAGCCTATACGATTTTGAGAATAGCACTCCCGTCATTCCCTCAGAACTTTATTTAAAAGACAACAAACGATAATTATAAAAACATGAAAAATATTAGAATTCTCGCGCTTGCAGCCGTTATTGCTTTTTTTGCCTCGTGCAGGCAGCAGAGCCAGTCAGAAAGTGCCGATTTGGCTGTACCCGTTTCAATTGAAGATATTAAACTGCAAAGTATTCAGCAGTTTGTGAGTGCTACCGGCACCGTAAGAGCTACTGCCGAAGTTGTTCTCAATTCCGAAATGACAGGCAACTATTTTCTTCAGAACAACCCGGCTACCGGCAGGCCATTTAAGTTAGGCGACAGAGTCAGTCAGGGGCAAACCATCATTCGGTTTGAAAATGAGGAGTATGAAAATAACCTCTCCCTGAATTCCGTGAAACTCAATCTTGAAATTTCGGAGCAGGAGTATGAAAAGCAAAAATCTCTCTATGAAAAGGGTGGGGTTACCCTTCGCGAATTGCGAAATTCCGAAGTTTCCAAAACCAATGCACAGTATAGTTATGAAAACAGTCAGATTCAATTAGCCAAAATGAGCATTAAGGCTCCATTCACCGGAGTTATTGTTGATCTGCCCTATTTCACCAAAGGCACACGCATCACAAGCGGCTCACATATGGTTACCCTGATGGGCTACAACCAGATGTACATGTTTATAAACCTTCCCGAAAAAAATATAAATGAGATAAAAACCGGGCAGGAGGTTCTGGTTACCAGCTACACCATGCCAGAAGACACGCTCTATGGAAAAGTAACCGAAATATCACCTGCAATCAGCACTGAAACAAGAACTTTCTCCGGGAAAATCGAAATTTCAAACCCTGAGCTGAAACTGAGACCCGGGATGTTTGTAAAATCAGATATTATCACCGACCGCAAAGAGAATGCAGTGGTGATTCCGAAAGATATTATCATGTCCGGAGGACGGGGCAAATATGTGTTTATTGTTGGACGAAATCTCTCGGCAAACAGCCGCTGGATAACAACCGGAATAGAAAATCAGAACATGGTGGAGGTAGTTGAAGGATTAACACTCAACGATCAGCTGATAATCAAAGGCTACGAAACGCTTCGTGATAATTCCAAAGTTAAGATTATCCGCTAAACACTTTTCAGGAAAAACATATAGAAAAGTATTATAATGAAGAAATTAACAAGATTTTCCGTCAATTATCCGGTAACCATTCTGATGATTGTCCTGGCAGTTATCCTTTTGGGCTATATATCATTTGGCAGGTTAGGGGTTGACTTGTTTCCCGACCTGAATTCACCCCGGATTTTTGTGGAGATAAAATCGGGAGAGAGACCCCCCGAAGAGCTGGAAAAACAATTTGTTGAAAATATCGAGGCGCTGGCTATCCGCCAGTCGGATGTTACCCAGGTCTCTTCCATTATTCGGGTGGGAACTGCCCAGATTACCGTTGAGTATGCATGGAACAAAGATATGGACGAGGCTTTTCTTGATTTGCAAAAGGCGCTCAACACCATTGCCACCAACCCGGAAATCGATGATCTGAGAATAACACAGCACAACCCCAACACAGCGCCGGTGATGCTCATTGCTGTTAAGCACAATGAAATTACCGACATGAACGAAATCCGGAAAGTTGCCGAAAGCTATATCCGCAATGAGCTAATCCGGTTGGAGGGAGTTGCAGAAGTGGAGCTCTCCGGGCAGGAAGAGAGTGAAATCGTCATCCAGACCAACCACTACCGGCTTGAAGCGCAAAATCTGAGTGTTGACGAACTGAGTAACCGAATTCAGAACTTCAACCGGAATGTTTCCGGAGGACGCATCAGCGAAATGGGAATTCAGTATATCATAAAGGGAGTCCGGCTGCTGAATGATGTTCAGGATTTTGAAAATCTTATTGTGAGCTATAAAGCCATAACTTCAGAAACTGACGGTCAGGTTCAGGCTGAAAGGGCGCCTGTGTTTTTGCGTGATGTTGCCACTGTGACTCTGGCAAATAAGGAACCGGCAAATATTGTTCATTTTAACGGCGAGCGCTGCATTGGACTATCCGTTTACAAGGAGAGCCGGTTTAACACCGTGAAAGCAGTTGATCAGGTTAGCGAAGCGATGGAAAATATTCAGCGGGCTCTGCCGGGCTATACGCTCCATCAGGTTTCCAACCAGGGAAAATTCATCAGCAGCGCCATTGGTGAAGTGAAAAACACAGCTCTCATCGGAATTCTTCTAGCTGTTTTTGTTTTGTTCCTGTTTCTTCGGCGAATCGGGACTACACTTATTGTGAGCATTGCTATCCCAATCTCCATCATTGCAACATTCAACCTGATGTATTTCAACAATCTCACACTGAACATCATGACTTTGGGCGGACTGGCTTTAGGTGCCGGAATGCTTGTTGACAATGCGATTGTGGTGCTCGAAAGTATTTTCAGAAACCATGAAAATGGCATGAGCGCCAGAGATGCTGCCATTCAGGGGACAGCGGAAGTTGGTGGTGCAATCAGCGCATCCACACTGACCACCATTGTTGTTTTTCTGCCAATTGTCTATATTCACGGCGCTTCGGGAGAACTGTTCAAAGATCAGGCATGGACGGTTGCATTCTCTTTGCTGTCATCGCTGTTTGTTGCCATTTTTGTGATTCCGGCGCTCTATCACCGCTTTTACAAAAACAAAACAACACCTGTTAAAAAACGCTCTGTTCATGTTAGCGGATACGGACGCTTCCTGGAAAAAACATTAAAACTGAAATGGATTGTTGTCCTTTTGACAACCATAGCAGTTATCGGCTCATTTATGCTTGTTCCCTATATCGGCACTGAATTCATGCCTAAAACGGACAGCAGGGAATTCACCATGAAGTTAAAACTTCAGGAAGGCACTGTTCTTTCACGAACGGAAGCAACAGTAAAAACCATCGAATCCCTTCTAACTGAATATATTGGGGATGACCTGGACAAGCTCTATTCCCACTCAGGTCCCTCAACCGGCATTTTGGGGGATGCCTCTTCAGTATTTCAGGGGGAAAACACAGCACAGATTAAAGTCGTTCTGAAGGACGATTCCGGGGTAACTGCCGATCAGGTTATCAACGACATTGAAAATCTTACCCGCAATATTCCCGGGCTCGAAGTCAGTTTTGAGGAAGAGCAGAGCACGCTGAAATCCATCCTTGGCACCGGTGAAGCGCCCGTTGTGGTGGAAGTGAGGGGTGAAGAGCTCAGCGAAATTGATAATATTCTGGCACAGGTAAAGGGAAAAATGTCAGATATTCCCGGTTTGCTCAATGTGCAGACTTCAACCGAGGAGGGCGCACCCGAGGTGAAAGTTCGTATTGACCGTATAAGGGCAGGAATGTATAACCTTAACATCAATACGGTCATTTCGCAAATCCGCGACCAGCTGGAAGGAAAAAATGCAGGACAGCTGGAAAAAGCTGGCGACATGCGTGATATTACCATAAAAGTTCCGGAGAAAGGGCTTAACGAAATACACAACCTCACCATTAATTCGGGCGGACAAATCTTCAGGCTCAGCGAAATTGCCGATATTTCATTCGGCTACTCACCAAAGGAAATTCACCGGAAAAACCAGAACCGTACCGGTAAGGTTACTGCCCAGCTTGAAAAAGGAGTAGCGCTGGATAAGGTGTCTGCAAAAATCAGGCAGGAGACAGCCGAAATTGACATGCCGGCAAACTATCGTATTATGGTAACCGGTGAAGAGGAGAAACGGCAGGAGTCAATGAGCAGCCTGAGCTTTGCCCTAATCCTTTCAATTATTCTGGTTTACATGGTAATGGCATCTCAGTTTGAATCCCTGATTCATCCGTTCACCATTCTGCTTACCATTCCGCTTGCGGTGATTGGGAGCATCCTCATCTTTTTCATTTTGGGGGATACCCTGAATATGATGGCGCTCATCGGAATCATCATGCTTGCCGGAATTGCCGTGAACAACTCCATCATCCTTGTTGACCGGATAAACCAGCTTATACGGGAAGGAATGGAGCGCAAGGACGCAATAATTTATGCAGGGCAGCAAAGAATAAGGCCGATTCTTATGACCAGCCTCACCACCATTCTGGCTCTGCTTCCCTTGACTTTCGGTTTCGGTGAAAATGCATCGCTGCGCTCGCCCATGGCGCTGGCAGTCATTGGCGGATTAGTTACATCAACAATTCTAACTCTGGTGGTTATTCCCTGTGTATATGACATTTTTGACAGGGTAATTACCTTGTTTTCAAAAGCAGAAAAATAGCATGAAGTTCATAATAAACAGAAAAATTCTCATCAGCATGTTGTTTGCCGGGCTGACCCTGCTCGGTTACATATCCTATAAACAACTGCCGGTGGAACTTATGCCCAATGCCGAACTTCCCATGCTGTTTGTGCAGATCAATTCCCGCATTGAGGTTGATCCCTCCTATATGGAAAATCAGGCGGTCATCCCTATTGAAGGGGCAATTGGAACTATGGAAGGTATTGAAAGCATGGAAACTTCGCTGAACAGCCGGACAGCTTCCATTCAGGTAAATTTTAATCAGAACGTTAACTTTAAATACACTTTCCTGAAGCTTCAGGAAAAAATAAACCAGGCAGCCGACAATTTAGACGATAATTTTACGGTTTCGGTTAACCGGGTGAATATTCAGCAGCTCTCCAATCAGTTTATGGAGCTGCAGGTGAGAGGCAGCGGCGGAACAGACAGGCTGCGGAACATTGTGGATCAGGAGATTGCTGCGGAATTTGAAAACATCGACGGAGTTGCTTCAGTTTCTGTTTTTGGCGGACAGGAACGCTCCATTGAGATTACCTATGACAAGGCTGCCTGCGAAGCTTTCGGGATTACACCATCACAAATCAGAAATGCGGTGGCTTCGGGTTCTACAAACCGCACTTTTGCCGGATACCTGCATGAAAACCAGATGCAGTATTTTGTACATGTCACTGCCGAATATGTTCAGGTGTCGGATATTGAAAATGTTATTGTTGCAGATGGCCCCGTTTATCTGAAAGATGTTGCCAAAGTCTTTTTTGGCGTCAAGGAGGAAGAAAGCATCAGCAGGGTAAATGGTCTGGATGCCGTTTCAATCATGCTTGTGAGTGACTCACAGACAAACCTCATCGGTTTGTCGGAGAAAGTACAGCAGCGGATTGCCGTTCTCAATGAAAAACTGGCACCGAAAGATGTGGAGATGGTTGTGCAAACCAACATTGCCGAAACCATGAAGAAGAATATCGACCAGATAATGAATCTGGCGCTTGTTGGCGGGTTGTTAGCCATTTTTGTACTGTGGATTTTCCTGAAAAATCTCCGTATTGTCTCCATCATTGCACTGGCAATTCCTGTTTCGGTGTTCACCGCATTCAACCTGTTCTATGCCTTTAACGTCAGCATCAACAGCCTTACTCTTGTAGGCCTTGTGCTGGCTATTGGAATGCTTCTCGACAACAGTGTGGTGGTGCTGGAGAATATATACCGCCTGGCAGGCAAGCATTTTTCGCCGGAGCAGGCGGTCATCCAGGGAACAACCGAAGTGTGGCGCTCAATTGTTGCCGCCACCCTCACCACCGTTACGGTATTCCTTCCCTTCCTGTTCTCTTCGGAATATATGATTAAACTGTTAGGAAACCATGTTGGTGTTTCCATCATTTCAACTCTCACCGTTTCGCTGTTTGTTGCTTTGCTGCTGGTTCCCATGGCGGCGCATCTACTGCTGAAAACCACAACATCCCACAATATTTTTTATGAAAAAGTTACTACCAACAACCGTATAGTTCAAATCTATATCTTGCTGCTCAAAGCCAGCATGCGCGCTCCGATAACCACCATTGTGGGAGCAATCGCACTATTCTTCATTACCATTTTCAGCGTGTTGGCAATAAATGTTAACAAGCTGGAAGAAGTTCAGGAAGACCGTTTCCCGATTTATGTAACCATGCCCGTCGGTTCTACCCTGAATGCAACAGATCTGGTTGTTGCCGAGATTGAAAGCCGGCTTGAGGAAGTTGAAGAAAGGCAGGATATCATTTCAAATATTCAGGAAGAAGATGCGATTATTACTGTAATTCTGCAGGAAGATTATAAAAAAATTAAAGACCGGACAATAGCTGAAATCAAGTCGCAAGTTGAAGGGCTGGTCAAAAATATTGCTCAGGCAGAAATTTCACTCACCGCACCCGTATCCGGTTCCCGGTTTGGCAGTGGAGGAAGAGGTGGCGGCATGGAGAATTTCAGCCGTTTCTTGGGTATCGGAACCAACCGTGAACGCATTGTAATCAAGGGAGAAGATTTTGATGTGATGAAAGGTGTTGCCGAAGACCTGCAATACTATATCGGGAATCTTGAATCCATACGTAGCGCCAATGTCAGCGTATCGGGTAACCGCCCGGAATTGCACCTCTACTTCAATCAACTGTTACTCACGCAATTCGGACTGAGCCTGAACAGCATTGCAAATGAGTTAGGCTCTTTTACCCGGGAATTTACCTCGGGGGTAAACTTCAAGCAGGGCACTGAAGAGTATGGTATCATCATTAAGGAAAAATTATCTGATGATGAGGAAAGGCGGGAAAAAGATATTGACGACCTGAGACGGATGCCTGTGAGCGCAGGGCAGGGTTCAACTTTTGAATTACAGGACATTGCGGATCTGGTCTATTCAGACGGCATGGCAAGCATCACCCGCGTGAATCAGGAGAAGCAGATTGAACTGTTTTACCGTTTTGTTCCCGAGGCGCAGCAGTCCAAGAGCCTGCTGGAAGGCTACAGGCTTGAAATCGATGAGATTGTGGCAGCCTACAAAATACCTTCCGGCGTTGCTATTGAAGTGATTCATGAAGAGGAGCAGTTTTCAGAATTCTACTTTTTGATTGCAGCTGCATTTATCCTCATTCTGATGATTTTAGCTTCTGTTTTCGAATCGCTGACTACTCCGATAGTGCTAATGTTCTCAGTGCCTCTGGCTGCAATCGGCTCATTTATCGCATTGATTTTCACCGGCAACAATCTTTTCAATGCCAACACGCTGACCGGCTTCCTAATTCTGCTGGGCGTGGTGGTTAATAATGGAATCATACTGATTGACTACACCAATATTTTAACAAAAAGAGGCGACCGGAAATCACGGGCTTTAATCACTGCGGGTCTGTCGCGTGTGCGCCCGATTCTGATTACATCCATCACAACCATTGTTGCCATGATGCCGCTGGCAATGGGACAGTCGGAATATGTGGGCGCTATCGGCGCACCATTTGCCATAACTGTAATTGGCGGCCTTTCAGTGAGCACATTGCTGACGCTCGTTTTTGTGCCAACCCTCTATTTTGGTATGGAGAATGCTATAAACTGGCTGAAATCGCTGTACTGGGGTTTAAAGATTCTGCAACTGGTTGCTTTCGTTACAGCCGGAATATTTATTTTCCTGAAAATTGATTCCTTCATCTGGCAACTGCTCACTTTTATGCTCATCACTGTCCTGATTCCGGGAATTCTGGCATTTGTGCTGACCAGCCTTCGACAGGCTAGTTCATCGGTCATCGGCAAAGATGAACCTATCCGCATTGTGGTGCAAAAACTGGTGAAAATTTATGACCGCGATAGTCGTTTTGTCCGTGAGTGGAAAGGCGGAATCAAAATCAGAAAACGTGCCGGATTAGTAAAGGATTATAAAAAGCTTCGCGATTTTAACGACCTCATCTGGCAAATTCCATTATTTGGATTTCTGATTTATTTCACCTTTTTCTATCTGACAAGCAACACATGGATGCTGGTCACCTCTCTGGTGCTCTATTTTTTCCTTTTTGTACTTTTCGCTCCCCTCTCCCAGATTTTAAAAAACAGATACGAGACAACATCAAATCCGTCATATCTTAAAGCTGAGCTGATAATCAAACGCCTTATTTACTGGGCTTCTCCTTTGGTCTTTCAATTCATTTTCTTCAAAAGATGGGAAAATACCGGCATGGTTATTTTTGTTGGAATTCTTTGGTTTTTATTGCTGATTATCCACAGCACGGGCAACTATATTCACAACAAAAAACTGAATATTGCCCGTATTGAAGGGCGTTTTGGCAATTTGCGCCGCTGGTACTTCACCACTGTTCGCCAGATTCCCGTTATCGGAAAACGCAAAGTGCCTTTCCGCGCACTGAATGGAGTTTCCCTTGAAATTAAAACCGGAATGTTTGGCCTGCTCGGCCCTAATGGTGCCGGAAAATCAACAATGATGCGGATTATATGTGGAATACTTGAGCAGAGCTATGGGAAAATATGGATTAATGGTCTGGATACCCAGAAACACCGGGAAGAGCTGCAGGGATTGATTGGTTATCTGCCGCAGGCTTTTGGGACATACGAAAACATGTCGGCATGGGAATTTCTTGATTATCAGGGAATTTTGAAAGGAATAAAAGATATTAAAACACGAACAGAGCGCATTGAATATGTGCTGAAAAGTGTTGGCATGTATGAACGCAAAGACGATAAAATTGGCTCTTTCTCCGGGGGTATGAAGCAGCGCATCGGAATTGCACAGATTCTGCTAAATTTACCGCGGATTCTGATAGTGGATGAGCCTACGGCTGGCCTCGATCCGCGCGAGCGTATCCGTTTCAGGAATCTGCTTGTGGAGCTGAGCCGCGAGCGGGTTGTTATTTTCTCCACTCACATTATTGAGGATATTTCCAGTTCATGCAACCAGGTGGCTGTCATCAACCGTGGCGATTTAAAATACTTTGGCACTCCGAATGACATGGTGCGCATGGGAGACGGGTTTGTCTGGCAAATGACCATCCCGGCAAAAGAGTTTGATGATTTTGCAAACAAACAACTGATTATTCATCACATGCGTGATGGGGACTCCATCAAAATCAGACTGCTTTCAGAACAAAAGCCGTCCGGTGATGCCATAGCTGTTTCGCCTAATCTGGAGGACGCATACCTCTGTCTGTTGAAAGATTTTACAAAAAGCACCTGAAATGAAACAAAAATTCAATATCGCTAACAGTTTTAGAAATACGGTGAGAATGATCGGATACAACCTGAAGATTATTTTTGCCGGCAGATTTATCTGGTTTCTTCTGGCGGCATTTGCAGTTTTTCTTGCATTTGCCATTCAAACCGTACGCACCGGGCAACCGCTGACAGACGGAACGGTGTATAACCTGATGGTTTTCCCCGGAATTCTCATCATTTTTTACCCGTCGGTTTTTGGCATTCAAAACGACGACGACTCACGGATGTTAGAAATTCTGTTCGGAATTCCCAACTACCGCTACAAAGTGTGGCTGGCAAGGCTTATGTTGATTTATGTGCTTATTTTTCTGATTGTGATTCTGTTCTCAGGCGCCGCTTCCCTGTTGCTTTACCGGATTGATATCCTGGAAATGTCGTATCAGCTGATGTATCCTATCGTATTCATGGGTTCCATGGCTTTTATGTTTTCAACTATTATCAAAAACGGAAACGGGACGGCAGTTGTTATGGTGCTTATTGGGGTAGCGCTGATTATTTTGCAGGATGCGGTGAGCCGAACTCAATGGAATGTTTTTATTAATCCTTTCCAGATACCCAGTAATTTCAATGAAATCATCTGGCAGGGACTGATAACCAAAAATCGGATTTTTCTGAGTTCCGGCATTGTGGTTTTCATTCTTTACGGGCTCTATAATTTGCAGAAAAGGGAAAAGTTTGTCTAAACTTTACACCAGACGATTGGTATCTGCTTCAGGAAAGATGATGGAAGGCTTAAAAGTTTTCGCCTCTTCAAATTCCATCATGGCATAGGAGATAATGATGACCAGATCACCCACAGCAGCCTTCCGGGCTGCTGCTCCGTTCATGCAGACAGTTCCCGAGCCGCGCTCTCCTTTGATGACATAAGTCTCCAGACGCTCCCCGTTATTGATATTCACTACCTGCACCTTTTCATTTTCAATGATATTGGCGGCATCCATCAAATCCTCATCAATGGTGATGCTGCCCACATAGTGCAGGTTGGCATCAGTCACGGTGACTTTGTGAATTTTCGATTTACAAACTTCGATATACATAACTAAATTTTCAATTCCATTCCAAATTGTCAATAAGACGGACATTACCGCAATAAACCGCAATGCACCCAATCTTTCTCCCTTTGTGGTTCCATGATTGCACAGGCTGAAGCGTTTCAAAATCAACAATTTCAAAATACTCAACATTTAGAAACGGGTTTTTGTTGACTGTTTTAATCACCCAGCTTTCAGTTTCACCCACTGTTTTTTCTCCGGAAAGCTCACTGGCACGTCGTAGCGTATGATAAATCATTGCTGCATTTTTTCGCTCCTCTGAGGTGAGCAGTTCATTTCTTGAGCTCATGGCAAGTCCGCTCTCCTCTCGAACAATCGGGCAGGGCACAATTTCCACAGGTATTTCCAACATTTTCACCATTTTGTTAATGACGGCAAGCTGCTGAAAATCCTTCAGCCCAAAATAGGCTTTATCGGGTTTAACAATCTCAAACAATTTACTCACCACCTGGGCTACACCGTTGAAATGCCTGGGACGGTACTTCCCTTCCATCATCTGCACCAAAGCACCAAAATCAAATTTTCTGGTGTCAGGTTCGGGATAAATTTCTTCCACCTCCGGAGCAAAAACAATATTGGCTCCGGCGGATTCCAGCAGTTGTAAATCTGATTTCAGATTTCGCGGATAACGTTTCAGGTCATCAGGATTGTTAAACTGTGTGGGATTTACAAATATGCTTACTACCACTAACGGGTTTTCACGGGCAGCAGCTTCCACCAGCGACAAATGTCCGCGGTGCAGAGCCCCCATTGTGGGAACAAAGCCTACACTTCCGCCATTATGCTGGCTATCGAGCAAGGAACGGAGTTCTTGAATGGTTTTTAACAGCTTCACTTTATTCATTGACGCTGCAAAGTAAATAAGTTTTTCCCGATTATTGTCTATTTTTTCAATGAGCTGCCACAATTCCCTAACACAATGAGAATGACTTAAATTGAATATCTGAGATTTTTTCATTATCTTTGTAACTAATTAAAAAAACCGCACATATAGTTCATGGAAAAGAAAAAAATTCTTTATATTTCACAAGAGATTACACCTTATTTGCCCGAAACAGAAATGTCTGAGATTTCCCGATATTTACCACAGGGAGTTCAGGAAAAAGGGAGAGAAATTCGTACGTTTATGCCACGTTACGGCAGCGTTAACGAGAGACGCAACCAATTGCATGAAGTTATCAGGCTCTCCGGAATGAATCTGGTTATTAATGATACTGACCATCCGTTGATTATTAAAGTAGCCTCTATTCAGACTGCCCGCATGCAGGTCTATTTTATTGACAACGAGGACTATTTTCACCGGAAACATGTTTTTGCAAATTCCAAGGGGGAAGAGTTTCCCGACAATGATGAACGAATTCTTTTCTTTGCACGCGGTGTGCTTGAAACAGTTATCAAACTTCGCTGGGCGCCGGATATAATCCATTGCCATGGCTGGATGACTGCTTTAGTTCCGCTGTTCATAAAGAAATATTATTACAATAATCCGCTGTTTGTTCAGTCTAAGGTTATTTATTCAGTTTATAACGACAAGTTTAAAAAACCACTTAATCCCGAATTGAAGAATAAAGTTCTCTTAGACGGAATGCTGCCGGAACATGTAGTCAATCTTGAGAATCCGGATTATATTAACCTGAGCAAAATGGCAATTGATTATTCAGATGCTATCATCCAGGGAGCGAAAAATATAAATAGCGAACTTGAAGAATATATCCAAACTGTTGATAAACCATTTCTGGGTCCTCAGCCAATAGATGACTTTGTTGATACTTATGATGAATTTTACCAAACGATTTGGTAGTTATTAAATAGTCAAAATATTTGTCATTTCCATAACTCACTCGTTGATTTTTTATAGGTTTGTGGTTTTATTTGTTCAATCTGGGAATAACTATTTAAAAACAACATTTCCGTGAAATTTAAAACAACTGTTAAAAATCATATAACTGCATGGATATTAGCACTTTTTGCTTTAACTCTTTCATGCAACGATCCCAGTGATCTGGGAATGGAACTGCTCCCTTCAACCGATTTAATTGAAGTCAAAAGCTTTGTGGACAATAGCAGTATTTCTGCTTACACCTTCACAGAGGGGCCGATTCGGACAGATCAGGCGAGTAAAAATTTGTTAGGGAGCATCTACGATCCGGTGTTCGGAAAAACAACTATTAATTTCGCTGCACAATTCAGGTTGCAGGGATACCCAAGGTTTGGCACAAATCCGATTGTTGACTCGGTTAAACTTTATCTGAGCTATAAGAAGCTCTATGGAGACACATTGACACCTCAAAAATTCAGGGTTTATGAATTGACGAAATCAATTTATGCAGACTCTACCAATGCAAAGGGCGAGTCGGTAGCCTATCCTTATTATCAGGATATAAATCTAAAATCAATGGCTTCATCCCAGTTGCTTGGAGAGATTGAATATACGCCAAAACTGAAACTCTCTGAAAAGAAAGATACTTTGTTTCAGTCTATAGTAATTCCTTTAGATGTTTCACTGGGACAAAAATTTGTAAATGCAGACTCCATGCTTTTGGTAAACAATGAAGTTTTTCTGGAGTTCTTCAAAGGATTATATATTGAAACCGAAGAGCAGTCTGAGCCCGGCGGGGCAATTCTTACCCAGGAAGCGGTTTTCAGCAGCAGATCGCCCGGCTCTGCACTGGCAATCTATTTCAACAATGACGAAAACAAGGCAAAAGAAAAGCCGGATACCATGTATCACGCCTTTGCAATCACTTCCTTTAGCGCCCGGATCAACTCCATCGAACACGATTACTCCGGCACACCATTTTATGATGCTCTCAACCAGGAGAGCGTGGAAGATACACTGATTTACGTGCAGGCTACCGGTGGCTTAAGATCAAAAGTGTTCATTGACGGCTTGTCAACATGGAAAGACTCTTTAAACATTGCTGTCAACAAGGCTGAACTGATTTTCCAGATAGATACTATTGCTTCTGACTTTCGTACATTCAGTCCTCCATCTCAGCTTCTTTTAACAGCTATTGATAAAACCGGAAAAGAATTTCTGCCAAAGGATTATTTTTTCAGTTCAATATACTATGGAGGATACCTTCGCTCCGATTATACGTATCGTTTTAATATTACCCAGCATCTGCAGGAGATTATTAAAGTGGAATCCTTTGATGATTTGGGATTCTATTTATCCCCAATGGCGAAAAACAACGAAGCCAACAGGGTTGTTCTGAAAGGAAGCAAAAGCAGTTCCGGAATCAAGCTGGTGGTAACCTACTCAAAGTTCAATCATTGATAATCGAATTAATTATTAAATCTCAAAACACACCTGCATTTTAAAATGAAAATCGGAAGCCTTACATTGGAAGGGATACCTCTTTTTCTTGCACCAATGGAAGACGTTACCTATAAATCTTTCAGGTGTATGTGCAAGAAATATGGCGCTGATGTGATGTACACCGAGTTTATCTCTTCGGAAGCTCTTGTGCGCGATGTGAAAAAGACAAAACAAAAGATGGAGCTTTACGATTTTGACCGTCCGGTAGCCATACAGCTCTACGGGCACAATCTCCACTCAATGGTTAATGCGGCAAAAATAATTGAAGAATTTCAGCCCGATTTTATCGACATTAACTTTGGCTGCCCTGTAAAAAAGATTGTCAGGCATGGTGCCGGAGCCGGCATGTTGCGCAACCTGCCACTCATGCAGAAAATTGCCTCCGAAATTGTGAAAGCGGTAAAATTGCCCGTAACCGCTAAAACTCGTTTAGGGTGGGATGAAAACAACAAACCCATCATGGAAGCTGCCCTTAGACTTCAGGATGCAGGAATTGCCGCACTGGCAATACACGGACGCACGCGGGAACAAATGTCGGTTGGCGAAGCCGACTGGACAAAAATTGCCGAAGTGAAAAATAATCCTCAGATTAAAATCCCCATCATCGGGAACGGAGATGTTACCAGTGGCGAAAAAGCGAAAAGATTTTTGAATCAATCCGGAGTTGATGCGCTTATGATTGGGCGGGGAGCCATTGGCAGACCATGGATTTTCAAAGAGATAAAACATTACTTAAGCACCGGGGAAATCCTCCCTTCGCCAACCATTGAGGAAGTTGTTGTAAATGTTAGAGAGCAACTGCAACTTAATCTTGACTGGAAAGACAATGAACGTGCGGCTATTCTGATGATGCGCCGCCACCTTGCCAAATATTTTCCGGGAATACCAAACTTCCGCGAAATTAAAATCAGGCTTTTACGTGCGGAAACATATGATGATGTAACTACAATCCTTGATGAAATTGTTGAGAACTATGGTGATTTGCGACCTGATTTTCTTTAAATATTTTGTGATAACAAAAAATTAGCAATATATTTGCAGCGCTTAAAAGTAGAGTTCATTTTGAAACCTGATGAAATTATCCCATCATTGATGATTCCGGCAGGAAAATAGTACTGTTAGCATAGAACAATAAATTGCGAGAATAGCTCAGTTGGTAGAGCACGACCTTGCCAAGGTCGGGGTCGCGGGTTCGAGTCCCGTTTCTCGCTCAGCAAGAGAGAAACGGAACAATTTAAACATCCCGGTAAAGTTTCGGGATGTTCCGATTTTCACTCTTTTTTTATTTATGGATGCCCGGGTGGTGGAATGGTAGACACGTTGGACTTAAAATCCAATGGCCCTTTTAAGGCCGTGGGGGTTCAAGTCCCCCTCCGGGTACAGAAAAGCTTCGGTAAATATCTGAAAGAGATTATCCCGGAGCTTTTTCTTTTGCTAATCCGGCTTCTCCTTTAAATCGGGGTAGAACCAAATATTCTAACCCAATAAACCATCGCTTAGCAACTGCTCCATCTCCTGCTGAATCTCTTTGGCGGCTTCTCCGGCTTTATGGGCAAAATCCCTATTCGATGAAGCATAGATTATTGCGCGGGAAGAGTTAACCAGGAGTCCACACTCGCTGTTCATTGCGTTTTGAGCCACTTCCTGCAGGCTGCCGCCTTGTGCTCCCACTCCGGGAACCAACAGAAAATGATTGGGTACGATTTTTCGGACTCCCTTTAGCTCCTCTGCTTTTGTGGCGCCCGCCACAAACATCATATTATCCGGGGAGCCCCAGTTTTGTGCGGTTTTCAACACACTTTCAAAAAGGCGATCCCCGGTTTTTTCATCTTTGATATACTGAAAATCGTAAGCCCCTTTATTGGAGGTGAGCGCCAATAAAATAACCCACCGCCCGGGATAGGCGAAGAAGGGTTTTACGGAGTCTTCACCCATGTAAGGCGCAACTGTTACGGCATCAAAATCAAATCTTTCGAAAAATGCGCGGGCATACAGTCCGGAAGTGTTCCCGATATCCCCGCGCTTGGCGTCGGCAATCAGAAAAATTCCGGGATAATTTTCACGAATATACTGCACCGTTTTCTCTAAACTCATCCAGCCCTGCGGCCCCATGCTTTCATAAAATGCAAGATTGGGCTTATACGCCACACTGTATGCGGCAGTAGCGTCAATGATCTCCTTATTGAAGAAAAACAGCGGATCGGGCAGATTTTTCAGATGCTCAGGTATTTTCACAATATCGGTATCTAATCCCACACAAAGGAAACTTCGTTTTTCTTTTATGGATTGGAAAAGTTCGTTCTTGTTCATGGATAAAGTTTTAATAAAAAACAATTATGCATTGCTTTCAGGGAGCTTTTAAATCTCTGCTGCTTTGAGTTTTTGCGCATTTTCCTCAATCATCAGTTTTTCGATAAACTCGTCAATCTCACCATTAATGACTGACTGAAGGTTGTATAGAGTCAAATTTATTCGGTGGTCTGTAACGCGTCCCTGCGGCCAGTTGTAGGTACGGATTTTTGCCGAGCGGTCTCCGGTGGAAACCATTGTTTTGCGTTTTGAGGCAATTTCATCGATATACTTTTGGTGCTCCATGTTGTATATCCGGGTGCGAAGTTCATTCATCGCCTTTGCCAGGTTTTTAATCTGTGATTTTTCATCCTGACAGGTTACCACAATTCCAGTCGGAATGTGTGTCAGCCGAATTGCCGAATAGGTAGTATTGACCGACTGTCCGCCGGGGCCAGAGGAGCAGTAGGTGTCTTTTTTGATGTCTGACTCTTTCAGTTCCACATCAAACTCTTCCGCTTCGGGCAAAACGGCAACCGTTGCTGCCGAGGTGTGCACCCGTCCCTGCGTTTCAGTCTGAGGCACGCGCTGGACGCGGTGCACGCCCGATTCATACTTCAAAATTCCATATACGCCGTCGCCCGTAACATTGGCAACAATTTCCTTATATCCGCCCGAGGTTCCCTCATTGACATTGGTAACTTCCAGCCGCCACCCTTTTCTTTCACAAAATCTGGAATACATCCGAAAAAGGTCGCCGGCAAAAATACTTGCCTCATCGCCGCCGGTTCCTGCACGAATCTCAAGAATTGCATTCTTGTTGTCTTCCGGGTCGGCAGGCACAAGCAACATTTTAATTTCCTGCTCTTTCCCGGGAATTTTTTCTTCAGCCTGTTCAATTTCTTCCCAAATCATTTCGCGCAACTCTTCGTCACTCTCCTCCGCCAGCATCTCCCTGCCTGTCTGAATATTTTCAACAAGACCTTTGTATTCCCTGAAAGCATGCTCTAATTTTTCAAGACTTTTGTACTCCTGATTCAGCTTAACATAGCGCTTCATGTCGCCAATCACTGCCGGATCGGTAATTTGCTGCTGCACCTCCTCAAACCGGTGCCTGATGGGTTCATATTTTTCTAATAATGTGTATTCTGTCATTCTTTTTCCTCCTCTTTTATGTGTGTTAACAGGTTAATAGATATAAGTTCCGGTTTCGGAACTGATGGTCAGCTTTTCCCCTTCATAAGGTTCAACATTTCCAATTATTTGTGCATCAATATTAAACGATTTTGAAATGGCAATAATCTCATCTACCACACTTTGGTTTGTATAAATTTCAAACCGGTGTCCCATGTTGAAAACCTTGTACATTTCCTGCCAGCTTGTTCCCGATTGCTCCCTGATAATCCGGAACAAGGGGGGTATAGAGAACATGTTGTTTTTAACAACATGAACGTTTTCAACAAAGTGCAGCACTTTGGTTTGTGCACCTCCCGAACAGTGGATCATTCCCGAAATGTATTTTCTGAAGTTTTCCAGTACTTTTTTTATGACCGGTGCATAAGTGCGGGTGGGCGAAAGCACAAGTTTACCTGCATCAATTCCCAGTCCGTCAATTTGCTCAGTCAGTTTCAGCTGACCGGAATAAACCAGGTTCTCAGGGATTTCAGAATCGAAGCTTTCAGGATATTTTTCGGACAGATACTTTGCAAAAACATCGTGGCGTGCCGAGGTTAGTCCATTGCTTCCCATGCCGCCGTTATATTCCTCTTCATAGGCTGCCTGTCCTGAAGATGACAAACCAACAATCACATCGCCGGTAGAAATATTTCCGGCAGAAATGACATCTTCGCGCTTCATCCGGCAGGTTACGGTTGAGTCCACGATAATTGTTCTGACTAAATCGCCCACATCGGCAGTTTCTCCACCGGTTGACCATGCACTGATGCCCAGCTCACGCAGTTTTTCCAAGAGCTCTTCGGTTCCGTTGATGATTGCGGCAATCACTTCCCCGGGAATTTTATTTTTATTTCTGCCAATGGTTGACGAAACAAGTATATTTTCGGTGGCGCCCACACAAAGCAGGTCGTCAATATTCATAATCAGCGCATCCTGTGCAATTCCTTTCCACACCGACAAATCGCCCGTTTCTTTCCAGTAAACATAAGCCAGCGATGATTTGGTGCCTGCCCCGTCGGCATGCATGATGTTGCACCAGTCGGGGTTGCCGCCTAAAATATCGGGAACAATTTTACAAAAAGCTTTAGGGAATAGCCCCTTGTCAATATTTTTAATGGCATTGTGCACATCGTCTTTTGATGCTGAAACACCTCTGAAATTATATCTTGATTCTGCCACCATCTGTTATTCCGGTTATTAAACACTGCAAAATTAACAAATTCTGCTCACCTGAAAATAAAAAAGGGAAAGCCCTTACTGAACCCTCCCTTTTTTAACCCGATAGGTGCTAAGCGTATAAGAATCGCTTGATTTTCTTGGTAGGTGTTTTCTCGAAGGGTATGGGTTGCAGAACCACATACTGCAATCTGGAGAATTTATTCAGCTCAGCATTGACTTTCTGATGAATCTCCTTTAAAATATCGTCGGATAAATCCTGCATGTATTGATAGGTATCTGCTTTGAGCTGCTTAAAATAGTGTTCCACCTCATCCATATTAAGGTGTACCATAGCCACCAGTTTTCCTTTTTTCTCCAGCACAAGCGATTCAAGCACAAAGCGCATTTTGTTGATGATTGTTTCAATTTCTTCGGGATAAATATTTTCACCGCTTGCCCCGATAATCATTGTTTTGATACGCCCTTTGATATAGAGGAAGTTATCTTTGTCGTACCACCCCTTATCTCCGGTTTTGAACCATCCGTCTTCGGTAAACACTTCGCTTGTGAGTTCGGGTGCTTTGTAATAACCTTTCATTACATTTTCTCCTTTTGCCTGAATCTCACCTTCGCCGGTTTCCATGTTTGCATCGCCTAATCTGAGCTGAACGCCATCCATGGCAATGCCGGTTGACCCAATACGGACATTTTTTCCCACAGCGCCGGCAAGCAGCGGAGAAGTTTCAGTCAGACCGTAGCCAATTGCATAGGGGAACTTTCCTTCATTTAAAAACCGTTCAACAGTGGTATCCAGCTTTGCTCCCCCGATTCCGAAAAATCTCAGCTTCCCTCCAAAGGTTTCATAAAGTTTTCGTGCAGCAACCCGGTGCAATAATTTTCGGGTGGGAGCAAAAGCATAGAGTGAGCGGGTTATAGCACTCTTTTGAAATTTTGGATAAATTTTAGATCTAAACACCTTTTCAATGATAAGCGGAACAATCAGCATAATGGTAGGCTTTACTACTTGCAGCGCAGGCATGAGAACAAGCGCAGTTGGCGGTTTGCGCAGATAATGAACGGAAGCACCAAACTTAACAGGGAACAAAAATCCAAGTGTGTTCTCGAAAGTATGGGAAAGCGGCAATACGGAAAGAAAACGATCTTCGGTATCAATAGTTTGTAGCGTGTAGCTCTTTTCCGTTGTCCACGACAGGTTTTTATGCGTCAGCATCACCCCTTTTGAATTGCCTGTAGTGCCTGATGTGTAAATAATGGATGCAAGATCCTCTTCAGCAACATCCTCCGGAACAGACTCGATAACAGAATCGGAAAGGGAACTTTTCAGGTTATGCAGCTCGCCTGCATCCGTACCCGTAGGAATTATTGCAAAATTCTCAAGCAAAATAAGATGTTCCAGCAAACTAACGATATCAGCATTCAGGTTTCTGTACAACCCTTCGGAAACAAACATCATCCTGGATTCCGAGTGCTCAATAATTGATTTCACCTCGTTGGGATGAAAATCGGGCAAGATTGGAACAACAGTGGCTCCAACCCAGGAAATGGCAAAAAATGCGGTTCCCCACGCGGGCATATTGACACCTAACAAAGCTACTTTATCTCCTTTTTGAATACCAAGACTTTTGAGCAACGCAGCAATCCTCATAACATCTTCGCCCATTTGGCGATAGGTGTAATTGGATTCGCCCGCATAAACAAGCGATGTGTTGTCGGCAAACTTTTTTAATGTTTCCTGAAAAAGGGCAGGAATGGTATATTTTATATTACTCATCATATCTTCCTTATTAACTTACAGTATTATAGAACAATTTCACAAAGTGAAAGTTCTGACTACAAAGTTAGCATTGAACTTGATTAATTATCCTTATATTTTAAACATTAAAAGTTTTTTAACATTTACACTATCATTATCTTGCGGTTTGCGAGAATATATCTGCTTGAGTTATTCAATGAGGTTTTACGCATTTCTGGCAAATTGAAAAATATTGGACACCGATACAAGCAAATTGAAAAAAATTAGTGTCTGTTAGCGAAGCGGTTTTGCGTCAGGCGGTAGTGTGTTCCATATGACTTTATAAAGTTACCGGATAGTGAAAAAATGTTTATTGCAATGAAAACATTAAAAGTCTTATTCAAAAAGTAAATACGATTGAATTAAAACCGGGAAGAACAAAAAAAATCAGAATTGGCAAAAACCTCTTCGATTGGGGGTTTGAACAGAATTCAAAGTTTGAAACCCGCACCGATCTCCCTCAATCTCCACCTAATCACAACTTAATATCAACCTAATCACAACTTAATCTCCACCTAATCACAGCTTACCCCCACCTCCCCTAACCTTTGATCACTGCCAGCGGAGAGAGTTCTACCACTATTTCCACCAGATCTTCCTGATTTCTCATTACCTCCTGGATATTTTTATATGCACTGGGAGCTTCATCCAGATCCCGTGCACCCCGGATAGCATGAACAATTCCTTTTTTATCGAGTTTTTTAATCTCATCTTCCAAAGTCAATTCGCGCATCGCTTGTCTGCGTCCCATAACACGGCCTGCACCATGAGAACAGCTTTGGAAACTTTCCACATTCCCTTTTCCGCGCACAATATAACTTTTAGTTCCCTGGGAACCGGGAATTATACCTGCCTCTCCTTTGCGCGCACTTGTTGCTCCCTTTCGGTGAACAATGACATTGGACCCAAAATGGTTCTCTTTGCGTGCATAATTGTGAGCAATGTTTATAAAATCAGTCGTATAGAAACTATCGCCAAAAATATCAGCGAATACGGATTTGATGCGCTCCATCATGAGCATCCTGCTGGCGAAGGCAAAATCAATACAGTACTGCATTTCTAATAAATAATCCTGCCCCTCCTGTGTCTCAAGAGGCAGAAATGCCAAATCCAGCTTTCTTTCTACACAAGAGTACCATTTCTGATTCAGTGTTATTGCCAGCTTATTGTAATGTTCCGCCACCTTCAATCCGATATTCCGGCTTCCGGAATGAACCATTATCCAGATATGATTATCGGAACCTTTCTGTATTTCAATGAAATGGTTGCCGCCACCCAAAGTACCAATCTGTCTTGTTGCCGATTCAAATTCCTGCCTAACGATTCCATTTTCCGGAACATGTTCAATGGAAGGCATCAGACTCTCATCCTGAGCTTCCTTGTGGTGCTTGAAACCCAGCGGAACCAGCTGCCGGACTCCCGACATGATTTTCTTTAGCACATTCGTATCTATCTCATTTAATGATGTTTTCGTCGCACACATGCCACAGCCAATATCAACTCCCACCGCATTGGGAATAATAACATCCCTCGTGGCAATAACTCCGCCAATGGGCATTCCAAATCCCATATGAGAGTCGGGCATTAAAGCAACATGTTTGAAAACAAAAGGAAGATTGGCAAGGTTTTTAGCCTGCAAAAGTGCATTCTCATCAATGTCATCCAGCCACATCTTTATTGGGACTCTCAATCCCTCACTAATAACTTTTCTCATAATTATATTCCTGCTTTATTGGAGCAAGATACTCAATTCTAATAAATTTATTGTTTCCCTGCGAATTCTTGTTAACAAAGAACCAAATTTAAAAATAAAGGATATGGAAACGCAATCGGTATTGAAATATTAAGCGGTTAAATTTTTTATGTAAATTTGTAGTTTTAAAATTCTGATTCGTTTGAAATGACAAAAAAACTGACAGTTCTCAGCGGAATACGCCCAACAGGTTATTTGCACCTGGGGAATTATTTTGGAGTGGTGCGCAATTTTGTAAGAATGCAGGAGGATTTTAACTGCTTTTTCTTCATTGCCGACCTTCATTCGCTAACCACTCACCCCACCCCTGAGAATCTTCAAGCCGGGGTGAAACAGGTGCTTGCAGAGTATTTAGCCTGCGGTATTGACCCTGAAAAAGCAACCATATACATTCAGAGTGATGTGCCTGAAGTAACGGAACTCTACATCATTATGAATATGAACGCCTATCTGGGCGAACTGGAACGCACCACCTCCTTTAAGGAAAAAGCGCGCCAGCAACCCGACAATGTGAATGCAGGTCTTTTGACCTATCCCGTACTGATGGCTTCCGATATAATTATCCATAAAGCCAACTATGTGCCCGTTGGAAAAGACCAGGAGCAGAATCTGGAAATGGCGCGGAAATTTACCCGAAGATTCAACCGGATGTACAAAAAGAGAGTGTTTCCAACGCCAAAACCCTACACTTTCGACGGAAAAGACATGATGAAAGTTCCCGGACTTGATGGCAGCGGCAAGATGGGCAAATCGGAAGGAAATGCCATTAATCTTTTTGAAGAGCCAGAATCGATACGTAAAAAAGTGATGCGTGCAGTAACAGATTCGGGCCCAACAGAGATGAATCAGGAAAAACCGGAAGCGATTCAAAATCTGTTCACCCTGATGGAGATTGTTTCCGAACCTTCAACGGTTGCATTTTTTAATGATCAATATAACAATTGTACAATTCGCTACGGCGACATGAAAAAGCAATTGGCAGACGACATCATTTCCTATACGGCTCCAATCCGGGAAAGAATTATTGATATTCTGGAAAATGATGCGTATCTTGCACGGGTTGCAAAATTAGGTGCTGAAAAAGCACGCGAATCGGCATCCAAAACGCTGAAAGAAGTTAAAGAAGTAGTGGGAATAAGAAAGTTGTTTTAATACAACACATAACCTTAGATACATAGACGCCGGGCTGTTGCCCGGCTTTTTTTAGGTCTTTAACTATAAAATATTTAGAATGAATAAAATTACATAAAGTGTATATTTCAGGAATTTCCTTTCGTTTGTGAAAAATAAATTCCGATATTTAACTGTTAATTTTAAAATCTACTCTTAATATAATATTCCGGATAATGAACACATCAAAATTATTTACCAGGATTTCCCTGATAATTGCTGTGATTTTACTCATTCCCTCCTGTGCAGTGAATCCGGTTACCGGGAAACGGCAGCTGACTTTATTTTCTGAAGCTCAGGAAATTGAAATGGGCAGAAGCTATGATCCACAGGTAATTGCTACATTTGGGCTCTATCAGAATGATCTGCTTCTTTCATTCATTAAATCCAAAGGAGACGAAATGGGTAAACTTTCACACCGCCCCAACCTTCAGTATTATTTCCGGATTTTGGACTCACCGGTTGTAAATGCTTTTGCAGTTCCCGGCGGATATATTTATCTGACCCGCGGCATTTTAGCACAATTCAGCAGTGAAGCAGAGCTGATGGGAGTTTTAGGGCACGAAATGGGGCATATAACAGCCCGCCACACAGTTGTTCAGCAAAGCAAACAGCAGTTGGGGCAGTTGCTTTTGATTGGTGGCATGATTGCTTCTGAAGATTTTCGACATTTTGCAAATTTTGCCATGCAGGGAATGGAGCTTTTGTTTTTGAAATTCAGCCGCGACAATGAACGGGAGGCTGACCGCCTTGGCGTGGAATACACTTCACGAATCGGATATGACGCACAAAAAATAGCTGACTTTTTTAATGTTCTGGAAAAAATGAGCATGAGCAGTGACCATGGAGGTATTCCCACATTTCTTTCCACACACCCCAATCCCGAAGACCGCCAGGTTTCAGTAACCCGGCAATCGGCAGAATGGAAAGAAAAATTGGGAAATACGGAATGGCTTGTAAATGAAGACGGTTATCTGAGACGGATTGACGGAATTGTGTATGGCGAAGATCCGCGCCAGGGGTTTGTGGACGGGAGCATATTTTATCATCCTGAATTGAAATTCAGATTTCCCGTGCCTGCCACCTGGATGCTTCAAAACTCACCGATGCAGGTGCAAATGGCGCCAAAAGATGGAAGTGCAATGATGTTGTTTATGCTGGCTGAGCAGACATCAGCAGCCGAAGCTGCACCGGTTGCCCTGCAGGAGTTGAATCTCACCCATCTTGAATCGAAGCACACTACTGTGAACGGTATGCCTGCCGTAGCTACTGTTTCCGAGCAGGTATCTCAAAATCAGCAAACCGGGCAACAACAGACAATACGGGTAATGTCCTATTTCATTGAATACGATGGAAGGGTCTATGTATTTCATGGGGTAAGCACCGGAGCGGAATTTAATTCCTATGCCCGTTTGTTTGAATCCACCATGGCAGGATTTAATCGACTAACCGAAGCTTCCAGGCTGAATGTCCAGCCCAAACGAATAAAAGTTGTGCAGGTTCAGCAAGCTTCTACCATGGCAGATGCTCTGCGCAGCTTTGGTGTGTCTCAGGGGCAGATGAACGAGCTGGCTTTGCTGAACAATATTGAGCTCAATCAACGATTGCCCAAAGGGAAACTTATAAAAATCATCAGTCAGTAACTTTGCCTATAAAAAAACTGCATGTTGAAAATTTTTCTTTATCCGTTTTTAGTGATTTATGGAATTATTGTCTTCATCCGTAATTTGTTATACGACTGGGATATATTAAAGTCCAAAGAGTTCGATGTTCCTGTTGTTTCAATTGGAAATATTACTGTGGGCGGAACAGGCAAAACGCCACATGTAGAATATCTTGCTGAATTACTCAGGGAAAAATTTGAAGTGGTCACCCTCAGCAGGGGATATAAAAGAGAAACAAGCGGATTCAGAATCGTCGAAGTTTTGTCGAAAGTTTCTGAAGTTGGGGATGAACCGCTACAGATTAAAAGAAAGCTTCCGGACATAACGGTTGCGGTTTGCGAAAACAGAGTTAGGGGTGTCGAGAATATCCTGAAAATGGCAGAAGAAAAGCCGCCGGATGTGATTATTCTTGATGATGCTTTTCAGCACAGGCGGATTTTCCGTGGCATAAACATTTTGCTAATTGATTACAACAGACCGGTTACCACCGATAAGTTGCTGCCGGTGGGCACACTGCGCGAAAGCGCAGGGCAAATGCGCAGGGCAAATATTATCATTTTCACAAAATGCCCTGAAGATGAAATTACCCCGATTATGAAGCGGATTTTGAAAAAAGATATCCGGCTTATGCCGTATCAGGATCTTTTCTTCACCACATTCCGATACCAGAATATCCAGCCCGTTTTCCCGGAAACAGAGTCCATTGCTGATTTTTACAAAAGCAGAAAATACAGTGTGCTGATTGTTACAGGGATTGCTTTCCCTGAACTGATTCCGGAGCATTTGGAACCCTTTTCTTCAGAAATGGACACCATTTATTTCCCTGACCATCACAACTATTCAAAAAAAGATATCAGACTGATTACAAACAGGTTCAATAAAATAGATTCTGCAAATAAAATTATTATTACAACCGAAAAAGACGCCATACGTTTCATGGAGATGGAAGACCTGGACGAAGAGTTGAAAAATAATCTTTATTACCTGCCTGTGAGCGTAAAATTTTTAGATAATGAAGAGAAAATGTTTAACAAAAAAATTTTAAAGTATGTTGGAGAAAATAAAAGCAACCGCAAGCTACATCAACGAAAGAATAAAAGCACATCCTGAAATTGGAATAATTTTGGGCACCGGGCTTGGAGGATTGGTCAAGGAGATTGAGATTATTGATTCGATTCCATACAGCGAAATTCCCCATTTCCCCGTTTCAACAGTTGAAGGCCACGCCGGACGGCTGATATTCGGTAAATTGGGAAACAAGAAAGTTTTAGCCATGCAGGGACGTTTTCACTATTATGAAGGATACTCCATGCAGGAAGTGACTTTTCCGGTCAGAGCCATGAAACATGCCGGCGTTAAAAATCTGTTCGTTTCCAATGCGTCCGGCGGGCTCAATCCGGAATGGAAAGTTGGTGATATAGTGAACATTACTGATCATATTAATTTTTTTCCCGAACATCCGCTGCGCGGGAAAAACGACAATAACTTAGGGCCACGTTTCCCCGATATGAGCTGTGCATATGATAAGGGACTACGAAACAAAGCCAGACTGATTGCCCTGGAAAATAACATAAACCTGAGAGAGGGAGTTTATGTAGGAGTGCAGGGGCCAACTTTTGAAACACCTGCCGAATACAAAATGTTTCGCCTGTTTGGCGCCGACATTGTGGGTATGTCAACAGTTCCCGAAGTGATTGTTGCACGTCATTCAGAAATGAAGGTTTTTGGAATATCCATTATAACTGATAGCGGTGTGCCGGATGAAATCGTTGAAATTTCACACGAAGAGGTGTTGAAAGTTGCAATGAAAGCTGAGCCCAAGATGACGCTGATAATGAAAAAGCTGATTGAATCGCTATGAAATAATAACACTGGTGCTTTAAAAGCGGTGTTTATTTCGGCAGAAATTTTTCGGTTGAATTTTGATTTAGTCAAAAGGAGCAGGCACGATTTGAATATCGCCCGGAGAAACGAAAAAACATAAAGGAGTTTCATTGGTTTTCTTTGAAAACAATTAAGTTTAATCACATGAAAAAAATTTTAATGATGATTGCCCTCTTTGCTCTCTTTGCTTGTAACACCACTTCAAAAAAAGATATGGTTGAACTGGTTATCGATTCACAATCAGATTTGGGTGAGGGTGCTATCTGGAATCACAAAACCGGTGAACTGATCTGGGTGAATATTACCGGAAAAATTCTCAATTTTTACAATCCTGAACTGAAAAACAACAAGGAGATGTTTACAGGGCAGATGATTGGCACGGTAGTTCCGGCTGAATCGGGGAAGGTGATGGTTGCTCTGGAAAATGGGTTTTACCAGCTTGACCCGGAAACAGGATCGAAAACCTTTATTGCTGACCCGGAAGAGGAGATTCCCGGAAACCGTTTCAATGACGGCAAGTGCGATCCTGCCGGGCGTTTCTGGGCCGGAACCATGAGCAAGGAAGGGAAACAGCATGCCGGCGCACTCTATCGGCTCGATCCCGATGGCTCTGTGCATACGATGATAAATAATGTAACCACTTCCAACGGCATTGTTTGGTCGCTTGACAACACAAAAATGTATTACATTGATACTCCCACACAAAAAGTGATGCAATGGGATTACGATAATGAAACCGGGGAGATTACCAATCCCAAAACCGCTGTAGAGGTTCCCGGTGAGATGGGTTATCCCGATGGAATGACCATTGATGCAGAGGGAAACCTTTGGGTTGCCCTGTGGGGCGGTTCGGCGGTGAGCTGCTGGAATCCCGTCACCGGAGAACTGCTGCGCACCATTGAGGTGCCGGCAAAAAATGTCACTTCCTGCGCTTTTGGAGATAAAGACCTGGGAACGTTGTATATCACCACCGCACGGACAGGAACCGATGCTGAAGAACTGGAAAAATACCCAAATGCGGGCGGAGTGTTTAAAATTCGTCCGGGAGTGAAGGGTGTTGAAGCACTCTTTTTCAAAGGGGAGTTTTAGAAAATTTAATTTGTTTTATTTTGAATTATCTTTGATTTATGGTCATAAAAAAATTGACAAATAATCGGAAGGAGTTTGCAGGCTTATGCAAAAACTATAGCGCAAAACAATGACAACCAAGTATCTGCCCGACTTCTCCGACATTGAACAGGCGCACCTGATTATTCGGAGATATGCTCACCGCACGCCAGTTCTCACCTCTTCGGGAATCAATGAAATTGTTGGGGGAAATCTGTTTTTTAAGTGTGAAAACTTTCAGAAGGCAGGTGCATTTAAATTTCGCGGCGCCTGCAATGCCGTGTTTTCACTGTCGCCGGAAGAGATAAAAAAGGGCGTTGCCACGCACTCATCGGGAAACCATGCAGCAGCGCTGGCACTTGCTGCAAAAATGCGAGGCATTCCGGCATATGTAGTTATGCCCGACAACTCACCGGCAATCAAGAAAAATGCAGTGGCATCTTATGGCGCAAACATCACATTTTGTGCACCCACTTTACAGGCACGTGAAGATACGCTGGCGTCAGTGATTCAGGAAACCGGCGCCACCAAAATCCATCCCTATGACAATTTTCACGTCATTGCCGGACAGGGAACTGCCGCAAAAGAGCTGATTGAAGACTCCGGTGAATTTGACCTCATTCTGGCGCCGGTGGGAGGCGGGGGATTACTCAGCGGAACGGCTGTTTCTGCCAAAAAACTGCTGCCCCGCTGCAAAGTCATCGCTGCCGAACCGGCAGGTGCTGACGATGCTTTTCGCTCCTTTCAGTCCAAAAAGCTGATTCCGTCTGTCAATCCAAAAACCATAGCCGACGGGCTGCTGACCTCTCTTGGTGAGCGGAATTTTGCCATTATAATGCATGAGGTTGATGACGTTGTAACCGTTTCAGAAGAAAAAATTACTGAAGCCATGCACCTCATTTGGCAACGAATGAAAATAATTGTTGAACCGTCATCTGCTGTTCCCTTAGCTGCAATTCTGGAAGGAAAAGTGGAGGTAAAAGGTAAAAAAACAGGAATTATTTTATCGGGCGGAAACATTGAACTGTTTGCTGAAGTGGAAAAATCCCCACTGAAACTGTCAGGGAAATAACCGGCGTCAAATTATTGAAGCAGAGCGCTTCAGAGCAGAGGACTAACCAGATGAGCAAGAGACTCCCGAACCTTGTGATTCCACTTTCGTTTTTTCCACTCTTCTATTTTTACCTCCATGCTGTTTTGCAAATCGAGCTTGAACAACTTCTCCAGTCTGATTGAAAATGCTTTATCATACACAAAAGCATTGACTTCAAAATTGGTTTCCAGGCTGCGAAAATCCAGATTGGTTGTTCCGATGGTGGAAAGCACACTGTCAACTACAATATATTTGCTGTGTATGAAACCTGCCTGATAAAAATAGATATGCACTCCTGCTTCCAATAAATCCCCAACATAGGAGAAAGAGCTCCATTTCGGAATTCTGGAATCCGATTTATGAGGGATTAAAATGCGTACGTCCACACTTCGCATGGCGGCAGTTTTTAACGCATATACTATCTCTCTTGGCGGCATCAGGTATGGCGTAACAATATAGACTTTGCTCTTTGCCCCGGCAATCATCGAAAAAAATGCCTGCCCAATACTATCCCAGTCTGAATCGGGCCCACTGGCTGAGATTTGCACCGGAACACCTTCTCTTTTGGGTAGAACAGGAAAATAGAGTTCTCCGTTCAGATTTTCATGGATTACGATATACCAGTCAGAAGAGAAAACAATCTGCAAACATTTTACCGCATCGCCTTCAATACGAAGGTGTGTATCTCTCCACGGGCCAATTCTCTTAATTCCTTCCAGATAACGGTCTGCAAAATTGATTCCTCCCAAAAATCCAATTTTTCCATCAACAATCGCAATTTTCCGGTGGTTGCGATAGTTTACACGCGAAGTTAACCGCGGAAACCGCACTTCCATAAAAGGATAGATCTCAACTCCATTATTACGAAGCTCCCTAATAAACTTATTGCTCAGCCCCCAACTACCCACATCATCAATGATGATACGCACCTCCACCCCTTCCAGACTCTTTCTGATGAGCAAATCTTTCAGCTTGTTTCCGATTTTATCATCTTCAAGAATATAATACTCCAGATGAACATGGTGTTTTGCGCTTTCAATAGCCTTGAAAATGGAACGGAAGGTCTCTTCGCCGTCATTTAAAATTTTCAACCGATTACCCGAAGTGAGCAAGGCATTTGAGTTTTTAAGTAAAAGCCTGATAATGCTCTCTTTTGCCATGATCTCCGGCGGCAAATTTTGGTAAATATGCTCAAACTGGCGCAACTGAGTGATTGATAGTTTCCGGTATTGATTCAGGCTTTTTATCCCTTTGCGCGAAAAAAGTTTTTTCTTACGGTATTCCTGTCCGAAAAAGAGATAAAAAACCACCCCAAAAACAGGAAGAAGAATGAGCGCCAGCACCCATGCGGCTGTTTTGAATGGGGAACGTTTTTCCAAAATAATCATTACAGCTACCGGAATAGCGGTAACTAAAAAAATTAATGAGAAAATTGTCCAAAAATCAAGTCCCGGTCGCATTGATGTTACATTTTGTTATACCGTGTTAAATTTCATAAAAATTCAAGTTAAAAACAATTTTAAAGTTAAATTCGTATAAAATATAGACAGAAAACATTTTTACAGATGAAAACAATAAAGCAGTTACTTTTTCTATTTCTATTTGCCGCTATCTCAATTATAATTGCCTGCTCGACACAAAAGGGCATTGTGCAGATAGAATCCAACAAACAGGAAGTTGAGCAGAAAGACTCCACCGAATATGAGCTGATTGTTTTTGACACCAGATTTGAGACCTGGTATCAGCTTCATAATTCGCCTGCAAAATACCGTTCACAATCGTATTACGAAAACTGGAACCGGCAATATGTTTCGGCATGGAACTACAACGCCATGCAGCCCGGAAGAAGATCGTTCTTTGAAACGATAGTGGGCTATGAACCCAATGTGGATTACGGGTTTGAATTGAACCATAAACTATTTTACTATTTCCAGTATGTGGAGCGGGTTTTGAAAATTGAAATTATGCCCAACGGTCCGCGAAGCATAGTTTTTTAAGAGAAATTTCTGAATATAAAAAGACGGTCGTAGTCAAGCAGTTCACATGCTGTCTGAACTCCCTGTATTTTCGGAGCTTCAATGCCACTAAAGAAAAACTTGTTTCCGGAAAAAACATGTGCTTCATCCCAAAGCCCGTCACGAATGAAACTCTCCAAAAGCTGCCTTCCCCCCTCCACAATGAGGGAAAGAATTTTTCGGCTGAATAATTCCGAAAGAATCTGAGGAAGAATATCTTTTGAAAAATCGAGTTTAAACCATTCGGTCAAATCCTCCTTTTCTGTTCTTAGCGCATTGAGAATGAGTGTTTTTTGAGTTCCATCAAAAAACTTTAAAGTTTCCGGCAATTTCAACTCCTTATCTATCACTATTCGCAGAGAACTTTCGCCTGCCCAGTTTCTTACGGAAAGTGACGGATTGTCTTTAAGCGCAGTGTTTGTTCCAACGATAATGGCATCTTCCTCAGCACGGATTTTATGAACAAGCCTCAGCGCTAAATCGCCGGTTATCCAATTCGGTTCGCCATAATCGCTTGATTCCCGGGCAATATCGATAAATCCGTCGGAAGTCTGTGCCCATTTCAGAATGATGTATGGTCTTTTTTTCTCGTGAAACGTAGAAAACCGTTTATTCAGTTCGCGGCATTCCTGCCCGAGCACACCCGATACTACTTCAATTCCCGCTTCCTTCAGTTTTTTAATACCCCTGCCTGCCACTTCGGGCGAAGGATCGGCTGCACCAATCACAACCCGCGGAATCTGCTTTTCGATAATCAGTCCGGTGCATGGCGGAGTCCGACCGTGATGCGCACAAGGTTCCAGTGAAACATAAAGTGTACTTTCTTTCAGGAGTTCAGGGTTTGCAACAGAATTCACTGCATTCACTTCGGCGTGTGCTTCTCCGTATTCCCGGTGAAAACCTTCACCGACGATTTCATTCCCGCGAACAATGACACAGCCCACCATCGGGTTGGGAGATACGCTGCCTGCACCTGACCGTGCCAGCTCAATACAACGCTGCATATATTTTTTGTCTATCTCCATTGCGAGGGAAAAAGTATCTTTACACGGTCAAAAATAGCATAATGAAGGCGACTATTCAATTTATTGAAAAAGAATTAAGCGGTTTATATCCTGAAAACGAGATAAAATCATTTGCAAGATTAATTCTTGAACATCTCTGCGGCATAGATTATACCACCATGATTCTGAAAAGCGACAAAATTCTTGAACCCCGGTTCAGCAAACCCGTGAAGGAAATTGTGCGGCGATTGAAAAGGCAGGAGCCGATTCAGTACATTCTGGGAGAAACCGAATTCTTAGACCTGAATCTGAAAATCACACCTTCGGTGCTGATCCCACGCCCCGAGACGGAAGAGTTGGTTCAGTGGATTGGCGAATCGGACATTTCCGGCTCTCTTTGCATGCTGGACATTGGAACAGGCAGCGGATGCATTGCGCTTGCGCTCAAAAAGCAATTCCCGGAAGCTTTGGTTTCGGCACTTGATTATTCGGCAGAAACGCTTGAAACCGCAAGAAGCAATGCTGAAGCAAACAATTTACAAATCACTTTTTTTCAGGCAGATATTTTAAAATGGGAAGAATATGCATGGGGAAATTTCGACCTGATTGTGAGTAACCCTCCCTATGTAAAGGAATCGGAAAAAAGAGCCATGCTGCCCAATGTACTCCGTTATGAGCCGAAAGGGGCGCTTTTTGTCTCCGATGCCGATCCGCTGCTGTTCTATCGCTGCATTGCAGATTTTGCAAAAAATTACTTGAACGAAAACGGCTGGCTTTTTTTTGAAATAAATGAAAACGCAGGCAAAGAAACGGTGCAGTTACTTGAAAAATCGGGTTTTAGGGAAATTGTGCTCAAACAGGATCTGTTTGGAAAGGACAGGATGGTGCGTTGCCGCAAGTAAAAATATTTTGTAACCACGTTCGGAATCTTCAAAATCTTTCTCATTTTTACACAATAGAAAACGAAAGCGTGAGAAAACTGATAAAAATCATTTTGGTTTGTTTCAATGTAATTGCTGCGCTGGCATTAGTAATTTCCTATTTTTCAGGATATTATTCACCTGAAAAACATTGGATTTTCCCTTTTTTCGGATTGACTTATCCGTTTATTATGCTGATAAATATTTTATTTCTGGTTTTCTGGTTAATTGCAAAACCACGCAACGCTTTGATTTCTCTAATTACAATTGTTGCAGGATGGAATTTTGTGTCAAGATATTATCAACTGAAAGGCAAATCCACCGAGGAGGAAGGAATTAAGATTATGTCCTACAATGTTCACCATTTCAGGGGAACCGGAAACCTCTCGGAGAAGGAAACCGCTATTGAAATTTCCAATTTTTTAAAAGAGCACAAACCCGATATCGTTTGCCTTCAGGAGGTAAGGTTGAGAAAGAACACCATCTTCAATCTGCACAAAACAGTGGAAGAGTTTGATTTCATCAATCATTATCAGTATGCACGCTCCAGCAGCACGTTCGGTTCGGTGACGCTCTCCCGCTTTCCCATTGTAAATATGAATGAAATTCGTTTTGAAAATTCCAGAAATATCACCATCTATACCGACATAATAATTGATTCCGATACGGTACGTATTTTCAATATTCACCTTCATTCCTACGGAATCGACCCTGCCGATTATCCGATAATTGACTCGGGCGTTTCCACTGAGGAGGACCTGAAAGAAGCGAGGGAGCTGGGTTCAAAACTGAAAAAAGGTTTTTTGATGCGTTCAAGTCAGGTGGAGATCATTAGAAAAGCAATTGAAGAAACACCTTATCCTGTGATTGTTTGTGGCGACCTGAATGAAGTTCCAGCCTCATTTGCCTATCAGCAACTGCAAAAGGGGCTGAAAGATGCCTTTGTCTCTTCGGGAAAAGGAATTGGGCAGACTTATGTCAACAAATTACCTCCGCTGCGTATCGACTATATTTTTCACAGTCCGGTTTTTGATTCATTTAATTTTCAATCCCACGATTATTTCAGGCATTCCGACCATTTGCCCATTTCAGCGAAGCTGATAAAAAGATAATTTCAGCGAAGCTTTTAATTTACCTTTTGCCAATTTATATCTGAGACAGAATTTTCTGTGCCGTTATCTTATCCTTTTTTAGCTGCTCTGTCAACGCTTCTACTCCGCTGAACTTCTGTTCGTTTCTGATTTTTCCTGTAAAAATCAAAGTAATTTCCTTGTTATATATCTCTTCGGAAAAATCGAAAATATTTACTTCAATACTGCGTTTGTCTGCATTTTTATTGAATGTGGGACGCGAGCCGATATTCATCATTCCGCCATATTTCTTTTCATCAATTTTCACTTCCACGGCATATACACCATAGCCAGGAATGAGTTTATTGGGGTCTGATGCCTCAATGTTTGCAGTGGGGAAACCTATTTTCCGCCCTAACCGTCTTCCCTCCACAACAGTTCCGTGCAAGGTGAAACGGTAACCCAGCAGTTTATTAGCCTGTTCGATATTCCCTTGCTGTAGTGCTTCACGAATGCGTGTGGAGCTGACATCTGCCTTGTCAATGAGCAAAACGTCCAGCTTTTCAATTTCAAATCCATATTTTTCTGCATGCTCCTGCAAATGTTGATAGCTCCCTTCACGATTTTTCCCAAAACGATGATCATAACCAACTACCAGGCAGTGTGTTTTCATCTTTTCAACTAAAATTTGCTCAATAAACTGGGAATAGGTGAGCTGGGAAAACTCTTTTGTGAAAGGAAAAACAATAAGGTGATCTATTCCCGATTGTGCAAACAGCTCTTCTTTCTCCTTCAGCGTGGTTAAAAGTCTGAGGCTCATTTCATCAGGTGCCGTTATCATCCGGGGATGGGGATAGAAAGTAAAAATAACCGACTCGCCGTCATGGCGGCGGGCAAACTCTTTCAGCCGCGATATAACTTTCCGGTGTCCAAGATGAACGCCATCAAACGTGCCGATGGTTACCACCGGTTTGTGCGCTTTAAAACTGTCTATATCGTAATGAATTTTCATTTTTTTTGTCAGCCAACGAACATAAAATATTTTTCGCAATTATTAATTACCATTCTTTTGGAAATTTGAAATTGCCCTGCATTCTTTAAATAATGTTATTTTTCGGAAATGTTATTTTTCAAATATTGGAATTTGTTAATTTTATGCCCTTTAAATTAAAATGATGAATTTGAGAAAAGTACTCATATCGGGACTTTCCGTTATTTTGCTGTCAGCAGGCTGCAGCAAACAGGAGGGATTATTTACCATACATGGAAAAATTACCCATGCAGAAGGAGAAATAATCTATCTTGAAGAGCTGTTGGTTGCTGCTACAAAACCTGTTGACTCTGTCAAAATCAATAAAAACGGTGATTTTTTCTTTAAGGGAAAAACCTCAATGCCCACCTATTATCTTCTGAAACTTTCCGGACAAAAGTTCATCACGTTGCTTTTAGATTCGCTTGAGCAGGTAGTTGTGGAAGCGGATGCTGCAAATTTTGAGCGCAGCTACAGGGTTGAGGGCTCACCGGGTTCGTCGCAGGTTAAAATACTGAATGACCGGTTATTATCCACGAGAAAAAAACTGGACTCATTACAATCACTAATGAATTTAAATATCAGAAACCCCGATTATCCGTTGTTGAAAACCAAATGGGAGGCGGCAATAGACTCCATAAAAAAAGCACAAACTGAATTTTCAACACAGTTCATCATGGATAACGCATTTTCCATGGCCTGCGTGCTGGCGCTTTATCAAAAATTTAACGATCAGGAGTATGTGATTCAGGAGCTACAACCCATGCGTGTTGCAGCATCGGCGCTTCATGCAGTTTATCCGAACTCCGGTCATGTGAAAGCGCTTTATCAAAATACGCTGCAAATGATTAAAGAGGAACAGAGTTTTCGCATGCAGCAGTTTATCCGTGAACAGGGAGATAACAGCCCGGACATCGTTTTGCCCGATGAGAACGGGAAAGAAATAGCATTGTCATCACTGCGTGGAAAAACAGTGCTCCTCCAGTTTTGGTCGGCAGTTGACCGGAATTCCCGAATTCAAAATGAAGCTTTGGTGGAAGCATACCAAAAATATAGGGATAAAGGCTTTGAAATTTATCAGGTTAGCGTGGATAAAAACCGGATTGAGTGGGTAGATGCCATTGATCAGGATGGACTGACATGGGTGAACGTTGGCGACATGGAAGGCAGCTATCTGGCTGTGCTTCACTATAATGTTCAAACTATTCCGTACAACTATTTAATGAATAAAGAGGGAATCATCATCGCTAAAGACCTCTCAGGTCCGGCTTTGGACAAAGCCCTTTCGAGAATTCTCAATTAAGTTTCCGAAAATTAAACAACCAGACTTGTCTGAAAAAGAGAAAATATATTTTGTTTCTGATGTTCACCTTGGAGCACCGGCTCTTAAGAACAACCGCGAAAGAGAAATGCTTTTTGCACAATGGCTTGACTTCATTGCAAAAGATGCTGCTGCACTATATCTAATGGGGGATATTTTTGATTTTTGGTTTGAATATAAAAAAGTTGTGCCGCGCGGTTTTACAAGAATTCTGGGACGGCTTGCCGATTTATCCGACAGCGGTGTATCCATTCATTTTTTTACAGGTAATCACGACTTATGGGTATTCGACTATTTGACCTGTGAAATTGGACTGACCCTTCACCGGGATAGCCTCGTGACCGAAATTGGCGGCAAAAAGTTCTTTTTAGCTCACGGAGACGGACTCGACCCCGGCGACAAAGCCTATCTGTTTATAAAAAAAATATTCACAAGTAAAAAGATGCAATGGCTCTTTTCCAGGCTTCACCCCAACTTTGCTTTTTATCTGGCACACCGCTGGTCGGAGTCAAGCCGCTTGTCGAATGATGCTGCCAAAGAACAATTTAAGGTTAAGAATGAATGCATGTATAATTTTGCTGAAACCTATTTGAAAAAGGAGTGGATAGATTATTTTATCTTTGGGCACCGTCATCAAATGGCTGATGTGGAAGTGAACAATAACTCACGTCTGATTCTGCTTGGCGATTGGATTAAAAATTACTCCTATGCCACATTTGATGGCAGAAAAGTAACTTTGAGCAAATTTCACAAGTAGTGATTAGTTGAAAACTTGAGAAGTTGAGTAAGTATGGCAAAACAAATTTATACTCGTATTATAGGAACGGGAAGTTATCTCCCATCAAAAATAGTTGTGAACCGGGATTTTATGGACAATCAGTTTTTTGATGGAACTACTAAAAAACCGTTTGACAAGTCCAACGAAGAGATTATTCAGAAGTTTCAAGAAATAACCAATATTGATGAGCGCCGCTATGCTGCCGACAATCAGCTAACTTCCGATTTGGCAGTATTGGCTGTTCAGGACGCATGCAATTCATCCGGAGTTTCTTTAGATAGTCTCGATTTTATTATTGTTTCCCACAATTTTGGAGATATAAAGGAAAAGAATGTCCGCATTGATGTGCTTCCCAGTCTGGCCAACAAGGTGAAAATGAAACTGAAAATTCAGAATCCGGCGTGCATCTGCCATGATGTTATTTCCGGCTGCCCGGGATGGACACAATCCATGATTGTTGCCGATGCCTATATCAAAAGCGGAACGATGAAGCGAGGCGTGGTTGTTGGCGCCGATGTGCTTTCGCGCATCTCCGACCCACATGACCGGGATTCCATGATTTATGCCGACGGCGCTGGCGCAACCATCGTTGAAGGCGTGGAAAGCGATTCGCCCACTGGCTTGATTTCTCACGCAAGCCGTTCCGATTCAGCCGACTATGCAAAGCTGCTCACCTTAGGCAGCTCAAATAATCCCAACACACCGGGAAACGAACTCTGGATTAAAATGTCGGGGCATAAGCTATATATCTATGCTATAAAGACTGTTCCGTTAGTGGTGAAGGAGAGCATTGAAAAAGCAGGCATCCACTTGAAAGACATTAAAAAAGTGCTCATCCATCAGGCAAATGAAAAAATGGACGAAGCCATTCTTAGAGGAGTTTTCAAACTATACGGTGAAACGCAAGTTCCTGAAGGAATTATGCCCATGACTATTAATTATCTGGGAAATTCATCCACAGCTACTGTCCCAACTTTGCTCGATCTGGTGGCTAAAAATAAAATTAACGGACATAAGATTAAAGAAGGAGACTATATTGTCTTATGCTCTGTTGGCGCAGGAATGAATATCAATTCCATCGTCTATAAATGGTGATTTCCTGACACCCTTTCAGCATTATTTTTTCAATGTGCAAATTCACTGTGCATTTAAGCACTTTAAATGCCCTTTGCTGATTCCATTTTTAAATTTTTACGCTAAAAAACGGATAACAAAAAACAGGAGATTGAAAATTTACTGAATGTTTAGCTTGATTTTCATCGATTTTTGCTATATTCAGAGCATAAAATCAAAATCATGGGACATGCTTACGCATACCGCTGCGAAACCTGTGGATTTGAAACCACTTTCAACTTAGGCCACGGTTATCTGATTCATCCACAACCGCTGAATGAGTATTTAAATGGCAGCATAAAACTGTTTCACCACAAGACACACAACGCATTAAAGAGACTTGCGCTGAAGCACAAAAACCTTTTTTTGGATGCCAGTTTCAAAATTTACAAATGTGCCCGTTGCGGACTGCTGCATGAAAAGATTTGTGTAGCTCTGTATGACGACGGAGTTCCCATTTACAAAAGTGAGTTCCGCTGTACAGAATGCCGGGCACGACTGAAGTTAACCAATATTCACCGGTTGAAAAATGCAATTTGTCCCGTATGCAGAAAAGACACCTTCCGCTCCCGTCCGCAGAAAATGGTTTTATGGAATTAGGGTTTGTCACTTGCCCGACATCGCCAGCATTTCACGGAAGAGCCTGTTGTGGGGATATTTTTCAACTAAAATTTTGTAGTGCCGGTTGCCTTCTGCCGGTTTTTTCTCATAGTCTAAGTATATCTTCCCCAAAAAATAGTTGGCAAGAGTGGAAACGACCCGGCTATTCTCAATAGCAAGCGATTCAATCTCGTTAAGAGCTTCAGCTCTTGCCCTGCGCTTACTCTCCTGAAAAAACGGATTGAGAATATTGTCATAATATTTAAACAGAGCAGTGTAAAGACGGAATAGTTTCATTTTACCCTCTTTATATTCCGCCCCATTTTCATTTATCTCACCAAGCACCTTTTTTATCTCGGAATGCAGGACGGCAGTGGCAAAGAAATTATACCTTTTCAATTCAAAGCGCATCTGATAGGACAACCAAATCAGCCGGTTGATATTATCCTCAGCAGCAATGTTTTTTTCACTTTTTATCGTTTTCAGCAATGTGTTAAACTGCCGCGAACTCATTTCAGAAGGGGAGAGAATAAATTTCCACCAGTTTAAGTCTAAAGTTAAAAAATAGAAACTGGATTTTTCCAGTTTATCGTTGTGAGTCTGAAGAATCATTTCCGCTTCGGGAAATTGCTGATTGTAAATCAGCATAAATATATTGTTTACAAGTTCTTCATCATCACTTGCAAAACTGCCGGCTGCATTTGCCAAAAATATTATTGAGATGAGAAAGCAGCGTTTTATCATGGAACAGGTTTTAGGTTTTTTTCCATCAAGTGAATGATTTCAAGATAGGTTTTCTCTTTTTCATGGGCGATTTTTTCGTGGGCAGCAGCTTTTGCATTCTGAATGCCTCCCGTGTAATACCTGTAATACCATGAACCAACCGAAAGCAACGCATCCAACACACCGTAAGTTTGCCATGCCCATATACCAAGGGCAGCCAGACCGCCAACCAGAACAACCGAGTTGACTCCGCTGGTTATATCTCCGCAATAGAGTTGACCTAACCCCGGGAAAATAATACTGAGTGTTTCAATTTTTCCGGGTCTGAAACGTTTCTGTTTTTTCTCAAACTGAAGAAAAATGTTTTCCAACCCGGGAACTTCTTCATCAGGCAATAATTTGCCAAAACTCACGAGCGCTTCATCGTATTCTTCAGCGCCAAACCAGGCAACACCGGTATAAAGATGAAGTTTCTCTTTCAACGGGTAACTTTTTGGAGCACCTGCCGACATCAACTCATTCACAGCAAAAAGATAATTTTCCTGTTTAAAAAAACAGAATGCTTTTTTTATGTGAATTTCGGTTTTTATGCTGTCGCTTTTTTCTATCCTTGCTGCAATGCTGTAATTTCTTAATGCAGAATCAAAATCACCGGTAATGTAAAATAGATCGCCTGTTTTCTCATAAATTTTCTCAAACCGATTATCTGTATCAAAAAAAGCAACACGCTGGTACTCGGTTAAAGCTTCGATATAATTTCCTGCCTCAAATTGTTTTTCGGCAAAAAGGTAAACTTCAGCTATGCTTTGACCGGCAGAAAAAAGGGCAAAAACATTAAAAATGGTTGTGAAAATTATTTTTTGCTTCATCATACAATTTTTCGTATTGGAGTTCATTGCGGGTTCTGGCAGCGTGTCCTGAACCCCAGATATTTCCCAGATAAAACCCAAGTGAAATCCCGCCAAAAATCCATCCACTGGCGCTTTGCACTCCTTTTTTATCAAATCCCCGGTAGGAGAGCCATGCATTGGTGGAAACAAAAGCCAGTGACATTAGTGCATCGCCCCAAAATCCGGAATAGGCTTTCCCGCTGCCGGGCAAAATTGCAGACATGCCGGCAGCCAGCCCCGGACTTAACCTCCGGAAATTCTCCAGTTTTTCAACAGAATACAATAGCGACGGATAGGAATGAGCAAGTAAATCTCTATGTGAGTTTTTTAAAATAAACAGGGAGTTGTTTTCATGCCTGAAAAAATGGTATCCCAGCCTGTAAAATGCACGACTGTTTGCATCTAATGGCAAAAGTGCCTGTTCAAATTCACCTGCGGGACCGATACAGTTGCAGGCAAGCGAGAGGTTCAGAAATTCTTTTGCCAGAGTGTTGGTTTTCAGAAAATTTTCAATCTCAAATGCTCTTAAGTTCTGAAACGATTGCGTGCAATTGTTATCAAACCGGTATGCTTTCAAAAGATTTGTGCCCGTTTCTTCATCGGCAGAAGATATATTTAAAATGCGCTCATATTCAATGGCTGCCAGATGATACTGACGGGTATTCATAAGATAATTTGCAAATCGTTTTGAATTTTCAATGTTAAAAAGATCTTGTGAACTGCTTGTTTTAAGCAGAAAAATGAGGCTGACGAATAGAAATATCTTTTTACCTGAGAGGATCATAAAATCGTTCTTTGGAAGGATCGAAAACATATTGACCCGGTTTTACAAAGTGGTGGCATCTGGACAGGCGGTCAAAAGTGTAGAGCGTGCCCATGAGTAAACCTTTCTGCTGAAAAGATAACACGGAATACTCGGAGCAGGAAGGATAAAACACACAACTGGGGTTGTCTTGCGATGAAAAAAAGGCTTTGTAAACATTAAATCCCGAAGCCATTAAAAATTGAAGTTCATTTTTCGGTTTAGACTGATTCTCGGAATATTTTGGAGGGGTGTGCCTGTGCACATCAAACAAACCTTTGATTTCATCTATACCAAAATCAGCTTTCTGCGCTTTAGCTTCGGGAACAAAAAAAACAAAAAACAAAGCCAAAAAAAGTATTACCGGAATCAATGTTTTATCTTTCCAGCTTATAATGGTAGTTCGCCTCATTTTGAATGTCGTTTAAAACAATATTCTTAAATTCCATAACCTGATAATTTTCCTTTTGTTCCGAATCGTAAAAAATCTGAACTACAGTGCCCGGAAATTCAAAACCACCAATCCGGATATAATCCCTGAAAAATTGTTTGCTGCTGATTTGGAAATCTCCGTTGGAGATAATTACACTGTGCAGGCTGTCATCTTTTCGGGCAACAGCAATGCTGCCAATCATTTTTTGAATTTGCGGTGGAATTTTCCAGTAAGTAACAATCAAATCTCCTTTCTTGTCCACTTTACTGATTGCGTAATTGGCTTTGTCAAGTCCAAAATATGTGAGGTCTGAATTTAGAGCAAGATGAAATATTGTAAAATCATTCAGGGAGGGAATTTCTTCTGAAAAATAGACAGAATCATTAATCAGTTTATAAATATGCGAATCCTGAACCACCCATTTCTCTTTTTCGGGAAAATAGATATCATAAATCAGTTCTTTTGAATATTTGTCATAGAAAACTTTTCCTTTGGTCAAATTGGATTTTCCATCAGCAGGCTTAGTTTTTGTGGTAAAATCCACCCCAATTCTAAAATAATCCTGTGCAGAAAGATTCAGAAAAGACAATCCAGAAATAAGAGCTATTAAAATAGATATTCTCATAGTAAATAAAAGCAAAGGCTGTCGAATCTTCAACAGCCTTTGTAATCGTTTGTTTAAATAATTTCAATAATACCCGGTTGCAGCTACTGAGGTAGCTGTTGCAGCCCAGGCTCCCCAAATTACCATATACAAGACAACCGATACTGCCGTTGAGGCTACACAACCCCACAATGCCTTTTTGGTTTCAGCTTTATCGCTGTCGGTCATAATGTAAACAATGAGCATACCTACAACACCTAAAACGCATCCCCAAAGGAATGACGGAATTCCAAGCGGTGGTCCATCATCTCCCTGACCTGCCATTCCCATGGGCGCTGCGGCATTTTCCATGTTGACAACCAACAAATTTTCGCTGGTTTCAAGGTCGGAAAAAGTGATTCCCTCATTAACTTCCACAAATGCATCCAAAGCATCTAACTCTTCAAGTTCAGCAAGTAACATCGCTTCATCATAAGAAAAATCGGATTCATCAAATGTGGAAACACTTTCGGTTGCATAAGCTGAAAAATTTTGCGCCAGCAGAAAAGTGAACGCCATAAATACACTTAAACTTTTAAATAGAACTTTTCTCATAACAACTTAATTTAGCTATTTATAATTTTAATTGGACAAATATAATTATAAAAATCAATTCACGTCTTTTTTAGGACAAAAAGATTCTTAAATTATCAGGCTCACGAGCAGTGTGAGTATCAGTCCACTGACTGCAATGATGGTTTCCATAACCGTCCAACTCTGAAGTGTCTGCTTTTCATTCATCCCTAAATATTTGCTCACCAGCCAGAATCCGCTGTCGTTCACATGCGACAGAATTGTTGCTCCGGCTGCAATTGCAATCACCACCAGCGCCCGATGGGGATCACTCAGCCCAAACTCGCCAATCACAGGAGCAATAATGCCAGCAGCGGTTATCATAGCCACGGTGGCAGAGCCCTGCGTAATCCGCACAACGGCAGCAAGTGTCCATGCCAGCAAGATGGGCGGCAGGGATGAACCTGCCATGGATTCTGCCATAATCTGACCGATACCGCTGTCGATCAACATCTGCTTCAAAACGCCGCCGGCGCCGGTAATTAATATGATGATTCCTGCCGGGCCGAGCGCTTTGGTACTTAAATCCAAAACTTGCTGTCTTCCCATTCCGCGCCTGATGCAAAGAAAATAGATAGCCATCAGCGTGGCAATAATCAGTGCTGAAAACGGGTGTCCTACAAATTCAAGAATATCTGTCCATACCGATTGAGGAACAAATCCTTTTGAAACAGCTACCCCGGTGAAAGTATTTACCAAAATCAGCAGCAACGGAATAGAGATGACAACTGCAATCAAACGAAACGGAGGATGATTCTCCGGATCAACTTTATGCAACTCATTATCAAAATGTGGAGGAGGTTCCAGGTAAATTTTTCTCGAAATAAATTTTCCCCAAACCGGACCTGCAAGCACAGCAATGGGCAAACCGATGGCAGAGCCTAACAAAATTACCCAGCCCAACTGCACATTTATTATATCTGCCACAGCAACCGGACCGGGTGTAGGCGGCACAAAACTGTGGGTTACTGCAAGTCCGGCAAGTAGCGGAATGGCATAATAGAGCAGCGATTTTTTGGTATCGCGCGACAGTGCATAAATTATCGGAACAATGATAATAAACCCCACATCAAGGAAAACCGGAATTGCAACCACAAAACCGGTGACAACCATAGCCCATGAAGCACGGTCACTTCCAAACTTTTTAATCAGATAGTGAGCAAGAGATTCTGCACCCCCCGAGCTTTCAAGCATTTGCCCGAAAATGGCGCCCAGCCCAACCACAGTTGCCACAAATCCCAATGTGCCTGCCATGCCTTCCTGAATGGAGCGGGTAATCTCCTTTAACGGCATTCCTGCCAAAATACCAACATAGATAGCTGTAATCAGCAGGGCGATGAAAGCGCTTAGCTTGAGTTTCAACACAAAAAACAGAAGCAAAACAACTGCGGAAACAACAATGAAAACAAGAAAAGAAGTACTCATCATGCTTTTGATTTTGTTATTTGCCCTAAAAGTAAGATTTTTGATCTAATTATTTAGAGAGAATTTAAATTACTAATTTTGAATAAACTTTTTGGGATAAATGAGGATTAGATTATTTTTGTTTCCCGTTTGAAATAAATACGATTAAAAAAATAATTTATGAGCAAATTTTTTACTGCTACCATTGGCAGAAAGTCTATTATGAGCATTTCAGGGCTCTTTCTGGTTCTCTATATTGCCATTCACCTGTCAGTGAACCTGTTATTAATTTTTGACGACAGTGGCAAACTTTTTAATATTGCTGCCGATTTTATGACCACAAACCCGTTTATAAAAATCATGGAGCCTGTCTTGGCAATTGGCTTTCTGGTTCATATTATCTGGGGTTTTCTTTTGGAGTATAAAAACTGGCGTGCGCGTCCGATAAAATATGAAGCCAAAAATCCCGGCGCTTCCAGCTCCTGGACATCCCGAAATATGATCGTCATCGGAATAATCATTTTGGTTTTTTTGGTAATTCATCTTGGAGACTTCTTCTGGAAAATCAAATTCAGTCCCGAAACCATTGCCGATGTCAGCATAAACGGTAGGGAAATCAAGAACTCCTACATCCTTGTATCCGGTCTGTTTAAAACAAGTATGCTTCACAACATCCTGTATATCATTGGAGGAATATTTCTTGGAATTCACCTTTCACATGGGTTTTGGTCAGCGTTTCATTCCATTGGTCTGAGCAACAAGCACTGGATGAGAAGGCTTCAGATTATAGGAAACATTTATGCAATTGTGGTTGCAGTAGGTTTTTCAATGATTCCCTTATATTTTATGTTGGGTTTATATAATTAAATAAATAGTATGATGAGCATTTTAAATTCAAAAATACCCGAAGGGCCATTAGCCGAAAAGTGGACAAGACACAAAATAAATATTAAAGTGGTAAGCCCTGCTAATAAGCGCAGGTTAGAGGTAATTGTGGTGGGAACCGGACTTGGCGGCGCATCTGCTGCTGCTTCGCTTGGAGAGTTAGGCTACAAAGTGAAGGCTTTTTGCATTCAGGACAGCCCGCGCCGCGCACACTCAATTTCTGCCCAGGGCGGAATAAATGCTGCAAAAAACTACCAAAACGACAACGACTCGGTTTTCCGGTTATTTGAAGATACCATCAAGGGCGGCGACTACCGCTCCCGCGAAGCCAACGTTTATCGTCTGGCGGAAATTTCTCCAAACATCATTGACCAATGTGTTGCCCAAGGCGTGCCATTTGGCCGCGAATACGGCGGTTTGCTTGCCAACCGTTCGTTTGGCGGCGTTTTGGTGAGCCGCACTTTTTATGCACGCGGACAAACCGGACAGCAATTGCTGCTTGGCGCCTATCAGGCAATGAATCGCCAAATTGCATTGGGCAGTGTGGAAATGTATAGCAGACACGAAATGCTTGATGTGATTATCATCGACGGGAAAGCACGGGGCATCATTGCCCGCGACTTAGTCACCGGAGAGATAAAACGTTTTGGAGCTCACGCAGTTGTTGTTGCTACCGGAGGATACAGCAATGTGTTTTTTCTCTCAACCAATGCAATGGGTAGCAACGGTTCGGCTGCCTGGCAATGCTATAAAAAAGGAGCAATTTTTTCAAATCCCTGTTTCGTTCAGATTCACCCTACCTGCATTCCTGTTCATGGAGACCAGCAATCCAAACTGACTCTGATGTCCGAATCACTTCGCAATGATGGCAGGGTTTGGGTGCCTAAGAAAATTGAGGATGCAGAAAAACTGCGCAGTGGAGAAATCAAAGTCAACGATATTCCCGAGGAAGATCGTGATTTTTATCTTGAACGACGCTATCCTTCGTATGGCAACCTGGTTCCACGCGATGTTGCCTCACGTGCAGCAAAAGAGAGATGTGATGCCGGCTTTGGCGTAAATCCCGAAGGGAAAGCTGTCTATCTTGACTTTAAATATGCCATCGATCGGCTTGGAAAAGATGTGATTAAAGCCCGCTATGGGAACCTTTTCCAGATGTACGAGAAGATTACCGACGTAGATCCCTACAAAGAGCCGATGATGATTTATCCTGCAATCCATTATTCCATGGGCGGCAATTGGGTTGATTACAACCTGATGACGACGGTTCCCGGCTTATACTCCATCGGAGAGGCAAATTTTTCCGACCATGGAGCCAACCGCCTCGGAGCTTCGGCGCTGATGCAAGGGCTGGCTGACGGCTATTTTGTGTTGCCATACACCATTGGTGATTACCTTGCCGATGAGATACTTGTGCCAAAAGTGGACACAAATGCACCTGAATTTGCAGAAGCGGAAAAGGCTGTAAACGACCGGATAGATAAATTATTTAATATCAAAGGCACAAAACCGGTAGATTATTTCCACAAAAAACTGGGAATAATCATGTGGGATTACGTAGGCATGTCCAGAAATAAAGAGGGTCTGAAAAAAGCTATTCAGCTGATTCGTGAAGCCCGCGAAGAGTTCTGGAGAGATGTTCGCATTCCCGGTGAGAAAAACAACCTGAACCCGGAATTGGAGAAAGCCGGACGGGTAGCTGACTTTTTTGATATTGGCGAGCTCATGGCTCTTGATGCACTTGACCGTGAAGAATCTTGTGGCGGCCATTTCCGTGAAGAATCGGTAACAGATGACGGCGAAGCAAAACGAAACGATGAGAAATTCGCTTACGTTTCATGCTGGGAATACAAGGGCGAAGGCCGGGAACCGGCGTTGCATAAAGAAGATTTGGTATTCGAGAATGTGAAATTGACGCAAAGAAGTTATAAATAAAGCTCCCCCAATCCCCCGAAGGGGGGACGATTCCTCCACTTTGGGGAGGTTAAGAGGGACTAAAATCTTTTCAATTATGGCAGATATAATTCTTAAAAAACTAAATATAAAAGTTTGGCGGCAAAATAATGCAGCCGACAAAGGTCGTTTTGAAACCTACACCATCGAAAACATTTCAACCGGTTCCTCCTTTCTTGAAATGCTCGATATTTTAAACAATAACCTGATTATTGAAGGGAAAGACCCGATTGCATTCGACCACGATTGCCGCGAGGGAATCTGCGGCACATGCAGCCTTTATATCAACGGGCGGCCTCACGGGCCCGATACGGAAGTAACAACTTGTCAGTTGCACATGCGCCGCTTTAAGGATGGTGAAACCATTACCATTGAGCCATGGCGTGCAAGGGCATTCCCGGTGATTAAAGACCTTGTTGTGGATCGCACTGCTTTTGAAAAAATCCTTCAGGCGGGAGGCTTTGTCTCGGTAAATACCGGCGGCGTACCCGATGGAAATGCAATCCCTATTTCCTATGAAGATGCGGAAGAATCCATGGATGCCGCTTCCTGTATCGGATGCGGAGCATGCGTTGCAGTGTGCAAAAACTCATCGGCAATGTTGTTTGTGTCCGCAAAAGTTTCTCATTTGGCTAAGCTTCCACAAGGTAAAATTGAAGCAAAAAAACGTGCAAAAAGTATGGTGGCAAAAATGGATGAAATGGGTTTCGGCTCTTGTACAAATACCGGTGCATGCGAAGTGGAATGCCCCAAAAGCATTTCCATTACCAACATTGCACGCCTCAACAGGGAATACCTACTGGCAAGATTCAGCGAATAGAAAAATTTGAAACGGCAGAACAGCAGTTTGCTTTCTGCCTGTGAATTTTTGATGCTATTTTACCTCCGAGCCGTTTTTCACTTTGCGGTCGGGTGAAACGATTGAGAATGACCCGTCTGCATTTTCTGCACAAAGAATCATTCCTTGCGACTCAATTCCCTGAAGCTTTTTTGGCTCCAAATTGACCAGGATGGATACCTGTTTGCCAATTAAATCTTCAGGTTTGTAAAATTCTGCTATCCCCGAAACTACTGTGCGTTTTTCAAACCCAACATCAATTTTCAGTTTCAGCAATTTTTTGGTTTTCTTCACCTTTTCGGCTTCTATCACCGTGCCCACTCGAATATCCATTTTACCAAAATCGTCAAATGCAATGCTCTCCCGTGCAGGGCTCACATTTGTCTCTGTTATTTCATTATGCTTCTTGGTATTCAGTAATTTCTGAAGTTGAGTTTCAATGGTGCTGTCCTCAATTTTCTCAAACAGCAATTCCGGTGTGCCCACCTGATGACCTGCCGTAAGCAAATCAGCACTTCCTCCCTTTTGCCAGTACTTTTTTCCAAAATTGAGAAATCCGCGCAGTTTTTCCATACTTGCAGGCAGAAAAGGCTCCAGGTAAATAGTTATATTTGCCGTAATCTGCAAACTTATATTCAATATGGTACCTACTCGATCGGGATTGGTTTTCCATATTTTCCACGGCTCTTCATCAGCCAGATATTTGTTTCCCAACCGTGCCAAATCCATGGCGTTTTTCAGTCCTTCACGAAAGCGAAAGTTGTTGAGGCTTTTTTCAATTTCACTTTTTATTGACGAAATGGATTGAATCGTTTCTCTGTCGTAATTAGTCAGCTCTCCGCGCGCAGGTACTTTCCCGTCAAAATATTTGCTGGTGAGCACAAGCGCCCGGTTTACAAAGTTGCCAAGAATAGCTACCAGCTCGTTGTTGTTTCGTGCCTGAAAATCTTTCCATGTGAAATCGTTGTCCTTTGTTTCAGGAGCATTTGCAGTAAGCACGTATTTCAATACATCTTGCTTCCCGGGAAACTCTTCAAGATATTCGTGCAGCCAGACTGCCCAGTTACGCGATGTGGAAATTTTATCGTTTTCCAGATTGAGAAACTCATTGGCGGGAACATTGTCAGGTAAGTTGTATGTCCCTTCCGCCTTAAGCATGCTGGGAAAAATGATGCAGTGAAAAACGATATTATCTTTTCCGATAAAGTGAATCAGCCTGGTTTCAGGGTCTTTCCAGTATTTTTCCCAATCGGAAGTCAGTTCACGGGTAGCTGAAATGTAACCGATAGGGGCATCAAACCACACATAAAGCACTTTGCCTTCGGCATCTTTCAGCGGAACAGGCACTCCCCAATCAAGGTCGCGGGTAACTGCACGAGGTTGCAGTCCGCTGTCAATCCATGATTTGCATTGCCCGTAAACATTGGGTTTCCACTCTTTGTGCCCTTCCAGAATCCATTCACGCAACCACGGTTCATACTGGTCTAACGGAAGATACCAATGCTTTGTCTCTTTCAGCACCGGCTTATTCCCGCTGATCATCGAAGTGGGATTGATCAGCTCGGTGGGGCTGAGCGATGTGCCGCAGTTCTCGCACTGGTCACCGTATGCCTTCTCGTATCCGCATTTAGGGCAAGTGCCAATAATATAGCGGTCGGCTAAAAACTGATGGTTTTCCTCATCAAAATACTGTTCAGAAATTTTTTCGACGAACTGTCCCTGGTCATACATCTTTTTAAAAAACTCAGAAGCCGTTTTGTGGTGAATTGCAGCGGTGGTTCTGGAATACACATCGAAAGAGATACCAAAATCCTCAAACGACTTTTTATTGATTCCATGGAATTTATCAACGATTTCCTGTGGCGTAACATTTTCATTTCTCGCTTTCAGCGTAATGGGAACACCATGTTCGTCAGAGCCGCCAACAAGCAACACATCTTCTTTTTTTAACCGGAGATAGCGTGCATAGATGTCTGCCGGCACATAAACTCCTGCCAAGTGTCCGATGTGAAGAGGTCCATTGGCGTATGGAAGTGCCGTGGTTATTAAAGTGCGTTTAAATTCACCCATATTGAAACTTTTTCCTGAATTAAATGGTATTTGTGATTAAAAACACAAAGATAGTGGAATTGAACGAATAGAGATTTAACAAATACTCAATATTAAGGATGATTTTTATTGAAAAAAGGCAAACTTTTGCTTGTTTCTTATCTTTGCAGGGACATGAAAAAATTTTCACACATATTATTTGACCTTGACGGTACACTCACTGACAATACTATTGGCATTGTGAATGCTGTTCAACATACCGTAGATACATTAAAACTAAAAGGATATAACGGCACGCTTCCCGAAGGTTTTATCGGGATGCCCATTCAGGAAGGATTTAAAAGTTTTTTTTCGCTAAACGGATACAGCCCTCAGTACGTTGTTGACAATTTCCGGGAATTTTATTCACAACACGGGGTACTGGAGAATAACCCCTATCCGGGTATCTACGAAATGCTCAACAAGTTATATTCTGAAGGCACAAAGCTCTATGTGGCAACAGCCAAACTGGAGAAATATGCGATAGAGATTTGCGAACATTTTGGATTTGACAAGTATTTAACGGAGATAAAAGGAGCCGACTACAACGGTAAAAATGCAAACAAATCCACCATCATTGCAGACCTTCTTAAATCACAGCAACTCACCCCTTCCAAGGAGATTGCAATGGTTGGCGATACGGTTTTTGATATTGAGGGAGGAAAAAAACACGGGCTTAGCACAGTAGCTGTTTCCTACGGTTTTGGCAAAAGAGAAACTTTACAGAATGCACAGCCTGATTTCTGGGCTGATGATGTGTGTGAATTGCAGTTTTTATTGGGCTGCAAAAACTGAATATCCGGGGTTTTTTCTCAAATATATCAGAAATTGCTATTTATCCGTGATTCAAACGGAAACACTTCCGTTTCAGTGCGTGCCGAATTCATCAGGGTTTCAAGCTCTTTCACCAGTTCAGGATATTTATCTGCCACATTGTTTTGCTCACCGGGGTCGGATTTAATGCTATACAGTTCAGTTGTAGTTTTGCCGGGATCGAAAACGTTGTAATTCACCAATTTCCATTCGCCTTTCCGAAGCGCTTTGCGCCCGCCTTGTTCGTGAAATTCCCAATAGAGATAGTCGTGCTGCTTCTGCCGGTCAGATTGATCAAGCAGTGTTGGTAAAAACGAAATACCATCCATGTTTTCCGGGGTTTTTGCCCCGGTGATTTCTGCAACAGTCGGAAAAACATCCCAAAAGGCTGAGGCATGGTCGGTTACAGTGCCCGGGATAATTTTCCCTTCCCAGACTGCCAGCATCGGCACACGGATTCCGCCTTCATACAGGTCGCGTTTATAACCTCTAAAAATTCCGTTGGAGTTGAAATAATCGGGGTCGGCACCGCCTTCCAGGTGGGGCCCGTTATCAGAAGTGAAAATGATGATTGTGTTTTCGTAAACACCTAACTCTTTGAGTTTGGATACAATCTCGCCCACGCAATCATCCAACACGTTAATCATGGCTGCAAAGGCAGCATGTGATTCAGGTTGTGAGCCATAGGGTCCTAACCGGAAATTCTTACCGTCATCAACTCCGTTATATTCTTTTTCAGGATCATATTTTCCCCGGTGTTTTTCCAAATATTTTTCGGGGGCAAAAAGTTCTGCATGAGGGATGGTTGTGGGATAAAACATAAAGAATGGTTTATCCTTATTGTTTTCAAGAAACTTAAGAGCCTGTTCATGAATAATATCTGGCGCATATTGTCCGGTTTGGCTGCCACGGTTTCCTTCCAAAACTATTTTATCCTGATTGTGCCACAAATGGTAGGGGTAATAGTTGTGTGCCAGGCGCTGACAGTTGTATCCAAAAAATTCATCAAACCCCTGATTGTTGGGGTCGCCTTCAGAGCCGGGATAGCCAAGTCCCCATTTGCCAAAAGCGCCGGTTGTATATCCGGCTTCCTTCAGCGCTGTGGCAAGCGTGTAGGCTTCAGCCTCCAGCGGATACTGCCCTTCGGGCTGCCACTCCTTATTCCCGCGAATAAACGTGTGACCGGTGTGCTGTCCGGTCATCAGCGACGAGCGCGACGGAGCACAAACCGTGCTGCCGGCATAGTGCTGTGTGAATTTAATTCCCGTTTCTGCAAGCTTGTCAATATTGGGCGTTGAAAATCGTTGCTGCCGGTAACAGCTTAAATCACCATAGCCCAGGTCGTCGGCCAAAATGTAAACAATGTTGGGCTTTTGCGGCTCAGTTTTATTTTTTTGCTGATTTTGGCAGGCTGTAAACATCAGAGACACAACTGAAAAGAGAATGATTTTTCTGTTCATAATTCAATATTTTCCGATTAAAAAACTTGCTCCACACATTTGGAAGCTGCTTAGGGTTTAAAGTTAATTTTTTTATTACTTTGATGAAGTTTTTATTCGTATTCTTTCAGCTGCGCCGTGCCGAGCAGATTTTTGAAAGAAAATTTTAATTTTAAAACAGAATTTATTTCCGGATTTCAGCATTCGAAAACTTTCCTAAAACTTTATTTTTTATCTTTGAAACTTTAAAAATAATAAGGATGAAAATCGTAATACTCGATGGGCACACACTAAATCCCGGAGACTTAAGCTGGGATGAAATCAGGAAACTTGGTGAATGTACTGTTTATGACCGCACGCAACCTGAAAAAATCCTGGAACGAGCCTCCAAAGCAGCTGCAATTTTCACCAACAAAGTAGTGATAGGCAGAGATATTATTAAACAGTTGCCCGATTTGAAATTTATTGGTGTTCTTGCCACCGGTTATAATGTGGTGGACTTGCAAGCTGCTGCCGAAGCCGACATTTTAGTCGCCAATATTCCTGCCTACAGTACAGCATCAGTTGCACAAATGGTCTTTTCACATATTCTGAATATTGCTCAAAATGTTTCAAAACATGCCAAATCGGTAAAAGATGGGGATTGGACCAACAGCATTGATTTCACCTACCATCTCACTCCGCAAACTGAACTTGCCGGCAAGACATTGGGCATTATCGGGTTTGGACAAATCGGACAGGCAGTTGCCAGAGTAGGGCTTGCATTCGGCATGAAGATCCTGTTTCAGAACCGTAGCAAAAAGGAGACAAATGCTGATTTTCGCCAGGTTGACTTGGATACACTTTTGGCAGAAAGCGACTTTATTAGTTTAAACTGCCCGCTGACTGACGAAAATGCTGGATTTATCAATAAGAGCACAATCGGGAAAATGAAAAAGTCAGCCATACTTATCAATACCGGGCGCGGAGCGCTCATCAACGAAAAAGATTTGGCTGATGCACTCAACAGCGGCAGGATTGCAGGTGCCGGACTGGATGTTCTTTCTACGGAACCACCTAAAGCAGAAAATCCGCTGCTCGCAGCTAAAAATTGTTATATCACACCCCACATTGCATGGGCAACAAAAGAAGCCCGTCAAAGACTCATGCAAATTGCAGCACAAAACCTGAAGGCATTCATTAATGGAACACCTCAAAATATTGTGAATTAGCAGATTATTTAAACAAAACTTAGAAAACTCATTTAAAAATGGCAAAAAAGAAAAAAGGGAAAGTTATTCAGATGCTTAGCCCTGAAAATTATATCAAACAAAGAGCACGAACACTGCCGATTTATGAATGTCGCATAAACAGTGATTGGGAAATCAGCAAGTTAGCAAATATTTTCGTTGCCCGAAAACATACCAACGGCAATTTAACCGTGGGCTTGTACCTGGTTGACCTGAAGTGTCTGGGTGTAAAAGATGCTTATTATTTTTTCAATATCAGTGAAGTGGAATATGAGGAACTGATAGAAAAAAGTGTCGGTGTAGTTGATTTAGACCATGTTCCATATCCTTTGGTTCATAATATCATTTACGCCGGGGTTGAATTTGCCGAAGAATACGGTTTTAAGCCTTGCAAAGAATATGCTTCAGTTGCAAAATATATTCTGGAGGAAGATACCGAAGACATCGAACTGATTGATATTGATTGTGGAGAAAACGGAAAACCTTTTTATATTTCCGGCCCTTTTGAGAGCGAAGAACGTATAAAACAAATCATTGATCAACTTGAGCGTACGGCAGGCAAAGGAAATTATGACTTTATTTATCGTACTGATGAAGATGTTTTCGACAGCAATGCCTCTTTCGATAATTTTGAGGAAAAATTCATCGATTTCTCTTTCCAGGAGAAAGTGAATCGGATGATTGAAATTATTGAAAGCTCAGATATACCAACAGATGAAGAATTAGAAGAATTTGATTACCTGCTCTATACACTTTTTGAGAATCTCATTGATATTGAAGAAGTTGAAAGACTTTATGACAATCACGTTGAGATGATTCGTAACTATCAAATTGATGATGAACTGTCGGATGAATTATTGGGGATTCAACCAAATTCCAATGTCAACCGGGAAGAATGGGAAATGAAGTTTTATGAAATTTTTGATTTAGTAAATAGCAATCCGAAGAAAGCACTGAATAAATTAAAAAATCTCAACAAGCAAATGCCTGATAACCCTGCGGTTCATTTTCTTATTCTTAATGCAAAGTATTCTGAAAAAGAATACGACAAATTACTTGAAAAATATTTTAACCTTCATCCAGATTATCCATTATTGAAAATGCAATGGAAAACTCACCAGTGGATTGATTCTGAGGGCATTGATCTGACAGATATTTTTGAACAAGGTCCTGAGTTCTTTTTTAGAAACAGAAAATCAATCCATGTGATTGAATTACTTTATTACCTGATGTCGCTCAGCACTATAGCTCTAAAAACTAAAAAATTTGAAATAATTGAGATGATCAGCTGGCTGATGGTTTATTTGGAAACTCCTGAGTTATTACAAAATTTAACTAATACGATTGATCAGTTAAAATTTGCAATTATTTTATCAAACGAATAACTTCAAATTCTCCCGGATATGTGTCTCATTTCAGATGAACAGGAAAAAATTTTCTGGTTTATGGGGAAAACATTATTCAAAAACCGATATCCGGGATGAAAAACTGTCCAAAAAAAACAGGCATTCAGCCTGTTTCTGTAGCGGGGGTAGGATTCGAACCTACGACCTTCGGGTTATGAGCCCGACGAGCTGCCAACTGCTCCACCCCGCAATATATTGTATAATAGTCTCACTATTTTCTAAAAACGCGGTTGCAAAGATAATCAATTTTATCATAAAAACAAAATTCCGGTAAAGTTCCTCTGGGAAATGGGAAATAACACAAAATAACTGTGCCGAAAATAGGTAGAAATAGAAAATATTTTGTCGTATCATAATAAAACACTTTTTGCATTTTACTTATGCCTTATTTTGACTGTTTCTATATAAGCTCCAATTTAATCAATTTGCGATTAAAGCCTTTAGAAATTATTATTTTTGGCATTTAATGTAAAAATTCAGTTTTTAAAATCTTGAGCATGCTAAATCGGTTGATTGCATTTCTGAAACGAAAATTACTTCTGGTACTTTTTTTAGGTTTTGTAATAGGTTTACTTTTCACCATTTACTTCAACAAATTTGTTGAATATACATCCACAAACGAGTTTTGTGCCATATGCCACGTACATCCACATGCAACCGAGTCGTGGCGGTTATCTACTCACTATGTCACCCAATCGGGAATGCACATAGGATGCGTTGAATGTCATCTTCCCCCGAAGGGACAAGGATACCTGAAGCAGAAGATTATAACCGGCACACGCGATGTTTATGGTCTGCTATTTAAAGACAGCGCCGATTTTAACTGGGAGCAGAAGGCAACTTTTGAATATGCTCAGCATCATGTTTTCAAGGAATCATGTCTCCATTGCCATGTGAACCTGTTTCCGCTCACTCTCACCAAAGAAGGGCAGGATGCACATTTACATTACACCCAAAATGAAGATAATTTGCGGTGTATCAACTGCCACCTGAGTGTGGGACATTATGATCCGAATGCCATTCATGCTGCAAATGTAGATTTTGGAATGACGAAATCGGCACCCATGGATATTTACACAGCACCGGTAGAAGTTTTCGCGCATGAAGATTTTACAGAAACGGTACCCAACACTACGGTCTCGTTCAACATGAAAGCCATACCGGGTGGTTCATTCAAAATTGGAAGCCCTGAAGATGAGCAGTTGAGAAGTGCCGATGAAAGTCCACAAAAAGAGGTTAGAATCAGCCCGTTTTTTATGGCAGAGATTGAAGTTACTTGGGATGAATTTCTGGCTTTTTATGCTGCTACAGCAGCCGAAGGACGCTCAACCGACACAGAGGGAACACGCACTGAAGATGACATTGATGCCATTTCCGGACCCACCCCGCCATACGGACAACCCGACCAAAACTGGGGCTTGGGCAACCGCCCGGCAATAACAATGACTTATCATGCGGCAGAAACCTATTGCAAATGGCTTTCTCAGGTTACCGGCAAAACCTATCGCCTGCCCACAGAAGCCGAATGGGAATATGCAGCGCGCGGTGGAACCGACACCCCTTTCTTCTTTGAAGGTCAGCCAAAAGATTTTGGCGAAAAAGGATTTTTCGGAAAGCTTTTCGGAAAAAGTAGCGACCTGATTAACAAATATGTAATTTACGAAGGAAACAGCCACGGAAGAACTGAAGAGCCTGATGCAGTGGAAGCCAATCCTTATGGTTTAAAAAACATGTTAGGCAATGTTCTTGAATACTGTTCTGATTGGTATGCCGAAGATGCTTATGAAAAACTGACCGACGGCATACTTGACCCCAAAGGTCCTGATTCAGGAAAAGAGAGAGTTGTGAAAGGCGGCTCCTTCCGCAGCCCTGTTTCCGATGTCAGAAGTGCCTCGCGTGATTACACACGAACCGAAGAATGGTTTCTCACCGACCCGCAGATGCCCAAAAGTATCTGGTGGCTTTCTGACTGCAACTATGTCGGATTCAGAATAGTTTGTGAATTTGATGAAAATACCGGAAATAATAATTAGTTTAGTATCCTGAAATCAAATCAAAATATCAAGTTATGAGTAGTAGTAATTTTTCAAGACGTAAGTTTTTATCCGGCGCTGCTACCGTTGGCGCTGCAAGTGCTATGGGAATCGGAGCTTTTACTTCCTGCTCCGGAGGTGGTGAAAAAGCCGGGATATCCGGAATTTATGATTTTAAATCCAGAGAGTTAAACCTCCCGCCAATGCTTGACATAGCACCTGACGGCCCGGAGCTGAAAGCCGGGGTTATCGGATGCGGCGGTCGCGGATCAGGAGCAGCGCTGAACTTCATTTCAGCGGGGCCAAACCTGACTGTTACAGCATTAGGTGATGTATTCAAGGACAGAGTGGATGATTGCCGTGCGAAAATCAAAAAAGAGCACAACATCGAAGTCCCTGAAGAGAACTGCTTTGTAGGTTTTGATGCATTCGAGAAAGTTATTGATGCAGGTGTTGACGTGATTATCCTTGCTACACCGCCAAAATTCAGACCGGAGCATTTTGAAGCTGCCGTTAAGGCACGCAAGCATGTTTTCATGGAAAAACCGATAGCCGTTGATCCGGTAGGAATCCGCCAGATAATTGCAGCAGCAAAAATGGCAGAATCCCTCGAATTAAAAATTGTAACCGGCACTCAGCGTCGCCATGAGCACAGCTACGTGAACTTATGGAAAGAGATAAATAAAAATGCTATCGGGCACATTGTTTCAGCCAATGTTTACTGGAACCAGAGCAAACTGTGGCATCGCGACAAAAATGCAAGCTGGAGTGAAATGGAATGGATGATTCGCGACTGGGTGAACTGGTGCTGGCTCTCCGGAGACCACATTGTGGAGCAACACGTTCACAATATTGATGTGGCAAGCTGGTTTATCGGCGGACATCCGGTTAAGGCAGTTGGTTTTGGCTCCAGACAACGCAGAGTTACCGGCGACCAGTATGACAATTTCAGCATCGATTATTTCTATGAAGACGGACGCCATATACACAGCATGTGTCGACAGATAAATGGCTGTGCCAATGGTGTTTATGAAATCTTTCACGGAACTAAAGCCATCGCTATAACCGATGGACACAAACCAAAAATTGTTGACGCAGCCGGAAACGAACTTTTTGTTGCACAAGGTTCCGAAACCAGTCCATACGTCCAGGAACACATCAACTTAGTTACATGCATCAGACAAAACATTCCGTTTAACGAAGCCGAACAAACAGCCATTTCCAACATGGTTGCCATCATGGGAAGGGTTTCAGCTTATACCGGAAAAGAAGTAACCTACGATGAAATGATGAATTCCGACCTAAAACTGGGTCCAGACGTTTATGTTATGGGAGATATCGGCTACATTCAGAATGCCAAAGTCCCGGTGCCGGGGGATGCTGCCGAATAAAGATAATACCACGTAAACTAAATTAAATTGTCAAAAGCCACCCGGTTTTTAAGCCGGATGGCTTTTTTATTTTAAACTTTGACTCAATACCGCAAAATTCAAATCTCCCCGACTGGAAATTCCTATTAAAAAACTACTTTTGTTTCTTTTATTCTGAAAAGGTTAAAAAGATAATTGGAAATGATGAATAGACGGAAAGTTAAAGAGGTTTTGGCATTAGGCGAAATCGGAGATGAAATATTTGTTAAAGGATGGGTGAGAACCCGAAGAGGCAGTAAAAATGTTAGTTTCATTGCACTGAATGACGGCTCGACCATTCACAGCCTTCAGATAGTTGCTGACACAGCACGTTTTGATGACAATCTGATACGTGAAATCAATACCGGAGCCAGCATTTCGGCTAAAGGCATTCTTGCCGAATCAGGCGGAGCAGGCCAAAAAGTAGAATTGATTGCCGAAAAAATTGAGTTGCTTGGTAGGGCTGACCCGGAAAAATATCCCATCCAATCTAAAAAACATACACTTGAATTTCTACGCGAAAATGCACATCTTCGTTTTCGCACAAACACTTTCAGTGCGGTTTTTCGCATTCGCCATGCTATGTCCTATGCAATTCATAAGTATTTCAATGATAAGGGATTCTATTATCTTCACACTCCCATCATAACCAGTAGTGATGCTGAAGGCGCCGGACAGATGTTCAGGGTGACCACCCTGAATGCTGTTACCCCACCGCTCACTGATGGAGGTGAGGCAGATTTCAGCAAGGATTTTTTCGGGAAACAGACCAATCTGACCGTTTCTGGCCAGCTGGAAGGTGAGTTAGGCGCATTGGCATTAGGCGAAATATACACTTTCGGACCAACCTTCAGAGCCGAAAATTCCAATACCACAAGACATCTGGCAGAATTCTGGATGATTGAACCGGAAATGGCATTTTACGATCTGGATGACACCATGGATCTGGCTGAAGATTTCTTGAAATATCTTATTCAATATGCAATTGACAATTGCCTGGATGATTTAAATTTTCTTGCTCAAAGACTGAAAAATGAAGAAAAGAACAAACCTCAGGATCAGCGTTCTATGGACCTGGTGGAAAAGCTGCTGTTTGTTCTGAACAGCCAGTTTGTGCGGATAACTTACACAGAAGCAATAGATATTCTGAAAAACTCAAATCCATACAAAAAGAAAAAATTTCAGTTCCCTGTTGACTGGGGGGTTGACCTGCATAGCGAGCACGAGCGCTATTTAGTGGAAAAGCACTTTAAACGTCCGGTGATTTTAACCGATTACCCGGGTGATATCAAAGCTTTCTACATGAAGCTCAATGAAGACGGCAAGACAGTGCGTGCCATGGATGTTTTATTTCCGCAGATTGGTGAGATTATCGGAGGCTCGCAACGGGAAGAGATACTTGAAAAACTGGAAGAGAGAATGAGAAAAATGGATATCCCTGTTGATGAAATGTGGTGGTATCTTGATACACGAAGATTTGGCAGTGTGACTCACAGCGGTTTTGGATTGGGCTTTGAACGATTTATGCAGTTTATTACCGGAATGGGGAATATCCGTGATGTGATTGCGTTTCCAAGAACACCGAAAAATGCAGAATTCTGATTTCTTTTGTTGCATTGTTCCCGAAAAATCTATAAATTTACAAAACTAATTCGGGAAAATGAAACAAAGATTAACATTACAACAAAAGCTGCTGCAGAAGCTTTCACCTCAGCAAATACAGGTGATCAAGCTTTTGGAGATTCCCACCATGCTCCTCGAACAACGGATTAAAAAAGAGCTGGAGGAGAATCCCGTGCTGGAATTAGAGTCGGATAGTCCCGACAGGTATGAAGAGGATGAAGACAACTCAAACGAACAGGATCAGGACTCTGAAGAAGAGTTTTCCTTTGACGACTACTACACAGACGATGATGAAATCCCTTCATACAAAACCAATACAAGTAACTATTCGAAAGATGACAAATATGTGGAAATCCCGTTCTCAGTGGGAATTACATTTCACGAAAGCCTGTATGATCAGTTGGGAATGACCAACCTATCAGAGCAGGACAGAGAATTGGCTGAATACATAATAGGTAATATTGATGATGATGGGTATCTTCGCCGTGATTTAATGTCAATCAGCGATGATCTGGCATTCAGCATTGGCTTAGAAGTTTCGGTTGAAAAACTGCAGAAAATTCTAAACATTATCCATTCTCTTGATCCCCCGGGAGTTGGGGCACGTAACCTCAAGGAATGCCTGCTGTTGCAGCTCAACAGAAAAGGTGGCGGCAGCAACCATAAACTTGCGTTAACAATTATTCAGGATTTTTTTGAAGAGTTCACCCGCAAGCATTACGAAAAAATAAAAAGAAAGCTGGAACTCACAGATGAAGAGCTGAAAGAGGGAATAGACCATGTGCTGAAATTAAATCCGAAACCGGGGAGCGCATACAGTAATCCGCACAATAAGGCGAACCAACACATTATACCCGATTTTATACTTGAAACCTCTGATGGGGAACTCAATCTCACGCTGAATCAGCAGAATGTGCCCGAGCTGAGGATCAATAAAACTTACCTGGAAATGCTGCGTTCTATGGTCAGAGAAGATAAAAATCAGAAAGATGCGCTAGTGTTTGTTAAACAAAAGGTGGATTCGGCAAAATGGTTTATCGATGCCATCAGGCAGAGAAACCACACTCTGCTCATAACAATGTCTGAAATAATCAGCTTCCAGAAGGAGTTTTTTCAGGATGGGGATGAAACAAAACTGCGCCCCATGATTTTAAAGGATATTGCCGAAAAAACCGGACTTGATATTTCAACGATTTCAAGGGTATCCAACAGCAAATACATACAAACACATTTTGGAATTTATCCGCTAAAATATTTTTTCTCCGAAGGGATGCAAAAAGATGACGGAGAAGAGGTGTCAACACGAAAAATTAAGAAAATTCTTCAGGATTGTATCGATAATGAAGACAAGCGCAAACCTTTAACCGACGAAAAACTGACTCAGATTTTAAACAAAAAATCATACGGCATTGCGCGAAGAACTGTTGCCAAATACCGTGAGCAGTTGGGAATACCGGTTGCAAGACTACGTAAGGAGCTGTAAATATGAATAAAACAGCCCGGGCTATTGCATATCTTTTCCATCCCACAATAATTCCCACGCTGGGATTTCTGTTGCTTTTTCACTCCGATTTTTACTTTTCCATGCTGGGATGGCAGGCAAAACGACTGGTTTTACTCATAATATTTTTTACCACCTGCATTCTTCCTTTGCTCTCAATTGCCTTATTATCAATCAATCCAAAATTTAAGCTTTCGCCTGATTCGGAAAACTTCAGAGCCTTATCACTTATTTTTACGGCATTTTCCTATTATCTTGGATATCTATTATTGCTTAGGATTGAAGCCTTACCTGTTTTTAAACTTTTACAGTTAGCCTCAATTTTTGTGATAGTTGCGCTCCTCCCGCTTTCATTCAGATGGAAAATCAGCAGCCACATGGCTGCACTTGGTGCATTGACAGGTGCTCTTATTGCACTCTCTTTCAGGATGGGAGCCAATCCGATGTGGTCAATTGCGGCAGTTGTTTTTATCTCCGGAATAGTTGCTTCTGCACTGCTTATTCTTAACAAAAACAAATTATGGCATCTTAAAGCAGGCTATGTCACAGGATTTTTAATTCTCTATCTAGTTATATATTTCATTTAGAGATCCACAAACTTGTATCCTATGCCTTTAAGTGTTTTGATACGTTCGCTACCGATTTTCTCACGCAATTTACGAATATGAACATCAATGGTGCGGTCACCCACTACCACATTTTCTCCCCAAACAGTTGAGTATATTTCCTCACGCGTGAAAACTTTTCCCGGTTTCGAAACAAGTAGTGATAAAAGTTCAAACTCTTTTCTGGGCAGAACCATCTCCTGATTATCAAGGCGAATCAGATACTGCTCCTTGTCGATTACCAGATTGCCAACGGAAATTATTCCTGTCTCTTCTGCATAGGCAGCAACACCGCCTGCCTCACCCGTGCGCTTCAATAGAGCTTTCACCCGGCTGACCAATACTTTTGGGCGAATCGGTTTGGTGATGTAATCATCACCGCCGGCTTCAAACCCGGCAATTTGAGTGTAATCCTCTCCCCGTGCTGTCAGAAAAGCAATAATTGTATTACTTATCTCCGGATTTTTACGGATTTCTTCGCAGGTTGCAATTCCATCCATCTCGGGCATCATTACATCCAGAAGTATTAGATGAGGTTGATGTTTTTCAGCCTGTTTGATTGCATCTTTTCCATTTTGTGCAGTAAACACCTCATAGCCTTCCTTTTCAAGATTGTAGCCGATAAATTCCAGAATATCTTCTTCGTCGTCAACCAGCAGAATTTTAAATTTATTTTCGCTCATTTGTCTCTTTTTGTTGTTTCAAACACAAAGTTACGAGTAATTTATTGAATTCCTGAAATTTATTCAACCATTAGAACAATATTGACATTATCTGGCTTTTTCAAGTGTAAAATTAAAAGTTGTTCCCTGATCAACCACACTTCGGACATTGATGGACTGGTTGTGGGCTTCAATAATATGTTTTACAATGGAAAGACCAAGCCCTGTTCCACCCTGCTCCCGCGATCTGGATTTTTCCACGCGGTAAAAACGTTCAAAAATTCGAGGCAGGAATTTTTTCTCAATTCCAAGTCCGTTATCGGTTATTTCAACCATGACATTATCTTCAAGATCATAAAAGGAGACATGAACAAAACCCCCTTTCCGACTGTATTTAATTCCATTCACAATGAGGTTAACAAGAACTTCAACAATCCGGTTACGGTCAGCTCTGACATAAACCGGCTTTGATGGCGGGTTCACAATTTCAAGCGAAACCTCACGGTTCTGTGCCTGAAAGTGTTCCATCTCAAACACATCCTTAACAGTTTTGACAATGTCAAATTTTCTCATATTAAGCTTAAGTTCTCCCGACTCAAGCTTTGTAATCGACTCCAAATCCTCAACTATTGAAATAAGACGGTTTATGTTTTTTTCAGTGCGTCTGAGGTAAAGCATGTTGATTCTCGAATCTTCAAGCCCGCCCTCCAGCAAAGTCAAAATATAGCCCTGAATATTGAATATCGGGGTTTTTAATTCATGTGATACATTTCCAACAAATTCTTTACGATAACGCCCCAATTCCTTTAATCGCTCAATCTCCTTCATTTGCGCCTTTGCCCATTCTTCAACTTCATACCTGACATTTGACAGCAGATTTGTTGAATCGGATGACTTTTCTTCAAGATTTTTTCCGCTTAATGGCAAATCCTTTATGGTTTTATACACAGGTCGTATTTTGTCGGATATATACTTATTTATGACAAATGTTACATAAAAATAGGAAGTCAGAAAAAAGACAATTACTAAAATCAGTAATACCCAAAATCCGGGAGACAACAACCAGGTGAATAGCAAAAAAATCAATGCCAGAGAAGTGAGAAGAATTGAAATATATAGCGTTAATTGCCGCGATGTGTATGTTTTCATATGATTTTCACTTTAGACGACTCAAAATTAGTATAATATAATCGCTTTTAAAACTTTAGTTTTCACTTAATTCATTATGAACTAGTGTACAAATTGTTGGATTTATTAACATTAATGACATTTTGTTCAAATCATTAATAATTTCTTTATGGACTGTTAATGTTTTTTTAATACCTTAGCTGGTATAAGCAAAAGTTTCTCATTTATATTTGCGGTCTGAAAAATAGAGCTAATGGAAAATTTTTACCTTATTATAGTAGTTGTACTTCTTGCACTTGCTATATCAGATTTAGTTGTTGGGGTTAGTAACGACGCCGGAAATTTTCTAAATGCAGCCTTCGGTTCCAAGGCAGCTCCCAAATGGCTCATCTTTATGATGGCCGGAGTGGGTGTATTTATCGGAACCACTTTTTCAAGCGGCATGATGGAAATTGCCCGAAAAGGGATTTTTCACCCGGAAATGTTTGTGTTCAATGAAATCATGGTCATTTTCACTGCTGTGATGATTACGGATATCCTTCTTCTCAACACCTTCAACTCATTGAGAATGCCAACCTCAACCACAGTATCCATTGTTTTTGAACTACTTGGCGCAGCCGTAGCGGTTTCTTTGGTGAAACTAAACCGGATGGGAGGCACAGTCGGTGAGTTGTCCAATTACATCAATTCGGAAAAAGCGCTTGCAATCATTTCAGGTATCTTGCTTTCTGTTCCCATCGCATTCACTATCGGTTCTATTGTTCAGTATATAACACGGATCATTTTTACCTTCAACTACCGGAAGAACATGAAATACTTAGGTGCTGTTTACGGTGGTTTAGCAATCACTGCCATTACCTACTTTCTTCTCATCAAGGGAATAGCAGGCGCTTCTTTTGCCCAGGCAGAGCTACGCAATGGAGAAATTCTCGGTGACTGGATTATTGCCAACAACGGAAAATTGTTGTTATACGGTTTTTTGGGATGGGTAGTTATCATTCAGATATTAAATTCCCTTTTCAAGGTGAAAATACTAAAACTCACCGTATTGATTGGAACATTTGCTTTGGCAATGGCATTTGCCGGAAACGATCTGGTGAATTTTATCGGAGTTCCTATTGCAGGTTTATATGCATTTAAAACATGGACGACAGCCGGTGCACCTCTACCTGAAACATTTACCATGGAATTTCTTGCAGGAAAGGCTGACACCCCTGGCTACATTCTTTTAATTGCAGGTTTAATAATGATCTTAACCCTGACCTTTTCAAAAAAGGCACATTCTGTGGTATATACCTCTGTGGATTTGGCAAGACAAAGCGAAGGGGATGAGCGCTTTAGCTCAAGTATGCTGGCAAGGGTAATTGTCCGGAATTTCAGAAAATATCAAAAAAAACTGGTGGCAAAAATTCCTGAACCTTTGATAAAGAAAATTCAAGCTCGCTTTAAACCGGTTAGCGAGGATTATGCCGGAAATTCTGCTTTCGATAAAATCAGGGCAACGGTTAATCTTTTTGTGGCAAGTGTGTTAATTGCCATCGGAACATCATATAAGCTTCCCCTGTCCACAACTTACGTAACCTTTATGGTGGCAATGGGTACTTCATTTGCCGATCGTGCATGGGGGCTCGACAGTGCAGTTTACCGGATTTCCGGGGTTCTTGCCGTTGTGGGCGGTTGGTTTTTGACTGCAATAATTGCATTTTCGGTTACAGCAATTATCGCCTGGATCATCTTTGCCAGTGGAATGTTTATGATATTTGTCTTTGCTGCCATTGCAATTTTTATGTTATTACAGACTCATTTTGGTATTCTTAAAAAGAACGGTAATGGCGATGCAATAGAAAACCTGGAAGACGAAGTTATCAGCGAAAAGGATGGGATTGATAAAGTAATGCAGAAGTGCAGGAACCAGGTAATAAAAGCCATAATTCAGGCTAATAAGGTTTACTCTGAGAGCATTACAAACTTTTTAAATGAAGAGCGTTCAGATCTGAAAGAAGCACTGAAACTGAAAGATGACCTCAACAAAAGAGCAAAAAAACAAAAAAATAAAGTTTTAAATGTTATCTCTAAAATTGAGAAGAATGTTGATTCCGGACATTTCTACGTGCAGGTTGTTGACTATCAGCGAGAGCTTGCTCACTCATTGAATTTTCTGGTAGAACCGCTTTATGAGCATGTGAATAACAATCACCGCCCATTTAACAAATCCCAGATAAAGGAAATGCAGAAACTCAGAAAAAACATAGATAGCTTCTACATATCTTTCATCGAATTGGTTGAACATAACAATTTTGATGAAATACCTGATCTGATTATACAGCGAGACGAAATACTGGAAACTCTCGAAAACTTTGAAATCATGCAAATAAGAAGGATTAAGGCAGGAGAAGTAAATACACGAAATTCAGTACTTTTCTTCAACATAATTTCCGAAACCAAAAATATGCTGCTGCACTCTATCAACTTAATAAAAGCACACCGGGATTTTATTTTGGAATCTCAACAGATGGCCAAAAAGAAAGGGTATTGAATTTGCTGATTACTCCTTTTGCATAGCATCATCGAAGGCAATATCAGAGGGCTCAAAATCAATCTTTTTCACATAGGCACAAGATTCGGTTGCACCGGCTTCCCGGTTCATCCCACTATCTTCCCATTCAACCGAAAGCGGCCCCTGATAACCGATGTCGTTCAGAGCACGGATAATATTCTCAAAATTGATACTGCCTCGTCCTACGCTGCGAAAATTCCAATATCGCCGATTATCTCCAAATTCGGAGTGCCCGCCAAAAACGCCAATGCTTTTTGGAACATCGCTCCAGTAAACATCTTTCATGTGAACATGAAAAATGCGGTCGGCAAATTCATAGATAAACCTGACATAATCCACATGCTGATAGCCAAAATGGCTCGGGTCATAGTTAAATCCGAAAGCCGGATGATTATCCAACGCATGCAGTGTGAGATATGCCGAATGAATATCGAATGCTATTTCGGAAGGATGTGCCTCCAAAGCAAATCTGACCCCTAACTTCTGAAACTCATCCAGAATCGGAATCCAGCGCTTTGCAAAATCTTCAAATCCTTTTTCAATCATCCCCTTGGGTTGGGGAGGAAATGCATAAAGCAGATGCCACACCGGACTGCCGGTAAATCCTGTTACCGTATCCAGACCAAGCATTTTAGCCACTTTGGCTGTTTTTATGACCTCCTCTGCCGCCCGCCGGCGCACTCCTTCCGGATCACCATCGCCCCAAACATAGTCAGGCAAAATACCTTTGTGCCGCTCATCAATGATGAAGTCGGAAACACATTGCCCGACAAGATGTGTGGAAATAGCAAAAAGCTGCAAATCATATTTTTTCAGAATTGCCTTTCGCTCATCGCAATAAGCCTGATCGGCTTTGTCAATCTCTATGTGGTCGCCCCATGTGCAGAGCTCAAGCCCGTCGTATCCGAACGACTTTGCTTTCCGGCACATCTCTTCAAAGGGCAGATCGGCCCACTGGCCGGTGAATAATGTTACTGGTCGTGCCATAATATTCAGTTTTAAGAGCCTCTCCCCGACCCCTCTCGCATAGAGAGGAGAGGAGGAAATGACTTTTGTTTTTATAGAATTTTTATCAATTATTTTAGTTTTCCGTTGTTCAAAGCCCAAAAATTCTCTCCCCATGGGGGAGTTAGAGGGGCTTCTCTTACTCAGCAAATTTAACCCACTTTACGGTGTCATCGTATCCTGCTTTCACCACAGTGTCGATGAATTGCATTCCGCGGATGCCATCTTCCACTCCTGGAAAGTCGAGCATTTCGGCGGTGGGTTGTTTGCCATCCATTTCCGCCATCACAGTTTGGGCAAAATTGCGGTAAATATTGGCAAATGCTTCTAAGTAACCTTCCGGGTGCCCTCCCGGGGTGCGGGTATTGTGAGCCGCAACGGCACTGTTCATGTTTGTTCCCACACGAAGAATCTGCGTTGGCTTATCCAGCCATTTCACGAATAGCGAATTGGGCTCATGCTGGAACCATTCCAAGCCTCCTTTTTCACCATAAACCCTGATTTTTAAAGCATTCTCTTCGCCTGCCGCAATCTGGGTAGCCATCAGCACTCCGGTTGCACCGTTATCGAAGCGCAGCAAGGCAGCGCCGTCATCGTCCAGACGCCTGCCCGGAACATAAATCTTCAGCTCGGCACAAAGTTCAGTAACTTTCAAGCCAGTGATGTATTCTGCCAGATGATGTGCATGAGTTCCTATATCGCCCATTGAGCCCGCTTTTCCCGAACGCTTGGGGTCAGTGCGCCACGAAGCCTGAACATTACCCTGCTCTTCAACTTTTGAAGAAAGCCATCCCTGAGGATATTCAACATATACTTTACGAATTTTGCCAAACTCGCCATCGGCAACCATCTGCCTGGCATGTTTCACCGCCGGATATCCCGAATAGGTGTGTGTTAAGGCTAATGTAAGCCCTGTTTCATCCACCTTTTCTTTCAGCTTAACCGCTTCGTCAAGGGTGAAAGTGATTGGTTTGTCAATGACAACATGAAAACCGTTGTCCAGCGCCATCACTGCCGGATCAAAATGTACAAAATTGGGCGTAACAATGGAAACAAAATCCATCCGCTCCCCCGCTGGAAGTTTCGCCTCTTTTTCAAACATTTCCTGATAGGTATCATATACGCGATTTTCGGGCAGATAGTACAATTTCCCTGATTCTCTTGAAATTTCAGGATTGACACTGAAGCAACCACAAACCAGCTCTATCTGATTATCCATCAGCGCAGCAAGTCGATGAATGGCGCCGATAAATGCATCCGTTCCGCCGCCAACCATTCCCATTCTTAGTTTTCTACTCATAATCGTACTGTTTTTTATTTGTTTATAAAAAATGACCCTAAATTTAGCAACTCTTTTAGAAGGAAGCAAACAACTGTTCAAAAATGATGTGAATAGCATGATAAGCTGAAACATTTTGTATATTAGCCATTCAAAACTGAAAATATTTTAAAAGATATGGAACGAAGAAATTTTCTGAAAAATGCAGCTGCCGGCAGTATGGCAATAGCCGGTCTTGGCAGCTTTATGAATGCCTCTGCATCACAGTCAGTTGTGTCTAACGAGGCAAAATTTAAACTGAAGTATGCACCCCATTTTGGCATGTTTAAAAACAGCGCCGGCGAAGATTTGATCGATCAGCTAAAATTTATGGCAGACCAGGGATTTACTGCCCTTGAAGACAATGGGCTGATGAACCGCGATGTTGAAACCCAGACAAAAATTGGTGAAACACTTGAAAAACTGGGAATGACAATGGGGGTTTTTGTTGTTCCCAAAGGAGGGAATATGGCCAACACGCTCGCAGCAGGGAAAAAAGAACACCTCGATATTTTCTTAGATGGATGCCGCCGGTCGGTTGAAGCAGCAAAGCGTGTAAATGCCAAATGGATGACTGTTGTGCCAGGTGCATTTGAGCGCAATTTACCCATTGGAATTCAGGATGCCAATGTTATTGACGCCCTGCGCTGGGGAGCAGAAATTTTTGAACCCCACGGGCTTGTGATGGTGCTTGAACCGCTTTCAGATTCACCCGATTTATATTTGCAAACATCGGATCAAACTTATATGATTTGCAGGGCAGTTAACAGCCCTGCCTGCAAAATTCTGTACGATATTTATCACATGCAAAAAACAGAAGGGCATCTGATTCATAATATCAATCTGACATGGGACGAAATTGCCTATTTCCAGGTGGGGGATAACCCGGGACGAAAAGAACCCACCACCGGTGAAATTAATTATAAAAATGTATTTAAACACCTTTACGACAAAGGGTTTAAAGGAGTTGTCGGTATGGAACATGGAAATTCTGAACCTGGCATTGAAGGTGAAAAAAAATTGATAAAAGCTTACCGCGAAGTGGATTCGTTTGAAGTGTAATCCTGAAAACAGATAGAAAATGCGAACCGTGCTTTTTCATTCTTGCTTTTTCATTCTGCTTTTTATCACTCCTCTATTGCTTTTTCAATACAACGCTTCCGCCCAGAGCGAGGATGATGAATGGGAATTAATTTGGGAAGAGCAGTTTGACGGAATTGAGTTAGACACAACCAAATGGTCGCTCATTCAGACGGAGCCGCAGCATTATGATAATGCCCCCGATTGGAAAAAACACATGATCGCAGATAAAGCAGTGTATGCGATTGAAAACGGCAAACTATACCTGAAGGGGATTAATAATCCCGGCTTCTCCGGTGATTACCGCCCGTTTTTAACCGGAGGTGTCGAATCCAGAGGAAAGTTCTCTTTTTTATACGGAAAGATTGAAATCCGTGCACGAAAAGAGTGTGCTCAGGGTGCCTGGCCTGCCCTCTGGATGATGCCCGAAGAGTCTGTTTATGGCGGATGGCCACACAGCGGCGAAATTGATATTATGGAGCACCTGAATTTTGACAATAATATTCATCACACAGTGCATACGCGCTATACCAACATATTGAAAAACACTTCCAATCCTCCCAGAGGAGTCGGAAACGTTATCACAAATGTTCAGAACTGGAACATATATGGGTTAGAATGGTACCCCGACGTTTTGATATGGACTGTTAACGGCGTGGAAACTTTCAGATATCCAAGACTAACGGAAGCAACCCCCGAAATGCAGCAATGGCCGTTTGACCAGCCGTTCTATATCATTTTGAGCCAGCAGCTGGGAGGCTCCTGGGTAGGCAAAGTAAAACCGGAAGGTTTACCTGTTTCCATAATCATTGATTTTGTGAAAGTGTACCGAAAATATTGAGGATTGATTAAATTCATACAAGTTTCATATCAAGAACTTTAAAAAATATAATTTTTATTTTGTGAAAAAGAATTTTATAACTCCACTTTTAATTTTTCTGATCTCACAAACTGCTTATTATCAGGGATATACTCCACACGATTTAACAAAACAGATGATGGGCAGCAGGTGAGCACCATTTACAAATATAGATGGATTGGTGATGAAAAAGAAGCGTTTATTCTTGCTGAATAAGAAAATAATCCACAGAAAATTAAATTTGAATTCCCTCTAAATTTGTCCTGAATCGGCAAAACATGTAACTTTAACCGGAATAAAAATTTCATAAAATGAGAACAACTTTCATCATCATAATTGCAGCATCAATTTTTGCAGCCAGCTCCTGTGTTTCTACAAGACAATTTGCTGAAGTTCAGGAAAAGTTAGAAAACACAACACAGGAAAACAGAGTGTTGAAACAGTCCAATCAAAGGCTTGAAATAGCAAAACGCGAGCTTGAAAGTGCCAACAGCCAGCTTGCAGAAAGGAATAAAAAACTGAATTCCCAACTGGAAGAGGCGTTATATAATCAAAATGCACTGAAGCAAAGATATTCAGGGCTGGAAATTGACATGCAAAACCTGAACCGCCAGCTTGACATATTGCGGGCAGGCAGCACTTCAGAAATTGAAACCCTGATGAAAGAGCTGCAAGCCACCCGCCGCGATTTGAACCAGCGTGAAGACCGCCTTCGCGATGCAGAAAAGGAATTGGCTGAGAGAAACAAACGGCTCATAGAGTTGCAGGACGTCCTCACACAAAAGGATCAGGCGGTGAAAGAGCTGAGAAACAAAGTGGTCAGCGCACTGACAGGATTCACCGGAAACGGACTGACTGTTCATGAAAAAAACGGGAAAGTTTACGTCTCCATGGATGAGAAACTGCTTTTCAAAACCGGGCAGTGGGTAGTTGACACCAATGGCGAAAGAGCATTGCGCGATTTGAGCCGGTTGCTGGCAGAAAATCCCGATGTTAATATCATGGTGGAAGGACATACCGATGATGTGCCCATGCGCGGACAAGGCGATGTGAAAGACAACTGGGACCTGAGCGTTATGCGCGCAACGGCGGTAACGAAAATTCTCACACAGAATCCTCAGTTAGATCCGAAACGCATTATTTCAGCAGGGCGTAGTGAATATGTCCCGCTTTCCACTGAAAAGAGTGCCGAAGCGAGGCAGATGAACCGGCGGACAGAAATCATACTATCTCCGAAACTGGATGAACTGCTCAAAATTTTAGAGGCAAATTAGAATACCTGTATTGTTATTATAACCGGATTTTCGGTGAGATTTAACTTTGAGAAAATCCGTTAATCACCTTGCTGATTTCTGCCAACCCATCAAGAGTCAGCAGTTGTTCAACTTTCCGGATATGTTTCGTGAGCGGTGCAATCAATGTGCTCAGCCCACCTGTGGCAACAACGGTAACTTTTTCACCCAGCTCATCCTGAGTGCGTTCTATCATGGAGTCCACTAATCCGGAGAAACCGTAAACAATACCCGATTGTATGGCATGAATAGTATTTTCACCCAAAACTGACGGAGGGGCAGTCAGATGAACATGCGGAAGCTGGGCTGTGTCTCCTGCCAGCGCCTCCACTGCTGTTTTAAGACCGGGAGCAATTGCAACACCCCTGATTTCGGAATCTCTGCCAATGGTTGTGAATGTGAGAGCAGTGCCAAAATCGACCACCATCGTCAATTTTCCAAATTTGGTATAGGCGCCAACCGAGTTGGCAACAATATCGGCGCCAATTTCATAGGGATTTAAAATCTTTACCGGCAATTTCGGATAAATTTCCGGACCTACCACCGTAATCGTGGTCATGTCATACAATCCGGTCAGCATCTCGGTAAATGGACGAATCAGCGAAGGAACCACACTGGAAAGGATAATATCATCCACATCACTTCTGAAAATCTGATTTGCCGTAAGCAGAGAACGAAAAATCACTTCATATTCATCTGCAGTTTTTTTATGGTCTGTTTGTATGCGCCAATGATTAAGCCACTTATCATTGTTGCTGACTCCAAAAACAATATTTGTATTTCCAATATCGATCGCCAATAACATAATTTTAATTTTTAACATGAAAAATTAAAAAACCAAAACCCAGAAACAAACTTAGCGGATTATCCTTTCACAAAAGCTTTTCCCACATTTTATTTTTTACAAATTTGAAAATTATCGGCAATTATTATGAATGAGTAACCCGCCTCAGGGTTTATTTAACATTCAAAAAGCAGATTTAATCTGACTAAAGAATTTTCTGCATACAAAAGATTATTAATTTTGTATCGTTATATCAATTAGATATTTTGTACAATGAACGAATCTGATATTCTGAAAAAAGCAAAAGCCAAAGAGAAGCGCAACAATATTATTGTGATTGCGCTGTCTGTTATTCTTGTTGCGGTAGGAACTTTATTTTTTCTGCAAAACAGGGAGCACAGAACCATTGTACATGAACTCAAACTTGAAAAAGACTCTATTCAGATACAATTAAGCGAACTTGTTTTTCGCTATGATTCCCTTGAGACTGAAAATGATACCATAAATGAGCAGCTTTTTGTTGCGCAAGCTAAAGTAAAAGATTTGCTTATAGAAATTGAGCAGACAAAAAAAGTGAGCCTCGAAAAAATCAATTCATATCAAAAACAGGTGACTACCCTGCGGGGAATTATGCGCGACTTTGTTGTTCAGATTGATTCTCTTAACCGGAGAAACCAGGAACTTCTGGCAGAGAACCTTGAAGTGAAAGAGCAATATAAACGTGTTGAAACAGAGAAAAGGGAGATTAGTGAAGAGAGGGACCGCCTTGAGCGCAATCTTCAGCGGGCTGCTGTTCTCCAGGTTCGGGAGGTGATGGCAGAAGGGCTGAACTCCCGCAACAAGGAAACAAAATTTGCAAACAGAACCGAACGGATACGAATCTATTTCATCATAAACGAAAACATTACTGCCAAAAGAGGCACTAAAAATATATATGCGCGCATCATGCGTCCCGATCAGCTGCTAATGAGCAAATCGGCAGACAATCTGTTTCAGTTTGAAGACCTGCGCATTCAATATTCATCTATGCGTGAGGTGATTTATGAAGGGCATGACCTGCCGGTTGCCATTTTCTGGGAAAACTCCGACGAACCTGCACTGATGCCCGGAACTTATACTATCGATCTTTTTGCCGACGGAAACAACATTGGCACAACTACTCTGCAGCTCAGATAATATCAATGAGTGAGTGCTAAAATGAAGCTCGCCGGCTAAAATTCCAGCTCTACCGCTTTAGTTTTCCGACCGGAAAACTCGTGTTCCATCTCATTCAATTTATTCAGTACCTTTCGGTACATCTTTTCAAATTTTCGGGGCTGGCTGGCATAAAAAACAAGAGATTTTTCAAAAACCGAATCCGGAACCTGGTATTTTTCAAGAACTGAATAATAAAAATCAACGGAGCTGCTTTTCATCACAAGCGAATCGCGCGATCTGCGGGTATTAAATGCTGATTCGGCTAAGTGAACATCAACCAGTATATCCAACATTTTATCTGCATGAATCAGCTTTTCAGGCTTCTCAATCAGTGGTTTACTGCACGAAAAAAACAGTGCAGCAACAACAAAACCCGCTATTTTAATATTAAATCTCATTTCCAGATTTCCAAAATCATTTTCAGGCTGCCAAATTAAAAATTGTTTGGCTCACAGGCAAAAACAGAATGTTAAAAATTTCAATCCGTAATTTTTGATAAAGAGGCAATTAAAGATAAATTTAAAAATTCAGTAAATCAATTTGCCAAATTAACTTTTCCGGTTCAGCTCTTTTGTTGACAACAAGCCGCATGCAGCGTAAATATCTTCTCCGCGTGAAGCACGAATGGTTGTCAGAATTCCTTTCCGGTTAAGCTGATCTTTGAAGTTTTGGAGAGTCTCTTCACCGGGACTTTTCAACGGTGTTCCGGGCACAGGATGAAACCGGATGAGATTAATCCGACATCTGAGCCCGCTGAGTAACCGGGTAAGCTCATTGACATGCTTAGGCGTATCGTTTAGCCCTTCAAACAGAATATACTCAAACGAAATGCGCCGCTGACGTCCAAAATCCCACCCTTTTATCTCTGCCACAACCTCATCCAGCGGATATGCCACCTCCACGGGCATAAGCCTTCTGCGTTCGTCGTCGAACGGAGTGTGTAAACTCACTGCAAGATGTGCTTCGCTTTTTTCAAGAAAAGCAACCATGCCCGGAATAATACCAATCGTAGAAACGGTAATCCTGCGCGGGCTCATGGCAAATCCCCATTCCGATGTGAGAATCTCAAGGCTTTTCAGAACTTCCTCCAGGTTATCAAAAGGCTCCCCCATCCCCATGTAAACGATGTTGGTAACCTGTTCCGCCTCATCAATGCTTTTCACCTGATTCACTATTTCCCCGGCAGTGAGTTGTCCCTGAAACCCTTGCTTGCCGGTATAGCAGAACAGACAGCCCATTTTGCATCCAATCTGTGAACTCACACAAACCGTAACTCTTTCCCGCTCAGGAATCATTGCCGTTTCAATAAACTTATGGGCACCGGCAGAAAACAGATATTTTTTTGTGCCGTCAATGCTTTGCTGAACACGCACCGGAGCAGACCAGCCAACTTCAAAATTTTGAGAAAGCTGCTGCCTTGCCTTTTTCGACAAATTGGTCATTCCGTCAATGTCAACCGCTTCTTTCTTGTACAGCCAATCTGCAATTTGTAAAGCAGTATATCGGGGCAAACCAATTTCATTCGTAATCTGCTGAAGCTCTGCTAATGTTTTTCCGAAAAGTTTTTCCATTAAACGAGAAATTTCAGCAAAGATAATAGTGATACCCGATAAATAAAAACATTACCCGGGTCACAATCTGCAGCATGAAGGCAGAAGCAAACAGCTTGTCTGATTATAGCGATATTAGATAATTTCAAGCTCTTCCCCTACTTTTATAAATGCTTCAACTGCTGTATCAATTTCTTCATAGCTGTGGGCAGCTGAAAGCTGTACCCGTATGCGCGCCTTCCCGCGTGGAACTACGGGATAGCTGAATCCGATAACATAAATACCCTCTTTCAGCAGTTCATCGGCAAATTTCACTGCCAGGGGTTCGTCGTATATCATAACAGGCACAATTGCCGTATTTCCCTTCACAAGGTCAAATCCGGCTTTTTTCATTTTGTCCCTGAAATACTTTGCATTCTTCATGGTTTTTGCCGGCAGTTTATCTGATTCACTGAGTATTTCCAGTACTTTCATTGTTGCGCCAACGGTTGCAGGTGCCAAAGTATTGGAAAAAAGGTAAGGTCGTGAGCGCTGTCTCAGCATTTCGATAATCTCTTTTCGCCCGGAGGTGCATCCGCCGTTTCCTCCGCCAAGAGCTTTCCCGAAGGTTGTGGTTATTATATCGATTTTTCCCATTAATCCGAAATGCTCAGCGGTTCCCCTTCCCTGTTTCCCGATGTAGCCTGAAGCATGGGAATCGTCAACCATCACCAGTGCATCATATTTTTCCGCCAGTTCAACAATCTTAGGCAATTTTGCCATGTTGCCATCCATGGAAAAGACACCATCGGTAACAATCAGTCTGTATTTTGCTTCAGACGCCTCTTTCAGGCATTTTTCCAAATCCTTCATGTCGGAGTGCCTGAAACGAAAGCGCTTTGCCTTACAAAGGCGCACGCCATCAATGATGGATGCGTGGTTCAGCTCATCGGAAATGATTGCAGAATCAGCATCCAATAAAGGTTCAAAAACTCCGGCATTGGCATCAAAGCAGGCACAATATAAAATGGTGTCTTCCGTACCTAGAAATTCCGAAACCTTTTGCTCAAGCTCTTTATGAATTTCCTGAGTCCCGCAGATAAACCGCACTGAAGCCAATCCAAAGCCCCAGTAATTCATGGCATCCTGAGCAGCTTTTATCACCTCGGGATGATTAGCCAGTCCCAGATAATTGTTAGCACAAAAATTTAATACCGTTTCACCCGAAGATATTCGAATTTCGGTATCCTGTGCAGAAGAAATTATTCGTTCCGCTTTATATAAACCCTGCTCTTTAAGCTCACCGAGCGTTTTAAGCAGATCGTGTTTCATTTGACCGTACATATCTTATATTTTTTTGTTATCTCAAAAATATCCATCGCCAGCGCAAATGCTTTTTTGTAAACCGTTAATTCCCGAAATCCTCCAGCCATATTTCTTATACTTCCCATTTTTTGCCAACTGCCTTTTGCCTACAACTTTTTGCCTACTGCCAACTTCACACCAAAAATAAACAAACAATCGAAAATAAAGCGTGATAAATAGCAGATTTGATTTTCACGGAATTAAAAATTAGCTAATTTAACCATTTAATTGCAGCATTTCTTGGGAACACGCGCCATCCCGACACCCTGAAAACGCAAATAGAAAAGATAAATAGTGTTGCTAATACGTGTAAACACAGAACATTTTGCACGTCTTGCGAAAAGGATTTATCTTTGTATAAATATTGATTATAAAAAACAACAAAGATGAATACAAAATTGACACTCACAATTGAACAAAAAGTAATTGAAAAAGCTAAAAAATATGCAAAAGGAAAAGGGCGTAGCTTATCCGACATCGTTGAAAATTATTTTAAAGCTATTGTAAAGGAAGAAGGTATTATTCAAAGCGAATCAACTCCAATAGCAGATTCATTAAGAGGTTCATTTAAAGCTCCAAAGGATTTTGATTATAAAAAGGAATTAACAAAATCGTTAACTGCTAAATACTTATAGAATGGACAGAGTTCTAATTGATACAGACGTAGTTTTAGATTCACTGTTCAACAGAGAACCATTTGCTGAATATTCTACTGCAATACTGTCTATGTGCGAATCAAAAAAAATAAATGGGTTTTTAACACCGTTGACTTATAGTAACATTTACTACTTACTGCGTCAAACAGCAAAACATGACAAAGTAATTGAAAAGCTTAAACAATTATTTCAAATCACAAATGTTCTTCAAATGGATGGAATTGTTGTTGAAAACGCATTAAACTCAGGCTTTAAGGACTTTGAGGATAGTCTGCAAAATTTTTCAGCAATAAGCTATGGTAAGATTGATTTGATTCTCACAAGGAATTTCAAAGATTACAGAAATAGTGAATTGGCTGTTTTTACTCCGGAAACATATATCAAGTCATTAAATGCCAGCCGCTGATCCTTTTCTATAAAAAACAAGGCATTAATCGGGCGCCCCTAAGCCTGACGATTGGCAGAATATACTCCATGACCAAAGTGCGGTTAGATGCCACGCCAGACACTACAAACAACCATGTTTTGGTTATCACAACTACACCCAATTTGGGAACTGAATTTATGTTAAATAACGGCACAGTTTGGACCGAAATCACTGACACAAAACGAACCGAAATAGCCAAACATAGACAACATGGTGGTATCTGTACGCAAATGCACCGAACCAACTTCAAAGGTGAAAGAAATTTACGATGTGATGGGATATAAATATGTGCCATTCCACCAAAATGGGATTTACCGTAAGGTCCGCACAAAAGCACGGAATGTTTTGGTCTGTGGCAGCTTTTGCAATCTTCATGGTCATGCTGAGTGTTTTGGCAATCGGTTTCAATGCAACTGCACGATACCCCATTTGAATCCGGGCCAAAGTATCTGCATCCGTGTGCGCAGTTTCGTCGGATACCAATCTTACAGGGATATCGGTAACGTCAATCTCCATTTCTTCGGGAAAAGGTTCCTCGATGATGGCAATTTGCGAGGCAGTATATCGGGGCAAACCAATCTCATTCGTAATCTACTAAAGCTCTGCTAATGTTTTTCCGAAAAGTTTTTCCATATAAACGAGAAATTTCAGCAAAGATAATAGTGATAACTGATAAATAAATATTATGCCGGTCCGGTATTTGGTCGTTTTCAAAAAAATAGTGGATATTTGGACGAACAAAAAATTAAGCAGTAATGAAAACAATGTTATTTACAGGAATTTTAGGCATAACTCTTTTTATTGGATCTTTTTTTAATCCCGGTCAGCCCGTGCCAGGCGCGGAAGTTTATCTTGTGCAGGAAGGAAGCGATCAGCCTGTTGCATTTGTTACAACCAGCGACAAAGGAAAAGCATCTTTTGCCAATCTTTCAGGCGGAATGTATTATATTAAAGTTAACTTCCCCCGGCAGTCGGGTAAAATGATGCGGGGACGCAACAATCCCGGAACAAAACTGGAAGTGGGCTACCACAATGATAAAAAAATCTATTTTGTGAAGGAAGATGAAGGATTTTTCACAATCAAATATTCAGGAATCAAGCAGTTTGTAAATAAAAACATTACACCAATTTACAATCTGACGCTCGAAGGCAGAAGTAAACAGGTGGAAATCGGCAAATTTGAAGTGAGCAGAAACAACGGCGCCTTCACCATGGAAATCAGAGCACAGAAGCCTAAAAAATTTGGGAAAACCGTTGAAAAAGTCATAGGCGACTTAGGCATGGTAACCATACGAAATGCCAGGTAAGCCTGCCTAAATTCAATCCGAAGCCCTAATAATTCATCGCATCCTGAGCAGCTTTTATCGCTTCGGGATGATTAGCCTGCCTCGGATAGTTGTTGGCACAAAAGTTCAATACCGTTTCACCTGATGAGATGCGGATTTCAGTATCCTCCGCTGAATAAATTATTCATTCCGTTTTATATAAACCCTGCTCTTGCAGCTCGTCAATATTTTGATGCAGTTCATTTTTCATTAATCCGCACATTGATATATAATTTTAATTTTTTAAGCATTCTAGCCTGAAACACAAAAGATTCATCATGCAAAACTAATGAAACAATTACGTAATTATTTGGTATCCTGCTGTCGTTGTTGCGAATTCACGAATTTACGTTTGCCGAAAATCAATCCCCCTTAATCCCCCTTTCGCCAAGGGGGACGAGCGCTGATGAGACCTATAAAGGCGTGAGAATCTTTCGCCCTTTCAGGGCTTTAATTGAAACGTCCGTTATTTTATCCATAGGGCGTTGCCCTATGCTAATGGCTATGAGCCCTTCAGGCTCAAAAATAGCAGAAATTTGCCTTAGTAATTATTTGGTATCCTGCTGTCGTTGTTGCGAATTTACGAATTTACGTTTGCCGAAAATCAATCCCCCTTAATCCCCCTTTCGCCAAGGGGGACGAGCACTGATGAGCACTAAAAAGGTGCAAGAATCTTACGCCCCTTCAGGGCTTTAGAAACATGCATGCACTATAACATAGGGCGTTGCCCTATGCTAATGGCTCTGAGCCCTTCAGGCTCAAAAATAGCAGAAATTTGCCTTAGTAATTATTTGGTATCCTGCTGTCGTTGTTGCGAATTTACGAATTTACGTTTGCCGAAAATCAATCCCCCTTAATCCCCTTTCGCCAAGGGGGACGAGCACTGATGAGCACTAAAAAGGTGCAAGAATCTTACGCCCCTTCAGGGCTTTAGAAACATGCATGCACTATAACATAGGGCGTTGCCCTATGCTAATGGCTCTGAGCCCTTCAGGCTCAAAAATAGCAGAAATTTGCCTTAGTAATTATTTGGTATCCTGCTGTCGTTGTTGCGAATTTACGCATTTACAAATTCACGAATTTACGTTTGCCGAAAATCAATCCCCCTTAATCCCCCTTTCGCCAAGGGGGACGAGCACTGATGAGCACTAAAAAGGTGCAAGAATCTTACGCCCCTTCAGGGCTTTAGAAACATGCATGCACTATAACATAGGGCGTTGCCCTATGCTAATGGCTCTGAGCCCTTCAGGCTCAAAAATAGCAGAAATTTGCCTTAGTAATTATTTGGTATCCTGCTGTCGTTGTTGCGAATTTATGCATTTACAAATTCACGAATTTACGTTTGCCGAAAATCAATCCCCTTAATCCCCCTTCGCCAAGGGGGACGAGCACTGATGTGCCCTATAAAGGCGTGAGAATCTTACGCCCCTTCAGGGCTTTAGAAACATGCATGCACTATAACATAGGGCGTTGCCCTATGCTAATGGCTCTGAGCCCTTCAGGCTCAAAAATAGCAGAAAATTACCTAAGTAATTATTTGGTATCCTGCTGTCGGTGTTGCGAATTTACGAATTTACAAATTCACGAATTTACGTTTGCCGAAAACCAATCCCCCTTAATCCCCCTTCGCCAAGGGGGACGAGCACTGATGAGCCCTATAAAGGCGTGAGAATCTTACGCCCCTTCAGGGCTTTAGAAACATGCATGCACTATAACATAGGGCGTTGCCCTATGCTAATGGCTCTGAGCCCTTTAGGCTCAAAAAAGGTAGAAATTTACCTCAGTAATTATTTGGTATACTGCTGTCGTTGTTGCGAATTTACAAATTTGCGAATTCACGAATTTACGCCTGCATGGAAACCAATCCCCCTTCGCCAAGGGGGACGAGCGCTGATGAGCCCTTCAGGCTTAAAAAGGCAATTCCCAAAATAAAAAAAATTGTCCCAATTTGAGAAATTGTTATAGATAATTTCAAAAGAGATTAAAAAAACTCTATATTTACAATGAAATAGATGTTCTACGGCAAATTATGGACATTTGACAACACTGGTGATGGCTGATAAACCAAGGGAAATAGCTTTTTTCAAGGCTGTAGCTTTTTTCATTCTAAGCCTGCTATTCCTTGCTCCCGATGATCTGTCGGGTGCGGAAAGTTTTTCCTATGTGAATCATCCGCCTGCTGAAGTCGCGTCGCTTTTTTCCACTAATTCTTATAATCTTGTCCCGGTATTGCTGCCGGATTTTTTTTATGTCAAGTCTCTGACGGCAACACTTTTTCCGGGTGCTCGTGCGCCCCGTCTCAGCTGTCCTGAAGATATTTCCACCTACACCGACATCAACACCTGCACCAGCTATATTACCGGCGGACTCAACCCGGAGTTTGACCCTGCCGAGGCGGTTACCCTCACCTGGGAGATGGAGGGCGCCACTGTGGACGCCTCGCCGCCGCGGGGAATCAATCTGATTGACGATTACACCTTCAACGAAGGGGCGACCATTGTAACCTACACCATCACCGGCGCCGGCGGCACCACTGCCGAATGCAGCTTCACCATCACCATTTCCGACAACCAGGTGCCGCGCCTGGAGGGAATGCCCGGCAACATTTCTGTTGTTGCGGCTCCGGGGCAATGCAGCGCTCCGGTGCACTGGACGGAGCCTTCCGTTTCCGACAACTGCACCCCCTCCTACTTTATCCGCAGGGAGTCCACCGCCCGCCCGGGCGATGAGTTTCCGGTGGGAACCACCCGCGTTTATTACGCTGCCTACGACGCCATGGGCAACGAGAGTGCCGTGCGCTCTTTCACGGTTACGGTGGAAGACCGCGAACCACCGGTGCTGATTCTGCCGCCCGGCATGACCGTTGAGTGCGGGCAGCCGCTGCCTGCGCCGTGGCGAAGCTGGCAGCAGGCGGTTGCCGCCGGCGGCAACTTTCACGACAACTGCGGACTCAATGAGGAAAGCTTTGCACTTCTCTCCGAAACCCAAACTGCCGAAACCTGCCCCTACACCCTGATTCGTACCTACACCATTGCCGATGCCAGCGGAAACAGCACCACCGCCGAGCACCGCATTGCAGTTACCGGCAAAGAGGGGGAGGCGCCGCCCCCAGTGGAGGAACCGAGGCTGAAAGGGGCGCAGGGGATAGCAGCAACAGATAATTTTACAATTCCCGGCTCTCATACTTTTACAGTCCCGCCCGGAGTTACTCAAATAACGGTGAAATGTTGGGGAGGCGGCGGTGGAGGTGGTGGTGTGCAAAGTAGCACTAGAGCTGGAGGTGGCGGGGCTGGTGGCTCCTTCGTAAGAGGTACTATTTCGGTAATACCAAATACAGAATATACGGTAGTTGTTGGACAGGGCGGAGCACCGGGAGGAGCAGGTGGCAATGGCGGCTCAGGTGGTTCTTCTTCCGTTTTATTAAATGAAACTATAATTTTTAACGCAATAGGAGGAGGAGGAGGAGGAGGAGGAACATGGAATCAAAGTTTTGGCGCCGGAGGAAGTTCAGGTAATACTGGAAATATAGTAAGTGGTATTTCAACATCAAATTTTTACGGCGGGAGCGGAGGTAATGCAACCAGTACCAGTTATGCCAGTTCTGGCGGTGGCGGTGGCAGTGCCGGCGCCGGAGGTGCCGGAGGTGCCGGAGGCTCCCCGATAACTGCCGGAGCTGCCGGCCCCGCAGGCGACCCACCAGCCCCCGGAGCTGTTGGTGCTATAGGGCGTGGTAGCAGAGATGATGGTGATGGAAGAGATGGCAACACTCCCGGAGGAGGCGGAAGCGGAGCCAGAAATGCAAACAATTCCATGCCGTATTATGGTGGTTCTGGTGCAGCTGGGCAGGTAATTATTACCTATACTACCTGCACCAACTCAGTTGCTCCAACGGCAATTACAGGAACATCCGAAATCTGTGAAGGCAGTTCAACCACACTAACTACAAAAGGCGGCAGTCTCGGTTCCGATGCTAAAGATGTCTGGTACCAAGGAGCTTGTGCCAGTGAAGCATTCACAGAGGAATGGATGACATTACCCTATTCTTTGGGTGGCACCACTCTAAACAGTATTTCTGGCGGGATTATGAGGGTGACTTCCACAACTCCTGACCCTGACCCTATGATTAGGATGCTGAATACCGGAAATTACTCAGCTTCAATCTACAGGTATATGCAAATCCGTTATCGTGTTGTTTCAGGAACTGCAGGAAGTGCAGAAATATATTTCTCTAAAACTGATGGAACTGACCTTTCCGAAAATCAGGTTGTAAGGGATGTGTTAGTAAGCGACAACAACTGGCATATTCTGAACATTGATATGTCAACAAGCCCCAACTGGACTGGAAACATAACTGGCTGGCGGTACGACTGGTGTACTGGGGGCAATGTGACCATGGAATTGGATTTTATAACCTTATCTGACAAACCAATTATAGGTGAGGGAACCTCAATTACTGTTAGCCCAACTGCAACAACTACCTATTACACACGAAAAAAGGGAGATTGTAACAGTACAAACTGTATTAGCCAATTGGTTACTGTTGAAGAAGAACCAACTGCAGGGGCCTTAACAAAATTGCCCGATCAGGGAAATGTTTGCGAAGGAACAAATGTTTCGGCTTCACTTACAGCAGGTTCAGGAGGAAACGGAACAGATGAACTGGAATACAGTACAAACGGAGGAAGTACTTGGTCAAGCTATACTTCCGGCACAAATATTTCGACCAGTGGAGTGAATGAGATTCAAATCCGCACTCGCAGAATGGCAGATTATTGCGATGATTCCGGCTATACAACAGTAACATGGAATGTAGAAGCTACTCCCGTTGCGGGCTCACTTACCAAAGTGCCAAATGTTTCCAATGTTTGTGAAGGTACGGATATTTCGGCTTCACTTACCGCAGGTTCAGGAGGAAACGGAACAGATGAACTGGAATACAGCACAGACGGAGGAAGTACTTGGTCAAGCTATACTTCCGGCACAAATATTTCAACAAACGGATTTACTGAAGTTCATATTCGTACATGGCGAACAGCAGAATATTGCGAAAATTCAAATTATAATACAGTTAGCTGGACTATTGACGATATAACAGTAATTACTAATCAAAATTTGAACTCTCAAATCCAATGCATAACCGGGTCATTCCAGCCAATATCTGTAACAGCAACAGGAACAGGCACACTGAATTACCAATGGTACAGCAACACTTCACCCGGCAACTCAGGCGGTACTGCCATAACAGGTGCAACGAACCCAAGTTACACTCCATCAGCCAACACCGTTGGAACAACCTATTATTATGTTATTGTATCCGGTGATTGCGGAGAAGTTACCAGCAACGTTTCAGGTGCATTCATTGTAACCCAGGCCACTGCCATAACCAACGAATCATTGGCTGCACAAACACAGTGCATCAATGGTTCTTTCAATCCAATTTCGGTAACCGCCAGCGGAACAGGGACATTGACTTATCAATGGTACAGCAATTCTGTTACAAGTAATTCAGGGGGAACCTTGATACCCGGCGCTACTGATGCAAACTACATACCTCCTGCCACAACAGCGGGAACAATGTATTACTACGTTGAAGTCAGCAGCGAATGCGGAAGTGTGACCAGTAATGTATCCGGCGCTTTTGTGGTAAATCCTGCTACGGCAATTACCAGCGAATCTTTGACTGACCAGACACAATGCATCAACGGGTCATTCAATTCGATTTCAGTAACAACCACCGGAACCGGAACACTCACATATCAGTGGTACAGCAACACTTCACTTAGCAACTCAGGCGGTACTGCCATAACAGGCGCAACGAACCCAAGTTATACTCCATCAGCTAACACAGTTGGAACAACCTATTATTATGTTATTGTATCCGGTGATTGCGGAGAAGTTACCAGCAGTGTTTCGGGGGAGTTCACCGTAATTGATGCTTCTTTTGCAGATGCCGGCTCCTCCATCACCGATATCTGCCAGGGTGGAACCACAGTTCAATTGGGTGGCACAATTGGCGGAAGCGCTACCGGCGGAACATGGACTTCTTCGGTGGGCGGTACTTTTAATCCGGCTGCCGGACAGGCAGGCCATGAAAATGCCACATGGACCCCGCCGCCGTCGTTTAAGGGAACTGCCACCCTGACCCTCTCTACAACCGGACCATGCGCCGTGGCAAATGCCAGCAAAACAGTAACCGTGCACGAGCAGCCGGCAATTGTGGTGCAACCGGCAGATCAGACCGACTGCTATCAGAGGGTTGTTGATTTTAACGTTACTGCAACAGGCACTGGTCTTACATACACCTGGTTTCGAAAAAAGGAAGGTGACGCGGATTTTTTGGAGGTCAACGACGGTGGTACCGATCCTCATATAACATATCAGAATGGAGGCGCAACATTAAGAATTGACTATGTTGGCGACGATAATTACAATCCCGACAACACGCAGTATAAGGTTGTTGTCTTCAACGGACATTGTTCGGCAGAATCCAATCCGGCAACGCTTACCGTAAACCGGATAACAAAAATTCAAAATTCGACAACCCCATCAAACGCAATTTCTGCTACACTTTGCAGCGGCACTGATTTTTCCTATGAAGCAGAAACCAATCATCCGGAGAATGAAGTTTCCTATCAGTGGAAAAAATGGGTTTCCGAAGGAGTTTGGGAAGATGTTGTAAACAATTCGGTGATTTCGGGCGCAAAAACCAAAAAGCTTCAATTCAGCAACGGAACGCCTGCCGAAAGCGGGAAATATAAGATTACCATTAAATTTAGATCCTCCAGCCCTTCGGGCTGTACAGTAACCAGTGAAAATTTCAAAAGGGAAATTACTTTCCTACCGGCGGTGGAAGCCTCGGTTACCGAAGCACAAACCATTTGTGCCGGCACACAGCCAGACGAACTCGAAGCCATTGTTTCCGGAGGAACTGGAACCAATTACACCTACCAGTGGCAAAGCAGTTCAGACAATGCTAACTGGTCACCCATTCCAAATGCAATATCTCTTGCATACCAACCTCCTGCACTAACAACGTCAACGTATTACCGAATTATTGCTACTGACACAGGCTCCAATAAGTGCGGTTCAGCAACAAGCGAGAGCGTATTAATTACCGTGGAATCGGCTCCCATTGCCAACGCCGGCGGTTCGGTTACGGTTTGTGTTGAAAATGAAGTGAAAATCAACACCGCATCCGCTTCCAATTACAGTTCAGTTGAGTGGGAAGTAACTCAGGGAAACGGAACATTAAGCGGTGAAACCACATTAACCCCCACTTACACCCCTGCACTTTCTGATGCCGGAACCACATTAAAACTGACCTTGACCGTCACCGGAAGCAGTTCATGCGGAACCACAACAGCGGAAGATGATTTTTTGATTACGATTTATGCACAGCCAACAGCAACAATTTCATATTCAGGCTCTCCTTATTGCGCAGACGGAACGGCATATGTTACCTTTAACGGAGAAAGCGGAGGCGTTTACTCATCCGCAGCCGGTTTGGTGATCAAATCTTCTTCGGGTGAAATTGACCTTTCGGCAAGCACACCCGGAACCTACACCGTAACTTATGATTTTTCGGATAACAATGGTTGTAGCAACTCAGCAACAACAGAAGTTATCATTCATGAATTGCCCCTTGCCCAAACCGGACCTGACGGAAATATCTGCAGCGGAGCCAGCATTACTTTAGGTGCTGCGCCGGTAGGAAGCAACACTTATGAATGGGTATCAGATCCTGCCGAGTTTACTGCCAGTACATCCCTAATAACAGTTGAACCTAATGAAACCACTGTATATACCCTTACGGAAACGACTCCGGAAGGATGTTTCAATACCAGGAGTGTAAAAGTTACTATAGAGCAATTAATTGATGTAACTGTAACACCCTCGGAGGAATTTTCAATATGCTCAGGCTCGTCCACTAAAATAACAATTTCCAGCAACTATATTGGTGCTGCAATCTCGTGGAAAGCCACATTAAGTGGTACAAGCACCACAGGATTTTCAGATGGTAGCGGAGCTTCCATTAACCAAACTTTGGTTAATAATTCATCTTCTGTTGAAACAGTTGAATATGATGTAACCATTACAGATGGAACTTGTGCCAACAAGGATGTTTCAATAAAAGTACATGTTTACCCGGCAACACAAACTCCGGTGATTTCTGTTACTTCCGGAAATACAACCCTGTGTGATGGTGAATCAGTTACCTTGGAATCAACTGCTGCCAGCGCATATCAGTGGTATCTGGATGGAAATCCAATTAACGAAGCCACAAGCCGGACTTTTGTTGCAAACGAATCAGGCGATTATTCTGTTGAAATTACCGATGGCAATGGTTGCAAAGCCATCTCTGTTCCAACAACGGTAATGGTAAATCCTTTGCCAACGGCAGAAATTTCAGGAACTGCTGAAGTTTGCCAGGATGATACCCAACCCGTTATTACATTTACCGGAAGCGGTGGAACAGCGCCTTATACCTTTACCTATAAAATTGACGGAGGCAATGATGAAACCGTTTCAACAAATCAGGGAGAAAATACTGCAACGGTTTCCGTGCCGACAAATACTGCAGGAACTTATTCCTATACGCTGGTTTCCGTTGAGGATGCAAACTGCTCAAATAGTGCACCGGGTTCAGCCACCATCACCGTAAATCCGCTGCCAGCGGCAGTAATTGGCGGAGATACAGAAATTTGTGCAGGTTCATCCGCTGACCTTACTTTTACATTAACCGGCACCGAACCGTGGAACCTTGTCTATTCTGACGGAACAAATCAGTTTACAGTAAACAATATCGCCACCTCTCCGCACACCATTTCGGTTTCGCCCACATCCTCAGCAACATATAGTTTGGTTTCCGTTGAAGATACAAATTGCAGCGGAACAGTTTCCGGTTCTGCCACTGTTACCATAAATCAGCTGCCAACGGCTGAAATCAGTGGATCAGAAACAGTATGCCAGAATGATACTGAACCCGTTATTACATTCACTGGAGAAAACGGTACTGCGCCATACACTTTCACTTATACCGTAAACGGAGGCACAAATCAAACAGTTTCTACCACAACCGGCAATTCAATTACTGTATCCGTACCTACCAATGTAACCGGGAATTTTTCCTATACACTTGTTTCAGTTACGGATGGTACATCAACAAGTTGTGGAAACAATGCATCGGGCTCGGCCATTGTAACTGTCAATCCGCTGCCCACCGCTACCATCAGTGGCGACAATACCGTTTGCCAGGATGAAACCACGCCTACCATACTCTTTGCCGGTGCAGGAGGTACGCCTCCTTATACTTTCCATTACACCATCAATGGCGGAGCAACAGAGACAGTAAAAACAACCGGAGGCTCAAACCAGGTTGTTTTCGTACCTACCGATGTACCCGGAACGTTTGTATATGAACTAACCGGCGTTGAAGACGGCAGTGCTTCCAAATGTTTTAACCCTGATGTGACGGGAACAGCCACTGTTACCATCAGTCCAAAACCGGAAGTTACTTTTGAAGGAGATACCGAAGTGTGTTTGAATGACACTGAACCGGAAATTACCTTTACGGCTACCGGCGGCGCAGCACCCTACACATTTATTTATCGTGTAAACGGAGGTGCATTCCAAACCATTGAAACACCTACAGGGCAGGATTATGTTACTTTATCGGCTCCTACTAACATGTCCGGTACTTTTGAATATGAGTTAACCAGCATAAGTGATGCCAGTCCCTCCGGTTGTTTGATTTCGCTTTTCGAGTTTGTTATTATTACTGTAAATCAGTTGCCTGAAATGCCTGAGCCACAGGATGTGTCGGTTTGCTACGATGGAAATCTTCATACAGCTTCTGCGATACCCCCTTCCGGTGCTTCTGTTATTTGGTACGATTCGCCAACAGGAGGTTCAGTTGTTTCAGCTCCTTCGGGCACCGAAGTGGGTACCTATTCAGCTTATGCAGCATCGGGCAATGATTTAACAGGGTGCGAAAGTGACGGGCGCACGTTGGTTACACTCTCAATCCAACCGGTTCCAACGGTTGTTTCGCCCGGAAATCAAACTTGGTGTGCAAACACAACTGTTGGGCCCATTGCCCTGAGCGGAACGCCGCCGGATGATGTTTTTTTCGACATAACAGGTGGTGGAGATATTGGCCTTGAAAACCTCACAGGTGTTTCAGAAATTCCTTCATTTACACCCGAAGCCGGAACAGCAACACTAACAATAATTCCAAAAACAGAAAACTGTGAAGGTGATCCGGTTGATATTATGGTAACAGTTCATCCTGCTCCAACGGTTACTGTAAGTGAAGGAATCACAACATGTCAAAACTCCGTGCCGCCAAACCTGATTTTTACAAATCCGCAATCCTCACCCATTATTGTTTACTATAATATAAATGGGGGAGCAAATCAATCTGTTGCAATTAGCAGCAATTCACCAGAAAATGTAGTGGTGCCGACTAATGTTCCCGGTATTTTTAATTATAACATAACCGGTGTTGAATACCAGAATCCTCCTCATTGCGAAAATACACTTACTGAAATAACATCTGTTTTCACTATTTTGCCTACGCCAATTGTGACCATCGAAGGTACAAGTTCTGCTTGTCAGGATGTTTCACCTAATCCGGTTGTTACCATAAATAATCCTCAGAACTTTGCTGTATCAGTAACATATAATATCAATGGGTTGAATCCGGCTACTGTGGATATTCCGGCAAATGGGTCTGAAACCCTTGTAGTGTCATCCGATGTTCCCGGAAAATATGTTTATAATCTCGAAAATGTAGCTTACCAGGGATCTGTTTCCTGCTCCAATACAATTACGGGATCAGCAACGGTAACAATAAGACCCACACCTGTAGTGGAAATAATTGGAAGTACGACAGTTTGTAAAAATTCGGCCTTCCCGAAAGTTACCTTTACTAATCTTCAGGAGTTGCCTGTAGTGGTTACATACACTGTGAATGGAGGAACACCTCTTACACAAAACATTCAGGGAGGAAGAACCTCTGATATTTCTGTAAATACAACCTCTGCCGGCACCTTTGTTTATAGTCTTGTTAGTGTTCAATATACCAATGAGCCCGGTTGTACCAATACTATTTCGGGCGAAGCAACCGTTGAAGTATTACCGGTTCCTGAAGCAACCATAAGTGGTGCAACCCGGGTTTGCCTGAATTCTTCTCCAAATCCGGAGATAACCATTACCAATATTCAACCCCATGCAATAAAAGTAACCTACAACGTGAATGGGACAGATCAGGTTACTGTTGACATTGATGGTTCAGCTATTTATACCACGGAAGTTTTAACCGACGTTGAGGGGGTATTCGACTATAAACTTAAAAAAGTGGTTTACCGCGATGTTGAATCGTGTGCTAACAATACTCCTGTTGGATCAGCCAGGGTAGTAGTACTACCGGTTGCAACTGCCTCTATAAGTGGTGAAACAACCGTTTGCCTGAATTCTTCTCCATCGCCCAATGTAACCATATCCAATCCTTTGTCCTATCCGGTTAGAGTAACCTACACCGTTAACAACGGAACACCTGTAAGCCAAAACATATCGGTCAATGATGAATACCGGATTCCTGTAAGCACATCAACTCCAGGCGAAAATATTTATAAATTAATTAGTGTTCAGTATCAAACAGAGCCGAACTGCCAAAATGAAATTGATGATGCTGTAGTTACAGTAAATGTGTTGCCCGCACCTACTGCCGGCATTAGTGGTACCACAACGGTTTGTCCCGACGATCCTGAGCCGGATATTACCTTCACAAATCCCGGAGATTTACCAATTACGATTACCTATAATATTAATGGAGCAAACCAAGCTACAATTGATGTAACCGCTAATTCATCCGAAGTAGTAAAGGCGCCTACGCACACCTCCGGAGTTTTTACCTATAACCTTGTCAGTATTATTTATCAGGGTAGTGTGGGTTGCATCAATTCCACGCCCAACGGTTATGCTAAGGTTACGGTAAGGACAAGACCTACCCTCACCAGTTCACTTGAAGGACTGGGATTTTGTGCGGAATTACCAACTGACCCCATCCCACTTAATGGCACACCGACTGGTGTATTTTTTGATATTACTGGAGGTTCGGCAATTGGCTTGCAAGATCCATTATCCGGGGTAACTGAAATTCCGTCTTTTAACCCAATCAATAATGGAACAACTGACATAACAGCCAACTTGACTTTAATTGCACGAACCGCAGAATGTGCCTCTGCTGAAATCCCCTTTACCATTACCGTTTACCCCAATCCGGTAGTTACCTGTCCAACCTACGAACCTGTTTGTTTAACAACTACTCCCATCGATTTATCGGGAGCAACACCAGCCGGTGGAACGTATTCTGGCAATGGAGTGAATTCGGGTGTCTTTAATCCTGCAACAGCAGGAGTAGGAATTCATACCATTACATACGAGTTTAGCAGCAGTAATGGTTGTGTTAATTCATGCACCTTTGATATTACAGTGAAGGAGACTCCGGTTATCCCGGACCAAACGGCAGCTGCTTGCACCAAAATGCCTTTTTCGGTAACACCGGTTGACGGAGAGCCTGATGCAGGTACAATTGTTCCCGAAGGTACTACCTATTCGTGGAGTGCGCCAACAGTTACTGGTGGAATAACCGGGGGCAGCGCAGAAAGCAACCAAACCTCCATCAGTCAGACATTAACCAATCCAACCTCTTCAACACAAATAGCCACATATACGGTTACGCCTCACTTCGGCGGATGCAACGGAGAAACTTTTGAGGTTACGGTTATCGTTTATCCTGCAATAGATTTAAATATGACTGCATCGTTCCACCAGCAACATCTTAACGATCCGGAATACGATTATTTGCGAAAATGCAATGGCGAATCTGTGTATTATGCACAGGATAACGACCTTGAGGTGGGTGTATGGAATGGGTGGCAATATGTAATGCCCAATCCCGGATACTTTAGCAGTTACAATTTTGAATGGCAGTATTCGCTTGTGGGGCCCGATGGCCCATGGCTAAACGCTTTGGATGTGCCAACATCCTGGCTTTCCAGCGATTATGAATACAAAATGCCGGATCCGGTAAATTCGCCCTTTAGCCCGGAAGGAAATTACTATTTTCGGTTTGTTGTTATTAGCGATGACGGTTGTATAACCTCAACCGATATTCTTCACTTAGAAGTGATTTCTGATTTGGAAATTGATGCAGGAGATCATGATATGGTTACCTGCAGCCCCAGTCCTGCTCCTATTACCCTTTCCGGCGCATCGGTAACATCGCGCACCGGAGGCTATGCTTGTGCCGGATGGGAAATAACCAGTTTAGAACCTGCCAATGGTTCGGCAAGAGGCACTTTGTCAAGTACAAATTGTCTTACCAATCCGGCAAGTGTTACATATACCCCGCCAGCCAATTACTCGGGCACGATTACTTTAACCCTCACATCGAACGATCCCGATGGGCCTTACCAACCTTGTTTACCCGTTTCCGATACCCGGATTATTACGGTAAGTCCGGTTGCAGGCGCATTTGCAGGTAATCCAATGACCGTATGTGCAGGCCAATCCATACAGCTTAACGGCACACTTGAAGGCACGGCAACGGGGGCGACCTGGACTGCCAGTCCGGCTGGCAGCGGAACTTTTTCAGACCCGAATTCTTTAACATCAACTTTTACACCAAGCATTGATGACGGTACCATTACCCTAACATTAATTCCCAACGTTTCAGGGGATTGTAGCATGAGTTCCTCCACAACCGTTACAGTTAATCCGGCCCCTATTACTGCCGGTATTGAAATTTGTCCCGGCGAAATCGGTTCGCTTACCTCTTCCACCACCTGCCCTGCAGGTTCAGCAATTTCTGTCGGTCCCTATTATCCGGGTACAGGTATCAATCGAACAGGAATTGGCAGCAGAGCCTGGGACGACCCACACGATGCACTTACTGATAATAACTGGGTGGCTTATGTTGATTTAGGGTCTGGCAGAGTAAGTAATTACCTGCAGCTAACCGATTTCGGATTCAATATCCCCGCAAATGCCACCATTAATGGAATAGAGGTAACGTTTGAACGAAGGGCAAGCGGTTCTTCCGTACGCGATAATGCGGTACAATTAGTACAAGCAGGAACTGTTGGTGGGACGAACCTAGCGGTTACAGGAACAAACTGGTCAACTTCTTATACTACGGCAACCTATGGCGGATCGTCCAACTTATGGGGCAGAACCTGGTCGCCTGCTCAAATTAATTCCGCACAGTTTGGTGTGGTTCTTTCCGTTAGAAATATACATTCATGGCGTAGTAGAACAGCTTATGTGGATTATGCAAGAATAACGGTGACCTACTCGGTAGAAGGCGAATTAAAATGGTACACTGTCGAATCCGGAGGTTCTTCCATAGGAACAGGTTCGCCCTTTAACCCGGTGGGCCTGGCCGGATCGCCCTTAACCGATACCAATACACCGGGTACTTATACCTTTTACGCCGAATGCCCCTCGTACGAAGGTTGCCGCATTGCCACCGATTTTGTAATCAATGAATTGCCGAATGCAGTTGCCCCTGAAGTATATACCTCATCGGCTTGTAACTTTGCCGACCAGGCTGAAGTAGATGCTGCTTTTGAAACCTGGCTGGAAGGATTTACAGTAACTGACGGCGTTAATCCAACCGGAACCATCCAGGGCACTCCCCAGGCTCCTTCGTTGCAAACCGGTGGCACAACCACAGTGGATTACGATTACACGGATGAATGTGGAAGTGGTACGGTTTCTTCCACTTTTACGATTGAAGCAGCGGAACCTTTGGTAGTAACAAAACCGGACGACGAAAGCACAACCATTTGCGACTATGCGAACCAGGCCATGCTCGATGCAGCATTTACCACCTGGCTCGAAGGATTTACAGTAACCGGCGGTTGCAGCCCCACAGCAGATTATGGAACACCCCAAGCTCCCGTGCTTTGCGAAGGAGGCACAACCGAGGTTACTTATACCGTAAGCAATCTCGGTGTGGAAACGTCCGTAACGGCAACATTCACAGTAGAAGATGTTGGGGATATAGTTATCGACAAACCGGATGATATAGAATATTCTGCCTGTGATTTTGCCGATCAGGCCGCAGTGGATGCCGCATTTACAACCTGGCTCGCAGAATTTAATGTTACAGGCGGTTGCGATGCATCCTGGACCATTGGAACCCCGGTTGCACCCGTTTTGTGTTCCGGAGGAATTGCCGAAGTAACGCTTTCGTACAGCGATGTGTGCCGTTCGGGTGGCGCAACAGCAAGATTTACCCTTACCAGGCCAAATGATCTGGAGGTTTTAACTCCTGAAGACTTAACCCTCCCGGGTTCCGGTTTTGCGGACCAGGCTGCCCTGGATGCCGCATTCCAAAACTGGCTTACCGGTTTCTCCGTTTCCGGAGGTTGTAATCCTTCAGGCGATTATGGAACTCCCACAGCGCCGGAGCTCTGCACCGGAGGTTCTGTTACCGTGGATTATACTTATTCTGATTTATGCGAAAACGGAACCGAATCGGCCACTTTTACCGTTACTGTTCCCGATCCGCTTTTAGTAAACATACCCGCTGACTATTCTGCCTCGCTTTGTGATTTTTCTTCGCAGGACGAAGTAGAGGTTGCTTTCGAAATCTGGTTATCTGAATTTTACGTGGTAGGCGGTTGCAACCCGACAGGCTCCTATGGCGAACCGGTAGCACCCGATTTATGCAGCGCTGCGGCTACCACTGTAACTTTCACCTATTCTGATTGTTGCGAAAGCGGTTCAGCAGAGGCCACCTTCTCCATCTCGATGGAAGAAGAGTTTGAGGTTGTTGTGCCCGATCCTGTTGTTGCAGAACCGTGCAGTTTCGCTAATCAAAACGAATTGAATGCTGCATTTCAGGTCTGGCTTACCGGTTTCTCTGTTTCAGGAGGTTGTAATCCTGAAGGATATTATGGAAATCCTGCGCCTCCCAATTTATGCGATGGCGGAACCGTTGAAGTTACCTATATAGTTGACGATGTTTGCAGGACTGAAACAACATCTTCAACATTTGAGGTTAAACCGGTAGAGAAATTAACTGTACATGCTCCGGCCAAGAGAATTGAAGCCGCCTGCCAAACCCCGGAAGCAATTGAAGCGGCATTTGAGGAGTGGAAAAATCAGTTTAGCTATGAAGGCGGCTGCGGAGTAGTGGTTGATGATTTATCTTCAATCCCGGTACCCAACCCATGCGGAGGGGAAAATATAAGTGTAACGTATAACGTTTACGATGCCTGCGGACAGGCTGCAACAGGTTCCGCATTTTTTATGGTAGAACCTGATGAAGAAAATCCTGTAATAACGTGTCCGCCAGATGTCGCCGGAGCTTTGATTGATAACGGAAGTTGTTTCGCAACATTGGATTTGACACCGGCCACCGCAACCGATAATTGTTCAGCGCCTGGCGATATAATTATTACAAGCGATGCTCCCGACGAATTCCCTGTTGGCCAAACAACGGTTATATGGACTGCAACCGATATTTGTGGAAATTTCTCAACCTGCTCACAATTGGTAACTGTAATTGATGACGAATTACCTAAATTATCAGATTGTCCGGAAGATATTGAAGATTTTATTACCGATGGAGGTTGTACTCTGGTCAGACCAACTATACCGGAACCCACATATACCGACAACTGTGAGGCCTTTTTGCATTACGAAATTGTATTACCAGACGGAACAACCATTGAGGGCGACGGGTCGGTTTCCAACTTTGATTTTCCTGTTGGGAAAAGCACAGTAACTTATACGGCTGTTGATGATGCCGAAAATGTATCAGAAGAAGAATGTACATTTACAGTCTGGATTAAAAATATTAATCCCAATTTTGAAGTCATTTGTCCAACCGGAGATGACGAAAATATTGTTATACCTGCTCAAACCGGTACGTGCGATGCTGAAGTTACTGTACCGGCGCCCCAAATCAATAATGTTTGTGTGGAAGTGTTCAGTATCAGCTATCAAATTGATTCCGACCCGCCGGTTTCGATAACGCCGCCGGAACCGGTAGCCGGCCTTACTACATTGGATCCGCTTGTTCATACATTTGATGTAGGTGTTCACACAGTAACCTGGACCATTACCGATGCTTCAGGTAAAGAACATCCTTGTGTTATTACCGTGGAAGTTACCGATGTTGACGCAGTGTTAACATGTCCTCCCGATTTAACAAGAGCCGTTGACGATGGTGAAAACTATGCCAGCAACGTTCCAACCGGCAATCCGGGAGTTGCTAATAATTGCGCAGCTCCTTTGTTAATTTGGGAATTGGTTCCTCCCGCTGCGTATGCTTCAGAATATGATGCTTCTGAAAGGTCGGGAACCGACACTTACCCAACAGGCGGTACTTTTTATCTCGGCGTAACTACCATCACCTATTCGCTTACCGATGCAGGTGGTAACATACTCAACAGCTGCTCGTTTACCGTAACCGTAACCAATCAACCGGTGATTGAATGTCCGGAAGATATGGAATGGGATGCCAGTGAAACCTGTGATTATGAAGCCGATCCGGGCGTTCCAACTCTGATCACAGGCTCACATCCACTCGTTTGGACTTATACCATTGTTTGGGCCGATGGAAGGCCGGATACTTACGTTGAATTCGATGAAGATATAGAAGGTGTAAACGGGCCTCCGGAAATTGGTGTATTATCTTTCCCGGTGGGCACAACCACAATCACCTGGACAGCCACAGACCAGTTTGGAAACTCGGCTACCTGCTCGCATACCATTACAGTTGAAGACAACGACGATCCAACCGTTGAATTACCCGACCCGTTAAATGAATGTGTTGAAAATCTCTTTTTCGCCCAATATTCAGGCATTGCCGATATACTGATTTACAATCCTGATTACCCGCATCCGTTTGCCGATCCCGGAAATTTGAACGGGGGCGATTATTACCTTTTTGAGGCAGGAGACGAAAGCCTTGATATCTCCAATTATCAGGATAACTGCTGTGGATACGATGAGGATGACATCAGTTGGGTGATTCAGTTCGACGGAACGGAACCTGACATTTCAGGAACCGGGCTGCCTTCTGATTACGGCGATATAAAACTTTGGGGCGATGGAGTTAATTTTCTGGAGCGCCACCATGTCATTATTTACACGATAACCGATTGCAACGGGAATATAGTTACGTTGGAACCGGTCGATATAACTATCAGGCCACGTCCACATATTATTAAAGTAACAGGACCATGAAAAAGATGAAGAATATAGCAGGAAGTTGGAAGTCGGAAGACGGAAGACCGAAGATCGAAGCCGAAAGCCGGGGCCAATCGGGACCTGCGGTTTCTAACCGCGGATTTTATTTCGTTTGTCCCGCCGTAGTTGCTCACACAGGAAAAGAAAATATCGAATATCGAATATCGAATAACGAATCAGGAAGTGGGAAGAGGGAAGCCGGAAGTTGGAAGTCGGAGGACGGAAGACCGAAGACCGAAGCCGGAAGCCAGGGCCAATCGGGACCTGCGGTTTGTAACCGCGGATTGTATTTCGTTTGCCCCGCCGTAGCTGCTCACACAGGAAAAGAAAATGAAGAATATCGAATGATGAATATCGAATCAAAAAGAAATATTCCGGTGCGCTGCACCTTCGGTTTTAATCGTATTTCTTCTGCTACAAAGGTTATCGGTGCGCTGCACCTAAGATTCCCAACTTCAAGTACTGCCATCAGTGAAAGAGCGGCAGCGCCGCGAAATCTTTGTAGCTTTGGTTACCACCCATCAGAGATAAAGGTGCATCGCACCGAAATATTAAACGTGGTTTCTTCAAACCCGAAGGGATTAGATATTTTGCCTCGGGGTGTGAAGCCTGGCGCTGGTTTTGATTTCAACGCTGTCAGAAATAATGAACGATTAATAATCAATAATCAATATAAAATAATCAATATTCAAAAAGGATGGAACAATCCGGCGGGTGACAACACAGCCGGAAACGATATACCCCCTCCCTCTCCTTCAGGAGAGGTCTCTCTTCCTCCTCCCCTTTGGGGAGGTCGGGAGGGGCTCCCTCCCCTTTGGGGAGGTCGGGAGGGGCTCCCTCCCCGATTGCCGCGGGGAGGCTTTTTCGGCGATTCTCCCGGGGCTGCTGCCATCACCAGTAATGTTCTATACAGCAGCCCCCGGGCTTCGCTAACCCGCAGCGCCTGCAAAGTGCTGCCAGTGATTAACCGGTTCTCTTCCTTCTCCCCCTTTAGAGGAGGCTGTAGGGAAGAAGCTTTTATACAGAAAGGAGGTACGTGACAAACAGTAACAAAACAGATTAAAAACAACCGATCTTCCTCTTCCTTCTCCCCCTCCCTGGAGGGGGCTGGGGGGAGGCTGTAGGGGGGAGGCTGTAGGGGGGAGGCTCTTTATTTATTAACAATTTAAAATTATTAACTATTAATTTATTTATTAACAACGGAACTTTCTTTTCCCCCTCCTTTGGAGGGGTTAGGGGAGGCTTCCTTATTTATTAACAACGGAAGCTCTTTCTTCCTCTCTTCTGTTCCCCCATGGGGGAATACCCGAAGGGAAGGGGGCTGGAGGCTTTCTATTAAAAATTTTAACAATGAAAAAGCAAATTTTATTTATGACGTTTTTAAGCCTGGCATTTCTGTTTGCCGGCGTGAAATCTTATGGGCAGTATAAAGGTCAGGATAATCCATTTTTAGATGGAGAGCCTGACTGTGTTCCTGCTGTTCCCTTAGATTGTGCCAGTGGTGATAACCCGCTAAGTCCTGTTCCGGGTAAGGATTATACCTACACAGCAAATGATGCGGGTACTGTTACAACAGTAAAAGATGTCCAGTGGTTTGTTTACAATGCTACACCAACAAGTGAAGGTGGAAAAGGACCGGATATTATTGTTAATGGAAGCATTGCTGACGCAGTAGACAATATGGAAGATCGTAACAATAGTCAGTTCCTTTTATCAGCCGAAGCTCATTATGGTGTAGCGACCTCTCCTGATGTTGATGGCATTTCATCAATTACACTTTCCTGGCAATCTTTTGATGCAGAAGCCAATCATATTCTTTTGGTGGCTTACGTTACCGGAGCTGAGGGATGTTCTGACAATATTGAAGTATTTCGCATTAAACCTGCGTTCTCCTTTACTCTGGATGTTGCCAGCTTGATGCCTGAGGGAGTGTTGAATAGAAATAAAGATAATAATATTATTCCAGCCGAAGAGTGCGTTTCACCGGTTTGGAGTGCAACCTATAATCCTAGTGCAGGAGTTGATGGTCAGTTAGATATGGATTACGGTGCAAACTATCTGTTCTTCTCTGTAAATGCTGCTAACTATGTTAATTCATGGCGACCAAAAATTGATGCTCTTGTTCCTGAAAATGCTATTTTAGGTGAAATTGCCTGGGCATATCCGACAGATGCTATAGCTAATACTGAATGGAACATAGCAGATAATAATGGTGTTTTCCCTGTCGTTAAACCAATTAACGATGCTGATGCTGTTGGGAAAGATGGTGAATGTATTGTGGTTCGCGTACTTGTAGAACATGGTATTAATGAAACTATTGTTCCAAGTACTGTTACATTAAAAATAGAAGGTCTGATGTATAATGCTGGCTCTAGTGAAACAGATAAATACGAATTACATCATCTTGAAGATGGGGGTGCAGGGAATGCATGTATAAACGATGACCCTGCTACTGCTGACTACATCCTGACTCCGAGACCGAAGATTGAATCAACAACTGCTAATCCTGGTGGAACACCAGATCCACTACCATTTGTACCGAAACCCTAACCTCTATGCATAACCCTTAACGCGGTTTTGCTTTTTCATTCCGCTTCGCCTCCCGGTCTGTTGTCCTGCAATGGGCAGTGGCACGGGAAGCGGCAGCGGGCTGAAAAGCGAAAGGGTGTAAATTTTTTAAAGGATTAAAATGGAGTGAACAGAGGCAAATACGGAACATCTGCCGGAGGAGAGCCAGCAATGCCCCACCGGAAGAAGCTACACCCTGCAAGACAGGGGCGGGAGAGGTATGTGCGAGAAGAGAGGAGGATGTGTTGATGTGCTGATGTGCTGATGTGATGATGTGCTGATGTGCTGATGTGATGATGTGCTGATGTGATGATGTGTTGATGTGTTGATGTGTTGATGTGATGATGTGTTGATGTGTTGATGTGTTGATGTGCTGATGTGATGATGTGCTGATGTGCTGATGTGATGATGTGTTGATGTGCTGATTGCTGAGGGGTGAGACTTTGCGACTTGGCGTCTTTGCGTGAAATTTTGGAGAGCAGAGAAGTTAGAGGTTAGAAGTAAAAAGTAAAAAGTAAAAAGTAAAAAGTAAAAAGTAAAAAATAAACGGTAAACGGTAAATAGTGAGAAGTGAGAGATGAGAGGTGAGAAGTGAGACTTTGCGACTTGGCGTCTTTGCGTGAAATTTTGGAGAGCAGAGAAGTTAGAGGTTAGAAGTAAAAAGTAAAAAGTAAAAAGTAAACGGTAAACGGTAAATAGTGAGAAGTGAGAGATGAGAGGTGAGAAGTGAGACTTTGCGACTTGGCGTCTTTGCGTGAAATTTTGGAGAGCAGAGAAGTTAGAGGTTAGAGATGAGAAGTAAAAAGTAAAAAGTAAAAAGTAAAAAGTGAACTTTGAACTCTGAACTCTGAACTCGGAACTTTTGAGTGCTGGAAGCTGATAATTATTGAATAATAAAGTACTGGTAGTTGTTGTAATGAAAATGAAAATGAATAACGGTTAGTAAATAGACAATTCTCTTATTCTTCCCTTTTTGGGGAGACGGAGGGGGCTTATATGAAGAGACGTATTTTCCATATTATACGCTGTATTCCGGGAATTATCCTGGGGGTTCTGGCTTTGGCTTCTGCGGTGGCGCAGAAACCGGTGCAGCACCTGACCATAGACCATTGTGAGTCTTATGTGTTCAGCGTGCAGGACATGCCCGGCGACCGCTACACATGGCACCTCTACAAGGATTTGGACTGGGACGATGTGGATTTTGCCCAGGACGACCCCAACGTGGATCCCACACTCTATTTCGACGACGGCAACTACCAGACCGACGCCAACCGCCCCTCGGTGAAGGTGAGCGGATTGGAACCGGGAGACTATTTCCTGAAAGTGGTGGTGTGGGATGAAGTGGCGTGCACCAACAACCTGATGGTGTTCCGCATCACGGTGACGTCAATTCCGCTTTCCGCAGCTTTTGATGACCCCGGTGATCAGTGCTACGGCGATCCTATGCAATTTCAAATTGTGCTCACCGGGCGCGGTCCCTACGAGGTGATTTACACCTACGGCGACGGCACGGCTCAGGTGAACCTGGTTGGCGAAAAGGATCATATCTTTTTTGCACCAAAGGATCCTCTGGAACCGGGCGTAACAGAATTCTGGATTATGGAAGTGCGCGACGAATGCACTGTCATTTCGTATCCCGTGGGAGAGAGACCAACAATGAAGGTGATTATCAACCCGATACCACACAGCTCGGATATTTATATTAAAGAGGAAGAACCGTGAGGGGAGAGGAGAGAGATGAGAGATGAGAGATGAGAGGAGAGAGATGAGAGGTGAGAAGTAAACGGTAAACGGTAAACGGTGAGAAGTGAGAGATGAGAGAAGAGAAGTGAGACTTTGCGGCTTGGCGTCTTTGCGTGAAATTTTGGAGAGAAGAGAAGTTAGAGGTTAGAAGTAAACGGTAAACGGTAAACGGTAAAAAGTAAACGGTAAACGGTAAACGGTAAACGGTGAGAAGTGAGAGGTGAGAAGTGAGACTTTGCGGCTTGGCGTCTTTGCGTGAAATTTTGATGGCTGATTGCTGATGGCTGATAGCTGAAAAGTAAAAAAGAGAATGATGAATAAAGAATACCGAATGTTGAATGGAGTGCATGGAAATAATATTCCAGTGTTGCGCACCTGTGGTTATCATGTAGAGCCTTGTACTACAATGATTGTAGGTGCTTTGCACATGGTGTTTTTTTGTAGGTTGGAGGATGAAGCAACAGCAGACTCTGAACTATTCAACGCTGTCAGGTCTAACGACGCTGACAGGTTTGAAGATGAAGCAACGACAGCAGACTTGTCAGCGTGCGAAGCTCCTGACAACGTCGGATTAAGAACGCCTGACAACATCGAATTAAAAGCACCTGACAACGTCGGATTAAAAGCACCTGACAACGTCGGATTAAGAACACCTGACAACGTCGAAAGAAAGTGGAAGAATGAATTTCAAAACAGTCAATTTAACGCTGTTTTTGATTTCAACGCTGTCAGGTCTAACGACGCTGACAGGTTGGAGGATGAAGCAACAGCAGACTTGTCAGCGTGCGAAGCTCCTGACAACGTCGGATTAAAAGCTCCTGACAACGTCGAATTAAGAACACCTGACAACGTCGAAAGAAAGGGGAAGAATGAATTTCAAAACAGTCAATTTAACGCTGTTTTTGATTTCAACGCTGTCAGGTCTAACGACGCTGACAGGTTGGAGGATGAAGCAACTGCAGCAGACTTGTCAGCGTGCGAAGCTCCTGACAACGTCGGATTAAAAGCTCCTGACAACATCGAAAGAAAGGGGAAGAATGAATTTCAAAACAGTCAATTCAACGATGTTTTTGATTTCAACGCTGTCAGGTCTGGCGACGCTGACAGGTTGGAGGATGAAGCAACAGCAGACTCTGAACTATTCAACGCTGTCAGGTCTAACGACGCTGACAGGTTTGAAGATGAAGCAACAGCAGACTTGTCAGCGTGCGAAGCTCCTGACAACGTCGGATTAAGAACACCTGACAACGTCGGATTAAGAACGCCTGAAAAGTCGGATTGAGGAATGAAGAATTATTAATTAATGAAAAGTAAAAAGTAAGAGATGAGAGGAGAGAGATGAGAGGAGAGAGATGAGAGATGAGAAGTGAGAGGTGAGAAGTAAACGGTAAAAAGTAAAAAGTAAACGGTAAGAAGTAAACAGTAAGAAGTGAGAGATGAGAGATGAGAGATGAGAAGTGAGACTTTGCGGCTTGGCGTCTTTGCGTGAAATTTTGGAGAGAAGAGAAGTTAGAGGTTAGAGAGGAGGATGTGTTGATGTGTTGATGTGATGATGTGATGATGGCTGAGAAGTAAAAGGTAAACAGTAAAAAGTAAACGGTAAAAAGTAAACGGTAAACGGTAAACGGTAAGAAGTTAGAGAAGAGAATTTGTTGATGTGATGATGTGATGATGTGTTGATGTGTTGATTGCTGAGAAGTTTGAAGTTGGAAGTTAGGGAGGAGATACTAATTTTGATGTTATTGATTTAATTTGAATAGAAATATTGGTCTGAAAGGAGAATGAAACGGCTGGCATACATATTATTGATGATGTTTCTGGTTGCTGCACAGGCAGCGGCGCAGGACGTGAATGTCGTTGATGTGGTTTGCCAGAAGTCTGAACGCACCTACCGCATTGATGGCGAGGAGGATTCTGTCTGGGAATGGAAGCTGGAGTTTGAAGAAGCTGACGGCACTATCACGGAAGTTGTGCCAATGCTGTTTGAGGCGAATGATTTTTCTGAGCAGCGGAACGGCGACTCCATCTGGGGCAGCGAAATCACTATCCTCTGGGATTTGAGTTCGGGCAGCCTTGATCCGGGTATTTACAACCTCTCCGTTGAGCAGACCAGTATCCACAAATGCATCAACCACAAATTGGGGCAGATTGAGGTGATACCCGCTCCCGCAGCCTTTGCCGGCAACGATACGACTGTCTGCGCTACAGATGTTGTTTTCCTGGAAAATGCCACGGCGTCCAATTATTCATCGTTAATGTGGATTGCTCCTCCTGAATCGGGCGGAACTTTCAGTGATCCGGAAGCCCTGAATCCCACCTATATCCCCAGTGAAAAAGATATCGAAAACGGCGAAGTGGAACTGTGGCTCGTTGCTTTAAGCGACAGCCCCACCGGCGGCTGCGACGAGGCAGTTTCAGTGATAAAGATAACGATTCTATCCCCGCTGCTTGTCATTACCAACCCCGGTGCGGTTTGTGAACCCGGCACGGTTGACCTGACCGGTGAAGAAATTACAGCTGGTTCTGATGCTGACCTGACATTCACATACTGGGAAGATGAAGATATGACGGAAGCGCTGGGCAATCCCGATAAAGTTTCCCAAGCCGGAACTTATTATATACGTGCAGAAGCCCAAAACGGCTGCTATGTTGTTGAAGCAGTGGAAGTAACTATTTATCCTGCGCCCGATACGCCTGAACTGGCTGTAACCCAGCCCGACTGCACTGTTCAGACCGGAAGTATTGAAGTTACCGCACCGCTTGGCACTGAATACACTTACAGCATTGATGGGGAAAACTTTCAGGCAGAAGTCTTTTTTACCGGTCTAATTCCCGGAGATTACTCGATTACCGTGATGGATGAAAACGGCTGTAGGGCGGAAGAGGATGTTACCATTGATGTAATTCCCGGTCTGCCGCTGCTTGTCATTACCAACCCCGGTTTAATCATGCTGTAACAGATGAAATGGATGCACAGCCACTGACGAAATTATGACAGTTAATGAAGGATTTGTCGTGGGTATTACCATTGTTGCAAGTAAGACTGAAATCTGCGACGGAGAACTTACTTAACGGCATTCCTGAAAACGGCGGCACCAACCCGGTTTACGCGTGGTATGTGAACACTGTTGAAGTGCCCGGTGAAACCAGCGACACTTACGCTTATCAGCCGGCAGATGATGATGTGGTTACGCTATACTGACTTCTGTTGGCTACAACAACCCGGCAACCTCAAATGAAATTACCATCGCCACAGAAGATTTACCGGTTGCCGTTACCATTGTTGCAAGTAAGACTGAAATCTGCGACGGAGAGACTGTCATTACGGCACGCCGAAAACGGCGGCACGAACCCGGTTTACGCGGTATGTGAACACTGTTGAAGTGCCCGGCGAAACCACAGCAACCTATGTTTACGAACCGGCAGATGATGATGTGGTTTACGCCATGCTGACTTGATTTGCCTGTGCAACCAACAACCCGGCAACCTCAAATGAAATTACCATCGCCACAGAAGATTTACCGGTTGCCGTTACCATTGTTGCAAGTAAGACTGAAATCTGCGACGGAGAGACTGTCACGTTCACGCAGCCGGAAAACGGCGGCACGAACCCGGTTTATGCGTGGTATGTGAACACTGTTGAAGTGCCCGGCGAAACCAGCGACATTACGCTTATCAGCCGGCAGATGATGATGTGGTTTACGCCATGCTGACTTCTGATTTGGCTGACAACAACCCGGCAACCTCAAATGAAATTACCATCGCCACAGAAGAATTACCGGTTGCCGTTACATTGCTGCCGACCAGACCAGCATCTGCGATGGAGAGACCGTCATTCCTGGGCCACCCCTGAAAACGGCGGCACGAACCCGGTTTATGCGTGGTATGTGAACACTGTTGAAGTGCCCGGCGAAACCAGCGACACTTACGCTTATCAGCCGGCAGATGATGATGTGGTTTACGCCATGCTGACTTCTGATTTGGCTGTGCAACCAACAACCCGGCAACCTCAAATGAAATTACCATCGCCACAGAAGAATTACGGTTGCCGTTACCATGCTGCCGACAGACAGCATCTGCGATGGAGAGACCGTCACGTTCGGGCCACCCCTGAAAACGGCGGCACGAACCGGTTTATGCGTGGTATGTGAACACTGTTGAAGTGCCCGGCGAAACCAGCGACACTTACGCTTATCAGCCGGCAGATGATGATGTGGTTTACGCCATGCTGACTTCGATTTGGCCGCAACCAACAACCCGGCAACCTCAAATGAAATTACCATCGCCACAGAAGAATTACCGGTTGCCGTTACCATTGTTGCAAGTAAGACTGAAATCGACGGAAGACTGTCACGTTCCGCCACGCCGGAAAACGGCGGAGAACCCGGTTTATGCGTGGTATGTGAACACTGTTGAAGTGCCCGGCGAAACCAGCGACACTTACGCTTATCAGCCGGCAGATGATGATGTGGTTTACCCATGCTGACTTCTGATGCTGTGCAACCAACAACCCGGCAACCTCAATAAATTACCATAGAAGAATTACCGGTTGCCGTTACCATTGCTGCCGACCAGACCAGCATCTGCGATGGAGAGACCGTCACCTTTACGGCCACCCTGAAAACGGCGGAACCAACCCGGTTTGCTTGGTTTATAAACGGAGTTGAAGTCGCGGGAGAAACAGGGGCAATTTACGCTTATCAGCCGGCAGATGATGATGGGTTTACGCCATGCTGACTTCTGATTTGGCCTGTGCAACCAACAACCCGGCAACCTCAAATGAAATTACTATCGCCTCTGAAGAATTACCGGTGCCGTTACCATTGTTACAAGTAAGACTGAAATCTGCGACGGAGAGACTGTACGTTACCACGCCGAAAACGGCGGCACGAACCCGGTTTATGCGTGGTATGTGAACACTGTTGAAGTGCCCGGCGAAACCAGCGACACTTACGCTATCAGCCGGCAGATGATGATGTGGTTTACGCCATGCTGACTTGTTTCCTGTACCAACAACCCGGCAACCTCAAATGAAATTACCATCGCCACAGAAGAATTACCGGTTGCCGTTACCATGCGCCGACCAGACCAGCATCTGCGATGGAAGACCGTCACGTTCCGGCCACAAAACGGCGGCACGAACCCGGTTTATGCGTGGTATGTGAACACTGTTGAAGTGCCCGGCGAAACCAGCGACATACGCTTATCAGCCGGCAGATGATGATGTGGTTTACGCCATGCTGACTTCTGATTTGGCTGTGAACCAACAACCCGGCAACCTCAAATGAAATTACCATCGCCACAGAAGAATTACCGGTTGCCGTTACCATGGCCAGACCAGCATCTGCGATGGAAGACCGTCACGTTCACGGCCCCCTGAAAACGGCGGCACGAACCCGGTTATGCTGTATGTGAACACTGTTGAAGTGCCGGCGAAACCAGCGACACTTACGCTTATCAGCCGGCAGTGGATGTGGTTTACGCCATGCTGACTTCTGATTTGGCTGTGCAACCAACACCGCAACCTCAAATGAAATTACTATCGCCACAGAAGAATTACGGTTGCCGTTACCGTTGTTGCAAGTAAGACTGAAATCTGCGACGGAGAGACTGTCACGTTCGGCCACGCCGGAAAACGGCGGCACGAACCCGGTTTATGCGGTATGTGAACACTGTTGAAGTGCCCGAAACCAGGACACTTACGCTTATCAGCCGGCAGATGATGATGTGGTTTACGCCATGCTGACTTCTGATTTGGCTGTGCAACCAACAACCCGGCAACCTCAAAGATTACCATCGCCACAGAAGAATTACGTTGCCGTTACCATTGCTGCCGACCAGACCAGCATCTGCGATGGACCGTCACGTCACCACCCTGAAAACGGCACGCGGTTTATGCGTGGTATGTGAACACTGTTGAAGTGCCCGGCGAAACCAGCGACACTTACGCTTATCAGCCGGCAGATGATGATGGTTTACGCCATGCTGACTTCTGATTTGGCTGTGACAACAACCCGGCAACCTCAAATGAATTACTATCGCCTCTGAAGAATTACCGGTTGCCGTTACCATTGTTGCAAGTAAGACTGAAATCTGCGACGGAGCTGTACGTTCCCACGCCGGAAACGGCGGCACGAACCGGTTTATGCGTGGTATGTGAACACTGTTGAAGTGCCCGGCAAACCAGCGACACTACGCTTATCAGCCGGCAGATGATGATGTGGTTTACGCCATGCTGACTTCGATGGCTGTGCAACCAACAACCCGGCAACCTCAATGAAATTACCATCGCCACAGAAGAATTACCGGTTGCCGTTACCATTGCTGGACCAGACCAGCATCTGCGATGGAGAGACCGTCACGTTCATGGCCACCCCTAAAACGGCGGCACGAACCCGGTTTATGCGTGGTATGTGAACACTGTTGAAGTGCCCGGCGAAACCAGCGACACTTACGCTTATCAGCCGGCAGATGATGATGTGGTTTACGCCATGCTGACTTCGATTTGGCTGTGCAACCAACAACCCGGCAACTTCGTTGCCTGTAAACATTACCGTAATCCCAACACTTACGGTTTCTGTCTCTATCATTTCCGATCCGGCAGATGCTGAAGTGAATGATGGCGAAAGCATAACCTTCACTGCCACACCTGTTAACGGCGGAGAAAATCCGGTTTACGACTGGTTTGTGAACGGAGAACTGATTCCCGATATTCATGCGGTTTCCTTTAATTATATTCCTGATGATGGAGATATCGTTTATGTAACGCTCACTTCCAGTGAGCCGTGTGCAGAACCCATGCCGGCAGAATCCAAAAAAATTGAGGTAACTGTACTCACCGCTCCGGACGCTCTTACAATTGTACCTTTGGTAAAGCACATTGATTGTTACGGCGAAAGCACTGGCGGAATTGAGCTGACGGTATCCGGCGGAAGCGGCAATTATACGTATGAATGGAACAACGGCGAAACCACAAAAGATATTTACGGATTGATTGCAGGAAAATATACGGTAACGGTTACCGACCAGGATGACAGCCAGCTGAGCGAAACGTCACCGTGGATGTAGTGCAGCCGGCAGATTTTGTGCTGGAATACACCAAAGGAAATGTGGAATATTCCTTAGACCCGGTTGGCTCAATCACAATCACAAAACTTACGGGGGCACGCCGCCCTATTCCTATTATTGGGAAGGACCTGACGGATTCACGGCAACCACGCGGGATATTGACAATCTCTATCCGGGGCAATACATTCTTACGGTTACCGACGGAAAAGGTTGTGAGTTACCCAATGAGATAATCTACATTGAGTTTGTAAGCCCCGATTACACCTTTACCTGTCCGCTACCTATTGCGGTGGAATGCAAGGAAGATGTTCCCCCGCAGTATAGAGACCTTGATGAATTTTTGGCTGCCGGCGGTGAGGCTATAAGTGACTGCGAGCTGATTCCTTCCAGTTTTGCAATGATATCTGAAGTTAGTGATAACAGAAGTTGCCCCGAAACTATCGTAAGAACCTATTCCATGACCGATGAGTGCGAGAATGAAATGGAATGTTCACAGGAGATTACCGTGCATGACAAAAGCCATCCGGTATTTGCGCACAAACAGGCCTCAAACCATGGAAAAAATTTAACGTTGCCAACAACCATAGATTGTATCACTGATATTCCGGCTCGCTTCCCGGATGGTGTTGTGGGATATAATCAGTTTATAGCTGAATTTGGAAAAAATAATCCAGACTTTATTACTGACAATTGCGGAATTGACAAAAGCCGGTTTATGATGCTTTCCCAGGTTCCGAAAGATCCAAAATGTGCTACTCAGATTGTCAGGGAATATTACATTTTTGATTACTGCCTGAATTTTGCGGTCTTCACGCAGAGGATTAATATTTTGACGCTTGAGATTGCTGAATGCCCCAAAGATGTAACACTCAATGGCGATTTGGATGACTTGCAGGCACTGACCGGTCTGGCTTTTTCTACAACCCCGAAAACCATACCGGCAAACAAAGCAGGCGATTTTGGTATTGTGATTAAAAATAACTGCAAACTCACCTCATTGTCCTATTCAGATGAAGCAGACGGCGACTGTCCGATTATCGTAACCCGCACATTTGAAGCGTCAGACGGCTGCACCACCGTGGAATGTGTTCAGAATATCACGCTCATCCCCCAATTTAAGCCGGAGTTTGAACCCATAGCCCAGATTTGCCTGTACTCACCGGCGCCCCAATTGCCAACGACCTCTAAGAACGGCATCACCGGAAAATGGAATCCTGAAACAATCAACACATTAAAACCCGGAAAAACGGAATATACTTTCATTCCCGATGCAGGGCAATGCGCCGTGGAAGTGACTATGGAAATTGCGGTTGTGGATGAAATTAAACCGGAATTTGACCCCATCGCTCCGTTGTGCATTAACGAAACTCCCAAGCCGTTGCCGGTTGAGGATAAAAACGGCATTCCCGGAAGCTGGTCGCCGTCAGTTATTCAGACAGACGCTATTGGTGAAACAGCTTACACCTTTACTCCTGATGCCGGACAGTGCGCCACGGTAACAACCATTAATATAGAAGTTGTGGATGAAATTGAACCGGAATTTGACCCCATCGGTCCGCTCTGCCTGAACGAGACTCTCACGTTGTTGCCGGTTGAGGATAATAACGGCATTACCGGAAGCTGGTCGCCGTCAGTTATTCAGACAGACGCTATTGGTGAAACAGCTTACACCTTTACCCCTGATGCCGGACAGTGCGCCACGGCAACAACCATTAAGATAGAAGTTGTGGATGAAATTGAACCGGAATTTGCCCTCATTGGACCTTTCTGTCAGGGAGAAAAGCCGGATGAATTGCCCGCAGCTTCCGCAAATGGAGTTCCGGGAACCTGGAGTTCGGCGGATATAGATACAAAAATCGCCGGCACCTTTAAATATACTTTTACCCCCGATTTAAGTATCACCTCGTGTGCCGTTCCGGCTACCGTTGAAATCGAAATTCTGCCACAAATTCAAGCTGAATTTAATCTTCCCTCAACCCTTTGTGTGGGTGATGTGCCGCCGCTGCTGCCGCCTAATGATAAGGACGGCATAACCGGAACCTGGAATCGGCAGGAAATTGATTCTTCAGTGCCAAACGTTACGGAATATATCTTTACGCCTGATGATACTTATGCCTGTGCGGTTCCCTATTCGGTAACCATCAGCGTGGAACCCCGCATCAAACTCACGTTTGATCCTGTCGCTCCGCTGTGTATAGGCGATACTCCGCCGCCGCTGCCGGCTCCTGTCAATCCCGGCATCACCGGAAAATGGAATCCGGCTGCCATTGATACCAATACCCCGGGAAACAAAACCTACACTTTCACACCCGATGATAACGGAGTGTGTGCTGAACCATACATACTTACGGTGGAAGTGGTTGACAAAGTTCTGCCAAAGGCTGAAGACAGAAAACTCACAGCGCAAATAAATATGCCTGTTATGGGCAATATTTCCGGATATGTGAAATATCCGTCTCCGGCACCGATTCGGGTGACAATAACCGAAAAACCCGTTTTCGGCGATGTCACCATAGATGAAAACACAGGAAAATTCACCTACACACCCAAAAAGGATTACACCGGTGTTGATGAGCTGACCTATGAGTTCTGCTACGATTCCGGTCCATGCGGCTGGCTCTGCGATGAGGCGAAGGTGACCATTAATGTGAAGCTGCCCAACCGTCCGCCGGTGGCTGAAGACAGCTACTTCACCGTTATATGTGTGCCGCTGTATGAATATTTTTCAGCTTCTGATCCCGATGGCGACAAGCTGAGATTTAATCCATTTTTTGTTGATTCTCCAAGACACGGTATCGCAATGGTTCTTGGCGACAATGATGGTTATTTCTCTTATGAACCGGATCTTGAATTTGTTGGCGAAGATTCTCTGACTTTCCGTGTTTGTGATACCGGTGGGCTCTGCGATGAGGCAACGGTCTATTTCAAGGTTCTGCCCAGGGTGGATTGCGATGGATTGCCCGGTGGTGAAGATCAACCCGATACCGAATGTTCACTGTTCATCCCCGAAGGGTTCTCTCCCAACGGCGACGGCGTGCACGACTTCTTCCGGGTTTACTGCATCGAAAAATATCCGGATGCCATATTGCGTGTCTTTGACCGGAGCGGCAGCAAAATTTTCCAGAAACACCACTATGGCAATTTAGACTACTGGGGAACTGACGAGAACGCCTGGTGGTGGGGAACCGCCGAAAGCCGGTGGGTAATTAGCCGCGGCACACTCCCCGCCGGAACCTACCTCTATGTGCTGGAGCTTGGAAACGGCGAAGTCCGCACCGGAACAGTGATGATAGCGTATTGATGTGAATTCCTGCCTCCGGCAGGCGTGAATTTGTGAATTCGTGAATTTGTGAATTTGTGAATTTGTGAATTTGTGAATTTGTGAATTCGTGAATTTGTGAATTCGTGAATTTGTAAATTTGTGAATTTGTGAATTTGTGAATTCGTGAATTCGCACCTGCCTGCCTGCCGGCATTTGCAGTATAATTACAGTGCGAGTCCTCCTTTTTTAAAGGAGGTGGCTGAGGCACGAAGCCGGAGGATTAGAGCGATCAATCCCCCTGAATCCCCCTTCGCCAAGGGGGACGAGCTCTGATGAGCCTTAAGAAGGTGTGAGAATCTTTCGCCCCTTCAGGGCTTTAGGGAAAACACCCGTTATTTTATCCATAGGGCGTTGCCCTATACTAATGGCTCTGAGCACTTTAGGCTCAAAAAAAAGCAGAAATTTTCCTAAGTAATTGTTCGTTATTGGTTGTTGGATATTTTTTTGTTTTAAAAGCTAAAAGAAGAAAAGGTCACAGTGTTACACGGAGATAGTTCACTGAGTTACACTGTGCAAAACTGAATCATGTTTGTCACTGTTCAAAGTTCAAGGTTTACTGTTCACTTTTTACCGTTTACCGTTTACTTTTTACTGTTCACTTCTCATCTCTCATCTCTCACTTCTCACTTTTACCGTTTACTTTTTACTGTTCTCTGATTTCCCGTTCTTTAGAAAGTATTTTCTCTCTTCCGGCGAAGGTAGCCTGCATTCCTTTCTTTTTCCAAAACAGCGGTAGCGGTTGCGGGCAATCCATCTGTAAATCCGGTTTCGGAACCCGGCAGGAAGGATAGTGAAAACCTTGCCCCATTTCCACGGCACCGGCAACAGCGAGGCAATGGAAAGTATCGCATCCAACTCAGTGAAAATTTCCTTTTTGTATATCAACACCACCGAATCTGTTCCGGAAGGAACCGAATAGTTTTTCAGGAGGATTTGTCCCGCTTCGGACTGCAATGCGGCAAAGCGAAATTGTTTTTGTTTGTCTCTCTTCAGAATAAAATTTACTGTGCCGTTGCACAAGTTGCAAAAACCATCAAAAAGGACAATTGGATATTGCTCATTTGCATTTTCACTGGTGTTTTTCAACTCTAAAGCCATCTCTTTTTTCTGAAAAAAATCAACATTCCTGCTGCAACAAGCACCATCGCAGCAATCATAATAAAGTAAGCGTATTTAAAATGCAATTCGGGAAGATAATCGAAATTTGTTCCGTAAACACTGGCAATAAATGTTAGCGGAATGAAAATAGAGGCAAAAATTGTGAGCACTTTCATTACATCATTGGTTCGGTTAACCGCATTGGAGTGGTAAATATTCAGGTAGTCGTTTGCCATGTTGTGATAGATTTCGACAGCCTCCAGCGCCTGAGTGACCAGGTCGCTCAAATCTTTCAGATACTGAAAGGTTTTTCGCTGAATAAGGCCTGATTCCGATTTGTTCAGGATTATCATAATCTCTTTCAGCGGGAAAATGGATTTTCGAAGAAAACCGATGTTGTTTTTCAGTCTGTAAATCTTCTCAACTGTTTTCTTGTTGCTGTCATACAGCACTTCTTCCTCCATGGATTCGAGCCGGAATCCCAGTTTTTCAATGGAATGGAGATAGCCGTCAACCAATGTGTCAATCAGAGTATAGGCAAGGTAGTCTGCTCCCGAGCTCCTTATTTTTCCTACACCTTTACGAATACGTTCACGCACAGGCTCAAAATAGTGTGCGGGCTTTTCCTGAAAAGTGATTACCGTATTTTTTCGCAAAACTATTGTAACCTGGTCGCTTGTGATTTTTTCTATCTCTTCATTGAATTTCAGAATTTTCAGGAAAAACGTAAAATTATCATCCTTTTCCACAACTTTGGGGCGCTGGTCGGTATTCATAATATCCTCCTGCTCCAGTGTGTGAATGGCGAATCGTTCTCCCACTCCGGCAACAATTTCAGGTTCGTGCAAGCCATAAATATCAATCCAGGCAATCTCGTTATCAGACAATTCAGCCGGAATGTCATTAAGACTTTCAATTTTTTTCTCTGCAACATTTTCCTGGTTGTAAACCAGAAGCCGGATTTCGGCTTTTTCCATTTTTTTATTCCCGATGAAAATGAGCGAGCCGGGGGAAGCGCCGTGCGTATCTTTTCTGCTTTTTATAAACCGTGCCATTACTCTATGGTTTTTTGGTCTTTAGAGTGAACAAAGAGGATTGTGCCGAGTTCATCGTATCCTTCAAACAATTTTTCCTTTTCCCGCTTCAAAAGCTCTTCCCGAATCCCAATCAGGGTTAATCCTGCCGATGAAGAGCGCTCGGCAATAATTGCTTTTGATGAGATATTCTGCTCCTGGGCAATCAGCACCACATTTTTGCCTGAGATTGGCAAACGTCCTGAAAGGACAAGCGAATCCATAGCCTTTTTGGTTTTTTCCAGTTCGCCGGGCCTGTATATGTTGAAAATTTGAATTTGCCCTTTTTTCCAGTCGTGATGGCCGGAAATGATGAATCCTAATAAAATCATAAGACTTGCATTTTCCGTGTCAAACGAATTTATCCAGATGTGAATGCCATTTTTATAGGGCATTTCACGATTGCTGCTGCCTAAAATACAGATATCAAAATCGCCCGAGTCAACCAATGCAAAATTGTCAATAATCTCATGGAGATTTGTCGGATTTCCCTTGTCGTATTCAAAAATTACCATATTATTCTCCATGCCGGCAATTCCCGGAATCTGAATTGCCTGAGCAATTGCTGAGGTGTTTGAGGGCGAGATGAGGGTATCCACATACACATGGCTGTCCGGGATATTTATGTGGTTAATCAGTTTATTGTGTTCTTTACTTGCCTGCTCCACCGTTGCTTTTGAATAGTAGCCCACAATGTGGTGCAAAAAGGTTCCAAATCCGTATTTATATGAAATCCAGTTTAAAAGGCGGAAAGCTTTATCCCGCTTAAATGAATCTTTAGAGATGCAAATGGCGCTTGGTCTCCACTCTTTATAATCCCTTTTGCTCTGTTTTTTCTGAATCATCACCTGCAAATTCCGGTTAAGCTGAAAAAGCGAATTGGCAAAAAGGGATGCAAATCCCTGCCGGGATTTATGATAATGGTTGATGTACAGATATAAAATTGTGATAAGCCCAAAGGCAAGGAATGCATAAAGTGTGCTGATTTTAAACATCACCCACACCGAAACAATAAATCCGGTGAGCGAGATGTACCATCGCGAACGGAAAGAGGGTCGGTAGGAGGGAGAGGAGCCAAAATGGTTGAGAAACGATATGAGACAAAGGGAACCGTAGGTAACCATAAAAAACATGGAAATGATTGACGCCACTGCATTTACATCGCCAAGCGCAACAAACACAAAAGCAATCACTGAAGTCACAAGAGTGGCATTTATCGGTTCGTTATCGTTTATTCTGGATTTTGAAAGCCAGCCGTTTAGCTTTTGGGAGGGGAACGCGCTGTCGAGCGCAAGCGCTTGCAGGGTGCGCGGAGCTACCATCACAGAGCCCAATGCTGCAGAAATAGTGGATGCCGCCAGCCCGAAAGGAATTGCAACCGCCCCGAAAATGGCAATTTTAGCCATAACGAGTTGGTCTTCGAGTAACTCTTCTACCGGTGCCGACAGAGCCAGCTTATATACAACAAAAAAGTAAACCAACATACCGGTTAATGTTGCCAGTATGGTGCCGCGCGGTATGGCTACCGAAGGCTTTTTTAAATCGCCCGAAAGCCCAACCCCCGCAGTCATTCCCGTAAATGCCGGAAAAACGATGGCAAATACCACAAAAAAATCTTGAGGATTCCGAAGCTCGGCACTGGCAAGGTTAAAAGTTGAATCGTCGGCATGACCCGTTTTTCCCATAAAAAATAACGCCAGCGATAAAATAAGAATTGCCGTTACAACATAAAGCGTTTTTACGCCCATGTTTGCCCCTTTTTTGATTATCAGCACAGCAAGTCCGGCCATTACCGGCAAACTGACTGCCTGCCGTGGAAGTATAAACCCAAAGTTGTCGGCAACATAATTAAAGAAAAATTCAAAAGCTTCAGTGAAGGCAATTACATAAAAAGCCACACTGATGGATTGCGAGAAAAAAAGTGCCACTCCGATGGTAGCGCCGATATTCAAGCCAAATGAACGTGAAATGATAAAATATTCTCCGCCACCCTCCACCCGCTTATTGGTGGCAATTTCGGAAATAGCCAAAGCTGTGGGAATGGCTACCATGTGTCCCAGCACTATAAGCAGGATTACCCCCCAAAAACCCAGCGTGCCCACGGCGTAACCAAACCGTAAAAACAGTATGGCGCCAAGTATGGTGGAAATGGCAGTGAGGAAAACAGGCGCTGTTCCAAACTTTTTTGTATTGATAGTCATACTTTTTCAATGAGTGAATTCTGCCGAAAGATATAAAATGCACAAATGAAAAAAAACGAAAATGCAAAATATCCGGCGTTTGGCTGATACAAAATAAATTTTGACTCCAATACAGAACCTTCCGGGAAAAAATTTGGAAACATTTCATCCTCCGGGTGCCTTAGAGTTTGTAACTGAGATGTGCAAACAGGCTTTTCAATGTTTCTCTCACCCAAACAGAAATAATCTTTTGTTCCTTTCTCTTACACCACCATCAAATTTTATAAAAAAAATTCAGGAACTTTTAAACAAATAACGATAATTTTCATTATAAGTATATTGGAAATGTCTTCTTATCTATAAGTTGTATTTTTCACATTTGTTCAAAATATTAAATACTATAAATATGAATATATTCGTGATTTCAAAGTGGGTTAAAGGTCTTATAATCCTTTCCTTCATTTTTCTTTTTTCTCCCAAAGTTGATGCCTGTGAGGCATGCAACAGAACTTTTCTACAAAGCACACTTGACGGGAAAAGATTTAACAGTCTGGTTTCAAAAGAGATGAAAGCTGCAATTGCAGCACAGTCGTCCCACGGTAAATCTTCGGCAAAATGGGTGAATGATGTTCTTGCGATGAACAATCTCACCATCTCTGACATTAGTCCTTCGGCACTTGATGCCATGTTTTCCGGCGGGCACACTCCGGGCGCTGCTTTCATTGGTGCAGCCGGCGGTTCAGGCGCCAATGCAGCAAGCACTGCTCCTGTTTCTGCTCCCGCTCCTGCTCAGGGTGGTGAAGACGGACTGGAGTTCTGGGACATTATCAACCGCGACAACAGCCTGCCGATTCCGGCAACCAGCTATGTGCCGCAAAACACTAAACCAGATAAATATGTGAAAATTTCATTGGAAGAAAACGATACATATATAGGTAATGGTGTGATTTACAAAGGCTTCACCATTGACAACAAAATTCCGGGAACAAACATCATTGTTGACGAAGGGGATGTTGTTTCATTCACCATTGTCAACAAGGGAAATATTCCGCACGGCGCATCCATTCATGCAGTAAACTCTCAGACATCAAAATATCTCGGTAAGATTTTGCCCGGGGACAGTGCAACTGTTGTTTTTAAAGCAAATATGCCCGGGGTATATTTGTACCATTGTGCACCCGGCGGACACGCAATACCTATGCACATTATTTTCGGTCAGTACGGTATGATTGTCGTGAAGCCAAAGAAAAAATATGAGCTGGAACGCATACTCAACAAAGAGCCGGACATTGAATTGTATCTTGTTCAGCATGAATATTATGCCAGTGGCAAAGATGCGGTTGACGGGCAGGGAAGACCCATGTACACTGCATTCAACGGCAAACTGTTCCGCTATCTTGAAGAGCCGATTCTTGGCAAACCCGGAGATTATGTGCGGATTTATTTTCTGAATGCCGGGCCAAATCTGGTTTCCACTTTTCATATTGTGGGGATAATCTGGGATTTTGCCTACTGGCAGGGGAATCCGGCGAATCTGCATGTTGGAGGGCAGACGGTTACTGCCGGTCCGTCAGATTCATGGGTCATCGAGTTTCGGATACCGCCGGATGAAGGAAGCTATCTGATGCTTTCCCATGCTGTGGGCTCAACAGACAGGGGCGCTTTAGGATACATCACATGCGATCCTGAAGCAAAAACGCCAAAAACCATTCTTGCAGAGGGAATTTCCTATTCCGAAGAGGAGATGAAAGAATACAGAAGCCAGGCTCTGCGCACTATTACCCCTTTTGGAATCGGTACTCCCGATGTGGACGTACCGGTGGTTTATGGCAGTGAAACCACTGAAGTAACCGTGAGCATTATCGGGAACTCCTATTATCCGAAAATTATTCAGGTTGCACCCGGGACAAAAATTACATGGATCAACGAAGATGTGTTTGCGTTTGCCGAAGGGGAATTTTCGGGTATCCACAATGTTATTGTGAAAGAGGGTCCCGAGATTTTCTACTCACCTCTGCTGGCTCATGCTGAAAGTTATGAATACACCATCACCAAACCGGGCGAATATACTTATATGTGTGCACCGCATCCCTATATGGAAGGCAAGGTAATCGTCAGTGGCGACCGGCCAAAACAGGCACGGAGCTATGCCGTTGCATCCGGTGGCGGCGGAGGCCCGGCAGATACAAAATTCTTCAACTGGGTTATTTTGGCACTGGCAGCCCTTGCGCTTGTAGTGTCGGTCTATTCCATGGTGAGTAAAAGCGAAAGACATCACACCAAAGAGGCATAGTAACGATACCATAAGAATTAAACAATTGTAATCAGGTGAAAATTCAGACACTCCATTTGCTTGACGGAGCAAAAGAGGCGCGGGGCATAACTGTAATCATTGATGTTTTCCGCGCTTTTTCCACAGCTTGCTACGCTTTCAATTCGGGTGCTGTCAGAATTATTCCGGTGGCATCCATCAATACAGCCTACCGAATAAAAAAACAAAATCCCGGGTTTATACTGATGGGAGAACGTGAAGAACAAAAACCACCCGGTTTTGATTTTGGAAATTCGCCGGCACAGTTGCTCAATGCCGATTTGAAAGGGAAAACGCTGATTCACACTACAAGTTCAGGCACACAGGGAATTGAAGCTGCTGTTAATGCCTCGGAAATAATCACCGGAAGTTTTGTGAATGCAGGCGCTATTGTCAGCTACATCAAAAAGCAAAATCCCGAGCTGGTTTCGCTGGTTTGCATGGGCTATGCTTGTGAATACCCCACCGATGAAGACACTCTTTGCGCAGAGTTTTTGAAAAATGAATTGACCGGTGTCACTTCAAACTATCCTGAAATGGTAAAAATTATCCGTGAGGGCTCGGGAAGTCGTTTTTTTGAACCAAAAAATCAGGAATGGTCGCCAAAAGAAGATTTTAATCTTTGTCTGAACCTGAATCATTTTAACTTTGTACTCAAATATAACAGAGGCAGCGATTTCAATTTTCTATCTAAAGTTGATGTTGTCTGACAATTGAGAAAAGATTCGTAAGTAATGGAAAAATATGATTTTGATGAAATCATTCCCCGTGAAGGAACCAACTGCATGAAATATGACGCCCGTGAGCGATTTTTTCAGACCAATGATGTTCTGCCGCTTTGGGTTGCCGACACAGATTTTAAAACGCCGCCATTCATTGTAAATGCCATCAGGGAAAGAGCCAATCATGAGATTTATGGTTACACATTCAGGCCCGATTCCTATTTTGAAGCGATAATCGGCTGGATGCAGCGCCGGCACAGCTGGAATGTGAAAAAAGAGTGGATTTCATTTAGTCCCGGAGTGGTTGCCGGTTTAACAATAGCCGTGGAAACTTTTTCCAAACCCGGCGACGGTGTGATTGTGCAACCGCCGGTATATTTCCCGTTTTTTCAAACGGTAACCGGCACAGGGAGAAAGCTGATTGAAAATCCGCTGAAAATTGAAAACGGACGATACACGTTCGATATCAGCGATTTAAAATCTAAAATCACTGAAAATACAAAACTATTACTGCTTTGCAATCCGCAAAATCCGGGCGGAATGGCATGGAGGCAGGAAGAACTGGAAAGCCTTTGGAGTGTTTGCCGGGAAAACGGGATTATGGTTATTTCGGATGAAATTCATTCAGATTTGATTTTCAAAGGGCACAAACATATTCCGTTTTCAACACTTTCCGAGGAGGCAGAAAATGGTTCAATGATTTTTATGGCGCCCAGCAAAACGTTTAATGTGGCAGGGCTCGCCTCTTCCGTGGTTTTTATTCCCGACAAAAGAAAAAGAGTGGAATACGAAAAAGCGCTTCAGGTCGGGCATTACGGAATGGGAAATATTTTTGGCTCAGTAGCATTGGAAGCTGCCTATGCCAACGGAGACAGCTGGCTTGATCAGCTGATGGATTATCTGCAGGAAAACTACCTCTTTCTTGAGGATTTTTTTCAGAAGCATATTCCGCGTGCAAAAGTGATGAAACCTGAAGCCACCTACCTGATATGGATTGATTTCAATGATTACGGAATGACCGACAAGGAGCTTTTTAGATTTGTGGTTGAAAAGGCAAAAGTCGGGCTGAACAACGGCGACCGTTTTGGCTATGGCGGCAGCGGCTGGCTAAGGCTGAATATCGGCACTCCGCGAAGCGTGCTGAAAGAGGGGCTTGAGCGGCTTGCAAAAGCATTTAATACCCTGGTAGCAAACCCATAATAGACCATAAAACCGGTCTGAACGGCTGTTATACCGCATTTAAGTGTTGAAGTTTTTTCGAATCCAGCGAACTGCTTTATTCACATCCTGCTTTTTCATGCAATTAAAATGTTTTTGCGGACATTCGCTGAATCCTATTGCTGAACATGGACGGCAGTCCAAATCAGCCACTTCCATAATTTCCGATGCCGGATCTGCTATATAAGGTGTCATTCCAAATTCGGGAACGGTATTTCCCCAGAATGAAAGAATTTTCTTTTTGAATGCAGCGGCAACGTGCATGAGCCCGGTGTCGTTGGTCAAAACCAGTTTTGCATCGCGAACTAAACTGGCAGATTGATGCAAACTGCATCTCCCTGCCAAATTTATCACATTGCTTCCACATTGTGATTTGATCTCTTCGCCGGCTGCTTCCTCCTCCTTTCCGCCCAAAAGGAGAACGGGATAAGAAATCTGATTGCAAATTTCAACCACTTTTTCAACCGGTAGTTTTTTTGTAGCCCATGTGCCGCCAATTACAAAAGCAATGAAGCCTTCAGAAAAGCTTTCAGGCAATTTTTCAAGTGAAAAATCTTCTCCTTCGGGAATGAAAAAATCGAGCCCTTTTTCGTCATTTTTGATATTGAATTTTCGCAAAGCGCCAAAATAACGGTCAACGATGTGAATGTCGGGCAGCCGGTTGATTTTGAACCTGACCAGCAGCAATTTCTTGAAGGTCAGTTTTTTATAACTATACGAAGGAGTGTTGAAAAAATAAAATTTAATTAAATTGCTGCGAATATTCTGCTGTAAATCAATAATATAATCAAACCTTTCTTGCCTTAGCTGATGAATCAGTTTTCGCAGATTTCCCGAATAGAGATGCACTTTGCTGATGTAGGGATTTGACGAAACCACTTGTAAATATTGTTCTTTGGTAACAAAATGGATTTCGGCATTTTCCATTTGTGTTTTCAGGCAACGCACAACCGGCGTGGTCAGAACGATGTCGCCGATGGAACTTAATCGTATGATCAGGATTTGGGATTTCAAATCAAATCTAATAAAACGATAATTTTATCCTCCTTATTTTCAATAATTCCGCTGTTTACTTTCCATGTATGAACTTTGTTGTCTTCATCAACCACGCGAATTTCACCCTTTTCAAGGGTTGACACAATGGGTGCATGGCTTTTCAGAATCATAAATGAGCCCTTGCTCCCCGGGAGCCGGATGCTCTTGATTTCGCCCTTGTAAATCTTTTTTTTCGGAGTGATGATTTCGAGATACATGGTGTTGGGATTAAGATTTGGCTATTAAACGTTCTCCTTTTTCAATGGCTTCTTCAATTGTACCTACCAGATTAAAGGCATTTTCAGGATATTTATCCACATCGCCGTTAAGAATCATATTGAAACCTTTAACTGTATCTTCGATGGGTACCAGTTTCCCTTCAATGCCGGTGAACTGTGAAGCCACAAAAAACGGTTGCGAGAGGAAGCGTTGTGCACGGCGCGCGCGGTGCACCACCAGTTTGTCCTCTTCGGAGAGCTCGTCCATTCCCAAAATGGCAATAATATCCTGAAGCTCCTTGTAGCGCTGGAGCAGGAAAATCACATTTTGAGCACAATTGTAATGTTCTTCACCCACAATATCGGAAGTTAAAATCCGTGAAGTTGATTCCAGTGGGTCCACCGCCGGATAAATGCCAAGTTCAACAATTTTTCGGCTGAGTACCGTTATTGCGTCAAGATGCGCAAAGGTTGTAGCTGGTGCGGGGTCGGTGAGGTCGTCTGCCGGAACATATACCGCCTGCACAGATGTGATTGAGCCGTTTTTGGTTGAAGTAATCCGCTCCTGCATAATTCCCATTTCGGTTGCCAGGGTTGGCTGATAGCCCACCGCCGAAGGCATTCTGCCCAAAAGTGCAGAAACTTCGGAACCCGCCTGTGTAAACCGGAAAACATTATCAATAAAAAAGAGAATATCGCGTCCCATACCGGTATCAAAGCTGCTGTCGCGCAGACTTTCTGCAATAGCCAAACCCGAAAGCGCAACCCGGGCACGTGCTCCCGGCGGCTCATTCATCTGCCCGAAAACCATCGCCAGTTTCGACTTTTTTATCCGGTTCATGTCAACCTTAGAGAGATCCCAGCTCCCCTTTTCCATGGATTTGAGGAACGCATCACCATAGTCAACAATTTTAGCTTCTACCATTTCGCGAAGCAGATCATTCCCCTCCCGTGTTCTCTCCCCAACTCCGGCAAAAACCGACAAGCCGCTGTGAGCTATTGCGATATTGTTAATCAGCTCCTGAATAAGCACTGTTTTTCCAACTCCGGCACCGCCAAACAGTCCGATTTTTCCCCCTTTTGCGTAAGGTTCTATCAGGTCTATCACTTTAATACCGGTATATAGTACTTCCGTTTCGGTTCTTAAATCCTTATATTCCGGCGGGTCATTATGAATACTGATTCCGTTTTTAGGAAGAGCCCCTAATCCGTCAATGGAATCGCCGGTAACATTCAGCAAACGGCCGAGCGTTTTTTCACCCTGAGGCATGATTATCGGTTTTCCTGTCTGGATAACTTCCAATCCTCGCCTGAGCCCATCAGTGGAATCCATTGCAATACAGCGTATAGTATTTTCCCCAATGTGCTGCTGGCATTCAATAACAAGACGCTCTTTGTTTTCACGAATAATTTCGAGAGCATCGTTAATAGCAGGTAAATCGTCGCCTCCTTTTTCGAAACTCACATCAACTACGGGGCCTATTACCTGAATGATTTTTCCAATGCTTCTATTCATCTCTTATAAAATTTGAAAAGTGGCAAAAGTTACCTCTTTTTTCTGAATTACTGTTTTGTGTACCTATATTTCTATTGCTCTTTGTCCGGCAATACAACATTCAACAATTATTTTCTAAACCTCACGGTTTGATATTCTTCCGGTAAACTCTAAAAGTTTCCTTTTTGCTGTTTGCTTTAGCGTAAGATTATCCACAATTTCTTCAGCCCGAATGATATACTCATTAATTTTGCTTCGGGTTAGTTTGCTTATTTTCAGCTGATTGTATATATCTTTCACTGCAATAATCTTCTCTTCATCATTAAACGAATTCATATTTAACCATCTGTCAAGCTCGCTTTTTGTTTCTCCTGTTGCCTTATGCAATGCAGAAATCAAGAGGAAAGTTTTTTTATTGGACAATATATCCGCGCCAATTTTTTTCCCGAACGATTTCTGATCTCCAAAACTATCCAGCCAATCATCCTGCAACTGAAAAGCCATTCCCAGGTTTATTCCGAAATCGTAGAGCAGTGCGGCAATATCTTCGGGGGCATTGGCTAACCAAGCACCCGCTTTTAGGCTTAATCCCAACAAAACCGCTGTTTTCAGCTTAATCATCTTCAGATATTCCGCTTCTGTCACTTCCATGCGGCTTTCAAAATCCATATCATATTGCTGCCCCTTGCAAACCTCCAGCGCTGATTTGGTAAACAATTCAATAACCTTCATCAGATTTGGCGATTTGCACTCAAAGAGATACTGATAGGAAAGGAAAACCATGGCATCGCCTGAAAGAATGGTATTATTGACTCCAAATTTCAAATGGGCAGTCGGCTTATTCCGGCGCATGTAGGCTTTATCCATAATATCATCGTGCAGCAGAGTGAAATTGTGAAAAACTTCAAGGGCAATTGCAGCTGGAAGGACTTTTTCAACATCATCCGAAAAAATGTTGTAGCCTAACAGCAGCAGAACAGGGCGTAGCCGCTTTCCCCCAACTGAAAGTGAATATTCAACCGGTGCATACAGTTCTGCCGGCTTCCTGCCAGCTAATCTGTCTGTGCGTTTTACGATTTCGGCATTTATTATTTTCTGAAGTTCTTCAAGCGGATACATGGATTTTTATATAATTGGACAAAATAGAACTATTAATTATGGACGTTTTACCTTCTCAAAACTTTTAACTTTCACTTTAACTTTTTCCAGCTCCACGCTCTCCTCTTCTCTGTAGATTCTAATGACCGGACGTTTTAAAGCACTGAAGGCATTCCATTTTTCAAGGCCTGTAAGCAGTGAAGGCAACAGTATCAGATTTGAGGTTACAGCCACCAGAAGGGTGAGTGAAACCAAAACTCCCATCGCAACGGTTCCGCCAAATCCGGAAAGGGAAAAAATTCCAAAACCAAAGAAGAGAACAACCACCGTATAGATCATGCTCACGCCGGTTTCCCTGAGCGAAAGCACTACCGACTGGCGAATATCTCCGGAAGTTGCAGAGAGTTCCTGCCGGTACTTATTGAGGAAATGAATGGCACTGTCAACCGAAATTCCAAAGGCAATGTTGAAGACCAAAATGGTTGATGCCTTTATGGGTATTCCCGTAAACCCCATTATTGCTGCGGTGAAAATCAAGGGAATAATGTTGGGAACCAGCGACAAGATTACCATCCTCCATGAAGAAAACATGATAGCCATAAAGGATGAAATCAGAATAATTGCCAGTGCAAGGCTGGAAAACAGATTTTTGACCAGATATTGAGTTCCCTTAAAGGAGGTTACGCTGGAGCCTGTAACCACAACCTCATACTTATCTGCAGGAAAAATGGAATCGATAGCGACTTTGAATTCTGAATAGAGCTCTTCCATGCGTTTTGTTCCCACATCTTTCATCCGGATGCTGACCCGCGTAACCTGTTTTGAACTGTCTATGAATGAATGCAGTAGCCCGGCGTCATTTCCATCCATTTTTGCATATTGCAAAATGAAATTTTGCTCACGGTTGTTGGGCAGGCTGTAGTATTCTTTATCCCCGTTGTAGAATGCCTGTTTTGAGAATTTCAGTAAGCTGAGCAGGGAGAGAGAAGGCGACAATTCCGAATATTCCGAGAAACTTTTATCCAATTGATTCAGTTTGGCAAAAGTGGCAGGTTGCATCACGCCGCCCGGCTTCTTCGTGTCAATCAGTATTTCAAGAGGCATTAACCCGTCAAAATTGGACTCAAAAAACTTCAGGTCTTTATAAATTGGGTCACTTTCCGGAATATCATCTACCATATAACCCGAGCTTTTTATCCGAGTGATACCATAAAATCCAAAAGCCAGAATCACCACTGAAACAATATAGACTTCTTTCCGGTAATTTTTTGTAATCAGAATAAGTCGTTCAATAATACCCGATATGTATCTGTTGTTCAAATGATTTAAATGCTTGGTGGATGGAGGCCCAATGATGCTGAAGATAATAGGAATCAGCAACAGCGACAATAAGAACAACCCCATTATGCTTATGGAAGCCACGATTCCAAATTGTTTCATAATATCACTTTCCACAATAATAAATGTGGCAAAACCGGATGCGGTGGTAAGATTTGTTAAAAACGTGGAATTCCCGATTTTGATAATCACCCGCTGCAATGCCCTTATTTTATTTCCGTGCTGAATATATTCGTGATGAAACTTATTCAGCATATAGATGCTGTTGGGAATTCCGATTACAATGAGCAGTGGTGGAATCATTCCGGTTAGAAGAGTGATTTTAAATCCAAACAGGGCAAGTATTCCCATGCTCCATAACACACCGGTTAAAACAATAATTACAGGAAAAAATATGGCTTTGAACGAGCGAAAAAACAGGAAAAGAACTGTAATACAGATGGCAAGCGCCAGAAAGCTGAAAATGTAAATCTCCTTTTTAATCTGCATGGAATTGATTACCCGTATGTATGGCAATCCTGAATAGTGCAGATCAACCTGCTGCTCCTTTTCAAATTTGTGGCTAATTTTGACAATGGACTTGACCAGCTTTTCGCGTTCTTTCGAATGCATTTTGTCTTTATTCATTGTGATTGCCAGCAAATAGGTGTTGCTTTCGGGATTGAAAACCAGATTGCGGTAGAATGGCAGGCTGCGAAAAATTTCTGCTTTTGCATCCAACTCTTCCTGCGAAATGAGAGAATCGGGAAACAGCTCCTCAATTTCAAATTTTCGCTCTTCGCTGTTTTTCACAAGGCTATAGGCATTGGAAACTGACAAAAGGTCTTCAACACCTTCAATTTCCTCCAGTTTTTCACACATTTGCTTCCATGCAAAAAATCGGTCTGCCTGAAAAAAGGAGGAATCCTGTACTCCAATTATGATTAGATTGCCCTCTTCGCCAAAAGTGTCAACAAAACGCTGATAATCTTTAAATGCCTGATCCTTTTTTGGAAGCAATGATGCATATTCGTAGGACATCTCAACCTTCCTTGCATTGTATCCTAAAAACAGTGTGATAATCAGAAGAATACCTAATAGTGATATTTTATTTCTGAGGATAACCCCTGAAACTTTAAGCCACATAATCCAATTAAATAAAAGAAACTGCGAAATTAAAAGAAATATCGGGAAAATGAATTGTAATCCGCTCTGACAACGGTTTTCAATTTCAATATTTCTCCCCGCCGGAGTCGATCATTGGCACAAATCGAACCGGCAGCACACTCTCCTCGCGCAGTTTTCCTTTTCGCTTTTTAAGGAGCACAAGATTTTGCACCTGACTTTTTCCCACAGGAATAATCATTCTGCCGCCTTCGGCAAGCTGTTCTTTCAGTGGTTCAGGAACCTTAGTGGGTGAGCAGGTTACAATAATCGCATCGAATGGCGCGAATTCCGGCCAGCCTAAATAGCCGTCACCGGTTTTTGCCCGGATATTTTCGTAACCCAGATCATCAAAAACTTTTCCTGCTTTTTTTGCGAGCTTTTCAAAAATTTCAATAGTGAAAACCGAGTCGCACAATTCAGCGAGAATAGCTGCCTGATAGCCTGATCCTGTGCCAATTTCCAGCACCTTGTCCGTTCTTTTCAGGTTGAGAATTTCGGTCATGTAGGCAACAATGTAAGGCTGGGAAATGGTTTGCCCTTCATCAATGGGCAATGGTGAATCGGAGTAGGCATAAGTGATAAATTCAGGCAATACAAACCGGTGACGTTCAACCTTCCGGAATGCTTCCAATACTTTTTTATCGGAAATTCCGCGTGCTTCAATCTGGTTTTTAACCATGTGGTTGCGCTGGGCAAAGAAAGGGTCGCCTGTTTGGGCACAAGACCAAACTGGAGAAAGCATCAAAATGAAGCAGAATCTAAGAAAAATCCTCAACAGCATATTTAATAGTTATTTAATGTTATATCCCTCTTCTTTCAGGAAATCAGGGCAAATTTCCTTCTGCAAGGGCAATAAATCTTTTTGTAAGATTTTTTCGCGAGTATTGTTCCACACCGACTGATTGAACCTTCAATCCGTTTTCTTTGAAAAGCTTAAAATAATTTTTCAAAACGGATTTCATCGTGTCGAAATCATTGAAGTCAACCGTGATGCCGGAGCGGGTTTCTGAAATAATTCCGGCAATATCGGAATCGGTTTGCGCGACAGCAAGAATCGGCCGTTTCAGTGCCATATATTCATACATTTTCCCGGGAATTACCCCTTTTACATTAGGCGCAATAATGTTTGGCAGGAGCAAAATCTGCGATTTTGCGAGTTCCTGCAACCCTTGCCTGTGAGGAAGATGCCCGATTTGATCAAGGTTAACGCCCAATCCATTTTCTTCAATTTCCCGGATGACCGTTTCATCGACCTGCCCAATCAATCTGATTTTGAGTAAACTTCTAAATTCAGCATCTTCCTTGCAGAGTTTCCCGAGGGCTTTCCATAAAATGGCGGGATTACGGTCAGCATTTAAAACCCCGAAATGGGCGATAGAAAAATTATTATCCGGAATAACTGTTAATTCTTCAAAATCCACATGATCGTAACCGTTGTTAATGATTTTTACCTTTTTCCCCGGAACTTTGTTCAGGATTTCCGCACAGTTGGGGCTCACAGTCACGGCAAAATCGGCATTTTCAAGTACTTTCAGCTCCAGTTTGCGGTGTTTTCTGTCGCCCCGGCGGGTTAAGCGTAATTTATCATAGAAGTAGATGTCCGTCCAGGGATCGCGAAAATCGGCAATCCATGCAACATCTGTCTTTTTTCTCAAACCGAGGGCAATCAGATGCATGCTGTGGGGCGGTCCGGTGGAGACTATCAAATCAACCGGATTTTTTTCCAGATAAGCGGTAAGAAATTTTACAGAGGGCTTAATCCAGAATTTCCGGGGATCAGGAATCAAAAAGTTTCCGCGAATAAAAACCGACAATCGGTTTTTCCAGTTTCCGGAGGAAGCATCGGAAATGTATCCGACAGCAAGCTTTTCTTTCTTTTTTATGCCTGCAAATTTTCTGAAAATCCCATAGGGCTCCCAAATGGGTGTTTTTATTATCTCTGTGTCGGGGTGAATTTCAGATGATAAGCTTTCGTCGATAACAGACGCATCCGGATTTTCAGGAGTGTAAATAACAGGTTTCCAGCCGTATTCCGGCAGATATTTCGACATTTTCAGCCAGCGCATCACTCCGCCGCCGCCACTTGGCGGCCAGTAGTATGTGATTATCAGAACCCTTTTCATGATGCTAACCGATTAATGTAAAAAGTGTCAGCCCTACAAAAACCGCAAGGCTGGGGCAGAGAAAAAAAATAAAACTCTAACCCGGCAGCCTCTGCGGTAAAAATATAAAGTTACAATTTTTCTAACAATTTCCGCATATTCACTTTTTCGGAAATAATTTCATTCAACTGCGAAATTTTGACCCGTTCCTGTTCCATGCTGTCGCGGTACCGGATGGTAACCGTTTCATCCTGAGTAGTTTGATGATCCACAGTTACACAGAAAGGAGTTCCAATTGCATCCTGACGGCGGTAGCGTTTGCCAATGGAATCTTTATCGTCATATTGACAATTAAATTCAAATTTCAGATCGCCCACAATTTTCCGGGCAATTTCCGGCAAACCGTCTTTTTTCACAAGCGGCAATACGGCAAGTTTCACCGGCGCCAAAGCGGGCGGAATTTTCAACACCACACGTGAACCGTTTTCAAGTTCTTCCTCAAAATAGGATGCCGCAATAATCTGTAGAAACATGCGGTCAAGACCAATGGAGGTTTCCACCACATACGGAACATACGACTCATTCAGTTCAGGATCGAAATAGCGGATTCTTTTGCCTGAATATTTTTCGTGCTGTGCCAAATCATAATCGGTGCGGGAATGAATGCCCTCCACCTCTTTGAAACCGAACGGGAATTTATATTCCACATCTTCGGCAGCATTTGCATAGTGTGCCAGATTATCGTGCTCGCGAAAGCGGTAGTTTTCTTCTCCAAAACCAAGTGCCTGATGCCACTTCATGCGAATTGCCTTCCACTTCTCATACCAGTCCAGCTCGGTTCCGGGGCGCACAAAAAACTGCATTTCCATCTGTTCAAATTCGCGCATCCGGAAAATAAACTGGCGGGCAACAATCTCGTTTCTGAAAGCTTTGCCAATCTGGGCAATACCGAAAGGAATTTTCATGCGCCCACTCTTTTGAACATTCAGATAGTTCAGGAAAATACCCTGTGCGGTTTCAGGGCGCAAATAAATTTTCATCGCTCCATCGGAGGTAGAACCCATTTCCGTGGAAAACATCAGGTTAAACTGCCGCACATCCGTCCAGTTCCGCGTTCCTGAAACTGGACACACAATTCCCTGGTCCTCGATAATCTTTTTGAGTCCTGCAAGGTCGCTGTTTTTCAGCGCCTCCGAATAGTGCTGATGCAACTCATCGTATTTTTGCTGATTTGCCAACACCCGCGGGTTGGTTTCTCTGAACTGCTTTTCATCAAAGGCATCACCAAACCGCTTTTGAGCCTTTTCAATTTCCTTGTTTATTTTTTCTTCAAAAGTTGCCAGTTGTTCCTCTATTAAAACATCGGCGCGGTATCGTTTTTTTGAATCTTTATTGTCAATCAGCGGATCATTAAAGGCATCCACATGTCCGGAAGCCTTCCATGTTGTGGGGTGCATGAAAATTGCAGAATCGAGGCCAACCACATTTTCATGCAATAAAACCATGCTGTCCCACCAATATTTTTTTATGTTGTTTTTCAATTCAACACCATATTGACCATAATCATAGACAGCACCCAGTCCGTCATAAATTTCACTTGACTGGAAAACATAACCGTATTCCTTACAATGCGCAACAAGCTTCTTGAAAACGTCTTCTCGTTTCATTTTCTAAAATTTCGGGATTAATAAACCGGCAAAAATAGAATTAAAATGTGATGTGTGAATAGAGATAAAAGTAAACAAAAAGTTAGTCCACCTCTTCAAAATCAACATATTCTCCTTCGTCACGGTTGTTGTTTTTACTATTTTTTCTGTATATAATGGTGATGTCTCCTTCCTGTTTCCCGGATTGCTTTCGGTGATTCTCCTCTTCACGCATTTTCTTCTGCATCTCCTTCATTTTATTACTCAAAATGAATGGCAGCAGGTGGCGCGAGAATAGCCTGACAGCAAAATATACAATTGCAAAAATTACAACTGTACGAAAAAGTCCTACCGGATTTAAAAGAATAAAAAGGCTCATTTACTAATATTTACTCTGTTGCAAACAAAAAATTGACACCAAAAGACAAATTTAATTGTTTTGATGCAAAAGGCTGTATAATACTCAAAATATTGCTGCTTGTAAAGTAAATCTGAACCCTGCCGCCGGTATGTACTATGCCAAAACCGGGCATGATATTTTTGAAATTCACAGATGACAAACTGCTAAACAGATCAAGCTTTGGACTCATGGCAGCAGTAAAAAAAGCAGAAAGCATATTCTCCGGCTGTAATCTGTAGAAGCTAAGCTGATTGTGTAATCCGGCAGAATATTTAGTATTAAAATTATGGCGGGCAGCAAAATGAATATCAACCGGAAGGGATAAAACATTCCGGGTATTTAACTTTTTCACGCTGATAATTTGCAAAACCGAATCGATAATATCCTGCAGGGCAACGCGGGATTCCCGATAGGCAGCGCCTTCAGGATGATTTGACTGGTATAGTGAATGTTCAGGGAAATGGATAGGGCGGACGAATTCTACATCATAAGATTTATGCCTGAAACCAAGCATGCCGGCATCCAAAACACTTGCCGACAATTCCCAGAAACTGTTTGGTCTGTAAATTATACCAAAATCCAGCGCTATCCCAAGATTTTTAGGTTTAAAAAAATAATCGCCGGGAGCAGCATCAACTGAAAAACCTGATAAATGGGTATCCGGATTTTTAGAATAAACAAAAGGTCCGCTCACAAAATAGGAGCCCTCTGGTGTTAGAAGCATTTCATTTGCTTCGGTGTCTGTTTCTGCTGAAAAGTGAAGATCTTTTGCGCTGAAATGAAATTTTCCGAAAAGGATTTTTGCCCGCAAACCAATATCTAAATCTTCCCTCAGCCGCAGGGAAAATCCCTGAGCAACCTCCCGGTAATGTGTCAGGAACAGGGTCATTGCACCAAAGTTTTCATTCTTCCCGTAAGAACCGGCAGTGCCGTCTGCAATAAAACGGGCAATTTCACGGTTGGCAACTCCCTCGGAAAAAAAGCGCTCTCTGACAGAGAAGCTAAACGAAAAATTATTGTACTGAAAGCTGGTGAAAAACATGGATAATCTGGCAGATGCATTTGCAGTGCCGGTTTCGTCAAGCGCTTCATACAATCTTTTGACATCATATTCAAATCCATCGTAAAACAGTGCATTTAAAGGGACGCTTGCATTCCAGCGGGCACCCGTTCCCGAGATGAATGGAATCCCGACAACCAATTTATCCGTTCTGTTTTGAATCGCAGGATTGCTCAAAGAGGACTGGGAAATACCCGGCAGAAAAAACAAAGTAGCATCCTCCTGAGCATTAATACCCGGCACAAAAGCCATTAAAATGACGACTACCGTAACAGTTTTCAATATGCTTTCCATTTTGCCTTTCATCCAATTAAAATTAAAAGTTTTCAAAGGTATTGGATGCCTGCCTGTCCGGTAGGCAGGTAACTCCCTCATTTTAATTATGCTTGTTTGTGAAGCATTTATACATGGTCGTTTCATATATCTTCAACGCACAAAATTACTTTTTATCTACTATTGTCCGGTAAATTTAAAATTTATTCAGTGAGATTGGATTTTGTGAATTCGTAAATTCGCGTTTTTGAGCCTGTAGAGCTCATCAGCGCTCGTCCCCCTTGGCGAAGGGGGATTCAGGGGGATTGGTTTCTGGCAAACAGAAAGACGGGCGTTAACGCTGTCAGGTCTGGCGACGCTGACAGGTTTACGGATGTTGCAACGACAGCAGACTTGTCAGCGTGCGAAGCTCCTGACAACGTCGGATAAGAAATGAAGAAGAAGCCCCTCTGTCCTACGGACATCTCCCCAAAGGGAGAGAGGAAAGAGGTAGAAGTTAGAGGTGAGAAATTAGAGGTTAGAAGTTAGAATTGAGACTTGGCGACTTGGCATGAAATTTTGAGAGGTCTCATCAGCGCTCGTCCCCCTTGGCGAAGGGGGATTCAGGGGGATTGGTTTCTGGCAGTAAAGAAGATATAAAAGAAACTTATCAAACTATTCATTCTCATTCTCTATTCTCTATTTTCTACTCTCAATTCTCATTCATCTCCCTAATCCTCCGGCTTCGTGCCTCAGCCACCTCCTTTAAAAAAGTAGGACTCGCCCTGTTCTGCATCCTACTACCGTTAACATTTCATCTTGTCACTTGTTCTGATACTCATTCTCTGTTTCTTTATCCTCAAAATATTCGGAAAATTCAATTCAAAATTGCAGTTTTGTACTAATTTTTTAACATTCAGTGAAATTCAATTTAATTTTAACATCATCTTATACTCATCAGTTATGAAAACTATGCAAAACAGAAGAGATTTCTTTAAAGTATCTGCCGCAGGCGCATTGGGCTTGATGGCACTGGGTCCAATTGCCTGCTCAACCGGCGCAGCAATTGACCGTAAGAGCTTTGGTGTCGGATTACAGCTTTACACCATTCGCGATGCCATGGATGCCGATGTGCCCGGCTCATTGAAAAAAATTTCCGATTTAGGGTATAAATACCTTGAGCTTGCCAACTATGCAAACGGCAAATTCTACGGATATGCACCGCTGGAATTCAAAAAAATGGTTAACGACCTCGGTATGGAAATCATCAGCAGCCACACCAGTGTTGAAGCTGAAGGCATTACACTGGAGAGCGCCCGGAAGATGGCAGATGACCATGCAATGATTGGCGTGAAATATTGTGTTCAGCCCTGGGTTGAAGAGGAAGACCGCAACGTGGAAACCTACAAGAGAATGGTTGGCGACTGGAACGAGGTTGGCCGCATTATGAAATCGGTGGGTATCCAGTTTGGATACCACAACCACAATTTCGAGTTTGCCAATCTTGACGGCGTAATTCCTTATTATGACATTTTAATGCCTGAAATGGATCCCGACTTAATCACCATGGAAATTGACTTTTTCTGGGCTGCCAAGGCGGGGCAGGACCCCATTGATATGTTTAACCGCTATCCGGGACGTTTCAAACTTTTCCACATGAAAGACATGTTCAAAAATGAAGCTCCTTTTTTTGATATTGTCAAAGACGACATTGCACCGGTTGGCGCAGGGGTTATTGATTTCAAGCGCATTATGGCTGCCAAGGATGTAGCCGGAATGGAATACCTGTTTGTGGAAGACGACAATCAGGGTAACGGAAAACCGTTTGAAGCACTGGAGACCAGCATCCACAACCTGACAACCGATATACTGAAAGGTTAAGATTATGCCCGCATTAAAAAGAGCTTTTTGTTGCTTTGCATAAAGCTCTTTTTTAATTATCGCATCGGAAATCGGCAACTTCTTTCCAAAATTTTAATTCGAAAACTGAGATTTCTGCTTTACCGGTCAATATAACAGTGTCAAGAAAATTCTTTTGCAGACGGCAGATCAGTATTGCTGTTTGTTTCAAAAATCCTGTTTATTATACATAAGAATAATCATTTTAAAAAGCACCTAAAATCTGCTACCTTTGCATAAAGGAAAATGGAAATTATTAATTATTTAAAAACACTAAATATGAAAACTTTAGACTTCACAGGATTAACAAATGTTCAGAAAGTAACAAATGGTTTACAGCAGCTTTTGGCTGATTTTCAAATCCATTACACCAATTTACGCGGATTTCACTGGAATGTGAAAGGAAAAGATTTTTATCTGTTGCATGAAAAATTTGAAGAGATGTATGACGATGCCGCAGAAAAGGTGGATGAAATAGCTGAGCGAATCCTGATGCTTGGCGAAACTCCACTCCACCGTTTTACTGATTATCTGAAAACGAATAAGGTGAAGGAGACAGGAGTAGTCAGCAGCGGCGAAGAAGCAGTAAAAATTATTCTGGATACCTACAAACAGCTGATTGCATCAGAAAGAGCGCTAATTGAAAAAGCCGTAGAAATTGATGACGAAGCAACCGTGGCGCTGCTAAGTGACTACATAAGCGAGCAGGAAAAAGAAATTTGGATGCTTACTGCCTTTCTTGGATAAAGCCAAAGCTTTTCAGAACACCTGCTCTAAAAGCTAATTTTTTCGCAACAACACAATAAGTAACTTTAATTTTAAAAAGCTAAATAAAAAGATATTTTAGTATCTTGTGTGCCAATTTTTAAAAAATCTATCAGATATGTTAAATAAATATAGTCGCCACGTCACACAGGATCCGTCACAACCGGCAGCACAGGCGATGCTGCATGCAATTGGTCTTACGGATGAAGATCTCAAAAAAGCACAGGTTGGTATAGTCAGTTCCGGATGGGACGGAAATCCCTGCAATATGCACCTGAACCGTTTTGCAGATGTTGTGAAATTTCATGTCAACCAGCTAGGTCTGGTGGGTTTAAATTTTTACACCATCGGCGTAAGCGATGGCATTTCCATGGGGACAGACGGAATGCGCTATTCGCTTGTTTCGCGGGATATAATTGCAGACTCCATTGAAACTAATGCCGGTGCCGAGTGGTATGACGGAATTGTTGCCCTTGTGGGATGTGACAAGAACATGCCGGGCGCCGCAATGGGTATCGGCAGATTAAACAGGCCCTCCCTTATTATATACGGCGGAACCATTGCTGCCGGATATTATGAAGGTCAAAAGCTGGATATAGTTTCGGCATTTGAGGCATTAGGGCAGAAAATTGCAGGCACAATCACTGAGGAAGAGTACAAGCAAATTATAGAGAATGCTTGTCCGGGAGCCGGTGCCTGTGGAGGAATGTACACCGCCAATACTATGGCTTCTGCGCTTGAAGCTATGGGACTGAGCCTGCCCTACTCCTCTTCCAATCCGGCAAACAGCAAGGAGAAAAAGGCAGAAATGGCACAGGCAGCAGCCGCCATCAAGGTGCTGCTGGAGAAAGACATCAAGCCAAAGGATATTATGACTAAAAAGGCTTTTGAAAATGCCATCCGGCTGATAATCATTTTAGGCGGCTCAACCAATGCGGTTATGCACCTGATCGCAATGGCAAAAGCAGTGGATGTAGAGATCACATTGAATGATTTTATTCGTTTAGGTGAAATTACTCCCATGCTTGCCGATTTTCGTCCCAGCGGAAAATATGTGATGGAAGATTTGCAGGAACAAGGCGGAACGCCGGCTGTTCTCAAATTTATGTTGGAAAACGGCTTGCTGCATGGCGATTGCATGACTGTCACCGGAAAAACCCTTGCAGAAAATCTCTCAGAACTGCCCGGATTGAAAGAAGGGCAACAAATCGTTCATTCGCTGGATAATCCAATCAAAAAGACAAGCCACATTCGCATTTTACATGGAAATATGGCTGCTGAGGGCGCCGTAGCCAAAATCACCGGCATGGAAGGCGAGTATTTTGAAGGTCCGGCAAGGGTTTTCAATAGCGAGCAGGAGAGTATTGACGCGATGATGAACCGTCAAATCAACAAAGGGGATGTGGTCATTATCCGCTATGTGGGCCCACGGGGCGGTCCCGGCATGCCCGAAATGCTAAAACCTACTTCAACGCTGATGGGCGCAGGCTTGGGCAAAGATGTGGCGCTGATTACCGACGGGCGTTTCTCCGGCGGCTCACACGGGTTTGTGGTAGGGCACGTTACCCCGGAAGCACAAAGCGGCGGAAACATTGCCCTGGTCAACGAAGGCGACATCGTTCGTATTGATGCCGTAAACAACTCCATTGATGTTTTGATCTCTGAAGAAGAGCTTGCAGAAAGAAGGGCAAAATGGACAGAACCGCCACTGAAAGCTAAAAAAGGGGTACTCTACAAATATGCAAAAACGGTTTCATCTGCATCCGAAGGTTGTGTGACCGATGAATGCTGAATTTGTGGAGAACAATAACATCATGGTTTACGAAGGAAATATTATTAAAATGCGTACCGAGCTGACAAATCCCGTCAGCTACTTTCTGCCGGTTGGCGAACGTGAAATCGAAATGAACTGGCTGATTGGCAAAAACATAGCATTGCATTTCACCGGACAGATTAACTGCATCTCCTGTGGAAAAGTCACCAAAACTTCTTTCAGTCAGGGGTTTTGCTACAGCTGCCTACAAACAGCGCCCCAGGCAAGCGAGTCGGTGATTCGCCCCGAATTATCAAAAGCGCATTTTGGCATTGCCCGTGACATGGAGTGGGCGGAAAAGCACGACCTCATTGACCACTATGTTTATCTTGCAATTGCCAGTGAAGTGAAAGTCGGGGTTACGCGTAGTCACCAGATTCCGGTGCGGTGGATAGACCAGGGTGCAAGCTCTGCCATCCGGTTAGCCAAAACGCCAAACCGGCACATTGCCGGAGTCATTGAAATTTTTCTGAAAAAATATTTTACCGATCGCACAAAATGGCAGGCAATGCTCAAAAGCGACGGAGAAATTAATTTCGACCTTTTGGAAGAGAAGAGAAAAGCGCTCGGATTTTTACCTGCAGAACTGAAAAAATATTCCAGTGCAGATGATTCGGTTACTTTCATTGAATACCCACTGCAAAACGCTCCGCAACAGGTTAAAAGTGTCAGTTTCGATAAAACACCGGACATCGAAGGGGTATTAAGCGGCATAAAAGGGCAATATCTCATTTTTGATGATAATTCAGTTTTAAATATTCGCAAATTTAATGGCTACTACTTGAAGATAGATATATCTGCTTAGAGTATCCTTTTAACTGCCTTAAGCTGAAGATGAAACAGAACCGGTTTATTAAATTGTGGGATACTTTTTGCATTTCATGGCGCTACTCAACAATTCAATAGCAAAAATTTGCTTAATTTGTTTAAAAAAGTATAATTTTTTTCCTGAACAATTATCAAAAAGAGACTCATAAACAGATGAAAAATTTAGACTGGCAAAACTTGGGATTCGGTTACCGCGATACCCACTACAACATCCGCTGCACTTACCGAGACGGCGAGTGGGGTGATTTGGAAATCAGCTCATCAAATAGTATCAACATCCACATGGCGGCTACTGCGCTCCATTATGGGCAGGAGGTTTTTGAAGGGCTGAAAGCTTTTAAGGGGAAAGACGGAAAAGTCCGTGTTTTCCGGATGGATGAAAATGCTTTGCGAATGCAAAACTCCTGCGACGGAATTCTAATGGCAAAACTGCCGGTTGAGAAATTTATGGAGGCTGTGCGACTGGCAATAAAAAAGAACATGGAATATGTTCCGCCCTACGAAAGCAGGGCTTCGCTCTATATTCGCCCGTTACTGATTGGCACCGGTCCCGAAATTGGTGTTAAACCAGCCAGGGAGTATCTTTTCATCGTTTTTGTTATGCCCGTTGGTCCCTATTTTCCTGAAGGGTTTAAACCTACCGACCTGATGATTATGCGCCAGTATGACCGCGCAGCGCCGCAGGGAACCGGAAAATATAAAGTAGGCGGAAACTATGCAGCCAGCATGGGAGCTGGAAAAATTGCCAAAGAAAAAGGTTTTTCGGCTGTGCTCTATCTGGACAGCAGAGAGAAAAAGTACATCGACGAATGCGGGCCCGCCAATTTCTTCGGAATAAAAAACAATACCTACATCACTCCCCTTTCTGACTCTATTCTGCCTTCAATCACAAACAAAAGCCTGATGGTTCTGGCAGAAGAGATGGGACTGAAAGTGGAACGCCGCAAAGTTCCCTATGAAGAGTTAGCCGACTTTGAAGAGGTTGGCGCATGTGGCACAGCAGCCGTTATTTCACCCATAAAAGGAATTTACGATGCTGACTTTGACAAATGGTTCAGATACGGAAACCAGTTGGAAGCAGGTGAATGGTCAACAAAGCTCTACAACAAACTGCAAAATATTCAGTATGGCAATGAGCCCGACAAATACGGCTGGGTGCAAATTGTTGAGTGAATCATATTTGCAGCAGTTCAACAACATTTGAGTTAGCTCTGAAAAGCATTTAAACCAACAGACATGAGCAATAAAAGGATTTTTTTAAAGTTAAGTCCGTTTTTAAGCAATCAGAGCTATCTTGCTCATGCAAAACCGACGGCAGGACTAACTTTAAAGATTACATTCTGACAAAATTATTTCAGTTTGTACATTTTTCCCGGAAGTGCAGCAAGCACATTCTTAAATTCCAGATTCAAAAGCAGTGCAGAAACTCTACTGCCTGGCATTTGTAATTCGGCTGAAATCTGGTCGATAAACATTTCTCCCTCCTTCCTCAGCAATTCTGCAATTTTTTCCTCATCAGGAGATAATTCAACAAAAAGAGCAGGCTGCACAGCCTTTTTCCTGTCCGTGGTTTCCCATCCCATAAAATACTCAAGGTCATCAATATTCTGAATCAAGTTAGCACCATTTAGCCGAATAAGCCGGTTGCAGCCTTTGGAATAGATATCATCCACCCTGCCGGGAAAAGCAAATACATCGCGGTTGTAGGAAGAGGCTATTTCAGCTGTAATCAGCGCTCCCCCTTTTTCTGCCGACTCCACAACAATGGTGGCATCTGCAAGCCCGGCAATTATCCGGTTTCGCCGCACAAAATTGGAGGGGTCAATTTTTGTCTTGCTGGGAAAATCTGAAACCAACCCACCATTTTGAATCATTTTACGTGCAGTATCGGCATGAAGTGAGGGATACATTTTGTCTAATCCATGCCCCACAACACCAACAGTCGGGATATTATACTTCAAAGCCATTTTATGTGCATGAATATCAATCCCGTATGCTAATCCACTAACCACCAGCACCGGATATCGGCGCTCAGCAAATCCCTGAATGAGTTTTTCACAGATGGCTTTTCCGTAATCGGTAGCATTTCGTGTTCCGACAATACTCACAATGCGCTGCATATCCAGTTCCATATTCCCTTTGGAATAGATAATAATCGGAGCATCAGGACACGGTTTCAGGCGGCGCGGATAGTTCTTGTCTGAGTAAAACCTCACCTCAATTTTATGTTTTTCAATGAATTTCAACTCCTCTTCAGCCCTTTCAAACACACCATTGTCCTTTAGGCGCAAGGCATTCAACTCACCGATACCGGGAATTTTCTTCAACGCCTTCAGCGGTTCGGAAAAAACCTGCTCCGCACCTCCCGTGTAGGCGATCAGGTTGCGGGCAAGGGTTCCCCCTATTCCCGGAACCAGGGAGAGGGCTACTTTATAATATAATTCATCCTGTGTATTACTCATTCCGTTCAGATTAAACACCCAATATCTGCAACAATCTCTCCTGCAGCATCTTCCGGTCACTCAAAGGTACTGCACTTAAACTCACCGACGGATATTCTGCAATACCGCGACGGGTTTTTACCACAAGGGTTAAGTCGGACATCTTTCCAAAAATAGAGTTTTCAAAATATGCCCGGTAGAGCATCCGCTTGGGAAATTCAATGGAATTGAAACTTGTCCTGCCAAACCGGATGCTTTTGTAATAGCGCAAAACAACCTTGTCGCCCGAATCGCTATACTCTATGAAATGATAATCCGCAACCTGAAAAAAAAGATACCATAAAACGAAAACGCCCACCATCACAAGCCCGTAGAGCATATAATCCAGCAAAAACATAGCTAAGGCGACAAGGGCAAGGACAAGACAAACCAGAAAAAAAAGCCGCCGGAGAAAAACTGTTTGTTTTTTATTCGATATGTTCATTCTTAAAATATTTACATGTTCATTCGTAGCAACCGGTTTGAAAAAAACATTAATCCAAAAATGTTGTAACTTTACCGCAATTTAGCAGGTAACCATGAGAAATTCAAAAATATATTCTAAAATAATTTACAGTAATTCTCCGCAAACCGAATTAGACGAATGGATAAACAATTACCAAAAGGGTAAAGTTTTTCTTGCAACTGAGGAAAATGTAGATCAGCTGCTTTTGCCTGTTTTTGGCAACTATATTGACAATCAGGGCATTAACAAGATAATACTCCCTTCAGGAGAGAGCAATAAAAGTCTGGAGTCGGTGGTGAAAATCTGGGAATTTCTATCGCAAAACGGCGCCGACCGCAAATCGCTGTTAATTAATATTGGCGGCGGAATGTTAACTGACCTGGCAGGATTTGCCGCTTCAACTTTCAAAAGGGGAATCGATTTTATAAATGTTCCTACTACATTGCTTTCGCAGGTGGACGCATCGGTGGGCGGCAAAACAGGCATAAATTTCAACGGCTTAAAAAACGAAATCGGCGCCTTCGAGAATCCCGTTGCAGTGATTATCAACACCGAATTTTTAAAAACCATCGACCGGAAAAATTTTCTCTCCGGCTTTGCCGAAATGATTAAGCACGGGTTGATCAGGAGCACTGATCATCTGGAAGAGTTGAGAAGCTTTGACCTGAACAATATCAACTACAAAAATCTGCTGCAAATCATTCAAAACTCGGTAAATATTAAAGAGTATTACGTATTAAACGATCCTACAGAAAAAAATATCAGGAAAGGGTTGAACTTCGGACACACTATCGGACACGCTTTTGAAAGCTTAGCCATGGAGCAAAGCCTGCCCGTTCATCACGGTTTTGCAGTGGCATGGGGTATGATTGCCGAAATGTATCTTTCGGTGAAACAGTGCGGGTTTTGTGAAAGCACACACAGGGATCTGACAGCATGGCTGCAAAGTATTTACGGAAAATTTTCATTAACCACCGGCGACTTTGACCGGTTGTTAGAACTGATGTCGCACGACAAAAAGAATGAATCTAATAAAATATTCTTCTCCTTGATTTCAGAGCCCGGCAAGGTAAAAATCAACCAGATTTGCGAGAAAGAGCTGATTTATGAAGCGCTGAATTTTTACAGGAATTTGAATTAGATGAAACGGGCATGATTGCAATCATGGGAGTTCCCTGTCTGCCGTCAGGCAGGCATCTGTTACCATAAAAAACAAACAATTGAAAACAGATGAAATACCAGGTTAAGGCAGAGCGCCGGATAATTGAAGGGAAAATAGTGCTACCCTCATCCAAGAGTATCAGCAACCGGGTGCTGATTATCAATGCTTTGTGCCACAATCCTTTTCCCGCAATAAACCTCTCCGACTCGGATGACACCATAGCGATAACCGATGCGCTGAACTCAAACCACAACACATTCGATATTGGTCATGCCGGCACTGCCATGCGTTTTTTAACTGCTTTTTTGTCCAAAATTGTCGGAGAATGGGAACTCACCGGCTCCCAACGGATGAAGCAGCGCCCGATTGGCATTTTAGTGGATGCGCTCAACCAGCTTGGAGCACGCATTGAGTATATGGAAAAAACCGGATACCCGCCACTGAAAATTTACGGGTCGCACCTGAAAGGAAAAACGCTGGAACTGGACGGAAGTATCTCAAGTCAGTATATCTCAGCCTTGCTGATGATTGCGCCCACCATTGAAAACGGGCTGACGCTGAAATTAACCGGGAAAATCACCTCCCTGCCCTATATTGAGCTGACACTTAAAGTGATGGAAAGCTTTGGCATTCAATACCAATGGATTGAAAACTCAATCACCATCCCTGAACAGAATTATTTTCCCCGCGAATTTACTGTTGAGAGCGACTGGTCGGGTGCTTCCTACTGGTATCAGGCTCTGGCATTGGCTCAAAGTGGTGAGCTCTTTTTAGAGAAACTTCAACTCAGCAGCTTTCAGGGAGATGAAATTATTGCAAAATGGTTTGAGCAGTTTGGCATCCAGTCGGAGCAGAAACCCGGCGGCATACTGATTTCCAAATCGGCAAATATTCAACCTGAAAAATTAACACTAAATTTCATTGAAAACCCCGATATTGCCCAAACTTTTGCATGCCTTTGTGTGGCAAAAAAAATCCCGTTCCATTTTACGGGATTAAAAACCCTGAAAATAAAAGAGACAGACCGCATTGCCGCCTTGCAAAATGAACTTCTGAAGTTTGGCGCCATTTTAACCGAACCGGCACCCGGCGAACTGCTCTGGGATGGCACCGTCAAAGAGACCGAAATTCAAAAGAAACCGGTTATTGACACCTATCACGACCACCGGATGGCACTGGCTTTTGCACCAATGGCGCTTGCAGGAATCACCCTCGAAATAAATGACCCATTGGTTGTTACCAAATCCTACCCGTCATTTTGGGAAGATTTGAAAAAAACAGGATTTGAGATTAAAGTTTTATGAAAATCTTCCTTTTATAAAGAATCCATGCCGGAATAAAATTGAAGCAAATAAACAAAACGGAATAGAGAAAGCTGCCAAACTCCAAACTCCATCCGGCTGTTTCAAACATATTCATAAAGTATCCGCTGAGCGTGTTTCCTCCATATTTTATCGAATAGAAAAACTGCTCCCACACATCGGACAGCACATAGACGGCAATGGCATTGGAGCCGAAAATAATTCCGGGTCTGGTCAGGCGGGTGCGCTCCATAATATCCACAAAGAAAATACTTATAGCCAGCACCATGGCAGCTAATCCCGAGGTAACCATTACATACGAACTCGTCCAGATATTTTTATTGATTGGAAAAACATAATTCCACATGTAGCCGGTTGCGAAAGCAAAAAAACCAAATGAAAACATGTAAATTACTTTCCTTTCCTGCGTCATTTTACTCAAAAATAGATGTCCTGCAAGCATTCCCGAAATTCCGGTAGCTATGGAAGGCAGTGTGCTGAGAATTCCTTCTGGGTCCCAGTTTCCCTGCCACTTCACACCGGGCAAAAACTTGCTGTCTATCCATGCAGCCAGATTAATTCCCGGTTCCAGCATGGCTTTCCCGTAGCCGGGAGTTGGTATTAAAACCATTGCCATCCAGTAGCCAACCAATATTATTCCCGCCACAATCGCCTGCGTTTTCCATTTTGAATTGAGAAACAGCAACGCCGACACTAAAAAGACAATGGCAATACGCTGCAAAACACCTGCATATCTGATATGCTCAAAATCAAATTTCGGGAATAACCACAACAATATTCCAACAACAAAAATCTTCAACGATCTTAATATGATTTTCCTATACATCAACTTTTTGGGAATACCGGCTGATAATTGCTTGGTATAGGCAAGCGCTATGGAAACACCCACGATGAAAATAAAAAAGGGAAATATCAGGTCAGTTGGCGTAATCCCATGCCAGTCTTCATGCAGCAAAGGCAGATAAACATGATCCCACGAACCGGGATTATTCACCATTATCATCGCTGCAATTGTAAAACCTCTGAATGCATCCAGAGAAATCAGCCGTTTATTCGTTGTCATTTTTTATCTTTGAATAAAATTTACTGTGCCTAAATCGGTTTTTTTGGAAAATATGTCAAACATAAAATAAAAATGCAAAACATGAGAAAAAGTGTAATTGTTTCATTAATTGTTTTAATATTTTTTTCAGGGTGTAAAGAAAAAACTCCGGCGCCCGGCGAAATTAAACTCAGCTGGGAAGTGGTCAGCAACGAATATACTGAGCAGCCACAGGCGATGGCAAAGTTTTTCATTGAAAACAACAGTCAGTTTACTTTCAGCAATAAAAACTGGGCGCTCTATTTCAATCAAATGTCCCGCGACCCACTTTCTGCCGACAAGGATGTTGAGATTCAATTCATCAGCGGCGACTGGTATGTGATGAAACCAACCGGAAACTTCAGCCTGAAACCCGGTCAGTCCATCGAAATAACCACCGAACATTCTGAATGGATTATCAAGGAAACTGATGCGCCGCTTGGTCCCTATCTGATACTTTACGATAAAATGGGAAACGAAACCGATACTATTCCGGTTACAGACTACACCATTTTGCCTTTTACCCGTCCCGAACAGATGAATCGCCACAAAAACGACCATACGCCCATTCCCACAGCTGAATGGATTTATGAAAACAACCGGAATCTTTCCCTTTTGGCAAAAGATGAACTGCTACCTGTAATTCCCACTCCGGCAAGTTACAGGGCATCCGGCAAGAAAGTGGTTTTCGACGATATGGTTCGTATCCTTTACAATGGCAATCTGGAAAACGAAGTTCAGATTTTATCGGGTTTTATCGGGAAACTTACAGGCACTCAGCCTGCTGCCGAAAAGGGAACCGAAGCTGTTCCCTACACAATTTTTCTGGAAATCAAACCGGTTTCCGTCAAGGGAAAGACAAAAGAGGCTTACCGGCTGGAAATCAAAAGCAACAAATCTGTGCATATTGCCGGTAGCGACCCGGCAGGCGTATTTTACGGGATTCAGACACTCCTCGCCATGATTTCTACTGGTGGTGCAGCCAACGGGGTTGAGTTTGATGAAGTAGTGATTGAAGATGCTCCGCGCTTTGCCTACCGCGGACTTCATCTCGATGTTGACAGAAATTTTCAGACAAAGGAGACCGTAAAAAAGATCATCGATATTTTTTCATTTTACAAAGGAAATTATCTGGTTATCTATCTGTCGGAAGATGAAGGCTGGCGCATTGAAATTGACGGACTGCCGGAGCTGACGGAGGTTGGGGCGCAGCGTGGACACACAACCAAAGAGGCAAACAAGCTGCACCCGTCATACGGTTCCGGAGCGTTCCCCTATGCTGAAGGAACCTACGGTAGGGGCTATTATAGTCGTCAGGATTTTATTGAAATCTTAAAATATGCGCAGTCGCGCCATGTGAAAATCATTCCGGCAGTCAATTTTCCGGGACATTCACGTGCTGCAATTAAATCAATGGAAGCTCGCTACGAAAAATATATGGCTCTGGGTGATGAAGAGAAAGCCAACGAATTCAGGCTTATCGACCCCGATGATACCTCTGAATATTTATCAGCTCAGTGCTACTCCGACAATGTGGTGAACGTGGCGCGGGAATCGGTTTATAAGTTTTATGAAACCGTGATTGACGACATCTTAAAAATGTTTGAAGAGGCAGGGGTTGAAATAGAGTTTTTCAACACCGGCGGAGACGAGGTGCCGGAAGGTGTATGGACTCAATCGCCAATGTGTGAAGAGCTGCTCAAAACATTACCTGACATTAAAGACCCGAAAAATTTACAGTCCTATTTCTTCCGCAGGGCAGTTGAAATGCTGCGTTCAAAAAATCTGAAAATAACCGGCTGGGAGGAAGTTGCACAGCTAAAAGACAGCGATGGGAACTATTTACCCAATCCCGAATTTGTCGGACAGGAGGTTTATCCGATGGTATGGAACAATCAGGAGGAAAACACCGATTTAGCCTACCGCCTGGCAAATGCCGGCTATCCGGTTATTTTATGCAATGTTTCTAACTTCTATTTTGATTTTGCCAACAACAAAGACCCGCGTGAACCGGGACATTACTGGTCTGGATTCGCAAACACCCGCGATGCATGGCAGGTAGCCCCGTATAATGTTTTTTACACAACGCTGGAAACTCCGATGGGACGAAAAATCGATATTGACACGGAATATGCCGGACTGGAGCGGCTGACTCCTGCCGGGAAGCAGAACATTGCGGGAGTTCAGGCACAAATCTGGAGTGAAACCATCAAAGGGCCTAAAATGCTGGAATACTACCTGTTACCAAAGCTGATCAGTTTTGCCGAAACGGCATGGGGAGAGGATCGAAACTGGGAAACCATGGAAAACCGTAAACTCCGTGAAGAGGAGATGGACAAAGGATGGAACATCTTTGCCAACACATTGGCTCAAAAAGAGCTTCCGCGCATGTCGCGACTGTTTGGCGGTTTCAATTACCGCGTGCCGGCGCCGGGAGCTAAAATTGAAGACGGAAAACTCTATGCAAATTCAACTTTTCCCGGATTGTCTGTCCGCTATACTGTTGACGGCTCAGAGCCCATGCGGAGTTCAACCCTGTATGAAACTCCTGTTGCAGTGAGCGGCAAAGTGAAAGTGAAAGCATTTGACGCCGCCGGAAAGGGAAGTTTGAGCATGGATGTCAACTGATATTTTGCAGGGAGTCACCTTTTGTTTTTAAAAAACTCCTGCAGCAATTCGGCGCATTCGGTTTCCAGAACGCCTCCCAAAACTTCAGTTTTGGGATGCAAAGCGTTGGGGGCAAATCTTTGATAGCCCCGTTTGGAGTCGGATGCGCCGAATACTATTCTCCCTGTTTGTGCCCATCCCAAAGCGCCTGCACACATGGCACAGGGTTCAAGGGTGACATACAGAGTGCAATCGTCCAGATATTTTCCGCCCAAATGGTTGGCTGCCGCCGTAATCGCCTGCATCTCCGCATGGGCGGTTACATCGTTCAGTGTCTCTGTTAAATTATGTGCACGGGCAATAATTTTATTGCCCGCAACAACCACTGCACCAACCGGAATCTCCCCCTCATCAAAAGCCTGTATCGCTTCAGCGAAAGCCCTTTTCATAAAATATTCGTCGCCAAACGGTTCAATCATAATTCTCAATTTGAGCCCGTGAAATTGCTAAATTCTTCTTACTTTCGCAACCACATCATAAAAAAGAGCCATGTACAGAACACATACTTGCGGTGAATTAAGAAGCGATCATATCGGTAAAAAGGTAACATTAGCCGGCTGGGTTCAGCGAATCCGTGATTTTGGTTCCATGTCGTTTATCGATTTGCGTGACCGCTACGGGATTACCCAATTAGTCATTGATGAGAACACACCTGCCGGGGTGGTTCAGTCGCTGGAGCAGCTTGGACGCGAGTATGTCATTCAGGCAACGGGGGAAGTTTTGGAGCGTTCAAACAAAAATAAAAACATCCCTACAGGGGATATTGAAATCCGGCTCACTGCCCTGAATATCCTTAGTCCGTCCGAAGTTCCGCCATTTACCATTCAGGATGACACCGACGGAGGCGATGATCTGCGCATGAAATACCGCTATCTTGATCTGAGAAGAAACACGGTACGCAAAAACCTGATACTTCGCGCACAGATGGCACATGCTGTGCGTAACTTTCTAACTGAACAGGGCTTTGTTGAAACCGAAACGCCTGTTCTCATCAAATCCACTCCTGAAGGCGCACGCGACTTTGTGGTTCCCTCGCGCATGAACCGTGGCGAATTTTATGCCCTCCCGCAATCGCCCCAGATTTTCAAACAGCTGCTGATGGTTGCCGGATTTGATAAATATTTCCAGATTGTAAAATGTTTCAGGGACGAAGACCTGCGTGCCGACCGCCAGCCGGAATTTACCCAGATCGACTGTGAAATGTCGTTTGTGGAACAGAATGATGTGCTGGAGACTTTTGAGAATCTGACAAAATATGTATTTAAAAAGGTGCTGAACACAGAGCTAAACGACTTCCCGCGAATGTCATACACAGATGCAATTAAAAATTACGGTTCCGACAAGCCGGATATTCGTTTTGGGATGCTGCTCCATGACATTACAGAAGCCGCAAAGGGAAAAGGTTTCGGGATTTTTGACTCGGCGGAGTACATCGGGGCAATTTGCGCCAAAGGGTGTGCAGAATATTCCCGCAAACAAATTGATGAGCTCACCGACTGGGTGAAACGTCCGCAAATAGGTGCAAAAGGAATGGTTTATGTGAAATACAACAAAGATGAAAGCTCCAGATCCTCCGTAGATAAATTTTATTCTGCCAGTGATTTGAAAATCTGGGCAGATAAAACCGGCGCAACTCCCGGAGATTTAATCCTTATCCTTTCGGGAGAAAAAGACCACACCATCAATGCATTGGGCGAATTGCGCCTTGAGTTGGGCAACCGCCTCGGGCTGCGAAACAAAGATACATTCAAACCCCTTTGGGTAGTTGATTTTCCACTGCTGGAATGGGATGAGGAAACCGGGCGTTTTTTTGCGATGCACCATCCCTTCACCTCCCCAAAAACTGAAGATATTCCACTGCTGGATTCCCGTCCCGGAGAGGTGCGTGCCAATGCCTACGACCTCGTAATCAACGGTGTGGAAATTGGTGGTGGTTCCGTGCGAATTTACGACTCCGCACTGCAGGCAAAAATGTTCGATATACTTGGGTTCACCCCCGAGCAGGCAAAAAACCAGTTCGGATTTCTGATGAATGCCTTTAAATATGGCGCTCCGCCGCATGCAGGAATTGCCTTTGGATTCGACAGGCTGGTCTCCCTGTTTGCCGGTCTGGATTCAATCCGCGATGTTATTGCATTTCCGAAAAACAATGCCGGACGCGACGTAATGAACGATTCGCCTGCCCCAATCTCGGAAGAGCAGCTCGAAGAGTTGTATCTTCAGCTCAAAAAGCCCGAAGAAAACTAAAATTTGCTTCGCACAGGCGACCAGGGCAGGTGCCCGGAATCTTCCTTCCTTCCATTAAACAAAGGAATAACTATTCCTGCAGAAAATTTTGAAATAATCCCCCATGCGTGATTCCGCTCACCATTGGTGTAGTTGTGCACGGCATCCATAAAGTCGTAGTTCACTGCTTTTCCGCTATACAAAACATAGAAATTCCTTTCACCGGGCTTGCCAATCTTAACTCCTGCTCCAACAGCGAGATGACTGACGGAAAATACGGATTGATTCCCTTTTCCCTTCTCAAAAATCACCGGAGACTCTTCTTCAAAAGGAATACTTTTATAGCGCAATTCATTACTAAAAAAGGTTAATCCGCCTCCTGCTTCAACAAAAGGATTAATCATGGGTTTTTCTGATCTTTTCCCGGAGGATTTTCGCAGGTAAAATCTTAACAATCCTGAAAGCTCTCCCCCTTTTGTGGAATATTCAACCGGAAGCTCATACAGTTCATTCATGGAAACATGATTTCCGACAGCCGAAAAATCGGGGCTTGCGGACTCTCCATACAAACTCATGAAGCTAAACCTGATGCCCGGTTCCCAGCGCTTACCCATCAGGGCGGAAGCGCCCAGCTCAAGCAGCATAGCCGGTTTATGACGAAATTCATTTTTCAGTATTTCAAAATTTTCGGTAATTTCAAAATCTAAAAAGGAAACACCAACGCCACCGGAAACCGACCACTCTGTTCTTCCACTGCTTTTTGGATGATGCGCAGCAAAACTTACCTGTGAAATAAAAAAAAGGTAAATGAGCATTAAACAAAACAACAAAGATGAAGTGAATCCATCAGTCGCCAATCCGGTAATTTGATGCTGGCTTATTTTTGAATTTAGATTAGGAGCCTCCATAATAGAAATTTTACATGGCTAAATTAATATTTTCATTCAGAAATTAAGGAGTTAAATAATATTATCTTTGTATTTCATATTTCAAAGCAGAACATGTCACTTATCATTGAAGAAAAAAACCTTGATAAATTTTTTATGATTGGCGACCGGGTGCTGGTCAAACCAAAAACTCCTTCCGGGAAAACCAAAGCCGGACTCTATTTGCCACCAACGGTGCAGGAAAGTGAAACAATTCAAAGCGGTTATGTTGTGAAAGTTGGCCCCGGCTATCCCATTCCGGCAGTATCGGAAGCAGACGAAGCCTGGAAACAAAAACAGGATGACGTAAAATATGTGCCTCTTCAGGCACAGATGGGTGATTTAGCTATATATCTGAATAAAAGCGGATACGAAGTTGAATTCAACGATGAAAAATATATCATTCTGCCCCACTCTGCAATCCTGATGATTATCCGGGATGAAAATCTACTGCATTAACCCATCAGGCACACTCTTCACAAGCCTTGTAAATTCCTTCAAACATCTCCCGGATGTCGGAAGCTGAAACCGCTGAAAAAGCAATTCTCAAAATTCCGTTCAGGCTGATGGTGCCGATGCTGTATTTATTAATGAGTAGCTGCCGTATTTGCTCACTGTCAAGTCCTTCAGCAAGCTTAACACACATAAAATAGCCGGAATTGTAGGGAAGCGCCCTGAAGTATTTTTTATATTTCTCCTCCTTAAGCGCCTCTTTAACTGCCTCAAAACGCTTTTTCATAATCTCAAATTTCATTTTTTTCTGAGCAGCATATTCAGGACTGGAATAGGCTGCAAACATGAGCGATTGCGAAATATTTGCGGCATTGGAAATATTTCCGCGAATGGCGCCGGCAGTTTTCGATTCAAGTGCCGAATAGAGTTCCGCATCACCACCTTTGATGGCAAAGGTCATAAATCCAACACGAAATCCCCACACGTAATCTTCTTTGGTGGAGCCGTCAAGCTTTAAAGCCAGAACATTTTCGTGAAGATTTGCCAGCGGCGCAAAAATGCTCTCCTGTGCTATTCCTTCTTCGTAAATCAGCCCGAAGTATGCATCATCAATAATGCATACTATTTTATTTCCATTTTCGGCAGCTTCCCCGATAACCTCAACAATGCCATCAATCTCTTTCTGAGAAGGCGTGTAACCTGTGGGATTATTGGGAAAATTCAATACAAGGATTCTTTTGCCCGGCGAACCCTCATTCAACTTGGCTTCAAAAGCTTCCAAATCGAATTTTCCGTTTTTAAAAAGATTGAATTTCACCATATTGGCACCACATCCGTTGGTTAGTGTCAGGGTATAATTCCCCCAGAAAAGGTCAGGAACAATCACCTCATCGCCGGCATCGGCAAACAGGTAGCCTGCCATGCTGATTCCATGGGTGAGAGCATTGGTTACAACCGGAAGGCTGATTTCCGTTTTCCCGAGGGATGGACTTTTTTCATAAATCATTTCCTTCCACCTGGCGCGTAAATCGGGGCGTCCAAAACTGGGTGCATAAGGAAACACAAGGGAAGGGTCGAGATTGATTTTTGAAGCAATCGTCTCCAGACGCATGGGAGTGCCGTCATCTTCAATGGCGGCGCCAATTGTGGCATTGATGCGTGTGCCTTTTGCTTCGGCGGTTTGTCCTAAAATTCCCTTTTTCGGAAAAAAAATGTTTTTCCCCCTTCCGGAGAGCATCTCATATAACGCCGGGCTTTTTTGCCGGATAATCTGATTAAGTTCTTCTGCCTGTGGATTCATAGTGGTTTTCTGATATTCTGTTTAACACATACCAATTAATTTCGGTGTGAAGATAAAAAACAACACATCATAACCTTGAAGTTGAGAGTAATTTGAACTAAATTTTAATGAAATTCTAAACTGAGCCTGTATCACAAAGGGAATATTTCGGGAATGACACAAATGCAGCAAATTACAACATCACACAAAGAGCTGAAATTCAGTGCCGGAGTTTTGCAATATTCTATGTTTTTCGTGTTCTACTGGCAAAAATAGCTTCCCTGGGTGCACTCATCTTTTGACTGTTCCAAACACTTCTGCAAACGATTAATATCTTTTAACTTGCAGCAGAAAGCATATCGCATAAAAATATCGGGTAATATTTATTAATTTTGTCAGTTCATTCGAAAATTATAGGAGAAGTAAAATATGAAATTAAAAAAAATTTGGATCAGCATATTAATCATTGCGGTTGCCGGATTGAGCTTTTACAGTTTCAACCGCGATCAGAAAAACTTTGAAATTGCCAAAAATCTTGAAATATACTACAGCTTATTCAGGGAGTTAAACATGTTTTATGTTGATGACATAAATCCCAACAAACTGGTAAAAACCAGTATTGACGGCATGCTGGAGTCTCTCGACCCTTACACGAACTTCATTTCAGAAGATCAGATGGAAGATTTCCGTTTCATGACCACCGGTGAATATGCCGGCATTGGCGCACTGATTGGCAAACAAAACGACAAAATTGTTATTTCCGAGCCGTATGAGGGGTTTCCGGCTCAGAAATTTGGATTGAAAGCCGGTGATATCATTTTGGAAGTGGAAGGAAAATCGACCGAAAAAATGAATACGGAGGATGTGAGCAGCTTGCTGAAGGGACCGGCAAAAAAACCGGTAAAAATAAAACTTCAGCGCCCCGGTGAGAAAAAACCTTTTGAGGTTGATGTCATTCGCGAGAAGATTTCCATTGATGCTGTGCCATACTACGGAATGGTTGACCCCAAAACTGCATATATCCGTCTTTCAAATTTCACCGTCAACTGCAGTGAAGATGTAAAGAAAGCTTTTCTGGAATTGAGAAAGGAAAAGCCCGAAGCGCTCATTCTTGACATGCGCTCCAATCCGGGAGGCTTGTTGCAGGAGTCTGTGAAAATTGTAAATCTTTTTGTGCCAAAGAATTCTGAAGTCGTCAGCACAAAGGGGAAAGTAAAACAGTGGGACAAAACCTACACAGCAAGTGCTGCCCCTATTGACACCACTATCCGCATAGCCGTGCTGACCAACAGGGCATCTGCATCTGCATCGGAGATTGTTGCCGGCGCCATTCAAGACCTAGACCGCGGACTTGTCATCGGCGAGCGCACTTTTGGCAAAGGACTGGTTCAGACGACGCGCGATTTGAGCTACAACACAAAACTTAAGGTTACCACTGCAAAATACTACATTCCCAGCGGACGCTGCATTCAGGCACTGGACTATTCGCACCGCAACGAGGATGGCAGCGTGGGTTATGTGCCGGACTCCCTCATTACCGAATTTACCACAAAAAAAGGGAGGAAGGTTTACGACGGTGGCGGAATTGTTCCCGACATCACGCTGGAACCCGAGCAGCTGAGCAACCTTAGCATAGCGCTCATTACCAAATTCCTTATTTTCGACTTTGCTACCGAATTTTCCTACAAGACACAAAGCATTGCTGCTCCGGAAGAGTTTGAAATTTCGGATGCCATTTATAACCAGTTTAAGGAGTTTGTAAAAGAAAAAAACATCGAATACGAGTCACAATCGGAGGTGATGCTGAAAAGGCTGATTGAAAAGGCAAAGGAAGAGAAATACTACGATTTGGCCTCAGAGGATTTCGAAAAAATCAAAGTGCGTCTCGAGCCTCATCTTGACAAAGACCTTGAGGCTTTTTCAGATGAAATCAAAGAGCTGCTCAAAAATGAAATTGTTTCCCGTTTCTATTACCAAAAAGGGAGTATCCGTGCATCAATCCGCGATGATAAAGTTATTCAGAAAGCTGTAAATGAGCTGAATTCATCCATGACTTATACTTCTTATTTTGAGCCGGGAATTACAATTACTGCCAAACGGACACGATAATAAGGGAAAAAAAATCAGGGAAAATATCTGAGGGAAAGTGATGTGGGTTGTACTGGATTCGAACCAGTGACCCCTACCCTGTCAAGGTAGTGCTCTAAACCAACTGAGCTAACAACCCGTGAGATTTTGTGCAAAAATAGCAAAATCACTAAAATAGTGCAACATGGCATAAAAAACAGGGCAAATTGATTAAAGATTTAATACCGATAGAACATCCTGCGTTTCTTCAGAAAGTATATTTTAATCCAAGCGTTGGATTCACCCTGAATCCATTGATTACAAAATTATTGCTCAACTCAATCTCTGAACCTAATGACAGACTTTTAGTTGCGTTATACCATAATTGCGGTTCAGCCATGAACCGGTGGGTACTTCCCCAAAACATCTTTTCTTTCCAGAAATCGGCAAAGCCGGTAAAGGTCAGTTTTTCATTCAACATCTGAATTATCCAGACAGCCGTCAGCTGAAAAGAGGCGTCCTCTATATTTTTAATGTATTTATAGTTTGCCTGCAGGATTAAAATTTTCGAGAAACTGGCAGAGGCAAACGTTCTTTCAAAGCCTGCAAGCCAGCAGTTTTCAATGGGAACAAACGGCGTATCATCTCCATCCAATTTAAAAAGTCCGCCATTATATTCAACACGCGGTCTGAACTTCTGATTTTCACCCCATTGAAAGCTCCTTGCAATCTCCCAGTATGCCAGCGAAATGCCATTGTTCACATTTCGCACATCGGAACTGTAGTCCATATCAATAAAGAAAAAAGAGGTTCCCCAGTTGTCGGGACGAAACATCTCAACGGTGGATGTGAAAAATTTTCTGTCTTTTCCCAAATCATAATGCAATTGAATATTCTGAGCCTGAGCAGAAAACAAGCCGGAAACCAACAATAAAGCCAATAAGATTCTCTTCATAATTTTGGTTTTTCCTATTCGCGCAAAAGTAGGAAGTTTAAGCTGTTTCCAGCGCTTCGTTCAAAAAGGAATTTACTTTATATAAATGGCTGAATGCTGAGACACTCTTTTCAATGAAATTTTCGCCGATGAGTTCTTCATCAGTAACAGGTGAAGAAAACACAAACGATTTATACCGAAGTAAATGGATATAGGGATGATCTTTTGGAAATCCCTTTGGTGCTGTCTTTAGCCGGTGGTCGAGCATCTCAGGATAAATTGCCTTAAATCCGGGGTTATTTATAATTCCCAGAAACTCATCAGGATAGTGTGAGATATGTTGTCTCACTGCCTTCAGGTGCTCTTTTTCAGGCACATATAATCCTCCGCCCACAAAACTTTCGCCGGGTGCAATATGAATGTAATATCCTGCAAAATGGCTCTTTCTTCCGCCTTTGGAAATGTAGCTCCCAAAATGGGTTTTATACGGGCTTTTATCCTTTGAAAACCGGACATCGCGATAAATGCGGAATACATTTTCTGCCGGGTCGGTCACCGGAATTTGCACATCGAATTTTCTGATTTCATTAATCAGCAAATCTACCAGAAAAAACATTTTTTCCCGGCATCGCTGATACCACTCCTTGTTTTCGGCAAACCATTCGCGATTATTATTCTTTGCCAGCTGATTAAGAAATTGAAGTATATCATCCATGGATTATTGAAATTACACTATTTTTACGCCAAAGTAACCATTTTTTTATAAATTGAATACTCGGAAACATGCACTTATTGTAGCTGGTGGGAGCGGTCAAAGAATTGGGTCGCCACTTCCTAAACAGTTTGTTGAGCTGAACGGGAAACCTTTGCTCATGCACACTTTTCACGCTTTTTACAAATACGACAAAGGTTTTGATTTTGTTTTGGTTCTACCCGGCAGGGAAATTGAAACATGGAAAAGGCTGTGTGAAAAACACCGTTTTGACATTCCTCATATTGTTGCGGCAGGAGGGGAAACTCGCTTTCATTCCGTTAAAAACGGGTTGCAACAAATACCTGAAGAGGGAGTTGTTTTCATCCACGATGGAGTTCGCCCGTTAGTTTCTCCTCAAACCATTGAGAACTGTTATCTTGAAGCGCTGAAAAAAGGGAATGCAATTCCGGTAATTCCGCCTGCCGAATCCATCCGCCAGGTGATTGAAAATCATAATTATGCTATGAACCGGGAAAATCTTCTCTTAGTACAAACCCCTCAGGTTTTTCGTGTATCGATCATAAAAAAAGCTTATGAACAGGAATATTCCAAGCATTTTACCGATGATGCATCGGTTTTAGAAAGCACCGGAAGCTCCATTTTTTTGGTAGAGGGAAACCGCGAAAATATAAAAATCACCTGGCCTTCCGATTTCATTATTTCCGAGGCACTCCTGAAAAGCGTACAAGCCGGAAGTTAATCCGGTCAGACCAGGGAATCGCCCTTTTTAATGCGAACGTCTGTCACAAACTGTTTAATCTGCTGTTCATCCTCTCTCCGGCAAATCATCAGAGTATCGTTCGACTCGGCAACGATGTAACCGTCCAGCCCATGCAAAACCGCAACTTTCTCCTTGCTCAGATTTACAACACAATTTCTTGTGTCATAAGTGAGTACATTTTCACCCATAATCACATTCCCCTCACTGTCTTTCTCTTTGTTATCATAGAGCGCACCCCACGAACCGAGATCGCTCCAGCCAAAATCGGCAGTTAACACATAAACGTTTTCTGCTTTTTCCATAATCCCGTAGTCGATGGAAATAGACTGACATTCAGAATAGGTCTTATTAATGAAATAGACTTCATCCTCAGTGTTATACTGCTTCATTCCCTTTTCAAATATGGACGAAACCTCGCTCAAATATTTATCAAAAGCTTTCAGAATAGAATTGAGCGACCAGATAAAGATCCCTGAGTTCCAGTAAAACTCACCACTTTCCATAAAAATACGAGCCATCTCAATATCCGGTTTTTCAGTAAATGTCTTTACTTTATAGAGATTATTGAGTTGTTCAAACTCTTTTTTCTCTTTCACCTGAATATAGCCGTATCCTGTTTCGGGGCGGCTTGGTTTGATGCCAAGTGTAAGCAACGCATTGTTCTTCTCTGCAAACGACAAACCGTTTTTAATTTGACGGACAAATTCTTCTTCTTTCAAAATCAAATGGTCTGACGGAGCAACGATGATATTTGCATTGGGATTTTGAGTTTTAATTTTGTAGGATGCATAAGCGACACACGGAGCAGTATTTCTGCGCAATGGCTCCAGAAGCAACTGCTTCTCATTGAGTTCGGGCAACTGCTCCATCACCAGCTCTTTGTATCTGACGTTGGTTACAATAAAGATATTTTCAATGGGAATAAATGTTACAAACCTGTCGAAAGTTTGCTGAAGCAGTGTTCTTCCGGTTCCTAAAATATCTAAAAACTGCTTTGGTCTTGCCTGACGGCTCAGTGGCCAGAACCGGCTGCCAACACCGCCAGCCATGATTACACAATAACTGTTGTTCATTCAATTAAATTTATATGCTTAAATTAAATACTGTAAAAGGTAAAATAGAGAATCCCATAATTTTCAACTGTGTCCGTATGATTTCAAATTCATGCCGCCTTCATTTTATGACAAAATTAAAACTTTAACAGGAATAAGCTTGAAAAAACGGATGTTTTAAATAGTTTTCACAAACTGATTTTGCATGCTCTAAATTTTATTTGCGTTCTTTATGTTGTAAATTTGTGGCAGCGCTTCAAAATTGAAATGAATAAATGAGTACACTTTTTTCAAACATAAATGAAAACGGCAGGAGAATTTATATACGGTTATGATTTGGAATTGGCAAAACCGGGTTTATTTCATTAAAAATTACAAATAGAATATTATGCAATTTTTCACACACGTAGGACTATATTTTCAAATGTTAGGCAGAGTGTTCTCCCGTCCGGAAAAGCATAGAATGTATTTAAAACAGCTGCTTCACGAGCTGGACGGACTGGGAACCAACTCCGTCTGGATTGTCATCATCATTTCCATTTTCATTGGTGGAATTATGACTATCCAGTTTGCCTACAGTATGGCAAATCCCATTTATCCGATGACACTCATCGGGCTTGGCACACGGGATACGCTGATTCTGGAGTTTTCCTCAACGATGATTGCCCTGATTATGGCAGGGAAAATCGGTTCCAACATCACTTCTGAAATTGGCACCATGCGCGTAACCGAGCAGATTGATTCCCTTGAAATCATGGGAGTGAATTCAGCCAGCTACCTCATTCTTCCCAAAATTATAGCTGTGGTTTTCATCTTCCCCTTTCTGTTTATTATCAGCGTTTTCTTCGGACTGCTTGGCGGGCTGGTAACAGGTGTTTTCACCAACGTTATTTCCATGACCGATTATCTTGCCGGAATTCAGTGGCTTTTTGTGCCCTATTACGTCACTTTTTCACTCATTAAATCCCTGTTTTTCGGGTTCATTGTAGCCTCTGTGCCTGCCTATTACGGGTATCACGTGCAGGGCGGAGCCCTTGAAGTAGGAACTGCCAGCACCAAAGCAGTGGTAAACACCAATATTCTGATTCTGTTAGCCGATTTGATTCTAACCCGACTATTACTGACATGATTGAAGTTAAAAATCTATACAAGTCATTTGACAACATTGAAGTTCTGAAAAACATTTCAGCGCAGTTTGAAGCGGGTTTAACCAACCTGATTATCGGACGAAGCGGCTCGGGAAAAACCGTTTTGCTGAAATCCATACTGGGATTGTATGAAGTTGACCATGGCGAAATCCTATATAACGACCGGAACTTTGTGAAAATGCATAACAAAGAGCGTAAAAAGATACGTAGCGAGATTGGAATGGTTTTTCAGGGCGGCGCACTTTTCGACAGCCTCTCGGTTGAAGCCAACGTCCGGTTCCCGTTAGATATGTTCGCCTCCATGACATCAAAGGAAAAGCAGAAAAGAGTTGATTTTTGCCTCGACCACGTCAACATCGAACCCGCTGCCTACAAACTCTTTCCCAGCGAAATAAGCGGCGGCATGAAAAAGCGGGTTGCCATAGCCCGTGCCATTGCGCTAAACCCAAAATATCTTTTTTGCGATGAACCAAACTCGGGGCTCGACCCGGAAACCAGTACCGTTATCGACCAGCTGCTCCAAAATATAACCAGGGAATTCAACATGACCACCATTATCAATACTCACGACATGAACTCAGTAATCGAAATTGGCGAATCGGTTGTTTTTATATCTAAAGGAGAAGTGGCATGGAAGGGAACCAACAAGGAAATTTTAGATTCGGGAAATGAAAAGCTCAACGATTTTATTTTTGCCAATAAGCTCTATGCCCAGATGCGCAACGAAAGAGACGAAAGAGAGGCGCTGAAGAGTTAACCGGCAAGAGTGTATTTTCAAATCCGGTTAAAAACAAAAGAATTTAAAAAGGCGAAGCTTTTTTAAAACTTTTTGTATTTTTGCAAACCTTAAAACTGTCCTGTGGTGTAATTGGCAACACGTCTGACTCTGGATCAGAAGAGTCCAGGTTCGAGCCCTGGCAGGACAACTAAAATTCCTACCTTTCACACATGGATTCACTCTCTCAGATGCTACGGGATTTTGCGGAGTTGTTTTTCCCGGAACTCTGCATCACATGCGATGACAGGCTTGTTTCGCAGGAAAAATATGTATGCATGAAATGCTGGTTTGACCTGCCGGTAACCCGTTTCGGAGATGACGAATACAACAGGGTAGCTCAGCTTTTTTGGGGCAGAGTGCAGGTCGAACATGCGGCTTCATGGTTTCATTACCGGAAAGGAAGTCGCTATCAGGAGCTTATCCATTCCATCAAATACAAAGGACTGAAGGAACTCGGACTTTTAGCCGGCAGAAAATTTGGGGAGAGCTTAGCTGAATCCGCAGTTTTCAATTCGGCAGACATGATTGTTCCAGTACCGCTTCACAGAAGAAAGCTGCGCAAAAGAGGTTTCAACCAAAGTGAATGGATTGCCCGCGGAATTTCCGAAGCACTTGAGAAACCGCTATCCACCGGCAACCTGCACCGAAAGGTTTACAGTCAGACGCAAACCCGGAAAGGCCGTTTTGAACGGTGGCTGAACGTGGAAGGCATTTTTGGAGTGGAAGACTCTGTGCAATTTGAAAATCAGCATGTTTTGCTGGTGGATGATGTGGTTACTACCGGCTCAACATTGGAAGCATGCGCCTTTGAACTTTTGAAAATTCCCGGAATAAAAGTGAGCATTGCCACACTGGCGTCCACCTCGTGAAACGCCCTTTGATGACTTTGCATCACTTGCTTAAATTGTAATAGGCAGCCAATGAAATCACATTGTTAAACTGATTATTCAGCCAATAGTATGTAGTGGCGTCTTCTCCCGGCTGCCCGCGAATCGGGAGGACAGAAAGAGCAAACCGCAGGTCAATCTTCAGCTGTTCGAGCATGTCAAACTGAAATCCCAGAAACGGCTGCAAGTCTAAATTTTTAAATACATGCAAATCGTCTTTTGGAAACTCCCCGTATTCATTATACTCCATAGAGTGCATCAGATATCCTGCAGAAACTCCGGCAACCACCGCTCCCCTGTCGCTTGTGCGAAATCCGGCAAACACCGGCAAATCAATATATCCCAGTCGCATGATGTATTTTTTCGGATCAGGATCATTTTGCTTAATCCGCTTTCGGGAACCTTTCTGCGAATATTTAATTTCCATTCCGGCAAAAATTGCGGGAGCCACATCGGTCTGAACAAAAAAACCGGCTAATATTCCCGGCTTATTATAGCCTTTGAACGTGTCACCTTCAACCTGTGTGGCATTGAATCCGGCAATGACTCCGCCTTCAAAGCGCTGGGCTGAAACCCACAGCGTCATAAAAAGCATCAGCAGAGCGAAAAGTATCTTTCTAACCATATCATCTCAGTTTTTGAAGTTTTGTTTTTAAAATTTCCACTCCCCGACCTGCTTTTTCCTGAATATATTCAACCTCATCCTGAAATACTGCAGGCTTGTGCGGGTCTATCACAAAAACCGGAATTCCCTGTTTGGCGTAATTTACAAGTCCGGCAGCAGGGTAAACCGCAAGAGATGTGCCTACAACAACAAAAATATCTGCTTCTTGTGCAATGCGGGCAGCATTTTCAATTTCCGGCACTGACTCACCAAACCAGACGATATGCGGTCTAAGCTGACTCCCTTTTTCGCAATTGTCACCCAGGTTCAGCTCCCAGTGCTTCAGCACATAGATTAAAGAGGAATCAACCGTGGAACGCGCTTTTCTAAGCTCACCATGAAGGTGCAGAACCCTTGAGCTTCCTGCCTGTTCGTGCAGGTCATCCACATTTTGGGTAATCACCTCCACATCAAACCACTCTTCAAGTTCGGCAATACCGATATGCCCGGCGTTGGGGCGGGCTTCCCAAAGCTGCTTGCGCCGTTCGTTGTAGAAGCGCAGAACCAGCTCCGGATTTTGCCGCCACGCTTCGGGACTGGCAACTTCGGTAACATCGTACTGTTCCCACAATCCGCCCATGTCGCGAAATGTTTTTAATCCGCTCTCCTGACTTATTCCCGCTCCCGACAGGACTACTAATTTTTTCTTCATGCTTAAAATTGTTATTGGCTAAAGATAGGGTAAAATCCGGAACCTATTCACCTGCTTCCATACCTTTTCTCCAATCAAAATCGCTACATTTGTAATCGTGATTGACCAACTCACCATACAACGGATTCTTGATGCTGCGGACATTACCGACGTGGTTTCGGGGTTTGTTACTCTGCGTCGCCGCGGAGTCAACATGCTGGGGCTGTGTCCGTTTCACAATGAAAAAACACCTTCTTTTACGGTTTCTCCCTCGAAAGGTATTTTCAAATGTTTCGGCTGCGGGAAGGGTGGTAATGTCGTGAATTTCATTATGGAGCATGAAAGTCTCAGCTATCCGGAAGCGCTCAAATGGCTGGCGCGAAAATATAGCATTGAGGTGGTTGAAACAGAAGAGACCGAAGAGCAAAAGCAACTGAAAGACGACCGGGAAAGCATGATGATTGTTTCGGCTTTTGCCGGAAAGTACTTTATGCGCAACCTGTGGGAGGAGAGCGAAGGGCGTGCAGTCGGGCTGAGCTATTTCAGGGAGCGGGGATTTCGGGATGATGTTTTAAGAAAATTTGAAGCAGGCTATTCGCCCGATGGCAAGGCACCTTTCACAGAAACTGCGCAAAAACAGGGCTACCGGATGGAGTATCTTGAAAAAACCGGATTGACTATCCGGCGCGATGACTGGGTTCGCGACCGTTTTGCCGGACGGATTATTTTTCCGGTACACAACCTGGCGGGTCGAATAATTGCCTTTGGAGGGCGTAATCTGAAGAATGACCCAAAAGCTGCCAAATACCTCAATTCCCCTGAATCGGAGATTTACCATAAAAGCCGGGAACTTTACGGTATTTTTCAGGCAAGGCGCGAAATGGCGCGCGCAGAAAAGTGTTATCTGGTTGAAGGCTACACCGATGTGCTTTCGCTTCATCAGGCAGGCATCGAAAATGTGGTTGCTTCATCGGGGACAGCGCTCACTTCCGATCAAATCCGGCTCATAAAGCGATTCACCAACAACATTACCATCATCTTCGACGGCGACGAGGCGGGCATTAAGGCTTCGCTGCGCGGCATCGACCTTGTGCTGGAAGAGGGCATGAACGTAAAAGTTCTGCTGCTGCCCGACGGCGAAGACCCCGATTCCTTTGCAAAGAAAAAAGGGGCACAGGGTTTCAGTGAATATGTGGCTGAAAACGAAACAGATTTTATTCGCTTCAAAACCAGTCTGCTAATGAAGGATGCTGAAAAAGATCCCATTGTGCGTTCACGTCTCATCAGTGATATAATCCGGTCAGTGTCAGTTATCCCAAATTCCATCACCCGCTCGGTGTATGTGAAGGAGTGCAGCCGGCTGCTGAATGTGGATGAGGATGTGCTTTATCTGGAAATTAGAAAGCAGAAATACCGGCAAAATGAAGAATTTCGTAAAAGGAAAATGCAGAACCAGCGCGAACCTGTGGCTGCACCTACTCTGTCAACCTCCCGATTCATTCCCGATGGGTCGCATCCCTCCGAATTAATGGTTGAGGAACTGGAATTCCTCCGTTTCCTGCTCAGATATCAAAATACTGTAATTTTTGAAAAAGAAGGAGAAAATCCTCAAGAAGTCTATGAGGTTAAGGTTGGGGAATATATGATTGAAGAGCTGGAAAACGATGACCTGGTTTCGGAAAATCCTCTCTTCCGGAAAATATTTTATCAGATAAAGGAAAATCTCGATGACGATCAGTTTGATTCGGAAAAACACTTCCTGTTTAATGAAGATAGTGAGGTGAGCAAGCTGGCTACTGACCTCCTTTCGGAAAAATTTATCGAGAGCAAACGGTGGACAAAAGCCGGTGCCTTCATTGAAAAAGAAGAGGAGATTATCGATTATCTTGTGCCCCGGATAATTTACGAATACAAACTCAGGAGAGTGAAAATATTGCTTCGCGAAATCGAAAAGGAAATTGACCGGGCAGCTGACGAAAACAACTTCGATCTAGTGATTGAGGAGCAATCCAAATACATGAACCTGAAGCAGGTGGAAAAGTTCTTGTCGGAAAAACTTGGCAGCCGGACAATTAGCTAAAAAACCTTCAAAAACCGAAAATCAAAATTCAGGTAGAATCTATTTTTTTCTTTGTGTACGGATTCTGTGTAACTCTTCAATGTCAAGTTTGTCTTTAGCACGTTCCGAAATTATTTTGCTGAGGATCAGGTCATCAAAGCTTAAAACATGATATTTTAAACCTTCCTTTTCAACAACTTCGCTATTCGCAAATGATTCACCAAAGGTTTTTCCTGAATTAAACCGGGTGATAAGTTCCAATTCAAAAACCGGGCTAATTTTCAATGAAATATTTTGTTCACCTTCAAAAATTGTTTGCGGTAAGCTCTGAATATTGTAGCCTAAATCCTGCAAAGTTTTTAAAAGTCTTTGCAAATTCTCTGAAGTTGAATTCACCCAAAAATCAATGTCGGCTGAATGACGCTGGTAACCATAAAAATTTACAGCGCCTCCTCCAACAAGAAGCATTTCAAGTTGGTTCTTTGTTGCACATGCAATAAACTCCTTTACCCTGTCAGGAAAATTTTCTAACATATTTATTCGAGAATAAAATTATTTTTATAACTGTTCGGGTGAGGTTTTCCTGAATAAAAAAACTGCATTTCCTGAGACAGTTCCAAAAAAAACATAAGCCTCTTGTGGGGTGTGCGGTTTAACGCCTCCTGCATCCGCCGTTCATTGCTCTCCTCTTTGGTTTCAAACCTTATTATTTTTTCCGGTTCCGAATTTGTCATATTTCAACAGAATGAAGTGTATTTTAATATTCCTGATAAAAATAGCCCAAATCAGACAATCAAACCAAAAATTCACTGTTAAATTACAAAGACAAAAAAAAAAGAGGTTTAAAAAGCCTTAAAGCTTCCCGGAGGAAATCGGATTTAATTTTTCTATTTTTGCCGGAAAACTTTAATTATGATTTTTGTTACGGGCGGCACAGGACTAATCGGTGCACATCTTCTATACGAGCTGGTATCAGCAGAAAGAAAAGTTAGGGCGCTAAAACGCAGCACCAGTAATATGCAGCAGGTACTCCGGATTTTTTCATATTACACGGACAATCCAGAGCAGCTTTTCAACCGGATTGAATGGATTGAAGGAGATATTCTGGACTATTTTGACATGGAAGATCACCTTTCGGGAGTAGAAGAGGTTTACCACTGTGCTGCCATCATTTCATTCCGAAAATCACAGCGAAACCAAATGATTCGCAACAACACGCAAGGCACAGCCAACGTGGTGAATGCTGCTTTAAAAAACGGGGTGAAAAAATTTTGCCACATAAGCTCCATAGCCGCGCTGGGTTCAACCCGTGACGGAAGTGAGATAAATGAGGAGACCAATTGGGTGCCGTCAAAAGGGGAGAGTGGCTACTCACACAGCAAATTTTTCTCTGAAATGGAAGTGTGGCGCGGCATTGAGGAAGGTCTGCAAGCGGTGATTGTGAATCCTTCCATTGTACTTGGCCCCGGAGACAGGTATTCGGGAAGTACCCAGCTATTTCAAACGGTAGCCAACGGATTGCTGTTCTACACACATGGCATCATGGGCTACGTTGACGTGGCGGACGTGGTAAAAGCAATGACACTGCTCATGGATGATAAGAATTTTGATAACTGCAAAAATCAGCGTTTTCTTCTCAACGCTGAAAATATGAGTTATAAGGAAATTTTCTTTGCCATTGCCGATGCTATGGGGAAGCCTCGCCCACGTTATTTTGCATCAAAGTTTATTTTGGAAATTGCCTGGCGTGCAGTTGCGCTTTATGCCCTTTTTTCTAAAAATGCACCGGAACTTTCCCGCGAAACTGCAAAATCAGCAAGAGAGATAAAAAAATTTGACGGTAGTAAAATTAGCCGTCTTACCGGATTCACCTACAAGCCCATGGCAGATTCCATCCGGGAGATTTCAGCTCTGCTCGCTGATGAAATTTCAAAATAAATTGGTCAACAAGCATTAAGCATGAAACACCAGAAGGGGCAATTTGCTGTGAAACACCATCTTCCGGGCAACACTCGGATTAAACAGCCGGGAAATCATATTTCGCTTGCGGGTAGTGAGTGAGATAATGTCAATGTTATTTTCGTCAATAAATTCCTGAAGGGTTTGCAGAATATCTTCGCCCGGAATAAAACGGCAGTCGAACTCCTTCCTTTCGTATTTTTCGGATAAAATCTTTCGCATTCCCTCCAGCCGTGCCATATCCCAGTCGGTGCGCTCCTTTTTGCCAACATGCACACAAAACACTTTTACATCAAACGGTTTCAACAGCCCGATAAGCTTGTTAATCGTTACAAAATCGTTTGAATCAAAATTTGTGGCATAGAGTACTCGCTTGAATTCAGGCAGCTCTTTTTCGGGATACCCTTCGGGGATCACCAGTACGGGAACCTTTGCATTATAAATCACGTCGGCAGTTACACTGCCCATGGTCAGTTCCGCTTCTCCCCCGGTGCCCATCACAATAACCCATGAATTATTTTCCCGTGAGAAGGAGAGGATATCCTCATCAGCATATCCGGGTTTAATAATAAATTCACTATCAACACTCTGCCATTTTTCTCTTCCGATTTCGGCAATGAGCTTTTGCAAAAATTTTGCAAAATTGTCATTGGCGCTTTTCTCTGAGTCCTCCATGCGCGCCAGCATGGCAGTGTCGTAAACATAAACATCGGCATAGGGCGCTGAATGTATTGCAGGGTTGATATAACAATGCATCAGCACCAATTTTACCTGAAGGTGTGAAGCGATGCTAAAGGCAAGCTTGGTTGTTTTTAAGGAAACCGGTGAAAAGTCAACCGGTACCAATACATGGTCGTTGCTTTTTTCGGCTTTTTTAAGCTTTTCATCCCTTTTCCCCAGAAAATCATCCAAAACGGGAACAGACACTCTGAGGTCTTTTTCAGAGATTTTAACCTTTACCGATGCGGCTGCATTTTCTGTCAGGCTGATATCTTCCAATTCGCACGCAACACCTTCCTCCTCCAGGCGCAGTTTTAATTCGATCGCTCTGGAGTAGGGTAAAACGACAATGGTTACTACTTTTTCTTCCATGACTAACAGGTTTTATGTGAGCAATCTTCCTATATAGTTATTCGTTTTCGTAGGGTGAAAGTTACGAAAATATGGATAAAGTAGAAAATATCTGCTTAAAGATTTTCTATGTCATTTGAAAAAAAATTTGCGCAATAATCTCTGAGTGGCAGCAGGCACACACTGATCTGAATATCTTCCTTGCAATTATCAAAAAGGGATATGAACAGTTAAAGCCCGAATACTTCCCGAATTTTGTCAACATAATCCAGTTTCTCCCATGTGAAAAGTTCAAATTCCTTTTCCACAATCTCCTTTTCATAGGGCGATTCAAATTTTTTAACAACTTTTACAGGAGTTCTTCCCATGTGCCCGTAGGCTGCGGTTTCAAGATATATGGGATTGCGTAATTTCAGCCGCTCTTCAATTCCTGCCGGACGCAGATTGAATATTTCCTTGATTTTCAATGCTATTTCACCATCGGAGAGGTTAACATTTTTTTTGCCGTAGGTATTGACGTAAACACAAAGGGGGTCTGCCACGCCAATTGCATAAGCCACCTGAATCAGTGCTTCATCGGCAACACCGGCAGCAACAAGGTTTTTGGCAATATGACGCGCGGCATAACAAGCGGAACGGTCAACCTTAGACGGGTCTTTCCCCGAAAATGCTCCTCCTCCGTGAGCGCCGCGGCCTCCATAAGTATCCACAATAATTTTACGTCCGGTGAGACCTGTGTCGCCATGCGGCCCGCCAATAACAAACCTGCCAGTAGGATTCACAAAATATTTTATTCCCTCACCAAAAAGCTTTTGTATCCGCTCAGGATATTTTGCTTTCACGCGGGGAATAAGAATATTCACTACGTCATCCTTAATTTTGGATTGCATGGACTGATCCTCGTCAAACTCATCATGCTGAGTGGAAACCACAATGGTGTGTACCCTCAAAGGCTGATCATCGTCCGAATATTCAATGGTTACCTGCGATTTGGAATCGGGACGCAGATAGGTCATTACCTTTCCTTCCCGGCGAATAGCAGCAAGCTCTTTCACGATTTCATGCGACAGCTCCAGAGGCAGAGGCATGTAACTATCAGTTTCCCTGCATGCATAACCAAATACCATTCCCTGGTCGCCGGCACCCTGTTCGTTTTTGTCGGCTTTGTCCACTCCCTGATTAATGTCGGGGGTCTGCTCATTAATAGCTACCAGAACACCGCACGAGTCGCCGTCGAAACGGTAGGCGGCGTTTGTGTATCCAATTTTATTGATTACGCGACGCGCCACTTCCTGCACATCAACATAAGTTTTTGACTTCACCTCGCCTGAAATCACCACCTGACCGGTGGTCACCAACGTTTCAATGGCAACCTTGGAATTGCCGTCAAACGCCAGGAATTCATCAAGAAGTGCATCTGAAATCTGATCGGAAATTTTGTCGGGATGACCTTCGGAAACCGACTCGCTTGTAAATAAATAGCTCATAATAAAATTCTTTTTGCCGAAAACTGTTCAGCAGTTTAAAAAACTTCAAAGGCTGCGGGATGTATGAGATTGAAAAGAATGAAAAAAGCGATTGCTTTAGCATTTTTTCACGGTGGTTGCAATCAATCACAAATCTTTCCACGTAGCGATGGCAAATATACAATAGTTGCAGAAAATAAAAAAAAAGTTGCAGGATTTTTTAATTATTGGTAAAATCCTTAATCTTTATTTGCGCGGAATTTTGAGGGAGAGGAGAGATGGGAGAGATGAGAAGTGAACGGTGAACGGTAAACGGTAAACAGTAAACAGTAAATAGTAAACTTTGAACTTCTTTAACTGAAGGTTAAAAGAATAGGTCACAGTGTTACACGGGGATAGTTCACTGAGTTACACTGTGTAAAACATTGTGCTACACTGTGAGCAAAAAAAAAGAGAAGGCCACAAAGTTGGCAGTTGGAAGTTGGCAGTTTGTCTGTTCGCTGTTGGAAACAAATAATAGTAGGATACAGAGCAGGGCGAGTCCTCCTTTTTTAAAGGAGGTGGCTGAGGTACGAAGCCGGAGGATTAGGGAGATGATTGTAAATGGATAATTGAGAATTGACAATTTCGATATTTGCAGTACGCTGTTGGGTATTGGTTATTTCCCACCGGTTGCGCACATCAAAAGCATGCCCCATAGGGGCTTAATATGAATAACCCCGGATAAACCGTAGGTGCAATCCGGGGAAAACGCATCCATCTCCACTGGGAACCCCAAAGGGGTTCAACTGTGAAAATATGAATAGTGTTTATCAATAAGGTAATGAGGTTATGTTGAATTAATCGTGAATTCGTAAATTCGTGAATTTGCACCTGCCTGAAATCAATCCCCTTCGCCAAGGGGGACGAGCGCTGATGAACCTTAAAAAGGCGTGAGAATCTTTCGCCCCTTCAGGGCTTTAATGGAAACGCCCGTTATTTTAAACATAGGACGTTGCTCTATGCTAATGATTATGAGCCTTTTAGGCTCAAAAATAGCATAAATTCACCTCAATAGTTGTTCGTTATTGGATATTTGTATATTTTCTTGTTCTAAAAGCTGAAAGCTGATGGCTAAAGGAATAGGTCACAGTGTTACACGGGGATAGTTCACTGAGTTACACTGTGAAAAACACTGTGCTACACTGTGGCAAAAAGAAAAACTCGCTGAGTTGGCAATTTGACAGTGAATGATAAAGAAAATTGACAATGGATTAAAGTAAATAAATTGCAATAGAAATTAAAAACAACCGCTGATTATTTTCAAATCTCACAATTTCCGTGTTAATTTAGTGTATAAAATCCAATGTGATAAATTATGAGGTTTTTAATCAGTTTATTATTCATTTTATTCACCGGGTTATTTGTTTCCGGTCAGACAATTTCTCCAAAATTTGAATTCCGTGCAGTTTGGGTAGCCACAGTTGCCAATATCGACTGGCCTTCCAAGCCGGGTCTTTCCACTTCAGAGCAGCAGCAGGAAATAATTGATATTCTTGACATGCACCGCCGGTTGGGGATGAATGCAATTATACTTCAGATTCGCCCTACATCCGATGCATTTTACCCCTCAGCGCTTGAGCCGTGGTCGGTCTATCTGACTGGCGTTGCCGGGCAGGCACCCGAACCATTTTACGATCCGTTGCAGTTCTGGATTAACGAAAGCCACAAACGGGGAATGGAGCTACATGCCTGGCTCAATCCGTTTCGCGTGGCGTTAAACCATGCGCAGCCATTGGCAGGAAACCACATTGCCTTTCGCCATCCCGAATGGATATTGAAATATGGAAACAGCCTCTATTTTGATCCTGGACTACCACAAACCCGACAGTTTGTTGCCCGGGTAGTTAAGGATATTGTTTCGCGCTATGATGTGGATGCCATTCATTTCGACGATTACTTTTACCCCTACCCTTTAAAGGAAGATTTTCCCGATACAACCTCATTTGCACGCTACAATAGGGGATTCTTCTTTCAGGATAAAGCTGACTGGAGGCGCGAAAATGTGGATATAACCATAAAAATGCTCAACGACACCATTAAGGCTGTTAAGCCCTGGGTGAAATTTGGAATCAGCCCTTTTGGCGTCTGGCGCAATATTGAAGATGACCCTGCCGGCTCCGATTCCCGCGCAGGCGTTACCAATTATGATGACCTTTATGCCAACATCATCAAATGGCAGAAAAACGGGTGGATAGACTACACACTTCCGCAACTATACTGGCAAATCGGACACCCGCTGGCTGACTTTAAAAAACTGGCATACTGGTGGAGCCTGCACACCTATGGCCGCGGAATGTATATCGGGCATGGCGTTTATAAAACTGATTCCTCTTCGGATGTAGCAGCATGGAGTCAACCAGGTGAGATGCCCGGACAAATCAGATTGATAAGGAGTATTCCCGGAATCAGCGGCTCAGCATTTTACAGCAGTAAACATTTTAAACGTGATTTATTAGGTTTTCAGGACAGCCTTATGCTGAATTTATACAAATTTCCGGCGCTTGTGCCGCCAATGCCCTGGATAGACAGTCAGCCGCCGCAGCCAATAGTCAAACTCAGGAAAAGCGGAAGAACCGTGAAATGGAAAACGGTAAAAACAGAATATGAACCCGACAAACCTCGCCAGTTTATTATTTATTTGAATCCGAAAGAAGAAATGCTGAATCCTGAAAATCCGGAATTCATTCATGCCATAATGAATGGGGAAAATGAAAAATTCAAATTCGACCGCATCAATCCTATGAGAAAAAAGTATGAAGTGCGTGTTTCCGTTTTAGACCGGCTGAGCAACGAAAGCTGGCTGAGCCCTCCTGTTTCAATAAAACTTTAAAAAACGTTTCCGGTTTTCTAACATTTTTTTACATTTGCGCCGGAAAACGGCTTGTAGCTCAGTTGGCAGAGCAGCTGACTCTTAATCAGCGGGTCCAGGGTTCGATTCCCTGCAAGCCGACAGGAAAAGAAAAAAAGGTCCTCCGACAGCATTCATTATTTGCTGTTCGCAGCATTTTACCGATTCCCGATTTTAATCAATTCTGATTCAATTGCCTGTTAAGCTTTAATTTGATTATACAATGCTTTCATAATCAGCACTCTCACTTTTGATAATTTGCCCATTTTCAGCTGGAATTTTCCGGTAGTTTTATCCCATACAAAAATTGTATTTTTGACACGCTTTGGATAATTGATAATGGAAAATGAATAGTGGATAGTGAATGACAGGGAAAATTTGCGAATTTACGCATTTACACCTGCCTAAAGGTAGGCAGTTATTCACGAAACATCCCGGATTGCAACACAAAAAAATTGACAACAATGGCAACCATTTTAAATATTGAAACAGCTACAGAAGTTTGCTCGGTAAATCTTGCACGGGACGGAGAAATCTTGTTTGAAAGGAAAAGCAGCAGCGGGCTTGACCATTCGCGGCTGCTCACTGTTTTTATTGATGAAATTTTCAGGGCGTTTAATTTTCAGCCGGGAAGACTGGATGCGGTTGCAGTCAGTAAAGGACCGGGTTCATATACCGGTTTGCGCATTGGTGTTTCGGTAGCAAAAGGATTATGCTACCCCCTTGGCATTCCGCTGATTGCAATTGAGACACCCGAAGCAATGGGAAAATTTGCAGCGCTTAACAAGGAGAAATATTTACCCGGTTTTGCAAATGCAGAACATGCCCTTTTTTGCCCCATGATTGATGCCCGACGCATGGAAGTATATACGGCGCTTTTCAATGCAAAGGGAGAAAAAATTGAACCCGTTTCTGCAAAAGTTATTGACAAAAATTCATTTGCCGGATATTTAAGTCGCCATCCGGTTCTGTTTTTCGGAAATGGCGCAGAGAAATGCAAAGATGCCATAAGCCACCCAAACGCTATTTTCGGCGAGCCCCGAAAAACTTCGGCACGGTTTATGACTAAGCTTTCCGAAGAAAGATTCAATTCAAGCGATTTTGAAGACATAGCATACTTTGAACCGTTTTATTTAAAAGACTTTATAGCAACAGTGCCAAAAAATAAAATTATTTTATGAAAAAAATAGGTGCCATAATTTTGTTTTTTACAATCTTCCCCTTCCTATCAAAAGCAGGAAGGGAAACCATTATTTATAATCTGAAATTTGGCATAATCAAAGGGGGTGAAGCCAGACTGGAGGTGTCGGACATAATTTTCAACAATCAAAAAGCGATACACTATTATTTTGTCGGCAGAACAACCGGACTAACTGATAAACTCTATGGCGTGAATGATATTTACGAATCAACGGTTGATGCTTCCACACGATTGCCACTAAAATCCATCCGGAATATCAAAGAGGGAAAATATCGCTGGTATAACGAAACGCTCTATTTCCACGAGAATGACTCAATTTACAGCCAGAAATCAGGGGGGAGGAAAGTACCTGAAAATCTGATTGATATCCTGTCCCTTTCCTTCTATTTTGTTCATCACCACATACTGGAAAATATGCAGCCTGACTATGCCACCACATTTCCTACCTTCCATGCTGACAAAGTTGACAATGTTTCTGTGAAATATCTGGGCGACCAGATTATTGAAACAGGATTGGGGAAAATTGATTGTTTTGTACTTGTTCCAACGGTTGATAAAGGCAAGGTGTTAAAGCGTTCCGACGGAATAAGATTCTTCATTTCCAAAAAAACAAAACTGCCTGTTTTGCTTGAATTCGATATGCGCTTGGGAGTACTTCGTGCCGAACTCGAAAGCTACATAGTGGATGGCAAGGTGCAAAAGGCAGAATAAAAAAGCTTCACCGGCTTTAAACCCATGAAATTTTCCTTAAATTTGATTGATTTGCTTATTTTTGCAATGTTTAAAAAAATAAATAGTTCATGGCTACAACGGCAGATTTCAGAAATGGTATGTGCATCATGTACAAAGATGATATTTACAGTATCGTTCAATTCCTTCATGTTAAACCCGGTAAAGGTCCGGCTTTCGTCCGCACAAAACTAAAAAATGTTAAAACCGGCAGAGTTATAGAAAACACTTTTACTGCAGGCGTTAAGGTTGATGAAGTCCGCGTGGAAAGAAGGGAATATCAATATTTATTTAAAGATGATATGGGATTCAATTTTATGAATACCGAAACCTTTGAACAAATTTCCATTCCGGAAACCTTAATTGAAAACAATGATTTGATGAAAGAGGGACAACTTGTGGAGATTCAGTTTCATTCAGAAACAGAAACTCCCCTCACAGCTGAAATGCCTGCCTTTGTTGAGCTTGAAGTTACTTTCACCATTGAAGGAGAAAAAGGGAACACAGCCAGCTCTACCGCACTGAAACCTGCAACCCTGGAAACAGGAGCAGAAATTATGGTTCCCATGTTCATTAATCAAGGCGAAGTGATTAAAGTGGACACCCGCGACCGATCCTACAGCGAGCGTGTAAGACAATAATATTCAGAGATTACAGATGTCCGGACTATTTAACATATAAATTTGGTGTAACATCTGAAAATTATGCATAATACGCAAAAGGAGGTTTCGTTAAAATACAGTATTGTCATTCCTGCGCACAATGAAGAAAAGTATATTGCAGACACTTTAAACTCAATTTCAGAGCAAACTGTTTTGCCATTGCAGGTCATTGTGGTTGACGATAACTCCACGGACAGGACGGCAGAAATTGCGGAAAAATTTGCTCAAAAGCATGCTTTCATTCATCTGATTCACTCCGGGAGTCAATCAACTTCACATGAACCGGGAGGAAAAATAATCCACGCTTTTTATAAGGGCTTTGAACAATTGGTTCCCGGATGGAACATTGTCTCAAAGCTTGATGCTGATGTCATTCTCCCCAAAAATTATTTTGAAGTTATCCTTTCCTCCTTTCAGGAAAATTCCAAAATAGGAATAGCCGGGGGCATTATCAATGTTCAGAAAAACGGCGAATGGACATTGGAGTTTTCATACAAAAAGCATGTGCGCGGAGCAATAAAATCATACTCCCGGGAATGTTTTGAGAAAATTGGCGGTTTGAGAAAATCGATCGGCTGGGATTCAGTGGATGAGCTTTTGGCTTTTTATTACGGTTTTGAGCTTAAGGTTCTGCCTGAATTACATGTAAAACTTCAAAAACCGACGGGGAAAGACTATAAAAAAGTGCATGGACAAAGAATGGGGCAAGCACACTATCGCATGAGGTATGGGCTGTTCATCAGCTTTGTTTCCGCCGTCAAAGCATGCCACATCAATAAAAATTTCAGTTTGCTGTTTTCCATAGCAAAAGGTTATTGCAATTCTGTCCTTCGCAGAGATTTACGAATAGTGACCAAAGATGAAGGCCGTTTCATCAGAAAATACAGAAGGCAGGGCTTTCTCTCTGCACTATCGTTAAAAAAGCACAGCTGAGAAAATCCTGCCCTAAAGGTATCAGTCCTCTGTCTGCCGAATTCCCGGAGAAAAAATCAAGGCGTTCTATCTGTTTTTGGTGAAATATTTCACTGTGCCCACTTTCAGTTCCATTGTTGCTTCATCATCACAAACAATGGTTCCATGCGGATGAAGCTGCAGCACCGATAGTGTCCACATGTGGCTGACTGCACCTTCAACAACCTGCTGCAATGCCCTTGCTTTTTTGTATCCACTGACAAGAATTACCACTTCGTGAGCATCAAAAACAGTCTGAACTCCAACAGTTACCGACTGTTTTGGCACTTTGTCCATATCGTTGTCAAAAAAGCGTGAGTTTGCCATAATGGTGTCGTAATTCAGATTAACCACGCGAGTGCGTGAACTGAGCGACGAACCGGGGACATTGAAGGCAATATGCCCGTCGGCGCCCATTCCACCCAAAAACAGGCGGATGCCGCCAAGTTTTGAAATTTTCTCTTCATACGACCGGCACTCCTTTTCCATGTCGGGTGCATTTCCGTCAGGAATATTTATGTTTTCGGGGCGAATGTCAATGTGCCTGAAAAAGTTGTTGTGCATGAACGAGTAGTAACTTTGCGGATGATCTTTGGGAAGTCCCACATACTCATCCATGTTAAAAGTGACCACATTTTTGAACGAAATTTCGCCTGCCTTATACTTTTTTATCAACTCCTGATAGGTTCCGATTGGCGATGAGCCTGTTGGAAGCCCAATCACAAAAGGCTTTTCTGCTGTTGGGTTGAAGGCGTTTATTTTTGCTGCAATATAATCTGCAGTCCATTTGCCAATCTCTTCGTAATTCTTTTTAATGATTAATTGCATAAAAGTTTCAATTTAAAGTTTTTAAAAAATATGTTCCATCGCTTTACCCAATTTTGATGCTTCTTCCAGAAATTCATCTACGGTCAGCTCTCTCAGATACACCATTCCGTGGGTTGCCCTGAGCAATGGCAATTTGTTTTCGTAGAAGAAATTTTTTCCCAACAGAAACTGAATTTGCTTATGCTGTTCAAACCATGTCCGTTGGGTAAGTTCACTGAACTTGCCATCAAGCTGATAACTCGGGAAAGAGGCATTCACCTGAGTTACATAACAATCGGAGAAGGATTTGTCCAAAATAGCCATGGCGTTCAGCGAAACCGGCACAATCATTTCCACATCCCACGGATTGTATTTAAACCACACGTTACGGTAGCCTAAAACACGTACATTTTCCAGATTTTCCTCTTTCTTCCACTCCTCTACAGCCGCTGCAATTGCCTGCAGCACCTTATAATGCGTGTCGGGTCCGCTACCCTGGGGGTCCATAGCCAGACTGATAACTGTTGGTTTATATTTTCTGAATTCATTCAAAACGGGCAAAACGTCTCTCTCCATGTCGGGTTTGCTGCCCATCACATTATTCTGATAAAAGCCTAACCTCAGGTGATGAACATTTTTCACCATTGTGCCGTAGTGTGCCCACACAAGCTCCTCTTCCAGCTCGCGAATCATCCCTTTCAGTTTTTGAATTCTCGGAGGATTCTTGCCGCCGGCATAAGTATTCTCAAGAGATACCAGTATCTCCTCAATAACAGCGTCAAGCTCTGCCCTGTTATTCACACCCCAAACATCAACCAGCGCACGCACAAGTCTATGGCATACTCCGCGCCGCTTCTCCTCTTCATTCTGTGCAGCAACATTATCCAGATAATGATAAACATCTTTATCCCATTTGAATTTGTAACCTTTTTCAAAAAAGTCGGGATATTCAATCATCTCAATTCTGCCCTGGCTAAGCAACGCTTTGGTATCGTTGAGCAAATCTATCATAAACCTGTTGGTGACAGCGGTATAACCCGATGTCAGAACTGCATAATGCAGCTCATTGGTAGATTCGCGCGACTGCTCATTGGTCAGCGGCATGATGCCAAGCATGATGTCATCGTGGTGGGGACCGGTGTGATAAAATATCTCGTTGGTGCAGGGTTTCATTCCCCGCTCAATTTTAGCTAAAATAGAATCAATGACCGATTGCACCGTATCCTCGTCAAGGCCCGGAATCTGGCTACAATATTTATCGGCTTTCAAATCATCAAGCTCCAGGTTTCCGCCGAATTTATTGATCTTACGGCACAATTCCATAACGGCGCGTTCCGTTTTCTTATGTGTCCAGGGTCCGTCATTGAAAAAATGATCCACAGCATCTTCCAGCTGAACAGAAGCGCCATCAGTTAAATAGAAGCGGCTGTTTTTGAGATTTTGCAATGATGTTGCAGGATACAAAACACAAGGCTCGCTCTCCAGAGAGTTTTTTATGGTTTCTGCAATTGCCTCGCCGGCAGCATAAACAATTGCTTTATTATCAGCATTATAACCTAATGTTCCCAAGCCAATTGTGATAACCAGTCTGTTTCGCGAAACTTCAATACCACCCAAATCGGTGGCGCTGACAGCTTGCGATTCAAAATTTGTCTTCTTCAACCGTGTTGAAGAAAAATGATAAGAGCCGCGTGTATTAAAAGCAATGTGCCCATCCGGACCAATACCGCTCAGGAAAAATCCGATACCTCCCTTCTCTCTGATTTTATTTTCATATTGATTGCACCACTGGTCTATTTTGAAAATAGATTCTTTTTGGAGTTGCTCCTGCTTTGTTTTCACTTCGCGATAGCGCAAAGAGAGATCAATGTGATAGTCGGGAAATACTTCAAGAAAATGTTTTCCTTCAGCCAGTTCAATTTCATCCGAATTTATCAGCTGAGCCTTTTCAATATCAAAACCAAGGTCTTCAATATAATTTTTCAGCATAAAATTATATAGGCTATTGTGCTGCCCGGAGCTGATAGGATAAAACTCGCCCATTTGCACAAGTTGCAGGTCGTGCATGTTGGGCTTTTTCAGTGCTCCAATGTTGTATTTATTCCTGAATTCCTTCCCTTTTTCATTATCCCAGTTTTCCAGAATAAGATGTACGAAATGCAAAAAATACTGGGCAGTTTTGCCGGTTGGCAAACTCACCACTCCATTGGGATTTTCGGCAGCCCACTCCAAAAAAGAGAGCGCCGAGAGCAATCCCAACTTGGGGAAACTATCAACCGTAATGTAGGGCATACGAGTGGTAATCTTCTGAATACTTGATTCTTTAAAGAAGATTTTCTCAATTTTTGAAAAATTAAATTCCATAATTTTATATCTTATTTAATTAAATACACATTAAATCAAAATGTTTTTTCCATTGAAAGTTTGTCAAGTGCAAAAGCGGCAGCTCCCATAGGGACAGCTTTTGCACCAAGTTCGGAAAACAGAATTTGAGTGTCATTGCTAATATCCCTGTTGCTGAAAATATTTATGGTTTGCTGAATTGCAGCAGAAATGAACTGACTGGCTTCAGCAACATGCCCTCCAATAACAATAAGCTCAGGATTAAAGATCTGAATCAGGTAAACAATTCCTCTTCCGAGCCAGTATCCCACATCGGAAAAAATGGAAATTGCATACTGATCGCCTCTGTTTGCAGCATCAATTACTACAGAAATATCAATTTTCTCAAGTTCGTCTTTGACAAGCTGCTTTATCAGTGAAGTCTTCCCGTTCTGAATTCCTTCCGCTGCCATGTGCGCTATGGCAGTAGCTGAAACTATGGTTTCAAGGCAACCCTGCTTTCCGCAACTGCAAAGAACACCGTTGTCAACAATGGGCAAATGGCCGAATTCGCCGGAATAGCCAGATTTTCCAGGATAGAGCTCTCCGTTTATGATGATTCCAAGCCCCAGGCCCCAATCTGCCTGAAGGACCAAAACATTTTTCCTGTTTTTTGCAATTCCGAAATGCTGTTCTGCAAATGCACGCAGTTTTGAATCGTGGCAGATAAAAACAGGAAGCCCGAAAAGCCTTTTCAATTTATCCGATAAGTTTCTCACCTCCGGGAAGTAGGTTTTATTAATACTCTGCTTATGATTGAATAATCCGGGAAGCTCAATTCCTGCTGCCAACACTTTTTCTCTATCAATATCCTTCTCAACAAGAAACTTTTCCAGAAAAGTGCTGATCTCTGAAAAAATAGCAAAATCAGAATGCATTCTGACAGGAAGAAAACCGGAGAGCCCGATTTGTTTATGATTACTGTTGAAAACTGCAACAATGGTGCGGTTGATATTTACAGAGATTCCTACAACATAAAAACTATCTTCAATCAAACCGTAAATTACCGGACGTCTCCCTCCGCTTGAATCGCCCATGCCTAACTCCATAACCAGCCCATCCTCAATCAATTCAATGAGCAGACTGTTAATTTTTGGCGTGCTAAGCTGAACTGTTACCGACAATTCTGAATTCGACATTGCTCCATGGAAAAAGAGAGTGCGCAAGATTTGCTTTTTTTGATAAACCTTCTTCTGCTCTACTCCAAGACTCTGACTGCCTGTATTTCTGAAAAGTCTCTCCATCGTTTGAATCCTTCAACAAATATCGGATTTATTTCTTTAAAATAGAACAATCTTTTTAATTTTATTAAAAAGTATGCGATACTATCTGTAAAATTAACAATTGTAAATCAAAATAAAATTATTAACCATAGAATAATTGCAGATTGGTAAAAAAATATGAACTTTATGTGCAAAAATTTTGAACTTTTAACTCTGTTACAAAATGCGACTTAAAATATTTTTTCTTTCTTTAATTTTTCTGTTCTCAGGATTTTTTCTGCATGCACAATCGAGAAAGATTATTCACCTTCCCGATATCCCCGGATTCCGCACCCTGAAGTGTGATTTTCACACCCACACCGTTTTTTCAGACGGCACCGTCTGGCCAACCGTCAGGGTTCAGGAAGCCTGGCAGGAAGGGCTGGATGCCATTGCCATCACCGACCATATTGAATACAGGCCACATTCAAAAGATGTGGTTGCCGACCATAACCGTTCCTTTGAAATTGCCGAGCCTCTGGCAAAAAATTTAGGTATTCTGCTAATACGCGGCGCAGAAATCACCCGCGGAATGCCTCCGGGGCATTTAAATGCCCTGTTTATCCGAAATGCAAACCTGCTTGAGCGCGATGACGCTTTTGAGGCAATCCGGGAAGCCCGTAATCAAGGAGCATTCATTCTGTGGAATCATCCGGGCTGGAAGGCACAACAACCCGATTCAACCTTATGGTGGGAGGAGCACAACCAGTTGCTTAAAAGTGATTTGATGCATGGAATTGAGGTGTTCAATTATAATGAGTTTTATCCGGAGGCTGTTGACTGGGCACGCAACAAAAAGCTGGGAATGTTTGCAAACACCGATATCCATGAACCTGCGGCAATGGCTTATGATTTTTCAAAAACCCATCGCCCGATGACGCTTGTTTTTGCGCGAAGCCGCACAGAAGGCGGAATTCGCGAAGCGCTCTTTGCACGCCGCACTGTGGCATACTTCAACAATACTTTAGCCGGAGGAGCCAACCTGCTTGAACCCCTGTTTTTTTCCTCTTTGAAAATGAATAATCCCGCCGGGAAATTACGTTTTGGAGAGACAAAAAGAGTTTCCATAGAGAACAATTCCGACATCGATTTTGAACTGGAACTTGTTCAGCCGGGAATCGGGTTCGACATTCCTGAAAAAATCATGCTTGCAGCGCACCGGATCACTCCATTGGAGTTCACGGGGAACTCTGAACAAGTGAGCGAAATGAGCGAACTGAAAGCTTACTACAGGGTGAAAAATCTGATGGTCAGCTCAAAAGACAATTTAATTATAACTTTTACATTTTCAAACAACTAACATTCACTTTTGATAATATAGCCGGCTGAAAGCAAAATTCCATTTCAAAGATGCAAGAGACCGTAATCAGAAACAGCGAAATTTCTCCCGGAGTTTTTCTTTTGACATTTCGCCGTCCATGGGATTTTGTGCCCGGACAGGTTGTGAAGGTAGGTTATGGCAGCGAACAGCCTCCGAGAATTTATAGCCTCTGCAGCGGAAACAGCAGCAAAGAGGCTGCTATTCTTTTCAATATCAAAGAAGACGGTTACCTGACACCCAAGCTGGCAAATCTTGTTTCCGGCGACAAAATTGAAGTTTCAAAGCCCTACGGAGATTTTACAGATAACGACTCCTCAGCATGGTGGATTGCCACCGGCACCGGCATTGCGCCGTTTTACAGCATGTTGCGCTCCGGTGCATCCGAAAATAAAAAACTGATTCACGGAGTACGTTTTCTAAATCAGTTCTATTTTGAAAGTGAAATTGAACAGTCTCTTGGGGAAAACTATATCCGCTGCTGTTCGCGTGAAACCGGCAGCAACGTTTATCACGGAAGAGTTTCATCTTTTCTTGCTTCGCTGAATACCCTTCCGGCAGTGAATTACTACCTCTGCGGCAAAGCCCTGATGGTTGTGGAAGTTCGTGATCTGCTCATCTCAAGGGGAATTCCATTTGAAAACATCCTTTCGGAAATTTATTTTTGATATTCGGAAAGCAATTATTTTGAGTTTCCCCTTTTTCCCGAATGTTCATGTTCTTCTTTCTGAAGAACAATGGATATGGTTTTTTGCAGGAAAATATTGTTTGCAATGGATACTTTCTCCTGATTGGGCGCTTTGATATGCACAAAAAAGAAAGTGATATCGCTGATGATTCCTTCAATAACAAAATCCTTTTCCAAAATTTTTATATGATCACCAATTTTCAGCGGATGGTTAAAAAACAGGATAAGTCCGGCGGTGATATTCGACAGCACCGACCACTGAGCAACAAACGCAATTCCCAAAATAGCCATCACCGAGGAGATGAAAACTGCAATCTGCGATTGCTTAACTCCCCATATTCCTGAAATAAAGACAATAGCAGTTAAGGTAAGCAGAAAATTGATGGCGCGAATGGTTAGTTTTCGGCGCTTAGAAGAGAATTTGAGCTTTTTTAAAAAATTCCTCACTCCCCTTTTTGTGAAAAAATGGGCTGCTATCAGTACAACTAAAACTACCAAAGTCTGAATGATTCGAATCGCCTGAATATCCATATCAACAAAAATATTAAGAAAACACAAAACTAATCACTTTCGGCAATCGGCTGTCATACAACACCCGGCAAACTGATTCCCTTAATTTTACGGTAAAGATCGAGTGCAAAAACATCGGTCATTCCCGAAATAAAATCGACAGCCGACTGAATTTTATGATAAAGATTTTCACTTTGCGGTTTATACTGCTCCGGCAGCAGCGACAATATTTTCCGGTTATAGCGGTTTCCCGGTTCAACCACTGCGCCTGCAAACTCCTCCAGCAGTGTGCCGATAATTTTGAATCCGGCAATTTCAATTTCAACCACGGAGCGGTGAGCATAAATTTCGCTTGACGAAATTTCTTTCACCGCATTCATGGCAGCCCGCTGCGGATTTTGAAGCGAGCCAATCAGGCTTCCGCTGAAATTCCCGTTTAATATGGCTTCATAATTTTCATTGAATACACGCAAGCTTTCGTGAATCAGTTTTCCAATAACTCCGGCACGCAAATAGCTGATTTGCTCATTTTTGTCAGATACCCTCTGCAATGTATAATCAATACTTTTCAACGCTTTCTTATCTTCATCAGTATCATAGAAATTTAAAAACAGCTTTCTTATCAGGTCATAGGACAAAATATTGAGTTTGTAGGCATCTTCCATATCCATAATCTGATAACAGATATCGTCGGCAGCTTCCACCAGATAGACAAGGGGATAGCGCGAATAGGAAAGAAACTCTTCCTCTTTTTTGGGAATCTTAAGCTCTTCGGCAAGGATTTTAAAATTTTCTTTTTCAGATTGAAAAAAGCCAAACTTTTGCCGGCTTGCCAGTGAAGACTCATAAGGATACTTTACAATGCTGGCTAATGTGGGATAGGTGAGGGCAAATCCGCCCGGGCGCTTTCCGCTAAACTGATGGGTAAGAATTCGAAAGGCATTTGCATTTCCATCGAAGCGGACAAAATCTGCCCATTGCTGCGGGGTGAGCTTGCTCTGAAACTCACTGCCTGTACTGTTCTGAAAAAACTCAGAAATTGCCGATTCGCCCGAATGCCCGAAAGGGGGATTTCCCATGTCGTGAGCCAGACAAGCTGTGGAAACAATCGTCCCGATCTCCTGAACTAAGGGGTTTTCCGGGTTTTCAGCAAAAACTCTCTCGGCTGCCAGATTTCCCAAAGACCTGCCTACACTTGCCACTTCAAGGCTGTGCGTGAGCCGGTTATGCACAAAGACATGCTCAGGAAGAGGAAAAACCTGCGTTTTATTCTGCATCCTGCGAAACGGTGATGAAAAAATGATGCGGTCATAGTCGCGCTGAAACTGCGTGCGATCTTTAGTCTGCTCCGCAGGTTTCCATGTTTCCATGCCAAACCGCCGGGTTGTAAGTAAATCGTTCCAGTACATTTCACAAAGTGTAAGTTGAATATTTTTTCACTTCCTGTGCCAGCTCCCGGGCACGATAACCTGTGCATTCATCCAACCTTTTCCAGAACCGTTCGCTGTGATCCTTAATTTCCGTGTGCACCAGCTCGTGCAGTAAGATGTAATCGATAAGCTCATCGGGAAGTTTCATCATTTGCAGGTTAAGGCTGATATTGTTGATAGAAGAACAGCTTCCCCAATTGTGCTTGTTGTCGCGAATGGTAATTTTGTTGTATCGGAAACCATGCTGCACAGCCAGTTCATTCAGCCGTGGCGGTAAAAGAAGATGGGCTTCAGTAAGGTATAGCTTTCCCAGAAAATCGGACAAAACCTTGTGCCCTTCTTCGGAACTGAAGTCAGGATAAAAAATTTTCACTGTAAGTTCCGAGGATTTAACTTTCAACTCAGCTCCGGTATGCAATTCAATTTTAAACATTTTGGTCTTTATAACATCCCCTGCTTTGTATTTCTTCCTTTTCGCCGCAGATTTTCTCTGATGTTCCTTTATCCATGGCTCATTTTTGGCTAAAAAACTTAAAACTTCCCTCTCTGAAGCATAAAAAGGGAAAGAAATCAATACTGAATTGTCGGGTTTAATGCTAATTTTTATACTTTTAGAACGCCTGTTGCGAAAAAAAGTTACCTGACCGATGCTTTTAAAATAAACTACTTTGCTTGCCATGCGTTTAAATGTTGAACCAAATATACCACATTATGGAACAGAACAAAAAATTTGAAGTTTTCACCAATCTGACAAAACTTGTCACCATCATTCCGGTGGAAGAAAAAGTACTGGAAAACAGTCTGGTTTTTGAGGCGCTAAACCAATTTCCGGGCTATTATCACGAAACGCCCACCAAACCGCAACCGATATATCTGTATCTGGTGCTCGACCGGCAATATCCTCTGGAGGAGGTTTTGCGGGCTACACTGAACATTGAAAAAGAGTATAACTGGAATTTTGATGGCGGAAAGGGATATATCAATCTGGGCTCACAACTGCTCAATATTATCCGCCTGCGCCATCTATCGGAAATCGATATGGTAGTGAAAATTCAGGAAGCCTACATAAAACAGAATATTGGCTTTTTGATGAACAAAAAAATCCACGGAAAGCTGGAAGCTGAAGTGAAGATTGTGAAATTCATGGAGCTTGAGAAGCTAGCAGAAGGAATTTATGTGGAAGAAAAAGATGAATGCTTCGGTTATATAGAAATACCCAAATATCTCAGACCCTCTGCATTTGTTAAGGTAACCATGGATGTGAAATACAACTGGGATGGACATGAATTTGACGCGGCTTCCGGTTCGTTTTTCAAAGACGGAAAACTCACTGAATTTGTGCGCATTCACTCCAACAAAACCGATGTAGATTATCTGGACAAAATCAGAAAACTTTATCTGGAGAAAATCAGGTGATTGCTCTGATAAATTTGTAAAATCAATTTCCTTTGCACACTGTGTGAACTGCTTACGCTGTATTATAACGGATTTCACTTTAATAATACACAATCATTCACCGAGTTAAACTGGTATCTTTTCGGAAGTTCTGATGATAAATTATATCAACAAACAACAACCTGCTATCGCATCATAGATACGTACTATGGAAATGGAGTGAAATCCATATCCCTCATTATTCACTGATTGTGGGTTAGTTGTAGCCACGCGCATGAGTAATGACTAATGAAACTACACATTAATAGTTCCGTGATTTTGTATGATAAACGCTGCGAGGCGATGGATAGCACCAATAAACGCATTTGTGCCACCGCCAACCATTCCCTTTCTGAGTTTTCTATTCAGAATATTTTTTTGCTCATTCTCTGGATGAAAATTTTAAATCTTGCTCGTTTTTCTGTTGTTTTTAAGAAATAAATAAAGAAAAGCAAGTGTTAAAAATACGGGTAAAATAATAACGTATTGCAAAGTAGCAGAACCTGCCGCCAAATCATTGCCAAACTTTATTAGTTGTGTATCATAAATTGCTCCTAAGACAGGTTGAGCAATTGCACCCCCCAAAAATCCTATTCCGCCCATTATAGCCAGACCGAGTGCTCCGGTAGTGGGTGACTTCTCTGCTACCACTCCTAACATGTTTGGCCAGAATAAACCAACACCCATTGCAAAAACCGTTGCTGATGCAAATAAAACTGTCCCTGAGGAAATACTCATCAGATATAATCCAATACCTGAGAAGATTGCTGAAAACAGAAGGACACCGATACTCGATAAACGATGAACAATCGGACCAGCAAATAAACGTATTAATGCCATTATTGCCGAAATCCAAACTAAAATTAAAATGGAACCAACGCCTTCGCCAAATAAGTTATCGACAGCATGATTAAATAATGCCGCAACCCATTGATTCGTACCAAGTTCAGTTGAAGCAGTAAGTATCATAAGAAATGCCATAAAAATAAAAAATGGTGAAACACAAGCTTTCAGCATATCTTTATAGGTTGCACCTGATGAAACACGTTCCGTTTCGGGAAATTTCTGACGGAAAAAGAGGAATCCGTATCCTAATGTTGGAAGTAACATTACTGCTGTTTGAATACGCCAGCCAATACCCAGGTCATTCAAAAAGAAAACGATCAAACCTCCAATTACGATACCTGCGGGAAACCACATATGGAAGCGATTGAGTTTTGCTGTTTTATCCTTTGGGTAAAGGGCCGTTACCAATGGGTTTGCCGCCGCCTCCACACTGCCGTTCGCAATGCCAATAATCATTGTTGAGAAAAAAAGTGTCCAGAATCCTTGAGCATTATGATCGCCCTGTGCAGTTCGGGAAAGTTGTTGCCCTTTTTGCCGGACGGGATCTGTACCATGTTCGCGAAATCCTTCGCCAGCGGGCAGTAGCCCGTCCATTGGTCGGTGCTCACAATTCACGGTGTGCCATAAAGTCACGCCGTGAACTGCCGTAGCCCGTCTATTGGTCGTTGGTCACCTTTGCCGTGCCGGCTATGGGGTAATTCCCCGAATACACCACTTTTGTCGTTATTGGTTAAGAGCCTAATTCAATAAATTTTATACACCTCTTGTAGGATGTGGTTTTATATCTGTCAGCTCTTCAATTTTGACAGGGCGCTCATCTTCGATAGATTTTCTTGCTGCAATTCCAATGAGGCACGACATGGCACCATCACGGGTTCCGGCCGAGTGTTTGTATGGATCAGCCATATTTGGATTTCGGAAAATCTTATCCTGTAACCTTGAGTCTCCGCCGCCATGTCCGCCACGAGCTGCTTCAATTTTTATTATCTCATAATCACGCTCAAAATTCTTCATCATAAAAATCTCATCATAGCGAGTTGCATCTCCGCCACTCTGATTCATTTCGGCAGCGTGAAGCTGTGCCTGATTGATTTTTTCCTGTCTCCGCCATGGAATATCTTCCCAAGATTCAAGACGGCCATCTTTTCCGTTGAATGCAATTCGCCATCCTTCATAAGGAGAATAAGTTGTAAGTGAGTAGTTTACGATGACATTGTTGGCATACTTTATCTGAGCTGACATTTTATCGTAGATATCAACTTCTTCGCGCCATAGGCAATTGTCGCGAATGTATCCGTCGTATTTTTCGTTGTTAACATACAAATTCATGTCGTGCTGACTTTTTGTAATATCCCAGAAATAGTCGCATTGATCAGTATATGCACAATTTCGGCAGTTAGCTCCCCTGAATTTATTATTTTTCCCATAATGTTCCAGTGCACCATATGCAGTAACTTCCACCGGATCAGAATCGATGAGCCAGTTTAGCAAATCAAAATGGTGAGTGGCTTTATGTACCCAAAGCGAGCCGCCTTTTGCCATTTCACCGTGCCAGCGTCTGAAGTATGAAGCTCCGTGATAGACATTAAGGTACCAATGGAAATCAACCGAAGTAATTTCTCCGATTGGTTTTTTAACTAACTGTTCCTTGATGGCGCTGGGAAGGATTCCGTATCTGTAATTAAATCCTACGATACATTTTTTGCCGGTTCTTTTCTCAGCATCCAAAATTGCCTGACATTTCACCTCATCGGTGGTCATTGGCTTTTCGGTGATAACGTCAGCGCCCATTTCCATTGCCTTAATGATGAATTCGTGATGAGTGGAGTCCACTGTTGTTACGATAACCATCTCCGGTTTTGTTTCCGTCATCATTTTGTTGAAATCGGTAAAGACAGGGCAATTTACCTTCATGTGCGCTTTGGCGTATTCAAGTCTGCCCGGGTTGATATCACATAATCCGACAAACTCTACAATGTCACTGTAATTATCGACAACCCGTTTTCCCCAAAATCCAATTCCCCTGACCCCGGTGCCTATCATGGCGATTCTCAGTTTTTTCTGGCTGCTGATTGCAGCTCCAACCGGGTTTGACAGTAACGATACTCCGGCTGCCATTCCTGCAGTTGCAGTGATAAAATCTCTTCGTTTCATAATTGATTTTTGAATTTATTATTAATGGTGTAATAATTTTTGTAATTGTTTAGCTGCCTAAGATAATAAAAAGCGCTTAGATTATTATTCGTTATTAACACTTGCGGATAGCATCCCTTCCTCTCAGCTCAAAATTGCTGCAAAAAATCAATAAGGGATGCCATCCTTCCGGACACCGGATGGCATCGCTTATGGGCGATGCTATCCTTGATTCATTTTTAGAATGCTCGAAAAAACTCCCTAAACAGATACAAACGGTAAATTCATTACTTTTCCCTGTCTCCTTCTTTAAATCCTTCAAGCAATTCCATCAGGTATGCCACTTTTTCGGGATTATTTTCACTAAGGTCCTGTGTTTCCCTAAAATCATTTTTTAGATTATAGAGTTCAGCCTTGTTGCTGTTCCGGTTGAGCAACAATTTCCAGTTGCCCTCTCTTACGGCATAGTGCGATCTGATTTTCCAGTATATGGGTCGTTCCTCTCCCGCCTGTTGTTCCCCGGCAAGCAAGGGCCAGATGCTCCGCCCGTCAAGGGTATGGTCTGATGGAGTTTCTGTTCCAATCAGTTCGCACAGGGTGGGTAGCCAGTCTGAAATGTGCATGGGGAAATCTATTGCTCCGGGGTTCAGCCGGCTCGGCCAGTTTACAAAGGCTGGCACCCGGATACCTCCCTCATACAAATCACCTTTCCACCCTCTGAGTGGATAATTATTCCCCAATACTGTATGCGGTTTATCTGCATATTTTCCGCGGTATTCTGTCTCACTATGCCAACTGTGTTGCCCCCCGTTATCACTTGTAAAAAGTATCAGTGTATTTTCACGCTGACCGGTACGCTCCAAAGCATCAATAATTTTACCGACCGCGTCATCCATGTGGGTGACACTGGCTGCAAACAACTTCCGGGGCTGAAACATATTCTTGTTCTCATAAACAGACATCCACTCATCAGGCTCATCCAGCGGATAATGCGGAACATGATGGGCAACATAAAGGAAAAACGGCCTGTCGCGGTTTTCTTCTATAACCCGGATTGCTTCGGCTGCGAGAAGATCGGTTACATGCCCTTCTTCATCTAAGTATTCATCGTTCCGGTGCCACGATCTTCTTTCGGTCAAAGCTGTTTCTGTTTTGTATTCATGTGTATAGGGATCAATCTGGCCGTCAAAATATCCGTACGAAGATTGGAACCCATATTTCAAGGGTGTGTACGGAGGAGAACCCATGTGCCACTTGCCGGCAATGGCTGTAAAATAACCATTCTCCTGTAAAACAGAGGCTAAGGTAGGGTCGCCGAGGTCGATTACTTCACCATAGTCTGGCCCGGTTATTCCGTACCGGCTGGGGTATTTACCCGTCATCAGGCTTACGCGGGTCGGGGTGCAGGTGGGCATTACATAATGCTGGTTAATACGAATACCTGACTCTGCCAATTTGTCGATGTTGGGTGTTTTGATTTCCGACCCGTGGTATCCGACATCGCTCCAACCCATATCATCGGGAATTATTATAAGGATGTTGGGCTTATCTGGGATTTTCTCTTTTTGTTCTAATTGTGTGCAGCCGGAACTACCGATTACTGAAAAGCCAGTGATTAAAAGGGTTAAGAATGTAATAAATCCGGTAAATTGATGCTTCATGGTTGTGTTGATAATAATGGTTTTGCGATAAAATTAAGAAAATATGGGGAAGCGCAAAGCTGCCTGGATAAACTTTTGCTTTTGCAAATTGAGGATAAACCACATGCTGCACGAAAATTCAAGTCGGAACTGCTAAAAAGGATAAAAGAAATTCCCCTTATGCCTTATAAAAACAGGAAATCAATATTCTTTGACCGTAGTGACATTCGTGATTTGATTTACAAGGGGTATATAGTGGTATATAAAATCAATCAGGCCGGGTATTCAATCGAGGTTTTTGGATTTTCTAAATTTGAAAACAATCCGGTATAAGTGGAACCGGTTTTGGGATGACAAAGCAGATACAGGCTAAAAGTTTATCAGGTTTTTTTAACTGGCCGATGTCAATTCCAACCGGGCAACTCAGTTGGACCCCGTTAGGAAAAGATACATCTATTCGTTCGGAATCTGTGCTTGTTTCGCTTAATGTCTGACCTCTGGATATTTTTGTGTCGGAAACTTTTCTGCCACGCTCAATCGATAGTCCCTTTTCTTTTCTGTATTTCCTCAGCCAATAGCTAAATGTTTTTACCGACAACTTCTCACGTGAACAAAACTTAACCTGGGACAAACCGCTTTTATGCCATAGCTCAATGGCCAGGTACACCCGTCAACTGGCCGGGCAGGTATCTTCTTTGCTATATTCGTCAGTTGCCGGACTGGCTTTTTGATTTTTTCGCATGGCGCGAAGTTAGATATCTGGGGAGCATCTAACAAGACGGGGTTGGTAGAGTAGATACAAATATCCTGATATTATTTTCGTACATGTAATTGGTCATTCCCCGTGAATAGGATATCTCCGGCATTGTGCCGTTGATAATTATCCTGTCGTAACATGAAAGCACACAGGATATATCCTTTTTGTATTTTTCTGTTAGTAGTTCCAAAAGTAGTTCCAATCCAGTAAAGTTACGCGTTTTTCCTGTTTGGTTCTGGCTTGTCCACGTTAGATTTTTGGCAGGTTTTGCGGCAATCGAATTGTTCCAGAAATCTAGTCCGTTTACATTTCCGAAATTAAGCCAAAGCCCTACATGGTGCGGATGATCGGTGCGTTGATAAGGTCTTGGATCCAATGGAAAACCCAGTGTAAGATACTTCCCAGAGCAGTATATATGGGATATAGAACTTGCTTCTCTATATCGTCGGGGTTGATGTAGGAAGTGAAATGTTTACCTCCAATATATACTTGTACCTTTTTTGATGTGTCTTGTTTTTAAACTCTCCTACTTTTTCTGGTTTTGCCGCCTGCGTTAAGCTAAAAGACAGAATAATTGCGACTGCTGTTAATATAAAATCTTCATTATTGATTATTTGATTTTTATTAAAAAGATCACTTTACCCATTCCCGAAATAGTACATCAGGACTATCAATAATAGTCCTTTGTTTTACGACTTCCAACTGATTTCCGGCATTTATCAACTGATAAGCATCTTCTATTACTTTTAAATCTTTCGAAATTTCTTCCTCGTTAGTTTGTCTGTTGGCATCCGTCATCCCGGCAATTAAAAGTTTAACCGGGGCCAGGGTTGCAGCAAGGTCGGGCAGGTCATAAGCGGTGAGTGCCCCCGGTACCAGGCTATGGACAAACTGCGGATCGTAGAACCGGTTCATAACAAAAGACCTATATGAGGAATACGGTTCAATCAGCGCTACACGGGAAATTACAGTATTAAACGCTGCCGCATGCAACAACACCGGCGACATCTCTTCCCTGGCAATACCGAAAACATGTTCAACCCTGTTTTTCTGTTGGAGCAGGAGGGAAAGCTTCACCACATCTGAGGCCTGGATCCCCACAATGCTCCTTCCAATTAGCATGGACGTAAACCACATATTATAGGAGATATCACCAATATTGGCATCCCCTTTAAAATCACCGCCCCCCAGTTCCCCTGTCCCCAACAGGTCAGGAACAAGCACTGTAAAACCTTGCCCGGCCAGCCATCCTGTTTCATTATTTTCTTCCATAGCGCCAGCTTTCCCCTTTGGATGAAGATAAACAACAGCTTTATTGTTGGGATTGTCTGGTACCAATAAAAGATAAGGCACCACGTAATTGCCTTCACCTTTTACGAAATATTTTTCAATGGCATAACCCTCATTTTGAACCCGCCCGGTAAATACCGGTTCATCCGATACGTACGGCTCCTTATAGCCTGAAAGTTGTTTGGCTGAAATGAGTGCCTGTGGCAGGTGTTTTTTAAGTTCAACCCTCGCATTTTGTTGTTCATTGACATATCGTTCAGACTCACTGCGATTCAGGCTGAAAACAGTTGCGCCGCCAAGGGATGTGGAAAGTTGTCCTGTAGTGGTCTTTTGCAACTCCTCTTCGTCGAGGTACTCAACTTCTTCTTCATCTGGCTTACCCGGCATTGCAAGGTGTTTCAGGAAAAAAGCATACATTGCCTCGCGGTTTTTTTGTGTATAGTTATGCTCATCATCGTCTTCAACCAATTCAATGTGGTCCGACTTGCCGAAAATCTGATACACCCGTTTCAACTCTTTAAAGGTTTCACGTACCCCTTGAATACTGAAAAAATCACCAGTAGTCGCCATTATCAAGGTAGGTTTTGGAGCGCGAGCTTCAATAAAGTCAGCATGATCGATCCCTGTTAAAAGACCGTGATAGAAATTTTGCTCACCGTCCTGCACTCCGATCGATTCTAGTAGTCTTCTATAACTGGTTATATAACCCGCCGGGGCAGAAGCAAGCACACGGTCGTCGAGAGCTGAAATATAGGCAGTTTGGGTACCGCCCCCTGACAAGCCATGGACCCCGATCCTATCCGGGTCCACCTCCTTGCGGCTGACAAGGTAATCGATGCCGCGGATGCCGTCCCAGATGAAATAGCGAGCAATCGATTGTCCAATTAATGAGACCTGTACAGAAGGATAAGAATGTTCTTTAGTAGAGCTGCCAATAACAGACTCCCCTTTTACCCGGTCATAATATTGCAGGCGCTCGCCTTGTCCGATGGGGTCTATGGCCAACACCACAAAACCTTTTTTTACGAGGTTTAAAAGCGGGAGCTGGTACAGTGGACGGCGGTAAGCTATGCTGCTGTGTCCGGAGCAAAAAAGTATGGCGGGCGCAGGTTTTTTAATATTATCGGGAATGAAAAGGGAGGCTGTTACATAAAACCCCGGTAAGGATTCATAAACAACGTTTTCTATGGAATACCCCTCTTTAACTATTTTCCCTGTGGTTTTAGGGTTTAGTGGCGTTTTTCCCGGGAATGACCCCACGGCATCCCACATGGCCTGCTTTATTTGCTCCTGCCTTTGCCGCCACTCTGCCGGAGTTAAAAGCTGTGCTGTTTTTTCTTCCCTTGAATCAAGGAGCTGGAAAGCTTCACCCGTCAGATGGTGATATAATGAATTAGAGGCATCGCTATGTTGAAGCCATTTGTTCCGGAGAACATCCGATTCGTTCTGTGCATGTAAATGTCCATTAAACAGAAAAGTAATAAGTGAAAAAGTAAAAAGGGTTCTTAAAGACCTTGAAAACTTGTTGTTTAAGTAGAATGTAGAATATTTCATATCGATTTAAATTAATTTTATACTCTTTCTTTAAGTTTGAATATTTTATGATTACCTCCTTATATTAGCTGTATAATGGTTGCATCGATTATTATCACATCTACATTTTTCAGCATTCCCCCAGTTGGTTTATGGATTTTGCCGTAAAGAGAGTGCTTAGGAAGTCCTGTTTCGAAATCAATATCAGATTCTTCATCTCTTGATAGAGAGTAATCATTTGTGCGGATATTAAAATGCATTCCAAAAAGCACAGTCAATTCAGCATCAGAATAATTAAATAAAGTATCAGCCAGATGCTTACCATTGGACAACCGACCAGTATGATTTGTTACCAATGCAACCTTTTTCCCATTAATAAGATGGGAAAACTCTGAAAAAAGTCGATCTGCACCAACTACAACAGATTTGTTACTGGATGCGACTTTAGAAAGTGCAGTATCTCTGTTAACAAATGAAATCATGGCTAATACTATAAACAAAATGACAGTAATTATCACATTTCTACGAAAATCTTTAAAAGAATCGAATAGTTTCATTTTTTTAAATGTTTGTTCTTAATTTCTCCAGAGCTTAGTTAATAATAATCCTGTAAACACTGTAGCAAATGTACCGATTAATGTGTACCAAGTCCATGCAATTGAGGTAAAAAGGATAATATAGACCATTACAACAATACCTGTTAAAAAAGCCGGAATGGCATGTTTTATTTGTGGTTTACTAAAAAGCACTCCCAAGAAAAAGGTACCTAACAAACCACCATAGGTAAACGATGCAATTGATAGGGCAAGTTCAACTACGGCTTGGGAACTTTGCATAAATAAAATGGCTGAACCAACAAGTAAAACACACCATATTCCCGTTATTAATCTTGAAATCCGAATTTCATTACTATGGCTTAATTTTTTGTAGTAAGGTACAACATAATCATACATAGTAGTTGATCCCAAAGCTGTGATAGAACTCGAAAGAGTTGACATAGCAGCAGCAAATAGGGCCGCAATTATCAATCCTGAAAGACCAGTAGGCATTTCTTCAATAATAAATTTAGGAAATACTTCATCAGGAATCATATCAGCACCACCATAAAAAACAAATAACAAACTGCCAAGGAAAAGGAAAAGGGCAAATTGAAATATTATAATTCCTCCAGTGGTTATTAAGGCTTTTCTGCTGGCTTTAAGAGAACCTGTTGCAAGCAATCGTTGGATAACAAGTTGATCGATACCGTGTGATGCCATTGAAAGAAAAGCTCCACCCAACATGCTGGCAATAAGGGTATAGGGTGTTGAAAAAAATCCTTTGAGCCCTCCGTCAAAAGAAAAATTAAATAATTTATATTTATCTGATTCCAAAGCTTTAATAATACCACCTTCAATACCGCCTTCTAAAAATCCACTTACTACAATAATAGCAGCGATTGCACCAATAATATATATCAGCAACTGAACTACCTCCATCCACATCACTGATTTTAAACCTCCTGCAAAAGTGTAGCTATAAGTTATCAGAGCTATCATTATTATAGACACTATATAAATTACTTCATTTGAAAGACTTGCCCCAGCAAAAGTTCCCTTCAAAATAAGAGCAAGAGGAATTGCAGTAGCAAAAAGCCTTACACCATCAGCAGCAAGCCTTGTTAACATAAATACACAGGATGCCAGATTTTTCATAGGGTTCCCAAATCGGTTAGCTAAAAAAGTATAAGCAGTTCCCAACTCACCCTTAAAATATGCTGGAAGAATTATCCATGCTACAATTACCCTTCCTATGAAATAGCCCAGTGTAATCTGCAAAAAATTTAAGTTCGTCAGATAAGCAAGTCCTGGAATACTAATAAATGTTAGAGTACTTGTTTCTGTAGCTACTATAGAAAAACAAACAACCCACCATGGGATTTTTTGTCCTCCAAGAAAATAGTCCTTAGTAGTATTCTGCTTACCAGCAATTTTAATTCCAAACCAGGTTATTCCACCCAAGTATGCTATAACTATTATGACATCTATATATGTAAAATTCATTTTTTAGAATAAATTCGTATTATTATTAAGCTTACCTTTTTCACTTAATATAAATTCGTTAATAGTTGATTGATAACTAATTATAGCATCAAAATTATAAATTCCTTATAGTGATATCTATCAGAAACTAACATTGCTTTACTTAACTGAAGTGGTTAAGCAGTATGTAAAGTTAATTCTATTTCTGATTGCCATTATTTGTTTAATTAGATGAAACTATCTCTATAAGACACAATCCCCTTCTTTCAAGTGAAAATTTCACATTAACCGTTCCATTGCTATATGAGTTCAAAAGCTTTTTACCCTTATTAGTTGTAATATAAACCTCCCCTTTGGAGGCAAGGTCATAATCCTTTGAGCTAAAACTAAAATCAACTGGGATTGAATTATCGCTTATACTTGCCAAAGCTATTCCTACATTATTATCTTCAGCTTTCCAGGTTCCGGAATATATTAGCGGAACACGTTTTTTAAAAGCAGTAACAGATTCTTTCTTCCTTCCTGCGTATATGGACAATCTTGAAACATCAATTTCCTGCTCTGGTATATCTATTTTGGGTGATCTTAAAAATTTCCCATATAATAAATACTTCAATCCATTGTATCTTAACTTAGCGATATTTAGCAAGTAATCCATTTCCTCTTTTTTCTCCGAATGCAAAAAAGTATGATAGTTTGCAATTGTAGGCTGCATACCCCAAACAAATGCACGTGCCTGTTCCATTAAAAATTGATTGTCAAATATATCATCTAATGGTTGTTCTGGATTATCCGGTGCAAACTCTTTTGGCCACAATTCATCGTAAGGCGGGGTGACTAGAGATGAATAGCTACCAAAAGTAATCCCATACTGATGAAAAACTGCTTGAAAAAAAGGAATGGTTTCTGTATTACCTACACCTGCATATCTTTCCCTACTCGCCTGAAGGGTTAAAAAAGCATCAAGGTGAGGAAGCCAATTCTCGGACGAACCTTCACCAGTAAAAATTGGTTGTTTTTCACCAAAATCTTTTGAACGAATCTGATTTATAAGTTTGCCAGAGTTCTCTACCCAGTAATTACCCCCACCAATTTCATGACCGTGGCTTTTGTCATAACACATCCTGTTTAAACATGTTTGGTCCATATAAACACCATTGGTATGATATATATTTACAACACTATCGCACAATGAGGAATAATGATTTCTCCAGAAATCAGTACCAGAACACATATTTACTAAAGCATTACCCGTAAAAATATTAAAAACGTGAGAACGTTCATTTCCATTTATATCTTTTACAGTATATGGTCTTACTTTTCCAGATTTCCAGCCTTTAGCTGCATCTCCCCATTGAACTGCATTCATATAAACATGGGCTTTTACACCAGCATCCTGAGCTAACTTCATAGCTTTAATAAATGATTCTTTCCCTTCTCTTGGAGGCAGATATTCAGGAAAATTATCATCATAAGAGCAATTGTGCCACCAATGCCAGTGAACATTAACAGGAAGACCTAACCTTTTCTTTAATTCCACTGCTGGTTTAATAACATTATCAGATTTTCCTCTATTCCATATCCATAAAGCTGTTTCCTCAAGCCAGGATGGAGTTAGTCCATTTTTAAACCTGCTTTCTTTAGCCCATTTTTGATTTACTGCCCATTCTCCATATATTTCGGCAACATCAATCCAATCACCTTTAAAAGAGCCAATTACTGCCTGATAATTAGGCGTATAAGAGGTTAAGAAAGGATCGTAAGATGGATAATTAATCATTCCATAGGTTAATGTATTCAATGAATCCAACTTCAATGAAAAGTTTTTTACATAAGAAAGAGGATCATTGCAGGAAGCATAAAATCCACTTTTACTTGAGTTGTAAATAGCTATTAACTGACTTGTTAATGAACCAGGATAACTCCATTGCATTTTACCACTGCCGTTTTTAAGAACCTCTCTGGGCTCAGACATCAAGCTACCCATCCAACCTGGAATAACTAGCTCTTCATTTTCCATATCTTTTAGTCCAGTGATTTTAGGAAATACTACACTGGTTAAAACTTTATCTTTTAACCCATCAATAGAAATGTTCCAATAAGATAAAGCTTTATTTTTATCCAGGTTAATTTCTGCATTTACCTTGAACTTTCCCATATCATCAAAATCTTCCCAACATAAAATAAGAGTTTGTGGGTTAGGTTTTGAATATGAAAATTTAGCAAGTGAAATTTCATCAATTTGTGATGAGTTTGTTTGATTGGAATGAAAGTTAATTTCCCAGGGTAATTCATTCACAACACTTTGGTCAATAAAATTATGATTATTAACCAAATCATTAAAAACAACCAGTTTGCCAGTATTATTTTCAAAGCCCAGTTTTATTTTTCCATTTTCGATAAAAACGACATCACCTGAGGATAAACTGTTTTTACATTGATAAAATGAACCAATAATAAGCAAAATAAAGATTACAATTACATAATCTCTTATTTGTTTTCCCATTTTAGTACATTTTAAAAATTTCATTATTATTCAATTTTAATTTTTCCTAAATAGTACCAACCATTCTCGTCTTTTCCTTCAATAGCAAGTTTAACTTTTGGTTCATGTGATTGTTTGTCAATGATTCCAATTTTTAGATCATAAATACCTTTTTGTACATCCCTGGGAAGAAAAACAGCATCATCATAAATGTTATCACCAGGTAACCAACTAGTTATATCTGCGTCAGTTATAATAAACTCCGATTTAACTTTATTTTCTATTTTAATAGCTAATGCAAATTTTTATACCAAGAAGCTACTCCCTTATTGTCCCACTAACTTTGAAATGTTAGTTTTTTATTTTCCCCTACTGATTCAGGATATGAAAACTTACGTAAAACAAAACGATACCCATTTCTTTCAACCACTCATCAATAAATAATTTACTTCGACAATATAGTAGATAAAACTGGAAGGTGGTCGGAATAGGGCACAGAAAAAACTTTCTTTTTAACAACCGTTATCTCCTGAAACTTATCAATAAAAACATAATCAATTTTCTTTGTTGGTTTTACAGCCGGAAATGTATAAAAACCATCAGGCTGGGTGTCTGTAAAATAATCCTGCAATACTGACAGTTCTCTACTGTCTGGTTCAGCATTCATATCCCCAAGAAGGATACCCGGAATAATTGTTTTTTTGTAGATATCTTTAATAAGATTTGCTTGTCTGAAACGAGAATTAGCATCTCGGTAATCAAGATGAGCCACACCAACCAGCCAGGATAGTGCGGATGAAACAGCAACCCTGGCAGTTAAAAAGGCCACTGTTTCTTCCTGACTATTGGAAGCAACAGGCAAACGGTGATTTTGGACATCCGAAATGGGGTATTTTGAGAGTAAAGCTATTCCATAGGATCCTCCATCAAAAGCAAAATGTCGAACATATGCGAACTGCATTCCGGTAAGCTCGGACAGTTTTTTTGTCTGATCCACTTGTCCCGAGCGAAAACAAACACTGTCCACCTCTTGCAAACCAACGATATCTGCACCTGATTTCTTTATCAAGTCAGCCATTGCCTCCAGCTTGTCATTATTATCAGCATCCTGCCCGCGATGAATATTGTATGACATGATACTCAATTTTTGCTGAGGTTTGGCTACACAGGAACCCACAAAGAGTACCAGAAAAAGAACCTTCCATAAAAGATGTTTTTTTTTAAATTTCCTTGTTTTCATATTGATAATTCTGATTATAATATTGTATATCATACATCATTGCTGTCCACTTAAAACAAGTTGAGTGACAGTTGTTTACAATCTGGTTCTTTGACATTATTGTAATCTAATTTTTCAAACAGTTCATTCACAGGGGTTTGATCAATCAGGGAGATACCCAAAACCTGTAATATTTCGTAGGTGGATTGGTCGATTTTAAGGTCTGCCCCAACTATGGCCACCAAGCAATACGATATTATTGCAGAATATATTTGAATCCGGACCGCATTTTCCGATTCCCCCCAAAAGGACTTTATCTTTAAATGCTGTTTTATCCATTTGAAAAACAACTCTACCAGCCAGCGTTTTTTGTACAACATAGCTACCTGCGCGGCTTCCAGTTCCATGTTGTTTGTCAGGAAAACGAAAGTCCGCTTGGTTTCTTGGTCATAGAACTTGACCCTGCGCAACTTTTCAGGATAGTCTTTTGACACATAAAAGCCCGTGAGCTTGCCTATTTGATCGCACAACACCCCTGTCGATTTATCGACTTTGTTAGAGTAGATGCGCCTGAACTTTAGGTTCGATTTTCCACGGGTTACAAAGAATGCCGAGAGCTTCGTGATATGATAGAGCCTCTTGAAATCAATGTAGCCCCGGTCGAAAATATAATAAGCGCCCGTTTCGTAGGGGATAAAATCCATGGCATTTACGTCATTGACCGTGGCTGCCGTAATGTGGATGAACAAAGGGATTTGGGTAACCACATCGTACAGGGTGTGGAGCTTTACCCCTGCTTTGGCCTTCCTGAATTTGGCCCACCAAAATACGCTCAGGCACAAATCTATTGTCGAAGAATCAAATGCATAGACCTTGCCTTTAATCATAAAATCGTCGTTGGCACGTTTTCGCCTTGCAATGTCAATGAGGTAATAAGCAAATTCTTCAAAGATTTTACTGTTGCGCTTCTCGTTTGCCTTGGCGAGGTTGCTCCTGGTAACGGACTTGCCCAAACCGAGGTGGTAAGTTTTCTTGCTGTGTGCTTCGATGATTACCACCAGATCGCGCAAACTGTCGCGGTTAGTCAATTGTCCAAAAACCATGCACAGCAATTGGTTCCAGCAAGTGAAATGTTTGACATACCTGTTGCCCTTATATTTTTTGACCAACCTGTCAAAAACCCGTTGCGGCAAAAATTCGATTATTTGCGCGAAAACATATTTTCCACTATTCATAAAGCTAATTTTTTAGCCTTTGAACTTAGCATTTCAAATCGTCACGCAACATAAAAGTGCTGCAAACCTTAGATTACAAGTATTTCAAAGAACTTATTTATGTTTTTAGTGGACACTAATGATCATACTTATAAAATTAATTTTAAGTTTTCTGAGTCAATAACTCCATTGACTCAGTTTTTAATTCCCATCGTTAGTAGCACCATTTTCCCAGCCCGGATTTTGTTCAAGTTGTGGATTTAGATTCAGTGCACTAACAGGAATGGGATAGAGGTATTGCTTTGGTCCCCATACTTTCTTAGAATCATTGTGGGTGTACCATGCGAGATAATAACCTTGGTCATCTCCGGCAGAATGCACCTGAATAATCTCAGCATTTGGATCCAGGCTTACCCTAACCTTAAATAAATCGGAATTATTAGAAAGGGATTCTGCAATTTTGAGCCCCTCATCATCAGTGTAATATATCACATCATGAGTGCCATTATGATCAACATCCAGTGGTTGATTGATAGCCTGAATGTACATGCCTGTCCAACTTTTTTTAAATAAATCCCCACGTTTCCAACGTCTCAAATCATCAAATCTAAATCCTTCAAATAATAATTCAATAGCACGTTCACGACGAATCTCAAGAATAACAGGATCGTTTATGTCCGGAAAATAATAGTCAACGAAATAATCATCTACAACAGTTGGTTTGGTTGTAAGTCCCCCAGAAATACCTGCACGAGCCCTGAGAGCTCCTATCGTTTTAGCCCAATCCGCATCCGATAAGGTACCCAGCTCTGCCTTTGCTTCAGCATAATTAAGTAACACCTCCCCATAGCGAAATAACTGTACGGCATGTGTACTTTCAGTCTTATCATCCCCTATTGTAGCATCAACTGACAGTTTAATAGGTTGATAACCCAATCTCGCATACCCACTGAATACTGGTAAAGCAAGTTTCCCCTCGCGAATATAACCGGGATAGCGTAAGCTGGCTTTTAACCGTTCATCTCTGTCTTGGAATTCCTCATAAAAGTCTTCATACTCCCAGCCTATCCGATCTGTATATGGAGTTCCGTCTTTTTGAAGATAGGTGCAAACAAATGGTCGGATCAGATTCAAGCCTGACCCATAGGTTTCCGAAGTCCATAGCCATTGGGCATTATGTTTTATTCCTAATTCAGCATTAGAAGCAATAGCCAGTAATGTTTCCGAGGCAGGAGGCACATCACTTGTAAACAATTCCCGGTAGTTATTGTGTAAAGATTTTCCTGAGTGTGACATAACCTCACTGGCAGCCTCCTCTGAGCGTTTCAACCATATTTCTGCAGATGTTGGCAGATTTAGATTGTGATATTTCCGGAATGTTCCTTCAAACAATGCAACTCGCGAGGCAAATGCATAAACTACCCATTTGGTCACTAAAGTAGACTGTAGCGCATCAGTTGTGCGAGTAATGTTCTGGGCTGCAAACATTAAGTCTTCATATACTTTTTCCATCACTAATTCACGAGAATCACGAGAGCTATATAAAATATCCACCTCATCCGGATTCAACGGATGGTCAACCCATGGAACATCACCAAATCGCCGAACTTTATCATAATAGAACCAGGCGCGAAAAAAATGTGCGAGGCCTGTATAATTATTCCGGACACTTTCAGGAATCGTAGGATATGTATTATTCTCAATAAAATAATTGATATTTCGAAGTGCGGACCAATTCCATCCGGAAGAATTGTTCTCACTGTAAGCATTACGAATAATAAATCCACCAAGACCACTTGTCGCTCCATAATCAACTAATGACTGCTCGACAACTGACTGGCTGGCAGCATCCGGAAACATATCATAAAATGATATGGAATAGGCCAGCAGACCTTCCTCTGAATTAAAAATAGCTATACTATCAGTTGTGGTATACGGGCGTTCATCCATTTCACATCCCGCACTCATAAAAACTAATATTGCCAGTAAGAAAAAATATTTATTTAATTTCATGATTTTATTTTTTTAATATTAATAAGTGATCGAGATCCCCATGGAAAAGGTTTTTAACAATGGGTAATTATTCCCCGCCCCCTGGTTGTAGCTACTATTGAGGTCAGAATCAGTACTTCCCATTGCTGATGAAACATCCATAAAATTCTTTGCACGTTTATAAAGAGTTGACCAGCTGGCTATATTTTCGCCACTAATATATATTTGAACATTGCGCAAACCTGCTTTCGACACGAATGCTTTAGGCAATTCATAACCTGCTTGCAGATTTTTCAGCCTGAGGTAAGATACCTTTTGCAGATAACGATCGTTTGGGACATGGCTTGATGACCACCCAAGAGTTCCATTGTATTGAGAATATCTTGGAAGGTAAGCATCTCTATTGTCTTCCGTCCAATAGTTGCCCAAATGCCAGGCAGGCATCTGATTATAACCACGATTGTATTGTCCCCAAAAGGCTGTTTCTGCTCCTGGGTACCAATCCTGCTTACCAACCCCATGGAGAAACACAGAAAGAAAAAAACCTTGCCAATCCGCATCAAATTTTAAACTATACTGGTAACGAGGTTCTGTGTTCCCGATAATTGTCATATCTCCCGGATTATCTATTGTTTGTTCACCTTTAGTAATCATATTGTCAGAGCTTCCGTCAAGATTGCGGATTTTCAAATCTCCTGCACGCCAGACAGCATCAGCTGATGCTCTAAATATGGTGTTGATGTATTCGTCTGGCTCTGGGTCTGTTTGAAATAAACCATCGGTTTTAAATCCCCAAAGCTCACCTATAATTTTTCCAGCATAATGGTCGGTAAACCTTTTATTCGGATTATTAAACTTGTCAATCCTTGAGTAATAATCAAAAAGGGCTCCGCGTATCTGATAGTTGATTGGCTTATTATCAATTGTCAACTGATCCTGCCATGACAGCGATACCTCAAATCCCATTGTAGTTAGGTCTGCATAATTGCCTTTTGGTGAAGTCGCACCGAAAATATCAGGCAATGTTGGCCCAGCTACGTACATATCGGTGGTTTCACGTATATAGTAATCCCCGCTGAAACGCATTTTACCCTTTACCATACCGAAATCTATACCAAAGTTGAGGGTAGTTGCTTTTTCCCATGTCAGTCCACTAGGGATTGGAGCTGGTGAGTTAGTTTTTTTACCCAATTTACCATCAAGAACTCGATTGGAGTTGCTGATACTTAATAATTCAAGGAATTGATATGGAGATATGTTTCCATTTCCCAAGGAACCGTAGGAAGCACGAAATTTCATATCGGAAATAATGTTATCACGTACATTCCAAAAGGATTCCTCTGACAATCTCCACCCAACCGACATTGAAGGAAAAAACCCCCACTGTTGAGCCACTGGGAATCGGGTCGAGCCATCGTAACGTCCATTTATTTCCAGCAGATACCGGTCCATGTAGCCATAGTTTAGCCGGAAGAAAGCACCAGCTGTTTTCCATCTTGAGACGCTTGCACCCGGAATTATTGATTCTCCCGTGGCCAACTGTATACTTTCTGCACTTTCAAGCAACAATTGGTTGCGTTGGATACTGTTAGCTTTATAAGCTGAGGTTTCATAATTCCATCCTGCCATTGCTTTCATATAATGCTTATGCACAAAGGTTTGCTCGAACTCAGCAAAAATGTTGGATGCGGTATACATTGTGTGACCAAGCCATTCATATATAACACCATTAACATCTCCGACATAAGCTGGAGCTTTTGCATTGACATTTTGAAAATACGGTACCTTTACTCTTTTCCAAAAATAATCCCGGTCATCATAACTGAAAGTGTAATCTCCATTGATTCTGACAGTATTATTGAAGAAACTTGTATTTAGACCGACCGTATTTCTAAACAAGGACTGCTTATTGTACTGATAGTTATTCCCGTCAACAAAAGCCCCCAGACTGTAAGCAGCTCCACGCGTATAAGTTCCATTCGGATTATACATTGGCATGGTAGGAAATGCTGCAACTTCTATATATCTCAACACATTCGCACTGCGCCCTGCTGCAGAGTAGGGCATATGATATTTATTGGACGAAAACTCAAAATTGTTCGATAAATTTAACCAATCATAGGCTTGTAATGATCCTTTGGCCCGAAGGTTATAGGAATGGTATGTGTCCGGGTTCAAATTATACATCCCATCAAAATTGTAAAGTCGTCCTGAAACATAAAAATCAGCCTTCTCACTTCCACCAGACACTGTCAGATTATGGTCTTTTGCAAGAGTTTGATCCTTAAAAAGCAAACCTATCCAATCGGTATTTGAATAATATTCGTAATTTCCGTTTGCTAGTATTTCTATTTTAGGATCTTCACCTGCCTCCTTCCATTTTCTCATTCTTTCCAACCATTCGTCGCTATAATATTGCATATTATTATTTATAGAAGTAGGTACTGTACCTTGAGAATTATAATATGCCATCCGGAAATGTTCTAGCCAAGTTAATCCGTCAGTGACAAATTCAGGCTTCTTAGCTAAAGATACAAAAGAATAACTCCCCGAATAACTGATTGTGGTCTTACCTTTTTCTGGATTTTTTGTTGTAATCAATACTACACCAAAAGATCCCCTGGCTCCATAAATTGCTGCGGCAGCAGCATCTTTTAACACACTGACACTTTCAATATCGTTTGGATTCAAAAAAGATGGGTCACCCTCTACCCCATCTATCAGAACCAAAGCACTTCCCCCTTGCCCTATAGATGTTGTTCCGCGTACATTGTAGGTAGCAGACCTAGTGGGCTTTCCATCCTCCAGCGAAAGATTTAGGTTGGGTATAGCTCCCTGCAGAGCCTGAGTAGCATTAGACATCGATCTTTTTTCGAAAATCTCACTACCTACAGCCTCCACTGCACCTGTAAGATTAACCTTTTTTTGTACACCATATCCCACAGCCACAACCTCTTCAATCCCAATCGTCTCTTCTTCCATCACCACCGTAAAAGCAACTCTGCCGTCTAACGGGACTTCCTGCATCTTCATCCCAACAAACGAAAACTGGAGCGTTTCGGCACTTGTGGGAACGGTGAGGGTGAAACCGCCATCGGGGTTGGTTGCCGTGCCAACGGTTGTGCCCTTAATCACCACGGATACTCCGGGCAGGGGAAGCCCCTGCTGGTCGGTAACCACGCCGGTTACTGTTTGTTGCTGCTGGATAGTTCTGGCAGGTATCCGAAGTTTTTCGGTTTTGTGAATTACAATCTGCCGGTCGTACACATCATAACCGACATTTTGTCCCTGAAATCCGGCATCAAGAACCTGCTGAATGGTGGCATTCTCCATTTCAACTGTAATCTTCTTATCCAGGTTCAATACTTCGTCTCTGTAGAGGAAAACATACTCGCTGTTTTTCTCTACAAACTTCATCAGTTCTAAGACTGTCCCGTCTTTGATGCTTACACTCAAACGGGTTGTCTGCGAGTAGCTGCTGGCGGCGCTCGCTGTAACGAGGAAGCCAACCATTAAAAATAATGTCAAGCGCATAATTCGCCTCCATTTTTTTTTGGTTTCCCTTAGCGGAAAACCGGTTAAAGAAAAAATTTTCATAACTTTGTAAAGTTTTAATGAATACTAAATTTATTTGGTATTTACTTCACCCGGCGGGTCAATCCTGTGAGATAACGCCAATTAAATCTCAGAGGAAAAAACCTTCCGGGTTTTTTTATTTAATCACAAAGCGCTTTTCGCTCACTTCAACAATCTGCAGGGCTGTCAGCCTTTCCAGATAGTGGAATACTTCCCTGCGCTCTTTTGAAACATCCAGCTTCCCGGAAACCTTAATTCCGCTTTGAAACGGATCATTAAAATGAAACTGTACATTGTAAAAACGTTCCAATTTTTTGGTAATCCGGTTCAGGTCGGTGTTGCTAAAGTAAAACAAGCCTTCAGTCCAAAGCGTATATTCATCCACATTCACTTCATAAACAGAAGTTTCCATGCCCTCTCTGTCGAAGTTGCCCAATTTGCCCGGGCTTCAGAGTGATTTCCCTGCTTTCATCTGCATTCAAAACGCCTTTAATTTTCACTTCACCGCTTGCCAATACGGTGAGTACGTTGGAATCTTCAGGATAGGCAGTTACATTAAATTCTGTGCCCAATACTTCTACCAGTACATCGGCAGTTTTAACCACAAAAGGTTGCTTTTCATTCTCCGTTACGTCGAAGAACGCTTCCCCGGAAAGGAACACTTCGCGCGTTGCGTCCACAAACCGGGAGGGATAGATGAGCCGGCTGCCGGCATTGAGCCACACTTTGGTGCCGTCGGCCAAAGCGATGCGGGAGCGGCTGCCGTAAGGAATAACCAGCGTATTCATCACCGGGACGGTATTTTTGTCATCACTTTCAATGGTGTTTTCCTGATTGACAACGATTTTCCCATCTGATGAATACTCCAGCTGCGATTCACCCCGATTGAGGGCTATCTGCTTGCGATCGCCTAAAAAGAGCATAGGCTCCTGCAAGGAGGCAGGCAACGAAATATTTTCAACAGCAATTTGCGGCTGCCTGCGCTCCATGTACAGGTAAACTAAACTACCACCAATAAGAAAAAACAAAATGGCAGTGGCTGCATACCGCATGGTTGCATGAATGAACCGAAGGCGATTTTGCTTTCGCCCGGTTAATTGCAGCATTCGCACGATTCGCTTTGCCAGCGCCCTTTTCTCTGTTTCTGTAAGTTTCTTCTCTTCGTATTTTAAATATATTTCAATTTGATATTTTAATTCAATGATTTTCCCTGCATGTTTGGGATTGCTTTCCAGATAATGTTTCCAGTAAGCTTCAATTTCGGAAGATGGATGAAATATCCATTTGAAAAAAAGCGGGTTTTCTATTATGTAGTCGTAAAAATTCATCTGATTCTGCTCTGCTTAATCTATTTATTTAAATTGATTTTATCATTGAACTACTTATAAGAGGAGCGAAGGTATGAAAAAGGGACAAAAAATTTCATATTTTTTTACACTATCAACCGACAAAAACTAAATTTTTGCCTATTTTATTTCTATATTTTTCACATTCAGGCATTTAGCATTTCGTTTTCAGTTTTTAAAAAACCTACCCCCCTCAAAAGAGGGACATTTGTGCGGTTGCGGGGCTTTTGTTCCGACTTATTCTGCGTTTGGTGTATGCCCGCCTGCCTTCAGCTACTACCCACATCAGGTCTAAATGGCTTGTCAGGTGAATATGTTCAATCCGGTACACACCATATTCATCTTTTTCAAGCAGTTTTTCAAATAATACTTCCTGGACTTCGGCCTTCGCATTATCTTTCAAACGGCAGACAAAATAGACCCCCTCCTCTGTCCAATCTGCAAACTGCCTGTAATGGTTATAGGCTTTGTCGAAGACCAACATACTGCCTTTTGACGGGTTTAAATGCTGTAAAAACTTCTTATCGTGCAGTCTTTTTTCATGGGTAGTTATCATCAAAATTCACGCTTATTCACGGCGTGACTTTAAGGCACACCGTGAATGGCACAAATCGAACCGAAATAGCCAACCGGACATATTTTTCCCGTTTAGCCGAAAACCGCCCGGGTTTTGGCTGTCCATACACATGCAACTGTTCAAATCTTTTTCTAAATTTGTCATAATATGAAACGAGCATGTTTGTTTAACACAAGCACGGATGAAAATTTCACATGCGAGTTCCATCCGACCTTAAAAAATAAATTATTTACGGATGAAAAATATAGACAAAAAAAGCTTGGAGAATGCTTATCGCTTATTTGAAACAGGCGACATTAATGATATTGAAATTGGTACAACAAAGGGATTACAACAAATACACAATTATCTATTTGATAAGTTGTACGATTTTGCAGATCAAATACGTAAAAAAAACATAGCGAAAGGAGGTTTCAGATTTGCAAACACTCTATATCTAAACGAAGTCTTAATGAAAATTGAGCAGATGCCTGAAAGCACCTTTGAGGAAATTATCGCTAAGTATGTAGAGATGAATATCGCTCACCCCTTCATGGAAGGAAACGGCAGAACAATGCGGATATGGTTAGATTTGATTTTAAAAAGCAGATTAAAGAAAGTAGTAAACTGGCAATTAGTTGATAAAACACTATATTTACAAGCAATGGAAAGAAGTCCCGTAAATGACCTGGAAATAAGAACATTACTTTCAGCTAATTTGACAGAAGAAATAGACAATCGGGAAATTATATTTAAAGGTTTAGAACAATCCTACTACTATGAAGGATACGAAAAAGATGATGATATTGAATAAATGGATAGATGATGAAAATGTCAGTAGGCAACAACATGCTGTGTATGCCATGCTGAAGAAGCCGACCGCACAAATAGCACATTTGGTTTTTGCTGTCACACAAAAATGCTGACCCTAAAAAACCAAAAAAGCTATTTCTTGCCAACGCCCAGAGAAAAACAAGATTATTAATTATGAAAGATGTAACGAAGTATATTGAAATTTTAATAGAATATGCCCAACGGAAATTAAAATCACATTTCCATATTGACAAATTAGGCTTAGATAACTTCGAAACAATAAACTCTTATCTGATATATCAAACAATTAAGGAAAGAAAGAAACAGAAGAATACTCTAATTTACGTTCCTGATAAAAAGACTAAATCAAAATTTTATGTGCCAGCAATTTTTACACTTGCATTATATAACTTTATTGATAATTATATAGACGATTCAACAGTTTATGAAGTTGGGGATATTCTACAAGAAGATGGGAATAGATATGAGATTATAATGAAAACTGAAAAGGAATTTATAATAAAAGGGGCAAATAATATTCAAAAATTCCCAAATTTTCAACAAATTAAACGATACACAATCACAACCGCAGAGTTTAATGCAAGACGTGCGAAACTTAAATTTGATATTTATAAAGAATTTTTCTCGGATATATTGAATATTGAAACTCAGAAGAAATACATCAATTTACCATCAAAATTTAAGTACAAATCTGTAATTGTTACTGATAAAAGTATTGTTGATGAATTAAAACAGCACACTATTGAGAAACGAAATATTCACAAAGCATTTCCTTTTCAATACATTGCAAAATCAGGAAAAAAGACTGATAATTTACCAATGGACCCAATGATATTTATAGTTAATGATTATGAAACTGCACGGAATCATATTCTTGATAAAGGAATAAATGTGCGTAACATTACTATTATTGGTTCCTATAAATACAAAGACCATCACCGAGAAATATCAGAAGATTTAAACAACAAAAGAATTGAAAATTGCTTGATGATTGGGAGTGCTGATATTTCTGAAAATTCTATTCCGAACCTATTAAAGTGGAAATGGACTTTGCCAGAATTAGATTTCTTCAATTATTTTACAGCTTATCCAATAAATAAGATTGAAGTTGAAAATGATGAGTTTTCAAATCATTTAAAAAACTTCGATTTCTTAATAGCTCAGATAGAAAATGACTATGGAATTATCTTAAAGGAACTATACAAATTTGTTAGATATTTATTCCCGATTATCATTCCATCAATTGAAAGCAGGTTAGTTACACAACTTGATAATACTCTACTCTATTTTAAAAAAGAAGGGCAAGATATTGTTGAAACAACATTTTATGAAATAGACGAATATGATTATGAAGAAATATGGGATGAGATACTAAAGGCTTTCGGCAATTTAGTTGAATGTAAAAAATGCAGTCAAGCGAAATTTGAAAAACTTAATGAATTTAATAGAATTGACTTTTTAGTTGCACCAAAAGAATATTTGGGAATTTGGGCAGAAGAAGTAAATAAAGCTGTCATAAGAAATGTTATCTCCTTCAAGGATTTTGAAAGTCTTGATACTAAAAATAAAACAATCGTTTTCCTGGGATTCTTCGGATACAATCATTTAAAATCAATGATTTACAATCCAAACAAAATAAGTATAATATTATATCCACAAGAAAAAGAGCATTTCAATAACAGTTTAAATAAATTAAAAAAGGAAACCTATTTTGAGATTAAAAATTCAGATAGAACTGCAATATCTGGTATCTCTTTTACGGAAACTGTAAAAATTGAAAATATATCTGATTTAATCTCAAGACTATTTGAGCAAGATGATAAAGGCAAAATAAACCCTGATTATTCAGATGTTTATTGTTCAAATATTATAAAAGAGATAACATTTGAAAATGATCCAGACATTTTGGAATTAGATGAGAATAAAACTGTATTATTAAATATTCACGGAAAAGAGCGCTTTGAGAAAGTTAAAAACCTTAAAATAGGTGACAAAATCCGGGTTTATGATAATTCATCAAAAGAAGAACTTTATCAAGTTGCTTTAGAATACGATACAGATGGAGAATTTATAAGAATAGAAGAGTTCTCAAGATTGTGGAAAAACGAATTAAATAATTTTTTCAAAGGATTTCAGTCATTAACTGACTTTCACAAGTATCTTGTTGAAAATGGATTGTCAATTACAAATGAATTCACATTAAAAAACTGGACTAATATTAATAGTAATATCAAATTCCCTCAAAGTAAGAAGGATTTGTACGTTCTAAAAAAGACAATTAACTCAGATGTTTTTAATGAGAATTTCAATGATATATTGAAGTACAGGCAAGGTTTTAATAGCATTATGCAGTCATTAGGAAGAAGATTTAGTTCAGAAATTTCAGATTATATTCAGAATAAGAAAAAAGGGGTATTGTTAATGCAATTTTCAGAAAAGCAAATTCAACAATTTGTTGACCAAAACGCCAAAGAAAGAATTATTAAAACAATAAAAGTGATTGATGATGAGCAATAATTATGACACCATAGCTAGAGGTATTTTTCAAGAAAGAATTAAAAAGGGTCTTTTAGGCCCTGGTTCTGATATATTCGTTCCTGAAAAAGATATTAGTGAAGAAATTATTTCAGACTACCCACTGCAAAGATATTATACGGGTGTACTTTTCCCCGAGAGAGAAAAAATTAAAACATTTAATGAGGAAGCAGATGCAGAACTTAGGAATATAACTGATAGCGAAGAAGAAAAAGTGGATGAGCTCGAAGATAACAAAAATGAATTTAGTGCTAACAAAAATAACAATGACAACGTAAATAAAGAGGTAAATGAAGATAGCGAACTTAAAATATCCCAAAACACATTTTTCCCTTCAAATATTGGTTTAACTTTTTGTGTTGATAAAAATGTAAAAGAACTTGATGTTGAATTTTGTTTTGGATTGTATTCTCAAATAAATACTGACATTAAAATTAAAATTTCCAAAGACGATTTTGATGAGTTCATCAATCATCCATCATTCCCATTTAAAGAAATTATCAGTTTTGATGATGGCTACATGGTATTGAAAAGAAAATTAAAGGGTAAAAGCAGACAGCCAAGGACTGAAGAATTTGCAAGTTTTGATGAATTTAAAAAATCAGATGAATTTAAAGATAGTCCTATAAAATATAGATTCCATTATTTTGAGAAGCTTTTAGGCAGAACGTGGAAAAGAAAAGAAGTGGTTGTTAAAAAAACAATTTCGGTATCTGAAATAGTAAACCCAGAAACAATATTTGAAGAAAGTCTTACAAAAAGCAATGATAATTCAGTACGAGCATCTTATACAGTCAGAACTTACAGTTTTTCTAAAAATCCAGAGAATATTTATGTTAAGATTCAATTAGTAAATACGTCAGATAAACATCCAGCAAACAAATTTTCCAACGCCAATGAGCGTTTAAATGCAAAATCTATTTTCCAAGCAAAAATTAAAGTTACAGCCAAAGAACTAAAACCGTATAAATCATACATTGAGTTAAATCCATTAGATAATGAAGCTGAAATTCTTAATTATCTATACAAAGATAAATTCAGTTATGGTATTGGGCATAATTGCTCAGTTAACTGGAACAAAATAGAAGAATCCATCCAAACTACTTTCTTGCCCCAGTATGATGTAAAGGACACAAAAAATAGTTTTTCAAAAGAAGATTTTGAAGATAATCTAAATGATTTTCATTCATTAAACGAAAGTTTAGATATTTATAGTTTATCTCATTTTTCAGAAAAAAAACAATTTCAAATAATCGAGCAACTAACATCTTTTGTTGATTTGTACGGGTTGTGGATAGAAGAACAAAAGAAAAAGCCATCAGAAAACTTGGAAATAGAAAAAACGATTTTCAAAGACTTAGACTATAATCTCAAAAGGTTAAAATCGAATATTAAACTCTTAAAAACTGATTCTGTTTTTAGAGCATTTCAATTAGCAAATACAGCAATGTACATACAAATTATCATATCGAATGATAATGATTTTTCTGGAAAAGAGAAGGAATTAGATGATTTAAGTTCTGAAGTAAATTATTGTGATATTAATTATTTCAAAAACTATAATTTTGCAAAACTACCTTTTAATAGGCCAAAATACCGTCCATTCCAATTAGCATTTTTGTTGCTAAATATTGATAGTATAACAGAATTAAAATTTGACTCAAGAAATAAAATTGTCGATTTAATTTGGTTTCCTACCGGTGGTGGAAAAACCGAAGCATATCTCGCTGTTGCGGCATTTACAATAATTTATCGCAGATTAATAAATGAAACAGGTTTTGAAGGAACATCGGTCATAATGCGTTATACTCTAAGACTTCTTACGGCACAGCAGTTTGAAAGAGCTTCAAGATTAATTGTTTCATTGGAGTTTTTAAGGAGTCATTTTGTAGATGAACTAAGGCAATCTCCAATAAATATAGGTATGTGGGTTGGCATGTCTTCAACGCCAAACACCCTAAAAGAAACTGAAGAAAAGATTGAAGAAATCAACGAAGAATGTAATAAGGAAAATGGAAACCCTGAAAGTAAAAATTGTTTTCAAATAAGTTCTTGTCCGTGGTGTGGGACTAAATTAATCACAAAAAACAAATATGGTAAGTGGGATTATGGTTTTAAACTTATTGGGAAAAACAAAAATCGTGAATTTAAAATTAAATGCTTAAACGAGAATTGCAATTTTTATAATGAACTTCCTATTCAAGTAGTTGATGAAATGCTCTATGAAACACCTCCAACTTTGCTTTTTGGAACTGTTGATAAATTCGCAATGTTAGCATGGAAAGCAAATGGACACCGCTTTTTCAATTCCTTAGATGACGATAAATTACCACCTGATTTAATTATTCAAGATGAGTTACACTTATTAACTGGACCATTAGGTTCAATAACAGGTGTTTTCGAAAGTGTAATTGAAATTCTTTGCACGAAAGATGGGCGTAAACCTAAAATAATTTCTTCAACTGCCACAACACGGAATACAAATGAACAAATAAAAGCTTTGTATGGAATCAACAGGAAAGTAAATATTTTCCCTCCTTCTGGATTGAGTTATAATGATAGCTTTTTTGCAAAAGTTTCAAAAACAGAAAGCAAAAGAAGATATATAGGGTTTATTCCAACAGGTAAATCAATAATTGACACTCAATTACAGATGATTGCAAATTTATTTGTTGCTCGATTAGAAGTTTATAAAAAACTTATTCAAAAAGGTGTCAAGAATTATGAAATCTTTGACAAATATTGGACAATTGTTTCATACTACAACAGTTTGAAGGATGTAGGGAAAATACATAATAAAGTTGGTGACGAAATTTCAACTTTTACATCAACATTACAAAATAAATTGTTCGGTGATAATCCTAATTATAGATTTAACTATGCCTATTTATATGACAGAGATGAAGAACTCACAAGCAGGATTGACAGTTCAAAAATTAAGCAGACACTAAAGCGACTTGAAGAAAATACTTTTAATGAAGACTCAATAAAATTAGATAAAAACGGGAATACCTATGTTACCAACATTATTGATTTAGTGCTGGCAACAAATATGATTTCAGTAGGTATTGATATTGACAGATTTAATATTATGCTCATAAATGGTCAGCCACGTAATATTGCTGAATACATTCAGGCTTCCAGTAGAGTTGGACGGAAATATAAAGGGTTGGTTATTGATTTATTGGATGCAAATAGAGCCAGAGATAAATCGCATTTTGAACATTTTATCCCATTCCATCAAGCATTTTATAAAAGTGTGGAACCTGTAAGTTTAACACCTTTTACTGAAAACACACTTGAAAAAATGCTTACAAGCATTATGATAACTTATGTTAGACATAAAGTGCCAGGTATGGCTTCGAATAATTCAGCTCAACATTTTCAACCCGAAATGTTAGATGGATTAAAGTCTGAAATAAAAAAACGTTTTGAAAAATATCCAAGAGTATATTTATTGTTTGAAAAAAAGTTACAAGAATTATCAGATGATTGGCTTTATAAGATAAATGAACACGACCTAAAGAACTATGAAAAGATAGAAACCAAATTTAAAAAAGAGATAGGCTTAATGTCAAAACCAAATGAAGAACAAACAATTGAAAGTAGAAGATGGACTGCAATGCAATCAATGCGCGAGATTGATACTAATTCATTTATTAAAATTGAATTACCACACATATATAAATAATGAAAGAAATGGCTAAATATACAGAATTACAAACACGTAAATTAATAAGTTCTTATGGGGGCGTTGGTTCTCTTATTGAAACTGTTGAGGGTGCATTATTCATAAAAGAATTTGATAAATGGTTATATTTTCATTCTATTGATAAAGGTAAAATTGAATTACAAGATGGTGAGTATATTAATGATGACCGTTTGTTAAAACGATTGAGATTTTATTTTCCCAATTTAACAGAAATTGTTAAAGTTCCAGCAAATTATCCTGCTTTACATAATACTTCATTCCCAAAATTAAAATACAGTATCATTAATGCTGAATATTTTCCAAAATGGATGTATTGCCCTAATTGTTGGAGTTTTAAGCATATTAAAGATTGGTATAAAGGATGGTTAATAGAACATAGGGGCACGGGAAAACAAAAGAGAGATAGTTTTATACCACCCAAGTGCTATATATGTTATAAAAAAGGTGTTGTAAATAAAACAAAAAGATATTATACCTTAGAGCAAGTACGGTTTATTCTTACCGCTCCTAATGGTAATATTAAAGATATACCTTGGCACCATTGGACAAACTTATCCCGTGAAAAAGATGACAATAGTCTACAGAAAATTGTATTTAATGGGAAATGTTGTGATAGTCAGGATTTAAAATATTTACGCTCAGATACATTTTCCGATTTTTCTGGAGTTAGAATACAATGTAAAAATTCAGATTGTAAAACAAAAGGGAAACAGGTTTCTCTTACAGGTCTTTTAGGTCTAAGAGTTCCTGATTTTGATAAAAATGGGGAAATTAAAATTGTTTCAGATAAAGAAGGTAATCCAGTTTTAGATAATAAAGGTCATGAACAAAAAATATTCTTTAAACCTGTAATACGAACAAGTAACAGTGTTTATTATCCGCTTATTACAAGTAGTTTATATCTTCCAATAGCAGCAATAAAAAAGGAATTAAAAGACAGAATAAAAATACTTTTTTATGATGCTGAATTATCAGTGGAAAAAATTCAAGAAAAAATAAACAAAGGAAATATTAAGCTCTCAATAAGTGAAATAAATGAAATTGTTAATCCAGATAAACAGGATTTCATTAAGGAAGTTGATTATCGTTTGAAGGAATACAATTACCTATCAACCTATGTCAGTTCAGATGATAAAGACCTTGTTTTTGAACAAGAACAGTCAGAATTGCTTAATGAATATGGTATTAAGAAACTCTTAAGAATTAATCGTTTAAAATTGACATCTGTTCAAACAGGTTATAGTCGTCAGGAACCTATTGATAAAGATTTGTTTGCGGAAAATTCAATGGATGGCTTTATTAGAGTAAGTAAAGAGTCAGTAAAAGCAAAATATACATCATCAAAAGGTAATGCAACTAGATTGCTGCCTGGTATTGAGAGTTTCGGAGAAGGAATTTTTATTGACTTTGATTTAGATAAAATTTCACTTTGGTATAGTGAACAAATGAAAAATAATGCATTTAAAAAAAGGATAGAAACAATACGTAATAATGCTGTAAATTCAGAGTATCGTTCTTCAGAAGAAAAGCAAAAAATGTTTGATAATTTAAGGTACTTAGCAAAATTTATTTTTATTCATACATTTTCTCACATTTTAATAAAAGAATTAGAGTTTTTAACTGGTTATTCTGCTTCATCGATATCTGAAAGATTATATATGAATGAAAATGAAATGCAAGGTGTTTTAATTTATACAATAGCAGGTGCAGAAGGAAGTTTTGGTGGTTTAGTTTCACAAGCAAATCCAGAAAGGTTTATTAATATTTTAAAATCAGCCTTAGCAAGGGCAAAAGATTGTGCTTCTGACCCTATCTGTTATAATTCAGATGGACAGGGGATTGGAGGATTAAATCTTGCGGCTTGCTATTCTTGTACTTTATTGCCAGAAACATCTTGTGAAGAATTTAATAGTTATTTAGATAGAGCATTATTAATTGACAAAGATTATGGATTTTATAACGACTTTTAAATGCCGACCCAGAAGCTATACACATTTGCAATTCACACAAGCCATCTTGCAACCAAAAATTGCAAAAGAGCTTGTCTATTTGCCACAGTTTTTTTGCCTACCCTAAAAACTGTTTTTCCCGGAAACAGCAGTACTCCGATTGAGCGGATTTTGAATTGGGGTAATTTGATAATTGACTGATAATGAATAAAGTTTAATGTATAATATTTTAGGTGACACCATTTCAACCGAAAAGGCTGGCATGGTCAGACCGAAATCGACACATACTGCTGATCGTTCGCCTCAAGGTAAAATATAAAGACAATTACTTAAAAATAATATAAAATGAAAAGACGCAATTTTTTTAAACTGGCAGGCATATCGGCAGTATCTACAATGATACCAAATGCTTTTGCCCATGAGACAAAAGAAAATGTTTCAAATAAAAAAACATTAACGAATCCTTTTGAAACAAAGGGGAAGTGGTATAAAGCTGCTTTGCATGTGCATACTACAAGTAGCGATGGCGACGTGGATGTTCCAACACGTTTAAGCCAATATAGAGATAAAGGATTTGATGTAGTGGCAATAACCGATCACAGAACAACAAATGATTTATCCGGCTTTTCAGATAAGAATTTTTTGGCATTGAGCAGCATCGAGTTTCATCCAAACACCTATTCGGGAGCACCTACACACCATTTTCTTGGATTAGGATTGCCACATCCCTATAAATACAACAATAGCTTATCGGCACAAGAGATGATAGATGATATAAAAAGTAAAGGGGCAAAGGTATTTTATGCACACCCCTATTGGACAGGACACACTTATGTTGAAATGACAGAAGTGTCGGGATACTTAGGTGTTGAAGTGCATAACGAAGTCTGCGAAGGTGCCAATAGTGGTGCCGGGCACGTGCATTGGGACCAATTATTGAACAAAGGGCATGTTTTGTCGGGTATAGCAACCGATGATGTGCATAAGAGTAATATGGTTGGCAAAGCATGGACTATGATAAAAGCTGATAAGTTAGATTCCGAAAGCATACTTGAAGCACTCGAAAATGGTTGTTTTTATGCTACTAAAGGTCCTGTAATAAATAATTACCAAATGGGCAGCGATATGAAAATAAAAATAGAATGTTCCTCGGTTAAGAAAATTGCATTTAGGACAAGTGGAGATGGGAATGGTATAGTTTTTAAGGCAGAAAATGGAGAGGATTTACAAACTGCCGAGTGGGATTTGAGCAAAAAGAAGCCAAAGTGGGTAAGGTGCGAAGTGACAGATAAAGACGGCAATACCGCATGGACAAATCCTATTTTTATAGAAAACTCTAAATAAGGAGCTGCATCGCAACCCGAACCTGCTACCCATTGCCAGTTGCCGTTGTTGGCAGACAAGTCGTAATCGTTTAATTTTTCAGCAAAATAAGCTTCGCCCCAACGCCAATCAATGAGCAAATGCTTTGAAAGGAATATTTTTCTCTTTAAAAAACTCATATATCACTGTATCTCTTTTAATGGCTTGAGGTTCATAATCTCGATTGCAAAAAACACTTTGAATGGAGTATTTTTCAGAAAGCTGTTTAAATATTTCAATTGGATTTCCGTAAAATGTGTTGAGTGTGGTATTCAACTCTTTCAGTTTCAAATTTATTTTTGAAACAGCCTGATGAATGTAATCAACTCTTCTATCCTTTTTATTATCTAACTTACTTAAAATAGTTTTGTCAAAAATAAAAACAGGCAATACAGGATTACCTGATGAAAGTGCTTGATGCAACCCGATATTATCTTCAAGGCGCAAATCTCTGCGAAACCAAAATATGGAAATTTTATCGTTCATTCAAATAGGGGTTGTCACTTTTGTCATGATTTACCCAAATCAATTTTGTTGTATCATAACCAATTTCCTTTGCAATTTGTAAATAGTTTGTTTTAATGTCTTCAGGAATACTTTTTGTCCTTGATAAAATCCATAAATAATCCAGATTTTTTCCGGCAATTAAAGCATACTGATAGTTCTCGTCCAATGCCACGACATTGTAACCTGAGTAAAAGGGCCCGAAAAAACTCACTTTTAGAGCTGCTAAATTTTTGTCTCCTCTGAATTTTGCCAGACCAACCGCCTTTTTCCACTCTTCATTAATGAAATTATAACCACTATTTAATACAATAACATTCCCATTCTTGTCTAATTTGTATTGTGCTGAGGTGTTGTCTAAATTCTTTTCAAATCGGAAATCAAAACGAGCGATTTCGTACCAAGTACCTAAATAACGCTTGACATCAAAGTTTCCTACAGGTTTTGCCTTTTTAGGAATAGAAGCGCAAGAGTTAAGCATTAAAATTGTTCCAAAAGCTAAAAGCATTGCTGTAATTTTATTTTTTCTTTTCATTTTTTGTTTTTTTTAAAATAGTTTAAAAATAGAGTACTAATACGGAAGTTTTTATGAGAAAGTTGTGATTATTATTTTGTAAATCAGCACATTAGTTTGTTATTTCTTGAAGATGTTAACGTGTGCATTTTCTTTAAAACATTTAAAATGAATCCTTTGTAAATTTAATGCTTTTTTGTTAAAAAAATCAGTCAGTGGGTGCAAAAATTTACAAAACCTACAAGAGGTCAAATATAAGCGAACTAAGCACATTAGCCTGAAAAACCTCCGTTACAACAAACAGTTTTGCAAGGGCGGCAAAATAACGTTTCCGATTGAAATTATTTACTAAATTTGGAGTTTAGTCTTCAACTTGAAGTGTCGGCTTCGTTTGAAAGTATGTGCTAAAATGGCCACCTTGGTAAGCTCTATAACGCTAACGTTCACGCGGTTGCACACCGAATTATAACTAAAAACGGATACACATGACAAAAATAGGAAGTCTGTCGGAGTCAGTAATCCAAAGAAATGAATTTAAACGTAAGTTCAGTTTATGGGAACTGTATCGTTCATTTGCTTTTGTTCCAAGGGCAATCTTAAAACTGATTGGAAATAATAAAAGCAAATTAGTTGACAGCCATTTCGTAGAACGTTTGCAATTAGCTGTAACCGAAGTAAATGGTTGTGCAGCCTGTTCATATCAGCATACACAAATGGCTCTGGAACAGGGCATGAGCAATGAAGAAATAAGCAGTTTTTTAAGCGGTACGGGTGATTTCATCAGGCATGAAGAAGCAAAAGCTATAATGTTTGCTCAGCATTTTGCCGATTCAAGAGGATTCCCTAAGAAATATACCTACGATTCTATTGTTGAAGAATATGGTAAAAAAGAGGCGCGTATTATTCTTTCGGCATGTCAAGTTATGATTGCAGGAAATATGTATGGAATCCCGTTTAGTGCATTTCTTTCCAGACTTCAAAGGAAGCCATACAAAGGCAGCACACTGCTTTATGAATTAGGAATGCTGACCGTTGGTATTTTATGTTTGCCTATTGCAATTATTCATGGATTCTTAAGAGGTTTGATTGGTTTACCAAATGAAAGATTTGACAAAAGCGCAACTGATGAATAGTATTAGATTTTACCGATCACAGATTTTCATATAACTATATCGCCCCTAATCAAGCTGCTGAATAGTGGACGAAATTTATTTTCATGTTATTCAATAATTGATATTTTATTGTTTTCCACTCTGCGCCGAATGATATTGAAAAGTTGATTGGTGCTAAAAAACTCCCGACAGTGAACTGCCGGGAGTTTCAAATTGAAATCTGTTATAAATTTAGTGTTTCATAAATTTACTTACGGAAATGGTTTTTTCCTTAGAAGCTACCTTCACGAAGTAAACGCCTGAATTTAGCATGCTTACATCAACTCTTTCCTGATCAAGGTTAGTGATTGTTTTCACCACAATACCTGCCATGTTAATGATTTCCACTTTGCTCACCCCTCCGGAGTGCTTAATATTCAGGAATTTTTTAGTTGGGTTGGGATATATGCGCAATTCATTTTTCTTCAATTCTTTAGCTAAGGTTCCGGTTGCTTCGTAACGGTCTAACCGTATGCCGTTATTGGTTACCAGAGTTACAATGTTCAGCGAACCGTCTTCTGCAATAAAGTAATCCACATCGCCCCATTTTAGTTCGTTAGGTTCCTGTCCTAAATAAAAACCTACCTCTTTTTGATCGGCCAAGGTAAGCGTAGAGAGATCTTCGGTAGATACATCAATCAAACGCACATGATCGGCCCATACCCAATTGTATTCCAACAGGTATTTTTTGCTGTCCCACTCAAAATACTTTGTAACCAAAGTCGTAGCATTACTCTGGGTGATGTTTGTGGCTACCGAATCGGGAATAGCACCTAAGGTTGTTCCGTCTGCTGCTAATCGTATTGGATTAATAGAAAGACCATTTACCCAAATTGGAGAATTGGGATCAGACGATTCGAGAGCAACGGATGCATAAGGAGTAAAATGGCCGGTTGATCCGGGAACATCATTGACAACTACAGTTGGTACACCTTCGTTTTGAACCACCCCGCCGGTAATGACCCAGCGATAGGTAATAGCCAGATTGGAACGCGCAGCCACGATTACGGCATCCCCCTTTATGTCGCCTTTTACGTCAAAATAGTAAGCAGTTTGCTGCCAAATTCCTTCGTCGCCCGCATCGGTATAGGGAATTTCGCTGGCAGAAACCAACAGATAAGGTTCGCTATCTTCATCGTCCCATGCAAAAACATTAAATGCATCGCCCTGGCGCATGTTACATGCCAGAATATGTCCGGCATCATCCACTTCTACATCGGATATGCGCAAGTCGCTGGTGGGGTTGGCTGCATTAACTGCCGCTACATCCAATTTTTTGTTGAGGTAGCTGCCGTCAGTTGCATCCAATACAAGAATTTCGCCCGGTCCTTTTCCTGGCGCGCAGTTAACTACATATATATGCCCGTTGCCCACGGCTACTGCACGGCTGTTTTCGCTTAACCAGTCGGGCCGTGATATTCTTCCGTCGATGCTGTCCAGCTCAGGATTAGAGCCTCTTCTCCAGCCGCTTTCCGTTACAGGCACTACAACTTCCGGCAGAGGAGCTATATATTTAAATGCTGCAAAACCTGATTGTGAATAGAGCAGGAATACCCAAACTTCACCATCAATAACGGTTGATGAAATATCACCGTTAAGTTGTTCGTTGTTTGCAGTACCCAGAGAGGCAGAATAGAAGGGGTCCATAGCCAAATTCAGTCCATTGGTTACATTCACCGCTTTTACTTCAGCGGGACTTGAGGTACCGGTTCCTTTGATGCTTAGGGCAGCGATGTAAGATTGATCTCCAACCATAAAGTGTGTGAAGCTATTATCTCTTCCTTCTACTCCGTTGGATGGAAGGAAATTAGCAGGATCGATCTCCTCCAGAATTGTGCCACCATCAGCGCTGAATTTCTTGAGTGCCGTTTTAGTGGCATTATAGTAGAAAGGATCGTTTTTAGTGACACCTGTAGGTATAACTTTTGGAAACCCAAGAGCAGCATTTTCTTCTACAATTCCCTGTAATTCAATTATCTCAGGAGTTTCATTCAACACTCCATCTACTACTTCCCAACGTACAGCCTTGGGAGCTTGATAAACAGCTGCATAAATAACGGCATTGGCGGTAAGATCACCCTTCACCGTAATCAGGTCACCCAAACGGAGATGCTCCGGGTTGTCATAGTCGATAAAGACTTCTGGCACGGCACTAACATTTGTCCATTTGTACACCTTAAACTGCCAGGTTCCTTCGGGCACCCATTGTTCGTGATAAAGCGCCAGATTAGAGACAAGGATCTGTCCGTCGTCGCTGGTGGCTACATCGTTAACAGCAAAGGGGCCCAACACAATGGGGTCCACATTAAGTGTTCCTAAAAATTCGCCGGTTTTGGGATTCATGTACATCACTGTTTTCTTGTCGGCACTGAGATCCGGGCTGCGCGATGCAACAAAAACAAACTCGGGTGTTGAAGCAATACCCCGGTTTGTGAATCCCGTAAACCACTCCGGTCTGCTTTCTGTAGCATTGGATTGGTCCCACTGCCTTTCAAAGCTTTGTGCACCAACCGTTATGGTCAGTACAAAAATCATTGTAATCGTTGTAAAAATTCTGCATTCCATAATATTAATTTTAAAATTAAACAAATAATAAAAAGTCTCTCAAAATATTTTTAATGCCAAAAAAGTTGTTGAACCATAAATTTACCGGAGCTTACCATATTTTCAATTGTTCTCTATCATCTGCTTAGCTAAAACAGGTTCATCAGTAGTAATATAGTCAACACCATAATCAATTACCTCCTGTAAGTCACTTTCTGAATTAACAGTCCACACATTAACCGTCATACCTAAATCGTGTGCCTCGGTAATCCATGATTTATGGTTACGGATTGCAGATATGTTGTAGTCAATACCCTTGATACCCATATTGAACAGATCCTGGGGTGAACGGTCTCCCATTAAATAGGCGACTATAGCACCTGGTTGCAATTCAACTACTTTTTTACATACATCTATGCTAAATGCGATATACTCTACCTGATCGGTCATATTGGCATCCTTCACCATTTGAACCGAAGTAGCTACAGCCCGTTCATTATTAGTTTTGTTGCTGTGAGTTTTAATCTCCATGATCAATTTAGTGGATGGATCTTTTTTGCCCTGTTCGAGATAATCAGCTAAAGTTGGAATTTTTTCTCCATTACTTAATGTAATGTTTTTGAGGTCGTTATACGTTGCATTTTCGATTCTAATTCCATTTATTGTTGGATCATGGTTCAGTACCACTACTTCGTCTGCTGTAATCCAGACGTCAAACTCAGAACCATAAATATCCAATTGTTGAGCTTTAGCAAGTGCAGCGACAGAGTTTTGTGCCGAACCGCTTGTTTTCCAGTATCCCCGATGAGCAATCACCTGCGGCTCACCAAGAGGTTTATCTGCAACTGTAAGTGTTGCAAAACCAATATCAAGCTCCTTGCTTCCCCTAACAACAAAGAATCTGTATTTCCCAGTTGTGAAATTTTCTGGTATTGTTAAAGTGAATAAATTCCCGGCAACAGTTCCATCACACAAATATTCATTACCACTGCCTGACACAGGTGCTATTTTTATCTTGTCGCCTGTTTGAAAACCTTCGCCTTGTATGGTATAATCGCTATTAACCTGTACCCTTTTTGAAAGTAATGACACTTCTGACAACTCTATATCACCGGGAACTGGTTGAAAGTCTTTTACCTGATTCCACAGTTTTTCCACATCTGTTCCAGCAAGTGGTTTGTCATAAATTCTGGCTATTACCACGTCTCCCTTCCACCCCGTATGTGCAGATGATGCTCCTGCAGGATCAGCTCCTACACCAAACCAGGTAGAACCTGCACTTGGAAATTGAAAATTACCACTTGTATTAACGCTTCCTTTTAATTCGCCATCTACATAAACGTGTGCTTTTCCTTCTTCTTTGTTCCAAACTCCCACCACATGATAGTATTTGCCCCGTTCGGGAGTAATATTACTGTTTGCCCACATATAATTACCTCCTACATGAGGAAGAAAAATAATGGAATTGTTTCTCGAGGTGTTACCAATCATTATTCCTGTACCACCACTTTGATGTGATGTAAACATCTTAATCTCATTATTTGGTAGGGGACTCTCTATGTCCAACATAAACATTGCTTCTAAGGTGTGTCCATCTGAAAGAGCATTTTTAAAGTTTTGATCAGTAGTATAATCCCTTTTGTAATATCCGGCAGATACGCTACTACCAGGACTATGATTAAATCGCGCTATGTAACGTTCAAATCTGTTACTGTACACTGTGGTCATGGCAAGTCCATCGATGGTGATTATATTATATCTTAATGCTGACACATCTTCTGCTGTTCCATCTGCCTTAAACACAATATCCAATAAATCTGCAACAGGCCAAACAATCATCCCTCCCTGTGAAATACTCACCTCCTGCGATATACCCTCTAATGAAGGCAAACTGAATTTTACAATAGCCAGGCGTTCTATCTCTGAATCGTTTTCCAGAGCTTCCAGGATAAGGCTATTTGAACTCTTTGACTTTTCTATCAACCAATTAGCCTCCACAATTGCATAATCCCACTCTACATCTGACGTAATAGTGAATTCAATTTCACCACCTTTGCCAGGTATCTTTTCGGGAGAAGTTGGTGTTACATGAAAATCAGGGTAACGACCTGCCTGTTCTATTTGCAACACAGCAAGTTCTTCTCCATCAATCATGCATGACAGTTTTTCTGTTCTCTTTTCAATATTGGGATTGGCTTCTATAAAAAGATTGAAAGAGCCATCTTTATTTCCGGTGTCCGGATTAATTGTAATCCATGAGATATTGTTATCAGATTTGGAAATTTTCCATGAACCGTTTGATTTTACATTAAATAATTTTGACAATCCATCTGCTGTAACAGGTAAAAGTTCAATTATTTCGCCCTGTTCAGTTTCAAGTCGGATAAAAAACGGGTCCGCCATTTCATCTTTTTTACAAGAAAAACTGGCAAATAACAATGCCATAAGTACAAGATTCATCACAACACTCTTTTTCATTCGTCTATAATTGTTTATTTTAATGGTGACTCATGTAACTCGCACGATAGTCATACTCCTGTGTGCTAATAATTTACCATGCTCGTTTCATCATTCTTTATTTTTTACTGGGTTATACCGCTAATTGCGGTACGGTCCCTTTTTAAGTGCATATTTTTGCTCGTCAGTCAGAGCGTTATATAAAAACAAACAGGATCCATCCAAATTTTTACTTCGTGCCAAGTCTATTTCCTGAAGCAACACTTCGGGCTTAAGACCCAAATAAGGGCCCAAGCCAACAATACCTTTAGTCTGGCTGGTCATTTGGTTATTCATATAATCGATATCATTGGCTACGCGCTCCACATCCGAGGTATAGGACATGATATAAGCTGTTTTGAGCCAGTTGTTGTTCAGCCATTTTCCCCAATCCTGTTTTTTAGCAAAAAGAGAGGTCTCGCGGTCAGGCACAACCGCAGCCGACAAATTTACGTGAGGAAATTTTTCAGACACCGCTTGTACAAAGCGGTTTACATTTTCTTGTCGGAACAAATCCCATTTAGCCCATATCTCAGTCTGTTTAGGGGTAATATTCAAAGGATCTACTCCGTTTTGACTCCTGAATTTTTCGCGGCAAACATTGCAATAGCAATAATCATTGCCTGGCGGTTCACCAGGATAACGGATGTAATCCAGTTGCAGATCATGTAAATCGTACTTGGAAAACATATATTGATATATCTCCAGCCAAAAATCTAATACTTCAGGTCTGCTGGGGCAAAAATAATGAAATCCTGCCTCTGCCTGAGAAGGATGTTTTCCCGTGCGAGATAATGCCAGCCATTCACTCCGGGCATTTATCAATGCCGGGAACATATCCACACCCACAAAATAAACCCATACCCAGGGAATAATTTTAATGTCATACTGCTTCCCTAAATCAATCATCTCCTGTAAAGGATCGCGCCCCTCAAATCCAGGATATTGACTCATTCCACAAGGAGCTTCAGGGAAAATAGTCCAACCCCGGTAGATTACCTCAGGACAAAGAGCATTAAAGCCTATGTCTGCCAAATCTCTGAACACATCCTCCAACTTCTCCTTGCTCATGCCATGTATCTCAATCCAGGCAGCTCGCTCATGATCAGGAAGCGATGGAAAAGTGTGATAGTAATAGTCTTTGGCCAGCAACAGCGTCTCTTCAGCAAGCTGTTTAACTTTTGAGGAATCAGCTTTTTGCTTAGCCTTAACAAACAGGTTTACTTTATTTTTAAAATCTTTTTCAATTTCTTCCAGTTTGGCTGAACTAACCGAAGGATGACTTATAGTTTCCATACGGGTTTTGCCATTTTGGATCAGCAACTGCCCTCTCTGCACTATGGAGTTTTCGGAAACAACCACTTTTAGAGTAGTGCCCGACAGTTCTATTTTATCACCTATGCTGATATTTTTCAAAATCCAATCAGCAGCAGTTCCATGCCCCGAAATAACCATTCCACTATCGGGAATTGCAGAGTTATTACCACCAATACTAACCACAACACCATTTTCTATTATTGCCTCTACTCCCCATTCGTTGGTTTGAGTATAAGTGCCGTAATGTGCAGTATAAATAACCATTTCGTTGGTGCCTCTATTCCCGTTGGGTACTTTGAGCGGATTTATCTTGTCCACCTGCCGAATTGTCTCTTCAACAAAAAACGGCTCACCAAAATCATCAATAATTATGTTATCTTCTCCAGTATTATTATCACCACAGGAAGCTAAAATAAGTAATGGGATTATCAATAGTGATTTCAGAAATTTCATGTCCCCTTTTTTATGAATTAATCTAAAAGTTTAATAATGCAGCAATAAAAATTACAAGTTATTTGATAAAGTTATGAAATAATTATCGAAAAACAAAGTTGCCAGTCATTCCGGCAAATGTTTCCATGGTTCTGTTCGAAGAGGGCAACATCAAGACAGTTATCTCAAAAATACTCAGCCGATTATGGAAGTTTCCAAATAGTCAACGCATCTTTCTGCTTTTCCAAAAATAGCCTGTAATCTCTTTCCGGTTCGGGAAAACAGTGCTGAAAAGCAACGCCAGCAGCACACCGGCAAAAACGCCGGCAAGTCCTTCGTCTCCGGAAATTTCATCCACATTTTCAAACAACGGCAGACTTCGCTGACTGACTTTATTGATGGATGTTTCAGCTGCAACTTCTCCTTTCCAAATCGATAAGAAAAGAAATAAAATGAATACAGCTAATTTTTTAATTGGCGCATAATAAACTGATTACAAGACTAATCACAAAAAAACAATTTCCCGCTGATTTCGCAGATTTGCGCAGAAAGAAATTCAAGAATCTGCGTTTATCTCCGCCATCTGCGGGAGAAAAATTTTATTTCAATCGTTTATTTTGAAAAACACTCCTCCAGATTTAATGCTTTCACCTCTTCTGTAAATCTCTGATAATCCTCGCGGCTCATGTTTTTAATGGGTGAGCGGAATTCTCCGCAATCGAGCCCCACGTAGCGCATATAGGCTTTTCCAGTGGCAATGCCTCCATATTTCCCCAGCAGTCGGATCATGTCGATGGCTTTTTGCTGAAGCTGGCGTGCCAAAATGAGGTCGCCGGCATCAAACGCCTCAATCATTTTATAATAGAGCGGCGCTGCATAGTTGTAGGTACTTCCCACTCCGCTGCGGGTTCCCAGTACCAATGCCGGAAGCAGATTTTCGTCACGTCCCCAAAGCATATCGTATTTACCATTTTCAAAGTTGATGCAGGTTTGAAAATCCATAAAATCTTCGTGTGTATATTTAATTCCGGTCAGATTGGGAATAGCCGGGGCTGCCTCCTTCAGAAATTCGAACATTGGCACACTACAACCGGTAAGCACCGGAATATGATAAAAGTAAACCGGCATTTGCGGAACCGTTTCAGCCACGCGGGCAACAAACTCTGCCAGCTGTCCGGCATCTGACGGTTTAAAATAGTATGGCGCCAGCAAAGCAATGGCATCCACACCAATTTCCGCCGAATGTTGTGCATTTTCAATACATTCAACATACGAAGTACCGCCCACCAGGTTGATGATTTTCACCAACGGATTTGCTTTGGCAGCAGCCACCCACTCTTCGGCAGTTTTCATCCGCTCGTTTTGGGTGAGCGAAACACCTTCGCCGGTAGAGCCGTTGATAAAGGCGCCAATAATCTTATTCTTTTTCAAAAAATCGTAATACGCCGGAATGCGTCCGTAAGCCACAGCACCTTTTTCATCCATAGGGGTGAACGGAGCGGCTATCAGTCCTTCAAATTTTCGTTTCATTATGTATATATTTTTTCAACTAATTCTGATTTCAACCACTTAAAAGCTTCAGTTTGATTGTATTTTATCTCCGGTCTCAGAAGAGCTTCTATATCGCCTGCAAACCCGATGCATTATTCCAATGTATTTCCCAATAATTCATCCACCGGAACCTTCTGAAAATAAAGCTCTTTTGGGCCTTCGTACAGAATTCCCACCGTATTTTCATCTGTCATGGTCATGCAGGAGTAGCCAAAACCCTGGGTTTCATTCAGCAAAACCTGGTGCTTTTCGGGCCATGTGTGCCCACCGTCGAGGCTGGCTTTAATGGTCATGTTCACGCGTGCTTCCTTGTCGTTGGGATTGGAAAAGAAGAGCACCTGCTGTTTATTCCCGCCGATTTCCACATCGGCAGCAATGAGGCTGCCCATGCAATTGGGTTCAGGTAGTGCAGAATTGGAAGAGGGATGGATTGTCCAGGTTTTCCCCAAATCGGATGTAACAGCCACTGCCCGTCCGTTGGTTTCGTCTTTCACGCGGCGGTTGAGGTCGTCGCGCATGTTCAGCATCAGGCTGCCGTCGGTTAGTTGCACTACCTGTGCTTCGGTGGTATTGGGTTTGGCGCCGGTGCCAATGTGCCAGGTTTCGCCGCCGTCTTTGCTGTAAACAATGGTGGAATGAGCGGTGTACTGCCCGCCGTCGAGTGCTTTTTCGCCAATGTCAGCCTTAAACTGCGCCGGAAAAACCAGCGTTCCGTCGTCGAGAGTAATTCCGCGCCCCGGTCCCTGAAAAAGTAACTGCCAGTCCGGATCTTTTATCTGTTCGGTAATGTTAACAGGCTCCGACCAGGTGAGGCCGTCATCGGTGCTTTTTACTAATACAAATTGACCGGTTTCGGTAGGTTTCATTCCCGGTTTCGATGCCCACCAGAGCATATCTGTTTCTGAGAAACCGCTAATCCACAACGCGGCAACCCAAATGGTCCCGGTGGTGTGGTCGTAGAGCACAGACGGGTCGCCAATGCCATTCAGCCGCTCCGAGCGTCCGCCCCATTCGCCCATGTCCATAATCACACGCATGGGTTCCCATGTTTGTCCGCCGTCGGTACTGCGGCTCATGCCAACGTCGATGTCCTCCTGCAAATCTTTGCTATTGTTGTAGCGGTTGTCGTAAACTGCAATTAAAGTTCCCCTCCCGGTGGTTATAATTCCCGGAATGCGGTAGGTGTCGCAGTTGTCCTGTCCGGCAACGCGAACAACGTTTGCCGGGCGGTAAACAAATTCAGTTTCCGGTTCGAGGTTTAAAACTGAACCGTCTTCAAACTTCAGCTCCACATGTTGAATAGAAAAGCTTTCAGTAAGCAACGCATCGTCTTTAATCTGAAATCCGAAAGAAAGTATATGGTTTCCCGGATCTATTTGAGCCGTTAGTTCAAGTTCCGCCTTGTTATCCTTCACCTGCAAACCATTATTTGCAATTGGCTCGTATTGCTCTTCCCCATTTTTCAGGTGTTTTACCTGAGCAGATTTCAATATTCCGGGAGTGTTGTTTTCCCGGAAATAAAATGTTGCACTGTTTAGTTGGTGTGTTTTACCGGTGTCGGGGACGGAGATTTTCACATGCAACACATCCGGGTTTTCGTGGTTTACGAATAGCGGAACTTGTTTTTGATTAATTGAACTGTGGCTGAATTCAGGCGTTTTACCCTCTTTCCCACAAGAGAAAAAAACGATTGTCAAAAAAAATAAAACGAGTAATTTGTTCATTTTGATTTGCTTTGGTGAACGATAAAAATAGTGAAAAATAAGAGAATGAATCTATTGGTGGATATAATAAAAAAGGTTCTCCCGATAAATTCCATTCGGCAATGCGAAAACATCTGGAGAACCATTTTCAACGGTTGTATGGGGATTAGTTTTACTGCACCACCACCTTCCGTGTCTCTGTTTTATTTCCAAAAACCACGCGCAAAACATACTCCCTAACTCCACTCCACAATTCCTTGTTTCACGGCATACTTTATCAACTCGGCAGTATTGTTGAATCCGAGTTTTCGCAGAATATTATTTCGGTGTGTTTCTATGGTACGGTAGCTCACATTAAGCTTATCCCCCACTTCTTTAGCAGAGTATCCGTCACACAAGTGTTTTATGATTTCGATTTCACGGGCAGTTAATGCTGTTTCTTTCTTTGAAGCGAATAGTTTTTTTCTTGGCATTATGCCTGTTTTTGCCAGAAAAACATTGTACATAATCTTAGCTACGCTTTGCCCGTAGTAATTGCTTCCCGAAATTACGGTGCGAATTGCTTTTTCAACATCAGCCATTTGAGCCATTTTACTCAAATAGCCCTCCACATCTATTTCGAGCAGCTCGCTCACTGTTTCTTCTGAAACTTCTGAGGACAGCATAATAATTTTAATTTGCGGAAATTCAGTTTTCAGGCGGCGGGCGATGGAAATGCCGCTTTCGTCGGGCAGACGGATGTCGAGAATCACCAGATCGGGTATGCTCTTTTGCTGAAGCATGAGTGTAAACTCACTGCTTGAACCACATTCGCCAATAATGGTTATTGAGGCATCTATTTCAGAAATGGTTGTGCGCAGACCGAGGCGATACAGTGCGTGGTCATCTACCAGAACAATGCGGGTTGGAGGCAATGGAATCATACCTTTGGCAGGTTAAATGAGAATGTTGTTTTGCTTTCACGGCTTTCAATTTCAAGGCGGCTGTTATTTCTCTCAAGCAGTTCTTTACAGATAATCAATCCCAAACCGCTCCCTTTTTCTCCGTGAGTGCCGTCTTTCGATGTAGTTTTCCCATCCACCAGCAGATCATCTATCTGCTGCTGGGGCATACCTCTTCCCCTATTGGCTATCGAAACGCGTACGTAACCGTCGTGACCGGAAACGGCTACACGAATAGTCCCATTTGGTTCTGAGAACTTCACTGCATTGTTAAGCAGATTGCGCACAACGGTGTTTATCATTTGCCGGTCGGCGCGCACCATGCAGTTTTCAGGCAAATCAGACACGAATTGAATGCCTTTGTTTTTTGCCGATACAGCATACAATTCTATGCTTTTTGCAATGGTTTCGCATAAGTTAAACGGTATTGGGCTATAGCTCATTTTACCGGTTTGCATGTTCGCCCAGTTCAACAAATTTTGCAAGAGCGACAACTGCGACTCTGCAACATTGTTGAAAGATTTCAGCATCACCAATGTTTCCTCATCATACTTATCCGCGCGCTGAATCATTGTATCGATAGCCACTTTTTGTGCTATTGCAGGGCTTTTCAAATCGTGTGAGATGATGGAGAAGAGCTTGTCTTTCGTTTCGTTCAAGTCTTTGAGCTTCCTGTTTTGTAGGCGGTTCCGTTTTCGGATAATAAAAAGAGTTACAACAAGTATTGTGAGCAGAAGCAGAATAACAGCAAGAAAAATTTGTCGCAGATGCAGGTTTTTCAGCTTCTGTTTGTGTAAGGCCAGTTCCGATTCATTTTCCTTGCTTTTGTATCGAATTTCAAACTCTTGTGTTTTTCCCAGCATTTGCCGGTTCATCAGCGTATCGCGTAAAGTTTCCGATTCTTTAAGATACTCATAAGCAGATTTATAGTTTCCTGCTTCAAAAAAGATAGTGCTTGCCGTATGCAGAATTTCTTGTCTTACTTGTTCGTATCCTGTTTCCAATGACAGTTCTTCTGCCTGTTTAAGCATCACGGCAGCTTTGTCTATTTCTCCGGTTTTGGAATACAACACGCCTAAGTGCATATAACACAATGCAATTATTTCGTTGTCGCCAATTTTTTTGGCAATGTCCAGGGCTTCGTTCAATGGTGCGGGCACCTCTTTTAGCTGATTTTGTTCCAGATGATTGGTTGCAATGTTCATCAGGCAGTTGCACATGGAAGCGCTGTCGGCAAGTTCACGTTGTATTTTCAGTGCTTTGTTGTAGTGGTCAAACGCTTGTTTTGGTTGTTGTTGTTTTTGGTAAATGTTTGCAATATTATTGTAGGCAATGGAAATTCCTTCTCTGTTTTTAAGCTTTTCGGCAGCATTCAGTGCCTGTTGATAGAAGTAAAGCGCCTGATCCCATTTTTGTTGAAAAAAATAGACCATTCCCGTTTGCATCAGGGTACGGGCTCGCAATGTTTCGTTTGGATATTGCTCCGTTTGCTTTAAGGTTTCATCCAAGGCTGAAATAGCATTGTCATAATCGCCTGCATAAGTTGCCATTACGGCATATTGATATAACAGGGATGATAGTTTATCTCCTTTATTGTCAGATTTACGGCATAGTGCTACAGCATGTCGATAGGCTTCGGTAGCCTCGGCAGCCTGATAGCTGTTTTCGAACTCCATGCCCAGCAATTCATAGGATGATAATTTTTCAGCATCAGAAAGTTTAGAATTCCGGAGCACGCTTTGCAGAGAATCAATGCGAGTTTCTGATGCATGCAAAACAGAACACCGTAGCAATAAATAGAGCAGCAAACAGCGAAATGTAAGATTCATGAGTTGATAAAAGTTATCACGAGTACAATATTGGTTAAAGGCTAATACGGCAATAAATATACTATAAATAAATCAAAACACTATTTTCTGGCAGACAAAAGTTCATATCGTGAGCGGAATCGTCACTCCCTTCATTTCCTCATTCGAAACTACGCAGAAATACGTAGAAAGGATAGCGTAGAAAATCGTATTGATTCCCAGTGTTAACCGTCCTATTTTTGGCTCTTGTAAGATAAACATGAAATGAATTCCGACAAATCGACAAAAGAAGTTATTCTCCAACAACTCAAATGTCTCAGTAAACGATACGAGGAGTTGCTGAAAAACTTTGATGAAACGGAGCTCCCGGCACAGAAGCCAACAGAACAGAAACGTTCGTGGACTACTTTTTTTAAAAAGAATGCAAAAAAAACATCAAAATAATATATCCAAATGATAAATCAGATTATTATACCCGCACGTATGGCTGCTCAAAAGATTGTTACTCTGTTTGTGGTGATAGCATTGCTGAACCAGTGCACCTCATCAGAAAGTCAAACAGAGCAAGAGACCAAATATCAGAAGGAACTTTCGGCAAAACTTTATAAAATCCGAAATGAGGACTCGCTTCAAATACTTTTGAAACAGTTTATCGAAGAAAAGGACAATGTCGGCGAAATGCTTTGCTATAAGCAGATCGGCTTACGTCAGCGTGAGAGTTCTCGTTTCTCCGAGGCCATTAACAGCCACCAGCAAGGTTTGGATTTAGCGCTCCAGCTAAAAGACACCATCGAAATTGTGCAGGCGATGAACAACCTCGGCACCAACTTCCGGCGCATAGGGGCACTGAGCGAAGCCTCCCAATACCACTATCAGGCGCTGCATTATGCCGAAGCCTGGTCAGGGTTAGACACACATTCAGGCACTAAAAACCGCATAGTATCTTTAAACGGAATCGGAAATATTAATCTCACGCTTGGCTACTACAATGAAGCTGAAAAGCACTTCCGCGAAGCCCTGAAAGACGAAATTGCGCTGAAAAGCCCTATAGGACAGGCAATTAATTATGCCAATCTGGGAGCTATTTTTGAAGAACTTCAGCAATACGACTCGGCATACGTTTACTATCAAAAATCGCTGGAACAGAATAAAATTGCCAAATCGGATATGGGAATCGGGCTATGCCTGATACACCTTGGGCAATTATATGAAAAAGAACAAAAGTTTGAATTAGCAAAAGCCGAATATCAAAAAGCGTATGAGCTGATGGATGAAATTTCTGATAAATGGCATTGGCTCAATGCGTGCCTCTCCATTGCCCGCATTCATTTAATCACCGGTAATGTCGCCGAATTCAATCGTTACATCCAGTTGGCAGAAAGCACCGCAAACCAAATTAAATCGCCCGAGCATCTTGCCGAGGTGTATATGCTCAAACACGACTACGATATCAGACAGGGCAATCACCTGCTTGCACTTCAACATTACAAACAGCACAAAGCAATGCAAGACAGCGTGCAGGGCATACAAAAGGCTAATCGTTATATGGAAATACGCCTGGGATACGAGCAGAGCAAAAACGCGCTACAATTGCAACAAATGGAAACCGCCAATAAAATGGAGCAACAAAAAAATCAATTTGCCATATATGGGTCGTGGCTAATTATCATTGTTTCATCCATTATAACGGCTTTGCTTTACTATGCCTACCGCCAGCGCACACGCAGCAACAAAATGCTGAAAAAACTGGAACAAATCCGAACCGACTTTTTCACCAATATTACCCATGAATTTCGAACGCCGCTTACCGTGATTCAGGGATTGAACCGCCAGATGCAGCAAAACATAAACCTTTCGGAAAAAGAAAAAACAGCATTCAGAGCAGCCATCGAGCGGCAAAGCAACAACCTACTTAACCTGGTCAACCAATTATTAGATGTTGCAAAACTTAGGCGAGGGTCAGATGAACCACAATGGAGGCGGGGCGATATAGCCGCATACCTGCAAATGACCGCAGAAGCATTCCGTTTATATGCAGCTGAAAAAGAGGTGAACTTAATGTTTTACAGCGATCTTTCATCAAGTGAAATGGATTTCATTCCATCTTATATCGATAAAATTGTGTGCAACCTGCTTTCCAATGCTATTAAGCATACCGACGCGGGCGGTAAAATTGATTTTGTTGTCAGCAAGGGACAACGCCCCGATACCATTACCATCCGCATAAGCGATACAGGCGAAGGTATTCCACAGAAGGATATGGAGCGTATATTCGATTTCTTCTACCAGAGTCCGCAAGCCAAAAACAGTTCCGGAACAGGAATAGGTCTGGCGTTCACACAGATGATGGTTGAAAAAATGAATGGAAAAATAGAAGCAGAAAGCCAATTGGGGCAAGGAAGCGTTTTTACTGTTAATTTACCATTGAAAAATAGGCAGTTAGCTTACATTTTGCCCCTCAAAGAAGATGAAAAACCGATCTCTTTTTTATGCGAAAAACAAAATATAATTATCCAAAACGAAGAGCAGCCTGAATCTTTGGAGAAAGAAGCTTGCTCCGTGCAACCTCTTATTTTGATTGTAGAAGATAACAGAGATATTGCTTTATACCTTAAATCACTCCTAACAGAGCGTTACAAAGTAATTACTGCAAGGAACGGCGAGGAGGGACTGGATGCAGCTGAAAAAAGTATCCCCGATTTGGTTATTACAGATTTGATGATGCCCGTGAAAGATGGTTACCAACTCGCCTGCGAAATGAAACAAAACAGGCTTCTCAATCACATACCCGTTATTATGCTCACCGCAAAAACCTCGGATGAAGACCGTATAAAGGGTTTGCGTTGCGGTGTGGAAGCGTATATTCGCAAGCCGTTCCAACCGGAAGAATTACTTATCAGCATTGAAAATATTTTTGAAAACCGGCGCATACTCAAAGAAAAATACATGAGCGTGATCACACGCGACAGCTCGGAGAATAAATTAGACAACGATGATAACCTGAAATTTCTGCAAACCATCAGCAATATTATCCATTCCGAAATAAACAATCCCCAAATGAATTCAACATTTCTTGCTGATAAAATGGCCATGAGCATATCACAGCTTAGCAGAAAACTTAATGGTATTACCGGCTACTCCACCATATCGTATGTGTTGCAGTTGAAACTGAACAAGGCAAGAAAGATGCTCGCCGATACCGACATTTCTGTAACCGAAGTGTCCGATGCCTGCGGATTTTATGATTCCAGTTATTTTGCGCGCGCATTCAAGAAAGAATTCGGTGTATCGCCATCGCACTATCAACAAATGCCGACTGTGGTGTAAAGCAAATCCTATTCGAGAAAGAGAAAAATAACGGGGAGACCAGAAACTATTTCCCAAAAAACACTATGAACATAGAACCCCAGAGGGGTTTCCCAATGAATAACCCCCAATGCAGTGAAGCGGAATTGGGGGCAAGACAACACGATATGGATGCAGAACCCCAGCGGGGTTCACCTTATTAGCCATCAATATCTCCGTCTTTAAAAAAGATATCTTTCATCCCACTCAATCCCATTTTCTGCGAGTAGCTGACGAAACTCATCTTCAAAAGTGATTGTTTTATGATGCTCCTTTTGATTTTTAATATAATTAATCAATACATTTTTTTCATTGATACTATACGTGAGCGAGCATGATCCTTCGGCCCAGGATTCAAACAATGGAAAATTGCCTGTTTTCTTCATCCACTGGTTTGAACCTGTTTTTATTTCCTTGATATAGTCAGATAAACATACCGTGGGGTGCAAATCCGATAAAATATGAATATGGTTTTCTGTGCCCCCAATCTTATAAAGGAAACCTTTTCTTTTTTGAATTATCCCCCAGATATATTTATAAAGCTCCCCATGAAAGGCATGGGGTAATGTATTTTTTCGATTGTATGTGCAGAATACAATGTGGTATAAAATCTGTCTGTAACTGTTCATTTCAGTTGGGTTTTAAATTTGCAATTAATAAATGTCTTTCTGTACAAACTTATGAAATTTTGAAATTGAGAAAAAGTGATAGTGATTTTATCTTTTTCTTTTAAAGGGATAGGTCAACCCCGCTGGGGTTGTTAATCGAGCTTATATTCTTACCCCCGGTAGAGTTCAGTTACCTGCGGCAACTAACCTCAACCGGGGGTTATTCATAGGCGAACCCCGCTGGGGTTCCTTCAAGTTATTTTGTGCATGCATTCAAAAAAAATTCGGCAAACCGTCATCGCACTTTTAACAAATGCCGACTGTGGTGTAAAGCGAACCCTAACTTGCCCACTAGGATATACCAAGTACTGATTAACAACTTATTAAGTTTAAAACATGCGCAAATAGTCCTAATGGCATTAATTGTTAATGCGCAAATAGTCCTGATTTTTGCTCAAATAATACAGATCTTTTCTTAATAAGAACCCTATATTTGCAACCATATCACGGGTAAAAAATACCCATACAAACAGTAACCTATAAAAAGGGAGGTCAAAAAAATGAAACAAGAAAAAAGAGTAAAAGGTAAAAAGTGGAAAGAAAAAAGTCTTGTACTGCCCGTGCTGCTTTTATTTTTCACCTTTTCGCTTTCTACCGTACAAGCACAAGAAAGCGTTAACGCCACAGGTGGCGATGCTTCGGGCAGCGGAGGCTCGGCAAGTTATTCCGTTGGGCAGGTAGTTTACACCACAAACACAGGAACGACAGGTTCGGTGGCACAGGGCGTGCAGCAACCTTACGAGATTTATGTAGTAACCGGAATTGAAGCAGCCAAAGGCATAAACCTTACGGTTTCGGCCTACCCCAACCCCACTACCGACTATTTAACGTTGGAAGTAAATGCCTTTGAACTTTCAACTTTAAACTTTCAACTCTACGACATGCAGGGAAGACTTTTACAAAGCGACAAAATCACAGGCACCCAAACCCGCATTTCAATGAGCAATCTTGTGCCTGCCACCTATTTTGTAAAAGTAACTGAAGGAAAAAAAGAAGTGAAAACCTTCAAGATTATAAAAAATTAAGAAGCCCCCTCCAGCTCCCCCTAAGGGGGAGGGTAAGAAAGAAAGAAAGAACTTGATAAATTTCAATAACGATAAAAAAAACAAAATGAGACATCTATTTACATTTTTAGCATCAGTTTTAATAACTGTGAGCGTGTGGGCTCAAACACCACAAAAAATGAGCTATCAGGCGGTAATCCGCAACAGTAGTGATGCCCTGGTAACAAACACGCAGGTAGGAATGCAAATAAGCATCCTGAAAGGTGCAGCCGATGGCACAGCCGTTTATACCGAAACGCAAACGCCCACCACCAACGCTAATGGCCTGGTGAGCATTGAAATAGGCGACGAAGCAGGTTTTAGCATCATTGACTGGACAAACGACATCTATTTCATTAAAACTGAAACCGACCCTGAAGGCGGAACAAACTACACCATCACAGGAGTAAGCCAGTTGCTGAGCGTTCCTTATGCCCTACATGCTAAAACAGCCGAAACGGTTACCGGCGCCCTTGACGAAACCGACCCGCTTTTTAGCCAATCAACAGCAAAAGGCATAACCGCTGCCGATACTGCACGGTGGAACAAAGCCTCGGGCAGCTCTGACGAAACCGACCCTGTATTTGCGGCGTGGGACAAATCAACGGGTATTCAAATCTCCGCCAGCCAGGTGAGCGGCTTAGAAAATTACATTGATGAGGAGAGCGACCCCGTGTTTAAAAACAGCTTTGCGGCATGGATTAAGGAAAGCGACATTGCAAAACTGCAAAACCTTTCGGGCAAAAACAGTGGCGATGAAACCAATGCAAGCATTAAAGCAAAGTTGGGCATTACAACACTTTCGGGTGTAAACACAGGCGACCAGGATTTAAGCGGATTTTTAACCGAAGAAGCCGACCCTCTGTTTACCGGCTGGGATAAAGATTATGCAGATTTAATAAATACACCAACAACTATAACTACAGCCCAGGCTGATGCCATTGTGGCAAACACCGCCAAAAACAGTTATCCTGAAGCCGATGCAACAAAACTTGCTGGCATAGAGGATGGTGCTCAGGTAAACGTGCAGGCAGACTGGGATGCTACAACAGGCGATGCACTTATCCTCAACAAGCCTGATATTCCTGAAGCAGCCGACGGCTCCGAAACCAAAGTAACCGCCGGCACCAACGTAAGCGTTACAGGTGCAGGCACAGCAGACAGCCCTTATGAAATAAGTGCAACAGGGGCAACAGGTTTACCCACCGGCACTGCACCGGGGCAAATGCAATACTGGGATGGAACTAAATGGGTAACCGTTGCAGCAGGTAACGAAGGACAGGTTCTTACTTTTACCGGCGGCGTACCAACCTGGACCACAACAGCAGGGTTCAGAGATGTTCAAAACCCTGTAACAGGCGCTATATGGATGGACCGCAACCTTGGCTCTACACGGGTTGCCACAAGCCGTGATGATGAAAATTCTTACGGCGATTTGTACCAGTGGGGGCGTGGCGCCGACTGGCATCAAAAACGTACTTCCGGTACAACCTCTGCTTTAAGCGGTAGTGCTACCCCCGGGCATAGTGATTTTATTATGTCACAAAGCGATCCTGTGGATTGGTTAATCACACAAAACAACAACTTATGGCAGGGTTTAGATGGGATTAATAACCCTTGCCCTGATGGTTATCGTTTACCAACCAGAGCAGAATGGAGGGCTGAAATAGCCACATGGAGTGTTGTAGGCGCATCAGGTGGTATTAACTCACACCTTAAATTGCCCGCCGCAGGGGCTCGTAGTGTCTCTGGTCATTTAATAAACAAAGGTAAGTCCGGCGACTATTGGTCAAGTACGTGGCAACCTACGGTTAACGGTACTAAGAGTTTTTACCTTACATTCTGGGGTGAAAGCACGACCGAAGTAATCACGGAATACCGAGCGGTCGGTATGTCCGTGCGTTGCATAAAAGATTAAAAATACTGTCTGAACCTTGATTTAATGATTTCCTGATTTTTCACCTTACTAATCAAGGTTCAGACAACTAATTGGATGAAAAAGAAAATAATTTTAATCGTTTTTTTACTATTCACCTCTGTTTTTGTGTATTCGCAAAACACAATCACAGGTGCTTTTTCGGGGCTTGCTAATCAGCAGGTTAAACTGCTTGGCTTTAATGGCTTTGCTGCTTACGCCATTGATAGTGTGCAAGCTGATGGGAAGGGTGTTTTTAAACTGTCGTACAACAAACAGGATTTTGGCATGGCTTATCTTAAAGCAGAAGATGAAAAAACCTTTGTTGTACTATTGGCCGATAAGGAAAACCTTAGGTTAAAAGGCTTAAACCTTGCTTTGCCTGAATCGCTTAAAATTATTGAAGGCGAACAAAACATTCTGTTTGGGCAATACGCTACTGAACATCCGCGTCGCGAACAAACCCTGAGTGCGTGGGACTACCTGGAAAAAATTTATCAAATGGACTCTCTTTTTGCGCTACATGAAGTTCCCAAACAGGCCATAGAAAAGGAAAAACAACGCATCAAAAAAGAAGATAGCATGTTTTTGACATCATTGCCAGAGAGTTCTTATGTGAGTTGGTATTTGCCGCTTCGTAAACTGGTAAGCTACGTTGCTACGGTTGCTCAATACCGCACCGAAGAAATACCGGCTACCATAAATGCTTTCAGGGAAATAGATTATACCGATAAACGACTTTACAAAAGCGGTATATTAGGCGAAACCATAGAAGCTCAATTTTGGTTAATTGAAAACAGTGGCCGCTCGTTAGATTCTGTTTACATAGAAATGAATAAATCCATAGATATTTTGGTTGAAAATCTTTTATCGGATGAGCAAAAATTGAACGAAATAACCGAATATCTATTCAAATTTCTTGAAAAACGCAGCTTGTTTCAGGCTTCGGAATATTTGGCATTGAAATTATTAAATGAACAAGGCTGCACCATTAATAACGATTTTGCAGCACAATTAGAAAGCTACCGAGCTATGAAAAAAGGGAATCGCGCTCCAGATATTGAGTTTACAGGCGATGTTTTTGCTCCGGGTTACGAAACAAGTAATATTCCAAAAATTTTATCCGACATAAAAAGCAATTACACTGTTATTGCATTTGGCGCAAGCTGGTGTCCGCAATGCCCGCAAGAACTATCTATGATTTCAGGTCTTTATAAAAAATGGAAAGAGCAAGGCGTTGAAGTGGTTTTTGTCTCAATTGACGAGGACAAGGAAATATTTAGAAGTTTTGCCGGAGTGTTTCCATTCATCAGTTTGTGCGATTACCAAAAATGGGAAAGCCCGATTGTGAAAGATTATCATGTATTTGCTACGCCAACCCTATATTTACTCAACAACAAACGTAAGATTTTACTGCGACCTAATTCTGTAAGCCAGTTAGATTCGTGGATAGATTGGTATTTGGTGCAAGGGAAACAATAAAAGTTTTGACTATGGTAGATGAAAACAAAAATAGCGGAATGAATACCACCGAGATGTTAAGGCATATACAAGCGAGCAAGGTTTAAACTACATTGCTGTGGTTTTTGTGCCATTAGACGAAGACGAAAAAATATTTAAAAATTTTGCTGGTGTGTTTCCATTTACTGACTATCTCCTTAAGACAAGTCAAGTATTATTCTGTTATTATTTGAAGTAAAATGTACATAGAGAACAGTAAAATACTTCTTTTAAAGCTTCATTTGCCCTAATAGTTCGAATCAGAAGCGACAGCGTCGCGATAATATTTGTAGAAAAAATGCTGATGTTTCTGTAAGGTGCAGCGCACCGTAACCTAAAAGATATTACGGTGCGCTGCACCTTGCAATTATTTGTCATTTGTCCGAAAGGGATAGGCAATTTCCTTTTATCCGCATCTGTGAATACCCAAAATTGCGGAAACCCAATCGTAAGAATAAAGCCAAGCGGAAAAAAATAACAACAATCCAAAAACCCCAACCTACCCAATAGCACATACTAAGTACTGAATAACAACTCATTAAGCGCAGATATTGCGCAAATAATCCTAATAGCATCAATTGTTAATGCGCAAATAGTCCTGATTCTTGCGCAAATAATACTAATTGATGAAGCCTAAGTGCTCTATGTTTGATGTCGTAAAGTGAGTAGAAAAGTGCTCCTCACACATTTGTTCATTCAATCACTAAAAAACGACCGACTATGAGTTTATTCAACAAAATCAAACAAAAAGCATTCAGTGAATTTATAGACATCATTGAATGGACCGATGACACCGCCGACACTATGATTTGGCGCTTCCCGCGTTATCATGCAGAAATCAAGAATGGTGCACAACTCACCGTGCGCGAAACCCAGGTAGCTGTATTGGTGAACGAAGGTCAGTTTGCCGATGTGTTTCAACCGGGACGCTATCAGCTCACCACCAGCAACATGCCCATTCTAACCACGCTGAAAGGATGGAAATACGGCTTTAACTCGCCGTTTAAGGTGGATGTATATTTTGTAAACACCAAACAGTTTTTGAACCTGCGTTGGGGCACAGCAAATCCCATTATGATGCGCGACCCCGAGTTTGGACCCATTCGCATACGTGCATTCGGGTCATACTGTTTTCGTGTTGAACCCGACCCTATTAAGTTTATACGCAATGTGGCGGGAACTGACGGGAATTTCACTACCGACAGTGTAACAGAGCAACTGCGCAATTTTGTGATTACGAAATTCACCGATTATCTCGCTGAATCAAAAATTGCTGCGCTTGACCTTGCGGCAAATCTTAACGAGTTTTCGAGCGAACTCACCATTGCACTGAAGCACGATTTTTCTGAATACGGTATAGAACTCACCAAGTTTTTGGTAGAAAACATTTCGTTGCCCGAAGCGGTGGAAGAAGCGCTCGACAAACGCACCAGCATGGGCGTTATTGGCAACATGACCACCTATACACAAATGCAATTTGCCGATTCGCTAAAAGATGCGGCAAACAACCCGGCAGGTGGCGGAAACCTTGCCGGCGATGCCATGGGTGCAGGAATCGGTCTGGCAATGGCCGGAAAAATGGCGCAGGAAATGGTAAACCCACAAAGCCAACAACCTCATAATACCGTCGGCGCCAATCCGCAACAAGGCACGCCACCTCCCATGCCGCCGCAGCAAATGTACCATGTTGCTGTGGGTGGTGTCCAACAGGGGCCCTTTCCGCAAGCGCAACTGCAACAAATGGTGCAGCAGGGGCAACTTACTCCCGACACATTAGTGTGGACAGCAGGAATGGCGGGCTGGGCAGCTGCCAATTCAGTTCCTTCCTTATCGCATTTGTTTGGAGCAGTTCCACCACCATTGTAATACCATTTTAATACCATTTAATACATTTATTAATCACATAAAGATTTACAATCATGAACACAATTATTGAGAATTTCAAAGACATCATCACTAACAAGTATGCACAGTTTAAAGGAAGAGCCAACCGCGCCGAGTTTTGGCAGTATGTGCTGGTTTATTTTGTGATAAGCGTAGCATTTTCGCTACTGATGAGCCTTTTTAGCGGAGTTAATGCACTGAGGATGATTTTTATGATTCTCTATGTAATCGCTATGCTGGCCTTGTTAGTTCCCTCACTGGCAGTTAGCGTGCGCCGTATGCACGACATAGGCAAAGGCGGTGGCTGGATTTTTATCAACCTCATTCCATTTATCGGGTCAATCTGGTTTCTAATACTTGCAATAAAAGAGAGTGAACCCGGTGCAAACCAGTTTGAAAAATAACAAGTTGAAAAACATAAAAGTTAACAGTACTCATTTTTAAAAAATTTACAATCATGAAAAAAATTTATTTACTTCTAATAGCAGTGCTACTTAGCACATTTTCCACTTGGGCGAAAGACCTTTCATTCACTATTTGGCCGGCGGAATCGGGTAAGTTTTATATTTGGTATTCTACTTACAAAGCACCTTCAGGTTTTGCCGTGACGGTACAGCGTGACGATGGACAATTCCAAAATTACGAAAAAGCAGAAACCGGTTCTGATGCCTCAGCTCTTATTGAAGTAATTGCAACTGCAGGTAAGCCTATCAAAATATATAGTGACCATTTATGTGCTATTTATATAACAAATAAGGTTCAGTCGATAAAATGCGAAAAGAACCCTCATTTGCGATATATCTATTATCTAGAAGACAATCTAAGCCCTGAGAATTTGGAAGCCTTATACTTGTCGCTAAACAATAGAAGTGGTAATGATTGGGGAGAATTGCATTTGACTAAAAAGGCAAATACTACGCTTCTTGAAGATAAAATCAAAAAATCAAATGCCTTTATAGCTTTAGATAAGAAATGGGCTATATGCTCATTTAAAAACTGGACTGGGAATGTTGCAGAAAGAACAAATTGGTGGATAAATAGCGAAGTTGCTCTTAAAAGCATTTTAATTCCTGCCATAGAAATTGCTACACCAACAACTGCCAATATAGAACTGCGGCTTGGTATAATGCCCGATATGTCGCACCCGGAGTTTCTCCCTTTTTCCTTTGTAAGAATTGATGATGGCACCAGTAACCATAAATCGAGGCAGGTACCCATGCACACTTCCGAAACCTTCTGGAACTCGCAAAAACTTACCGTCAAAGGAACAGGGGCATCTGGTATTATCAAAATTTATGGTGCAATGGTGTCGCATCTCATGACGAATGGAATCAGCTCGCTTAATTTTAGCGGTACAACAAATATGCGACATCTTCGCATCGACAATAGTAGTAATTTAAATAGTCTTCCCGGATTGAATGAAAACAAACTGCTTGAATATGTTAGATTGTATAAAACTGGCTTTACAATCGTTGACTTAAGTCCTGTGCCAAATCTAAAAACACTGGATTTACCTGACAATTATAAACTAACGTACCTGTATTATAATACAAGTAATTTAAAAACATTAAATGTTAGTGGGTGTGATAAATTAGATATTGGCGTACTAAATGTACTAAAAAATTCAAAAAAATTAACCGAAATATCTGTTGGAAACATGGGATGGGATGCCTGTGCTCTAGATGAAATATACAGGAATCTATATTCACCTGCACCATCTGGCGCTCAAATTTATGTAGAAGATACTTGTGAACCTAATAATTTTAATGACTATGAAGGCAGTAACAAAACCATAGCAACCAATAAAGGATGGAAAGTTATGCTTGAATACAATTGTGGTGCTGAAAAACAACTTACAGGCGATGGCGGTGGCTGCAAACCGGGTGCTGTAACTTGTTTGGCACCAACTAATGGAGCTGCTAACGTTTTTGTAAATGATGTAAAATTGAGGTTTGGATTTGGAGCTAATACAAGTCAATATCAATTCAAGTGGGGCAAAGACTCTAATAATTTCAGTAATGTAACTTCTTACAAAACTACAGGAGGCAATACTGGTTTTGCACTTGCAATGCCAAAATTAGATTTCAATACCACGTATTACTGGCAAATAAACGTAAAAGATAAAAATGGTAATGAAAGAATGGGCGAAATATGGAGCTTTACAACAGAGGCTGACTCAAAACCGGGCGCTATAACAAGGCCTCCCAAGGTTAAGTTATCCGGCATTAAAAATGGCGATGAGTTAAAATGGATATTTGGTGAAAATACATCTGAATATAAACTATTGCTGGGTACAAGCAGCACACCTAAAGATGTAGTGGTTCCTTTTACAAGCTCCCTGGCAACTTCATATACACTTAGTAATTTAAAATACAACACAAAATATTACTGGCAGGTAATTGCGAAAAACGCATCAGGTGAAACCGAAGGTCCTGTATGGTACTTTACAACAGAAGATGCTCCAAAACCAGGTGCTGTAACCAATACCTCTCCAGCGGATGGTGCTACCGATATTAAAAATGGCGAATTGTTGGAATGGAAATTTGGTGGCAATACAGGTGAACACCAAGTGCTGTTAGACACAAAATACCCGCCTGCCAACGTGGGGCGCGCTTACCAGACCAAAATGGTATCATCATATGAACTTACCAATTTAATACCCAACACAAAATATTACTGGCAGGTAAACGCAAGAAATGCATCGGGCACAACACCCGGGCCGGTATGGAGTTTTACTACTGCTCTAAGCACGGACATTTACAGCCCCGAAGATTCAGAAGCCATTCAGGTATATGCATATGGCAATGCACTTCATTTAGTCTCTACTTCCCAGTATGATACTCAAGTAGATGTATATAACATTATCGGTCAGTTGGTAATGCAGGGCAAAACCAATGGCAACACGCATTCCACTTTCAATACATCAGCTTTGAGTAATGGAATTTACGTGGTAAAAGTAGTTCAGAATAATAAAGTGGTGGTCAGCCGTAGGGTGCCCATCCAAAACCAATAACAATAAATTATAAATTATAACGAGATGAAAACAAAATCAACAACAAACAGAGTATTAATGGCGATAGCCTTTGTACTTGCATTCGGTTTTGCATCTGAAGCACAAATCGACATTAAAAAACTTGGCAATCAAATGAAAAGGTCTGCCGAGCAACAGGTTGAACAAAAAGTAAAAGAAAAAACGGCGCGCGAAACCCGCGAAGCATTAGACAGAGGCGAAAATAGGCTTGACCAGGGCGTTTCCAATGCCACTTCCGGTGGAGCTTCCTCAGGCAATAAAGCTGTTAGCAAGGGCGAAATCCCCCAAGGGACAAAAACCCTGTACGTGTCGGTAAACAAAGGCAGCAACCGCAACGATGGCAGCCAGTCATCGCCGCTTAAAGACCTGCAAAAAGCCATTGACGATGCCCCCGAAGGAGCCGTTATCTGTGTTGCCGAAGGCAATTATCTGGGTTATTTGGACCAGGGATGGGTGAAGGTAAACAAGTACCTGTCTATCGTAGGCGGTTATTCCGATGATTTTTCGCAACGCGACCCCATAAAATTCCGCACTACAATGCGTCCTGGTCCGGCACAGATAATGACTTCGGGTAATCAGGGAGTAATGGACATTCGTGTGGTGGGCAAACGAAACGGCGCGGTGCTTTTGGATGGTATCATTTTCGACCGCGGACAAATCAATCTGTACATCGCTCCGGTGTACGACAATCCGGTAGCTTCTGCTCCCGAAGGATGCGAAACGGGACGTATTGTACTCGTGGACGAATCGCCATCCGGAGTGCCCATGATGCAGCCTCAGGGTATGAAAAGCGCATTCCAACTCATAAGCGGTGAGATGGAAGGAAACTTAACCATCCGCAACTGCATGTTCCTCAACGGTTTTCACTTTGGCATTCAAATGGCCTGCAAAGGCGGACATTTCGATATATACAACAATGTGTTTGTGGCAAACCGTATGGCTGCCTGCGAGGTGCGTGGCGGCTTGGCACAACCCAATACATCCAAAATCTCCTTTCACGACAATACCGTGCTGTTTACCTGGAGCCGCACAAAAGTGATGGAAGATATGGGTTACGGATTCCGTTACATGACTGGCATCGACGCCGATGTTTATAACAATATAATTGGCTGCTCCAACTATGGCGGGCTGGACCGTGCTTATGTGGATGCCGACAAAGCCAAGGAAGCCAAACGCGTAACCTCGGCATGGAACAACCTGTTTTTTGGCAACCGCAATGGCGATCTGGTGTTGCCATCGGGCGGTGGCGGATGGACGTTTGTGCTGGCAAAAAACTTCGAAGACGTGAACCAACTGGTTAAATATGAAAACAATCGTGAGATGAACGAAGCCGAAGCAAATGCCATAAGCAAAAAAATAGACGCACCCTATCTGAAAGGATTTATTGGGATAACCGGCACACAAACCTCAGAGTTCAACCCCAACTCATCGCTAAATACTTTTCGCTCGGCAATGGGAATGAATATGCAGGGTACTGAAACCGTACGCGTTTCGATGTATGGCAATCGCTATCCCTTCGAGAAAGCATTTGACCTTTTTGGAGCCGTTAATGGCTACGGGGCACAGATGATAAGATAGGCGGAATATAGAAGTCTTTTGCCCTTCTTTTAAGAAGACAGATAAAACGGAAAAGCAAATCCAACTTTCAAAAACAAAAAACAAAATGAAAAAACTAATTGCAATTTTAATCCTCGCGTTTGCCTTACAAGGTACGGCGCAAGCGCAACTTGGCGGATTACTTAATAAAGCCAAAGAAGCAGTAAAAAAAGAGGCTATGGATAAAAGTACAGATAATGCAACTCAAGGTGTGAGCAACGCTACATTGGATGAAAAATCGTCGGTTCCTGCGGCCGATCTGTCAGATGAGGTGCAGCAAGCCGTTGCTAAACTCAAAAACCCGAGCCTGAGGCCACCTACCTGTTGGGCGTATGATTCCTTTGCTGACCGAGGTGGTGCTGCTTTTAATCTTGAAGAAGAAAATGCAAATCCAATGGCACTCGACAAAATGAATCATTTTGAATTTGTACAGCGCATTTATCGTTTTTCGTCTGAAGAATTGGACGCTATCAAAAAACAAATAGAAGACAGAAATAACGATAACCTATCTATTTGTGAGGCAATATGTATTCCCGGAACATTTAGTATAAAATCTGATGTAGGAAAACTCTTTACCGATGGTGAAAAATTTGGTGCAGAACAAAATCTGGAAAAAGAGTCCAAACTTTACAATCACTACATAAACACACTTAAAAGCTATGTTACTCAACGTTATGAAGTTGAGAAAAAGGGAGAAGATACATATACTTTAAAATCGTTGCAACTAGGAAAGAACAGTATAAGAAATATAGATGGAATACCATACTTCGTAATTTACGATAACTATGATAACCCGGTAATTACGCCTGCTAAAGCAGATATGTACGATTATGAAAGGGCTCAATTAATAGGCATTCGCCGATTACTTGAGCGTAAGGGTGAAACACCACAATGGGATGAATGTAATTTTGCAACTATTGCAATATCTACTATGTATCAAGGACAAAAAAACTCACTGGCCAAACAAGAAAAACTACCTGTGCCCGCTTCGCAGATGAACAACCCTGCGTTGAAAGCCAAAATGCTCAAACTGGCACACCAGGCATACTCATCGTGGGATATCAAAGAGCTGATAATTATAGAATCGGCATGGCGGGTGGAAAAAAACGCACTCGGACAAATCATCCACCGCCGTATCAATACCAACATCATCCTGCCAAACGGTTCCGGGGGATACACCATGCGTACACTCAGTTTTATTGAGCCTTACGCCGGTAGCGACAAATATGGTGAGGTGGAAGCCCACGGTATTGGCACCGATGACTGGGCGGTAAATTATAAGGAAAAATAATCTGAAATGAAAAAACCAATTCTATTAACAATCATCATTGCGGGCTTTATCCTAAATGGATGTGGCAACAGCAATTCACAATCTAAATAGAAAGACATGAGCGAAATTGAAAAATTAACTAAAGAGCAGTTTGCAGAAGAAACTGCAGCAATTCACATCCATACGATGCGGGAAATGGAAAATCTGTTGGACAAATACACCAAAATAGATGCAGATTTTGAAAAGGACATGGATAAACTCTATAGCAGCTCGGTGAAGCAGATGATACAGTACGGGAAAGTACTTGCTAAAAAAGACGAAGAAACCAGGGATGACTATCTATTGGAAAGCTCAATGGCGGCGATGTCTGCTATGGAGAAAATAGAACCCGAAGCAACAGATTTTGAAAATAAATTTGACAATAGGCTTCCTGAGTTGCAAGCATACGGGAGTGAGAAAATAGGACAAATGTTTAAACATTTATTCGGCATAATGGACTTTATGGATTTCGAAAGGATAAAAGAAGATTATCCCGAAAGTGCGAAAGAATTTGGAATTCAGTAATTGAAAGCCGCCTGCCTGCCTGTCGGCAGGCAGGCATGGTAGTGGTCAACTTCATCGTATGACTACTCTGCACAGTTGCGATAGTCATGCGATGAATGGAGAAGAAAATACTTTGTACAAATGAACTTACGCCAAAGGCCCCACAGGGATGCCGATAGCAAATCACAATGTGAAAAGGCCCGGTAATCAGCTCAAAAAGCAAGCGGGCAGCAAGTAGAATAAAAAAAAACTAAATAAAAAAAAAACATGAATGAAACTCCAGAAGCGGTAAATACTACCGAAACAAAATTTGATCAAGCCACAAAAATCTTGTACGTGTCAGTAAACAAAGGCAGCAACCGCAACGACGGCAGCCAGTTGTCACCAATTAAAGACCTGCAAAAAGCCATTGACCTTGCTCCGGAAGGAGCAGTTATTTGTGTTGCCGAAGGCAATTATCTTGGATATTTAGACCAGGGATGGGTGAAGGTGAACAAATATGTATCAATCGTTGGCGGCTATTCCGATGATTTTTCGCAACGCGACCCGGTAAAGTTTCGCACCACCATGCGCCCCGGCGTTGGGCAAATAATGACATCGGGAAATCAAGGCGTGATGGACATTCGTGTGGTGGGCAAACGGGACGGCGTGGTGCTTGTGGACGGCATCATTTTCGACCGCGGGCAAATCAGCAAATACGTAATTCCGATGTACGACAATCCGGTAGCTGCTGCTCCCGAAGGATGCGAAACCGGACGTATTGTAGTGGTGGGCGAATCGCCACAGGGAGTGCCCATAATGCAGCCCGAAGGTATGACAAGTGCATTTCAGCTTATCAGCGGCGAGGCGGAAGGTAACATCACCATTCGCAATTGTGTGTTCCTCAACGGATACCACTTCGGCATACAAATGGCTGCCAAAGGCGGACATTTCGATATATACAATAATGTGTTTGTGGCCAACCGCATGTCAGCCTGCGAGGTGCGTAGCGGGCTGGGACAACCCAACACTTCCAAAGTTTCGTTTCACAACAATACCGTGCTGTTTACCTGGTGCCGTACCAAACTGATGGAAGATATGGGTTATGGCTTCCGCTACATGACCGGCATGGACGCTGATGTATATAACAATATCATTGGCTGCTCCAACTATGGTGCGCTGGATCGCTCGTATGTAGATGCCGACAAAACCAAAGAAGCCAAACGCGTAACCTCCGCGTGGGACAACTTGTTTTTTGGTAACCGCAACGGCGATATGGTGCTGCCCTCGGGTGGCGGCGGATGGACATTTGTGCTGGCAAAAAACTTTGAAGACGTAGATCAATTGGTAAAATACGAAAACAATCGCGAGATGAACGAAGCAGAAGTAAATGCCATAAGCGAAAAAATAGACGCTCCCTATCTGAAAGGATTTATAGTAATAATCGGCACACAAACTTCGTCGTTCAACCCCAATTCATCTTTGAACCAGTTTCGCTCGGCAATGGGAATGAACATGCAAGGTACCGAAATTGTGCGTGTTTCGATGTATGGCAACCGCTATCCCTTTGAAAAAGCATTTGACCTTTTTGGAGCTGTAAATGGCTATGGAGCGCAGGAGATTGAATAAAGTGAATAGAGAGAAAATAAACAGATAAATAGAGAATCTCCTATAAAAGAATAAAAAAAAAATAATCATCATGAAAAAACTATTCATCATTTCAGCAGTACTACTACTTGGCACATTTGCCACTTGGGCACAACCGCAAGGTCTTTCATTCACTATATACCCGGAAAAATCGGGTGAATTTTCAATTTTTTATTCTACTTACGGAGCGCCCTCAGGTAAAGTTTTATGGGTGGATTGGGGCGAAGGGTATCAGACAAGTCACGAAGGAATATCCAGCGGATCGGACCCCAAAAAAATGATTACAGGAACTGTAACTTACGGTAAGGAGATCAGAATATGGTGCGATTATATAGATGCAATTCTTATAAATGATCGTGCTGAGGCTATACGATGCGAAAGCAACAATCCTCAATTGCAGTATATCTATTATACTCATGATAATTTAAGTCCTCAGGCATTGGAAGCCTTATACTATTCACTAGCCGATAGAAATAGTAAATCAGCTTGGGGACAATTGTTTCTATCTAACCAATACAATATTACAGATGCAGGTGATAATATCTTAAAGTCAAATGCCTTTTCAGCTATTGATAGAAAATGGAAAGTTTGCTCAATGAAAAATTTTAAAGGAAATACACATTGGGAATTAAATGAAGCCAATTGCAAAACGTACTTAATTCCTGCCATCACGTTCCAAACCCCAACAACGGAAGATATGAACCGCATGCAGCTTGGTATGATAGGACAGAACGAACAAGTGCCTTGGGATGTTTCCTCTTCAATAGTAAGAATTGACGATGGCACCAGCAACCATAAATCGGTAATAGTGTTCAACCACCCTTCGAACGATCATTTTTGGGACAAAGCCGCTAAATTAACCGTCAAAGGAATAGTAGCACCAGGAACTATCAAAATTTATGGTGCCATGGTGTCCGCCATCCACTTACAAAAGATCAGCACATTGAATCTTACGAAAACAAGTAATCTGCGATACATACATATATCTTATAGCGCTAATTTAACCGATATTCCTGGATTATCTAAGCAAACACTACTGGAGACATTATGGTTAAACGACAGCAAAGCTTTAACGAGCGTTGATGTGCGACAATCAACAAACTTAAAAACTCTGACGGCACAAAATTGCGTGGAATTAAACCAACTTTATTTTAATACTCAAAGTTTAGAGTTATTAGCTTTCAGCGGATCTTATAAATTAAAATATGCAGAATTAAGTAGTTTAAGGAATGCGTCAAAATTAACCCGAATATTTGCTGAAAATTTAGGTTGGGATGCCTGTACCATGGATGAATTATACCGCGATCTAAGATCGCCCGCACCATCCGGCGCTAGTATTTATGTGGATGATAATAATAAGGGAGACTTTTCCAACGATTGGGAAGGCAGTAATAAAACTATTGCTACCAATAAAGGTTGGGAAGTTTATAGAAAGTGGAACGTTGAACCTGTTATCCTTACAGGCGATGGTGGTGGCTGCATGCCCCCCACCCAATATACCCTTATCCCCGACGCCAATTTTCTGCAAGCGTTAAAAGGTTTAGGGTATGGCGCAGGTGCTGATGGCAATAAAATACCCACAGCCAATTTAAGTGCAATTACATCTTTGGATGTATCACTCAAAGCCATTAACGACTTAACAGGGATACAGGATTTTGTTGCTTTAGAAGAATTGAATTGCAACAGCAATAAACTAAAAGCTTTGGATGTATCCAAAAACACAAAATTGACAAAATTGTATTGCAATTTTAATGAACTTTCAACTCTAGATGTATCTAAAAATACAAAATTGACAACATTGTATTGCAATTTCAATCAACTTTCAACTCTAGATGTATCTAAAAATAAGGCTTTAATATTTTTGGAATGCGATAGGAATAAACTTTCAATTTTAGATTTGTCTAAAAATACAGCTTTAACAAAGTTATATTGCAATAACAATGAACTTACAAGTTTGGATATAAGAAATGGAAATAATGCAAATGTTAACTATTTTGAGGCATACAACAACCCTAATTTAACCTGCATTTTAGTTGATAATAAAACAGCAAGTTATTTAACAAAATGGGGAAAAGATGCTACGGCAAAGTGGGCCAATAACGAATCGGAATGTGGCGAAACGGTGGCTTATACAATTATTCCCGACGCCAATTTTCTGCAAGCACTAAAAGCTTTGGGGCATGGCGCAGGAGCTGTAGGTAACAAAATACCCACAGCGAATTTAAAAACAATTAAATCTTTGACTGTAACATACAAAGATATCAGTGATTTGACAGGAATTCAGGATTTTACGGCTTTAGAAATCTTAAAATGTGATGGCAATAACCTTACAAATTTTGATGTATCTAAAAACAAGGCCTTAACTTATTTGGATTGCGAACAAAATAAGCTTTCAAGTTTGGATGTAACTAAAAACATTAAGTTGACTTTTTTGAATTGCGGTGATAATGCAATTAAAAGTTTGGATTTGTCTAAAAATACAGCGATAGAGTATGTAACTTGTTATGAAAATCAGCTTATAAGTATAGACATGAGAAATGGAAATAATAAAAATGTAACTGATTTTTATGCTCAATCTAATCCTAATTTAACTTGTATATATGTAGACGACAAAACAGATGGTAGATTATTTGACTGGATAATAGCTGAAACTGCAATGTTTGCCAATAACGAATCGGAATGTGGCGAAACGGTGGCTTATACCCTTATTCCCGACAATAATTTTCTGCAAGCACTAAAAACTTTGGGGCATGGCGCAGGTGCTGTAGGCAATAATGTACCAACAGCCAACTTAAAAACAATTAAATCTTTGGATGTATCAAACAAAAACATCAAGGATTTAACAGGGATTCAGGACTTTGTGGCGTTAACAGAGCTGGATTGCTCTTTTAACGAACTTTTAAGTTTGGATGTATCGGCCAATAAGCTTTTAACTAATTTGAGTTGTTATTCTACCGGGCTTACAAGTTTGAATGTATCAGCCAATAAGTTGTTAACCAATTTGAGTTGTTCTTCAAATAAGCTTAAAAATTTGGATGTATCTAAAAATACGGCTCTGGTTTCTCTGGACTGCGGTGGCAATCAACTTTCAACGCTAAATCTATCATCAAATATAGCTTTAGAAGATTTATCATGTGAAGGAAATAATCTTTCATCTTTGGATCTTTCTTCAAATAAAGCATTGTGGTATCTGGAATGCAGTGCTAATCAACTTAAAAGTCTTAATGTTTCTAAATGTGCGGGTTTATCTATTTTATCATGCTATTCCAATAAGCTTGAGGTTTTAAATCTCTCAGCAAATACGGCATTGAGATTTTTGGAGTGCTATCATAATGCGCTAACAAGTTTAGATTTATCTAAAAACACTGCTTTAACAGGTTTGGAATGCAGCTCTAATAAGTTAATTACGTTGGATATAAGGAATGGGAAAAATGATAAGATGACAGATTTTGCTGCAAGTAGCAATCCTGATTTAACTTGTATTTATGTCAACAATAAAGCAGCAAGCTATTTATCCGGCTGGTTAAAAGATGCAACAGCAAAGTTTGTTACTACTGAATCGGAATGTACCACTTCTGCAAGTGATTTTAAAGAACAGGATATTTCAATGTATCCAAATCCAACCAATGGAATTTTAAACTTTGATTTTGCAGGAAATAGGGTTCAAAGCATAAAAATTTCTGATGTGGTGGGAAGAACGGTTTTTGAAAAAAACAATCCAAACCAAAGGGAAGCAATTGATTTGTCGGCATTTGTAAGTGGAATGTATATGGTTACCCTGCAAATGGATAAAGAAAACAGGTCATTTAAAATTATAAAACCATGAGCGAAACTATGAACGAACCAAAACAAGCCATTAGCGATGCACTGCAAACCAAGTGTAAATCCTGTGGTGGCATTATGCAGTACTCGCCTGCCGATGAAGACCTGAAATGTATGTACTGCGGGCACAGCGCAGAATTGGACCACACCGCCGCCGAAATAGAGGAAAACGATTTCATGCACTGGAAAGACCGCGCCGATGAAAGCAGCGAGGAACAAACCGTGGAAGTTACCGAAATAAAATGCCGGCAATGTGGTGCTACCACTACCCTCGCGCCCAATGTTTCGGCAGCAAAATGTGTGTTTTGTTCTACGCCGCTTATATTAAACGAAGCATCGGTAAAACGTTTCTGGCAACCGGAATACCTACTTCCGTTTAAAATAACGGAAAAAGAGAGCAGCGCAAACTTTAAAAAATGGTTGGGCAAGAAGTGGTTTCTGCCATCGGAGCTAAAGAAAAGAGAAGTTGACGCAGATAGATTCAAAGGCGTTTATCTGCCATTTTGGACTTACGATGCAAATACCACTACTGACTATAGAGGTGAGCGAGGTGAAGACCGAACCGAAATATATCTCAACAACAAAGGGGAAGAGTCGAAACGAACTGTAACAGATTGGTATCCAAGATATGGCACTATAACGCTACCATTTGACGATATAGTTGTGCCTGCTGCTACAACTCTTCCCAAAAAAATCATGAATAAACTGACCAATTGGGATATGATGAACTGCGTGGCTTACCGTCCCGAGTTTACGGCAGGATTTATCACAGAAATATATCAAATCGATTTCAGAGACGGGGTAAACGAGGCCAAAAAGAAGATGGATACAGAAATTGAAAGTAGCATTAAAGCGGATATCGGGGGTAATCGTCAAAAAATTCGCAGTAAACATACGCAATACAACGACCTTAAGTTCAAACTACTGCTGCTGCCAATATGGATCAGTGCCTTTAAATTCAACGGCAAACTGTATCAGTTTGTGGTAAACGGACGAACCGGACAAGTAATTGGCGAATATCCGAAGAGCATAACGAAGATAATAATGCTGATTGTAGCGATACTGGCCATTATAGGAGCGTTGATAATAATATTTTGAGAGAACTGAGCAAAAATCGATCACTCCATTGATAATCGACAAGATAAAATTGAAGAATCGATTTACTTCTAATGGTTTCTTCCGGATAAAGACCTGTTTTATTATCACTATCAATAAATTTTTGAAATTCTCAATTAATTTTCGTATTTTTCGATTGTTGCATGTCGTATTTGTTTTATAACTAACTCAAATATTGCTTTTTAAGCTATGACATGCAACATTTTTTAATTTTATATGCCCTTAGTTCTCAAATAGTTATCAACAGGGAAACTCGAGTTAATTACTAAAAATTTGTTATCAAATGAAACATTTAAACACCATTTTTTTAGCAACACTTTTTTTGCTTTTATCTGCATTTGTTCACGAGTCCGTTTTAAATGCTCAGGTTCCGGCAACGGTTAAGGGGGTAGTTTTTCACGATAAAAACGGAAACGAAGTTTATGATTCTTCAGATAAGCCACTTAAAGGGGTAGCAGTTTCCAACGGGAGAGATGTGGTTTTAACTAACCGGAAAGGAGAATATGAGCTTTTGCTTCGCGACAATTCAGCCATTTTCGTGATTCAGCCGGCAAACTGGGTTGCACCTGTTGATGAAAATCGTAAACCGGTGTTTTATCAAATGTATAGTTCCGGCGGAGCAACCGGGACAAAATTTGAAGGTATGCCACCCACCGGACCGCTTCCTGAATCGGTTGATTTTCCGCTCTTACCCAAAAAAGCGCCGCGCAAATTCAAAGCGTTAATTTTTGGCGACACCCAGCCACGCAACGATACAGAAATCTATTATATGGCTAAGGATGTGCTTCACGAATTGATAGACACCGATTCACATTTTGGAATAACCCTTGGCGATATTGTGTTTGACAATCTGAGCCTGTATGACCATGTTCTCAGTAGTCTTTCAACCCTTGGAATTCCCATGTGGTATGTTCCCGGCAATCACGATTCAGACTACACAGGCACAAACAAAGCGGAGTTTCGCGGCGCATGGAGAAATAAAATCGGGCCTCTGTATTATTCGTTCAGTTACGGGCAGGCACATTTTATTGTGCTTGACAATATTTTGTGGATTTTTGAAGAGGGTAAAAATTTTTACCGAACCGGATTAGGTAAAGATCAGATGCAGTTTTTACGAAATGAGATTCAGCGCATTGATAAAAATAAGCTGCTGGTGCTGCTGGCTCATATTCCTTATGAGAGCTCCACGGCATGGCATGATAAAAATGAAAAGAGAGAGTTTTACGAACTGCTGGCAACCCATCCCAATAGTGTTTCGCTCACAGCTCACACACACAGGCACTTTCATCGTTTTATTGACAGCGATGACGGATATCCGGGCAGTGAGCCGCACCATCTGATTAGTGTGGGGACAGTCTGCGGGGCTTGGTGGTCCGGGGCACCCAATGAATTCGGAATTCCGCACGCCATGATGTCTGACGGAACACCAAACGGATACGGATTTTTGCACATCAATAAAAACGACTGGAAATTTGAATGGAAGCCGGCAGGAATGGATGCAGGTTTTCAAATGCAGATTGATGCCCCCGATTTTGTTGAAACCGATGCAGGCAATGAAATCAAAGTGACAGCAAATATTTTTAACGCACTCCCCAATGCCGTTGTAAAAATGAAAATCGGTGATGATGGGAATTGGATTGAAATGAAACGGGTTACCCAAACAGATCCGGTCAGGCTGGCACAAAAAGAGTGGGAAGAGCAGATAAATAATGTTCCCTGGCGAAAAATGGGAGGCGACTCCAATTCCTTGCACATCTGGGAAGCAACTTACACCGTAAAGGAAAATCCGGGAGTGCACAATATTCGTGTAAACGCAAAAGATGCATGGTTTGAATATGAAGGTAACAGACTGATTCACATCAAATAGCACCTACCGGACTATCCCGGGCATTTTGTTTTTGCTATTTTCAGCAAATAGAAATTTTGAACCAAAATAGTAATGAACAGATAGCCTTTTTATGTTTAATGGCGCTTTCCGTTCTTTTCTGTTCTTTGGAAAAAGAGAACAAATCGCCCGGATTCAGCACAGTTCAATCAGCCTGAAACCTGTTCCATTGTTCGTAAACAGGGAAAATCCCAATGCCGGTATCTTATTATCCATTTATGAAAGCGGTTGAGAATTGCAGTGCAATCACTAAAAAAAACAGCAGCAGGAACAGGAAATTTCCCCAAAAGCGGCTTTTCAGAAAAACAAAAAAATTGGACAAAAGGAAAGTAACCGGAATGGAGATTATAATCAGCATTTCATGGGAAGCACCGGGAACTGCAATAATACTGATTAATGAAAAGATAAAAAGCAGCAAAAACAGGATGAAAAACTTCCGTGAGCTGATTTTTTTTGCATCATATTGCTGAACCATGCTGATGCTGCCCATCAACACAAGCAAACTCAGGAATGCAAGATAGATTTGCAATGGAATATTGGATTGAATATGATTAACCGGTGAAAAGATGTTTAATTCAAAAGTTTCGATAAGTTCAGGAGTAGAGTTGTTTACGTATGCAAAACTAAATGCAAACAGAAACGGAAGGAATAGCCCTAAGGTCAGAATTACAAATTCCCGCCAGTGCGTTTCGCGCGAGAAAAATCCGATTCCTATCAGAAATACCGGAAAAAGAATGATGATATTAAAATGAAACAGTGCGGCAATTCCCAGGAAAAAGCCGGCATCAAATGCAGCGGAATAGGGCTGCTTTTGCCCGAAAGCATTAAACATCCTGTGGATGGAAATCAAAACGAAAAAAGCGCCGAAATAAACCGGATGCATTGCCTGAAGGTCAGTAAAGCCGCAAATAATCAGGATAAACAGCGGTGCCGGCAGCTTTGTCCTGATGCGTATGAAATTGTATTTATTGTTAATACTCAGCATTAAAAAAGCCATTCCGATAAGCACCGTAAGTGTAATGATATTCGGCAGGTAAGGAATCTTGTTCAGAAAAAGATATATGGGCTTAAACAGCAGATTATCAGTTTCCCCCGGCGAAAAAGGATAAATATTTTGATTCCAAACACTTTTAAACCAGAATGCAATTCCCATAATTGGGAACAAAATAAAATTAACTTTATTATTTGATTTAAGTGTTTTGAACAGCATATCACAGGTCGAAGCCTAAATCTTTTCGATAATATTTTTTATCAAACTGAATGCGTTCCGCATTCCGGTATGAAGTCTCCAGAGCTTCATTCATGTTGTTGCCCAGTGAGCTGATGGCAAGCACCCTGCCTCCGTTGGTTAGAATGTTTTTTCCGTCGGATTTTGTGCCGGAATGAAAAACGATGCTCTTTTCAACCAGATCAAGGGCTGAAATAATTTTTCCCTTTTCATAGCTCCCCGGATAACCGCCGGAGACCATCATCACCGTAACAGCATTCTGGTTAGATATTTCCACATTTTTTTCCGCTAATGTACCATCAGCAGCTCCTTCCAGCAAATCAACAAAGTCGGATTTGATGCGCAGCAAAACAACTTCCGCCTCGGGGTCGCCTAATCGCACGTTATATTCAATCACAAAGGGATTTCCGTCAACATTGATAAGTCCAAAAAAAATGAACCCGTTGTATTCAATGCCATCTGCTTTTAGCCCGTTTACAGTGGGTCTGATGATGCGCGCTTCCACTTTTTGCATAAATTTTTCATCGGCAAACGGCACGGGTGAAATCGCCCCCATGCCACCGGTATTCAGTCCGGTGTCGCCTTCGCCAATCCGTTTGTAATCTTTGGCTTCGGGTAAAATTTTATAATCTTTCCCATCGGTGATTACAAAAACCGAAACTTCAATCCCCCTGAGAAACTCTTCGATGATCACCTTATCGCCTGCACCGCCAAACTTGCCGTTCAGCATTTCCTGCAGTGCAGTTTCTGCTTCCCGGCGATTTTCAATAATCAAAACACCTTTTCCGGCAGCCAACCCATCGGCTTTCAAAACAAAAGGCGGCTTCAGTGAATCGAGAAACTGAATTCCCTGTGGAAGGTTGTTTTTTGTAACCGTTAAATATCTGGCAGTCGGGATATTGTGGCGCACCATAAAACTTTTTGCAAAATTTTTGCTGCTCTCCAGTTGTGCACCCTCTTTTTTGGGCCCCACAACTTTCAGTTTTGCCAATTCCAGACAGGAAGCTAAAAAATCGTGAATCCCCTGAGCCAGCGGAACTTCGGGACCAATCACCACCAAATCGATTCTGTTTTCCAGAATTGCAGATTTGACACCTTCAAAATCTTCCGGTTCAATTTCGAGGTTCGTTCCCAACAATTGGGTACCGGCATTTCCGGGCGTAAAAAAAAGATTTTTTAACTTGTCACTTTGTTTGATTTTCCAACCTATGGCGTGTTCTCTGCCGCCGCCGCCAACTACCAAAATATTCATGTTCGTTTCAGCCTTAGAGTAAATTGTAGGTTTCAAAATGCTTTCTCATGCTCGCTTCGATCTTTTCCTGAAGTTCGGTTTCTTCAAAATTTCGGGCTGTTCTCTCTATGCGCTGCATGTAGAACAGGTTTCGCTGAATCTCTTCATTAACAGCTGCTGAATTTGTAAAACGAACACCCATGGTAAAGAAATAGGCCAGTTCATCATCAAACGTGTTGAAAACCTCTTCTAAAATCTGTTTCCCTTTTTCTCTTGCGCCGGCACGATAATAGTTTTCCGAAAGCTCCAGCGTGAAATATTCATAAGGAACAATACTTCCCGGAATCAGCTCAAAGCACCGGTCAATCACGGCAATTGCAGAGTCCTTTTTTCCCTCCTCAATCAGGCCAGTTGCCAGACGGTTGAAGCTGTTACGGATATTTGTCATCATCCGGGAGTTGTTTTCATCAATATAAACCTTCGGGTCGTTCATGTTGCCGTATTTAAACTTATTCATCATGTTGTCATACATAATGTCTGTTGCCACGGTGCCGAACGCCAGCCTTTCCGGATTATCCACGCCGCTGATGGGAACAAACCGGTAGGCAAAGCCTTCCACCTGAAAATATTCCTGAAGGTTCAGGTATTTGTTTCTTCCAACAGTTATTGCCCAGTAAATGGGGCGTTCCCAGTTGTTGGTAGCCAGCATGTCGAGAATCATCATCTCATCTTTTGGCAGATAATTGCGCCCGGACAAATCGATGGTGATGGTGTCCACGATTTTATCATAGTCCTGAGGCCTGACCACATTGTTGCGAATGACAGCTTCTTTGTCCACCTTATATTTGATAACTTTCTTGGGGAGGAAAGATGCATCTCCTGCCTGGCGTAATTTTGTTGCCGGATTTTCGGAAGAAATCCAGCTGACAGCTTCTTCCAAACCTACAAATTTCCGCTTAATTCGCGGGTCGTCAATTAAATAGACGATGTCACGTGTTCCCTGGCGGTATTTGTCTTCATCCATGGAAAAGGGCAGAGGATCTGAATCGTAGGCTTTGCGTCGCATCTGGTTGATATACCAGTCGGTTTGCAAGTAGCTCAGATTACAGACGCGCGTGTCGGTGCGCACGCCTTCCACTTCCTGGTTATACCAGAGAGGAAAAGTGTCATTGTCCCCGTTGGTGAAGATGATTCCATTGGGCTGGCAGGTTTTAAGATAATTGGCGCCTAAATCGCGTGCAGTGTATCTTCCCGAGCGATCATGGTCGTCCCAGTTTTCCACAGCCATTATTCCGGGAACCAAAAGCAGAGTAACAACACCGGTTGCAGAAGCAGCAACGGTTTCGCTCATATATTTTTTAAGTGTTTCAATAATTGCCAGAGCGCCAATACCAATCCACATGGCAAAAGCATAGAAGGAACCGGCATAGGCATAATCCCGCTCCCTGGGCTGCAGGGGATTTTGGTTAAGATAAATCACAATGGCAAGACCGGTCATGAAAAAGAGCAGGAAAATAACCCACAGTCCCTGTTTGCCCTTTGCTCCTTTGCTGTTCTGGTAGAAAACACCAAGCAGTCCCAATATCAAAGGTAGAAAATAATATGTGTTTCTCGCCTTATTGTTGGCAAAACGGTCGGGGAGGTTGTCCTGACTTCCTAAGCGTATTTCATCGAAAAATTTAATTCCGCTCAGCCAGTTTCCGTATAACGGCCCGCCATGCCCCTGTATATCGTTTTGTCTTCCTGCAAAATTCCACATAAAATATCGGAAATACATGTGTCCCACCTGATAGCGGAGGAAAAAGCGAATATTTTCCACAAAAGTAGGTTTAATGATGATCTCCCTTTCGCCCGATTCATTCATGTGCTGAACACGTCTTCCCTTAATGCCAGCCCACTCCTGATAAGCCTGAGCATGAGCCGGGTCGGTGCTGCTCCACATCCGGGGGAAAAGTGTTTTAAATTTATCGTCATAGTTGGGTATAACCCTGCGGTCGGTTTCTACATATTTTCCATCAATCTGTGAATAAACAGGTTTCCCTTCCTTGTAACGTTCATTGGGGCTGAGTGGCGAATTGTAATACTCTCCGTAGAACAAAGGGCGGTTGCCGTACTGCTCCCTGTTGAGATATCCCAGAAGGGAAAAAACATCCTTTGGACTGTTTTGGTCCATGGGAGGTTCGGCAGCAGAACGGATGATGATTAAGGCAAAAGAGGAGTATCCGATGAGAATAACGGTAATCATCACAATTACTGTGTTCCAAAGCACCAATTTCTTTTCCATGGTGTAGCGGATACCGTATATAATTGCTGCCACAATCAGGGCAATATAAATTACTGCTCCTGTTTTAATCGGCAGTCCAAAACCATTCACAAAAAGCAGTTCAAACCATGAAGCCACGGTTACCACGCCGGGGATTATCCCCCACATGAGAATACCGATGATAGCAACAGAAACAATCAGCGCCACAATAAAACCTTTTCGGTTAGGCGTGTATTTCCTGAAATAATAGACAAAAACAATTGCCGGAATGGCTAACAAATTCAGCAGGTGCACACCGATTGACAAGCCAAGAATGTAGGCAATGAAAACAAGCCAGCGGTTGGCATAGGGCTCATCGGCAACATCTTCCCATTTCAGGATTGCCCAAAAAACAAGAGCGGTGAGCATCGATGAAAATGCATAAACTTCGCCTTCAACTGCCGAAAACCAGAATGTATCGGAAAAGGTATATGCCAGCGAACCGACAACACCGGCAACCATGATTGAGATAATGTTACCCCTGGTTATATTTCCATTGTTGCTCACCAGTTTGAGGGAAAGGTGCGTAATTGACCAGAACATGAATAGAATAGTGAACCCGCTGGCAAGCGCCGACATGGAATTTATCAGCACAGCGGCGTTTTCAGCGCCGCCAAATAGTGTAAAAAATCTTCCGAAAAGCATGAAAATTGGCGCACCCGGCGGATGCCCGATCTCAAGCTTGAATGATGTGGTGATGAATTCGCCGCAGTCCCAGAAGCTGGTAGTAGGCTCAATGGTCATTAAATAAACAATTGAGGAAATCAGGAATATAACCCATCCTGTCAGATTGTTAACCAATTTATATTTTTTCATTTCTACTGTTTTCCGTATTTAGAATTTTTTCACAAATAGTTAATTTATGCGAAGATAAAGGTTTTGGATAAAACAGAAAGAAGATAATGGAAATTAAGGATTTTTATAGAATAGGTTTACAACATCATAATTCCCGAAACTGTTCGTCCGGTTTCTATACCGTCACGGCGGGCTGAAAAATATTTTTTGTCGTTTAGAAAGGAACATTCGCCAAAAATGTGGATGTTTTCCGGGTTTAAACCTTGTGTAATCAGCAGCTGCCGGTTAGATTCCCAAAGATCTAAATGATATTTTCCCGAAGAATTTTTATGAATCACTTTTTCAGCATGGGGAATATTTCTGAAAACTGCATCTATCACTTCATTTCCCACTTCATAAACTTCAGCGCTGATTGACGGACCGATGACTGCAACAATATTTTCAGGATTTGACAGATAAGAATTTTTGAATTTTTCAACTGCCTTGCCTGTGATATTTTTCACGGTTCCGCGCCAACCTGCATGAACAGCCGCAACTACTCTTTTAGCCGGATCGAAAAGCAGAACTGGAACACAATCGGCGGTTTGCACACATAAACAAATTCCATTCTGGTTAGTGATTGTTGCATCGGTTTGTTTTAGTTCAGTTTCCGGAGTTGTTGAAATCCCTGCCACACAGTTTGAGTGTGTTTGCCGGGGAAAAACCAATTGATTTACAGAAATGTTGAGTAATGATGCAAGTTTTTTTCTGTTCTCTTCGAATATTGTGGAGCGCTCCCCGGTGAAATGCGGCGAACTGTTTTCCGGGAAAGTCTTTTTTGTGGTTAAAAATGCAATTAGATTTTCAAATGCTGCAAATTGTGGATATATAATGAGGGATTTATCCATTATTAAGAATCTTGTTCAGTTTTGGTTTGTCCAGCAGAGTTACGGTTTTTCTATTGATGATGAAAAGCTTTTCACGCTGCATATCGCTCAAAACACGCGCCAGCGAAGGACGTGTAACACCAAACAGTTCTGATAGTTGCTGCTGGGTCCCCTTCAGTTCAATGGAGTGGTGGTTGTCGCCAATTTGTTGCAAAAAGTAGTAGGCAACTTTTTCCCGGATGGTTTTAAAATTTAAGAAACGCAGTTTTTGAATAAGAAATTGATTGCGTGAGGAGATACTGTCCAGAAAATTTTTCAGAATTTGAGTGCTTTGCTGTAAAAGCTTCAAAAATTCAGGGATGGAGATGATAAGAATTTTAACCTCTTCATTTGCGGTAACCGTCACAGGAAAACGATTTTCTTTTCCAAACAAAAAGGCAGTAGCCAGCGGACGGGGCGCCTCAATATCCTCAATCTTAATGACATTTCCGTTGTAATCAATAATTTCACCCCTTACGCTTCCCGAAAGAACAACGTATAAATTTTCAGTAGAATCACCGGCTAACGCTACCAGGTCCCCTTTCTTGAAATTTTTTAACTGATAGTGAATCTCACTAAATAATCTTTCCAGTTCATTCTCAGAAATCCCTGTAAAAATCGGAGATCTGCTTAAAAAGGTAAAATTTATCATCTCATAAAACTCTGTAACAATTGATACAAATCAATAAACGCATTTGCTCTACTTTTGTTTTCAAACAGAAGAAAAACAATGATTCGGGAGATAGTTGCAACAGATGAGTAGCTGTGTGATTGCTTCTGAATTTACATCTGAAACTGAGCGAAAAATTCCTTTAAAATTAAAAGTTGTGGTTTTCACTACCGATGGCGAGGTGCTTTCAGAATAGTGGGTCTTTTAACCTGAAAATTCTAAAAAAATCATTTTTAAAGTCCGCTTCGCAAAGTGTGTATTTTAAATCTTGACGAATATTAATAAATAAAGAATTTATTCTTCATTAACATTCTGTTTTTGTTGTCATTACATCAAATTTGTAGATTTGTATCTAAAGTGTAGTGATAATTTCAAGTCAAAATTTTAAAAAATAATAAGTTATGAAAAGAATAGCTGATGTTGTTAAGCCGGGTGTTGTAACGGGTTCCGATTTACAATACATTTTTAAAGTAGCTCACCAAAACAAGTTTGCACTTCCGGCTGTAAACGTGGTAGGCTCATCGTCAATCAATGCTGTACTTGAAGCAGCTAAAGTGGCAAACTCACCGGTAATCATTCAGTTTTCAAATGGCGGTGCAGTTTTTAATGCAGGTAAAGGTTTGAAGCTTGAAGGGCAGCAAGCTGCAATTTTGGGTGGTATAGCTGGTGCAAAGCATATTCACACATTAGCAGAAGCTTATGGAGTACGTGCTATACTGCATACCGATCACGCTGCAAAAAAACTTCTTCCCTGGATTGACGGACTGCTGGATGCCAGTGAAAAGCACTTTGCCGAAACAGGTAAACCGCTCTACAGCTCACACATGCTTGATCTCTCAGAAGAATCGCTGGAAGAGAACATTGAAATCAGCAAAAGGTATCTCGAAAGAATGAGCAAAATGGGAATGACCCTCGAAATTGAATTGGGTATAACCGGCGGTGAAGAAGATGGAGTGGATAATACAGGTATTGACAGCTCAAGGTTATACACCCAGCCCAAAGAAGTCTTTTATGCATATCAGGAGCTCAGCAAAGTGAGCCCCAATTTCACAGTTGCTGCTGCATTCGGGAATGTTCATGGTGTTTATAAACCGGGCAATGTTAGACTGGAACCAACAATTTTAAAGAATTCGCAGAAATACATTAAGGAAAAACTTAATCTCGAAGAGGATTTGCCGGTTTATTTTGTATTCCACGGAGGTTCAGGCTCTTCACTGGAGGATATTCGTGAAGCGATTAGTTACGGGGTAATTAAAATGAACATTGACACCGATACGCAATGGGCATACTGGGACGGCGTAAGAAAATTTGAAGCTGAAAAACACGCTTATCTGCAGGGGCAGATTGGAAATCCCGATGGAGACGACATTCCAAATAAAAAGTTTTATGACCCGCGTGTGTGGATACGCAAAGCTGAAGAGTCAATGATCGCCCGCCTGCAGCAGGCTTTCTCTGACCTGAATGCAGTTAACAGCCTATAATACTCAGTTATTCTGTAGTTCTGAAAAATTTTTCAAAAAAAATGATACACTATTGAAAGTAAACATCTATATTTGTTTTCAAATTGTAAGAAAATGATTGCAACAGTTAACAATACTTATTTTTACTCCTTTTTTTACTTTGGTTCTGAAATCGGGATCAGTCAGTAAGGTATTGTTATAAAAGTAAATATTTTACAAAAAGTCCCGGAGTTTCCGGGACTTTTTTTTTGACAAATTTTTAGAAAATGAAGATATCAATTATTGGATTGGGTTTAATTGGCGGTTCTTTAGCCAAAGATTTGCGGCGAACAAAGTTTGCTACCGAGCTGGTTGGCTCTGATGTGAATGAAAATCATGCCCGTCAAGCCCTGGAAATTGGGTTGGTTGACCGTGTTGAGCCACTTGATGAGGCGGTGAAAGAGGCTGATTTGGTTATTATAGCCGTTCCGGTTGACAAGGAGCTGGAAGTTTTGCCGGCAGTTCTTGACAGGATTGGCTCAAACACAACCGTAACAGATATGGGTTCAACCAAAAAGGTAATTACCGGTAAAGTTAAGAATCATCCCCGCAGGAAACAGTTTGTTCCGGCTCATCCGATGTCGGGGACAGAAGATTCAGGACCTTTTGCAGCTCTTGATGAGCTGTTTAAAGAGAAAATTGCAATCATTTGCGATCAGCAGGATTCCGGGCCGCAGCATCTGGCTCTTGTGGAAAAAATGTTTCAGGTGCTGAATATGGATATCGCTTATATGACTTCAGATGAGCAGGACCACAGCACTGCGTTTGTATCCCATTTGCCTCATGCGGCAGCTTTTGCTTTGGCTAATGCAGTGCAGTCAAATCAAGACCGGAATATCATTTTCGACCTTGCCAGCGGAGGTTTCCGCTCAACGGTCAGGCTGGCAAAAAGTTCATGCTCTATGTGGAAACCTATTTTTGAACAAAATAATCACTATGTGGTTAACTCCCTCGATGTTTATATCCGGCATTTGCAGCAATTCCGCGATTGTATCAAAAACAGTGAGTTTGAAAAACTGGAAGAGCTCATTCTGAATGCCAATAAAATCAGAAATATTCTGGATGGTGAGAATCATCACATGATTAGAAATGAAGAAACGATTGTAAAACTTTATACAAAATAACAATGAGTACTCAACTTGAAATTAATCCGATAAAAGAGTGGCTGCCTCACATCAATAATCCGCTTTTGATTGCAGGACCATGCAGCCTCGAAACTGAAGAACAGGCAATTGAAACAGCGAAATTGCTTGCAAAAGACCCGCGTGTTTTTGTCTATCGCGGAGGTATCTGGAAACCCCGCACCCGTCCCGGTTCGTTTGAAGGAGTTGGTTCTGTCGGATTGAAATGGATGCAAAGAATTAAGCAGGAAACCGGCCTTTATGTTGGCACTGAAGTGGCAAACGCACAGCATACCGAAGAAGCAATGAAAGCCGGGGTGGACGTAATTTGGATTGGCGCACGTTCAACTGCAAGCCCATTTGTTGTTCAGGAAATTGCCGATGTGGTGAAAGGGAGTAATATGGTGATTATGGTAAAAAACCCTGTAAATCCCGACTTGCAGCTCTGGATGGGTGCAATAGAGAGAATCTATCAGGCAGGAATAAAAAATATTGTAGCTATTCACCGGGGATTCACTCCTTTCCGGGAATCTGTTTACCGGAATTATCCCAATTGGAAAACAGTTATTGAATTGAGGCGAATGATGCCTAACCTCCCCATTATTTGCGATCCCAGCCATATTGCCGGTAAACGTGAATACCTTTTTGAAATTTCCCAAAAAGCTTTCGATATGGGAATGGATGGACTGATGATTGAATCGCACATTGACCCCTCCTGTGCCCTGAGTGATTCTGCTCAGCAGCTTACTCCGGCTGACATGGGAAAATTGCTCGACAAACTTGTTATTAAGCATGAAACAGTAAATAATCCTGAATTCGAAAACCGGCTTGAAATGCTGCGAAGCCGCATAGATGTTATTGATTCAGAGTTGCTTGAAATGCTCGCCTCACGTGTTGATATTGTAAAGCAAATCGGAAAGTACAAAAAAGAGAATAACGTGATGGCGCTTCAGATAAATCGCTGGAGCCAGCTTATGGATAACCGCGTAAATATGGGAAAAAGACTGAATTTGAATGAAACATTTGTGAAGATTCTGTTCCAGTTGATTCATGAAGACTCCATACGAATGCAAACCGAAATCATGGATTCAAAGCCGAATTCCTGATTTTGTTCAGGCTTTTTTGCATAGCTTTCTCAATGGAACTGAAGGCGAGAGCTTCCCTGCCGGTGAAGATAAAGACAACGGCTTTCTGTGCAGGCATTCCCTGAAGCAGATGTTTGTTTAGCCGGTATGCTTCGCGCATCCGGCGCTTTATTAAATTTCGCTGTACGCTTTTTTTAAATAATTTTTTGCTCACAGCAAATGCTGCTTTGGCAGGATATGGCTCCGGGAAATCATAGTCAGAATAAACAACTCTTAAAGGATAAGCTGAAAAAGTAGTTCCAACGGAAAATAACTTTTCCAGCTGCTTACGGCTACATAATCGCTCACTTTTCTTCAGAGAGAAATTACGATGCTTTTCTTTTTTCCCCAGAGAATCTTCCATAAAAGAATTAAAAAAGGCTATTCGCCCGAATAGCCTTCCAAAATTAGTTAATTTCTGTCAGGAAACTTTATTCTGCTCCTGAATGTATTGATCAAGCGCCGAAGGCATTGAAAGAGCCTGTGTTGCCTGAACTTCAATATCGAGTTTTAACCCGGCGTCGCGGACTGCCTGCGCAGTAGTTGGACCATAGCAGGCAATACGGGTATGGTTTTGCCTGAAGTCAGGGAAATTTTGAAAAAGAGACTTAATTCCTGAAGGACTGAAAAATACAAGAATGTCGTAATTGATATTCTCCAAATCGGATAAATCACTGCAAACGGTGCGGTAAAGTATCGCCTTTGTGTATTTAAAGCCTTCCTTATCAAGTAGCTCCGGTATTTCCTGCGTGTGGTTATCAGACAGCGGAACAAGGAAATTTTCATCCTTATGCTTTTTCATATGGACGATGAGGCTGCAAAATTTGCCATCACCATAAAATATTCTTCGCTTGCGGTAAACGATATATTTCTGCAGATATAAAGCCGTATTTTCGTTTATGCAGAAATACTTCATACTGTCGGGAATAGTTAAACGCAACTCCTGACTAATTCTGAAATAGTGATCAATCGACGTTCGGCTGTTAAAAATTACGCCACCATGTTCTAAAATATGTATGCGGTTTTGCCTGAACTCTTTTGCCACAATTCCCTCAATCTGGATAAACGGGCGAAAGTCAATCCTTATATTGTGTTTTTCAGCCAGTTCAAAATAAGGTGATCTTGGCGATGTGGGTTCTGGTTGGGAAACCAATATACTCTTGATTTTCAAAATATTATTTTTTAAAATTAAATTACACCTTCCATTTGCTCTATCATTATCTTGTAAAGCAAAACCAAGGGTAAAATTTCAAGGGTACAAAAATACAAAAAGAGATAAAATATAGAAAATTGTTTAGTGATTAAAACCTTAAATCCTCTGTATAATAATTTTAAATAAAGAAACACGACCAAAATAACTCCAAATATTACAGGAACTTGCAGATTTTCTGATGGGTAAAAAATAATTATTGTCGCCACGGGTAAAAGTGCAAGACCCATAACACGGTTAAAATTATCTAAATTGAACAAAAACTCGCTTGTCTCTGCACTCTTGTCGAGAATATGACCTAATGTATTGTAAAACAGCTTTTTAGATATTATAAAAACAGCTAAAACAAATAAACTCAGGAGATACAGATAAATATTATGAAAAGGTAAATTTATATTGAAAAAGAGGGTTAATTGGAACATAAAAATAGGAAACACAAGAAAAAAGAGAGCATCTAATCTTGTAGCTGCATAAATTACCGAACTGTTTTTTTCCTTGAACATACGAACAGAAGTTGAGTAGTTTACAACAGATTTGAATAAGCTTGCCAGATATTTTCCCCAGGTTGTCCGTATGGATGCGATTAAAATGAAACCGGCTGCCAGAAGTAAGGTCTGCCAATCGGTGTTGGTGTGCTGCACCTTTCTTTCAGGAAGCACAAGGGTTGTCTTTTCTGAAGGTACACTTGAATGCACTTTTAATGAATGATTTGGCTGAATGTACCTGGATTCACCAACAACTATTTTTTTTTCACGCTGCCACCACCAGTATCGGATTTGTTCAGGAGTTGGCAAAACCTGTTGTTCCTGTTTTTCGGCAATAACAGAATCTCTCTGTGCAGTTCTGGATTCAGGCAATGCAGGCAAAGTACTTCGAACGAATTTGTCATTCAGGGAACCTTCGCCCGGATTAACTATATTTTCCTTTAATGGAATTTTTACTATTGTGTCCTGATAATATGTATGTTCCTGTTTCATAAATGCCGAAGCAAAGATACAATATACAATTCCAAATTTACAGAGAAACAGCTATTTTCAGATAAAAGAAATTGTTGATTAAACCATTAATGCTTCAACTCAAGGCTTTTTTACCATTAGAGGCACACTGTCGTTTTTTTTTCCTTTTACGGTATTGAGAGATAAAATATTATATTTGGCATAGATTAGCTTTTTTATATTTTTCTCTGTTCTTTTAGGGGGTTTTTGAGGAAATTGAAGAGTGCCAAAGTATCCGTTTAAACTAAATGAAAGAAAAGGTTAAAGGGTATATATTTTTAAATTTTTGAATAATCAAAATTTCAAAGGAATGACAACACATACATTATCAAAACTTTACACTTCATCTTTTCAGAAGAATTGGGATATTGTAGCATTTTCTGATTATGGCGGAAGTGATTTCAAATATAGTGAAATTGCAGAAATAATCAAGTCGCTACACCTGTTTTATCAGCTTACAGGACTTCAGCGTGGTGATAAAATTGCGGTTTTGGGAAGAAATTCAGCTCACTGGGGTGCTGTCTTTTTATCAACCATATCCGCAGGGCTTGTTATAGTGCCCATTTTACCTGATTTTAATGAAAGCAACACCAATCATATTCTAAATCATTCGGAGTCTAAACTGATTCTTTGTGCCCGCTCGCTATTCGAAAAAATTGATTTTGAAAAAGCCGAGAAGCTTGAGGCGGTTGTTGCACTGGAAGATTTTTCAATTTTGGCTGCCAGAGATGAAAACATCAGGTTTAAATTAAAAGATGCATTCAATTATTATAAGGAGAACAAGCTGGAGAAAGCGCATTTTAAATTTGAAGAGTGGGACAGGGAAGAGACCTGTGTTATATCCTATACCTCCGGCACTTCAGGTTTTACGAAAGGGGTAATGATTCCGGAAAGAAGTCTTGTCTCCAATATTGTTTATGCACAGGACAACATGCCGCTTCAGCCAGGACATAAAATTGTCTCATTTCTGCCCATGGCGCATGTTTACGGACTTTTGTTTGAATTTCTGTTTCCTGTGACTTTAGGGTGCCACATAACTTTTCTTAGCCGTATGCCTTCCCCGGCAGTCATCACAAAGGTTTTCTCAGAAGTGAAACCTCACCTGATTCTTTCAGTTCCGCTGATTATTGAGAAAATCTATAAAAAGAGAATATTGCCAACCATTGAAAAACCGGTGATGAAAGCTCTTCTGAAAATCCCGGGAGTGAACAAAATTTTGCTCAATAAGATTAGAGAGAAGCTCATTGAAACTTTCGGAGGCAGGTTTTTTGAAATTGTGATTGGCGGTGCACCAATGAGTGCAGATGTTGAGAAGTTTTTCCGGAAAATTAAATTCAAATACACCATTGGCTACGGGATGACTGAATGTGGACCGCTGATCAGCTATGAAGCATGGGACAAAACTATGTTGGGTTCGGCAGGGCGCCTGGTTGACCGTATGGAGGTCAGGATTGATTCCTCCGATCCTTTTAAAGAGGTGGGCGAAATTCAGGTCAGGGGTGAAAACGTGATGAATGGCTACTATAAAAATGAACAGTTTACCGAAGAAGCCTTTACTGAAGACGGCTGGTTCAGAACCGGAGACCTTGGAGTGATTGATCAAAATAATTTTATCTATATCCGGGGGAGATCAAAAAATATGATTTTAGGAGCTTCAGGTCAGAATATTTATCCCGAAGAGATTGAGGCAAAAATTGCCAATATGCCTTATGTTGCGGAATGTGTTGTAACCGAGCGGGACGGAAGACTGATTGCAATGGTCTATCCCGATTTTGAGGCAATGGAAGCAGATGGCGTCACAAATGAAAATCTGCCGGGGGAAATGGAGGAAAACAAAAAAAGACTAAATGCGGAATTGCCTAAATATGAGCAAGTTTCAAGATTTGAAATTGTAGCCGAGGAGTTTGAAAAAACACCCAAAAAAAATATCAAACGGTTTAAATATGTGTAGCCACACAAGGAAATTCGATTTTCATTAAAATTAAATCTTGTTAAATAAAAACAGCATCTTTTTATGAATAAATCTAAGGCCGAAAGTCAGGATTTAGTAGGTGGTCGACTATTGTCACTCGACTTTTTCAGGGGGATAACCATGTTTCTTCTTGTGGCAGAAGGAACTGCTCTGTGGAGCGTTTTGGTGAAAGAACCAGTTGCAGGAACTTTTTTAGAGCCATTTTTTCAACAATTTCATCATCACCCCTGGGCGGGGCTCCGTTTCTGGGATTTGGTACAGCCGTTTTTCATGTTTATTGTGGGTGTTGCCATGCCTTTTTCTTATGCGAAACGCCGAAAGCGTGGAGATTCACGCCAAAAAATCACATTGCATATAATCCGGAGATGTGTTTTGTTGCTTGCATTTGGGGTTGGATTGCACTGTGGATACAGCGGCAAACTGGTATGGGAGCTCTGGAATGTGTTGGCACAACTTTCAGTTACAATAATTATCGCCTATTTTCTGATGCGCTACAAGCCTTCAGTTCAAATTATTGCTTCCTTTGGGCTTCTGCTGCTCACTGAAATTGCATACCGCACTTTTCCGCTGGAGGGTTTCAACCAGCCGTTTGTGAAAGGACACAATTTCGGAACCTGGATGGATTTGGTTCTCATGGGGAAAATCAGAGAGCACAGCGGTTGGGTGGCAATTAACTTTATTCCCACAGCAGCACACACAATCTGGGGAGTTGTAACCGGGCAATTGCTGCTTTCCGCAAAGCCTGCAAAAGAGAAGCTTAAAAAAATTATCATTGCCGGATTGATTATTTTAGCAGCCGGTTATCTGCTTCACTGGACTTCAATTACACCGATTATAAAGCGTATTTCAACCTCTTCGTTTGTGCTGGCTTCGGGCGGCTGGGCTTTGCTGACGCTGGCTTTCAGCTATTGGTTGATTGACATGAAAAAAATTAACCGTTGGATTTTTCCCTTTGTGATTATGGGCATGAATCCGATTTTTATTTACATGTTCTCGGAAACTGTTGGTGGGCAATGGTTTAACGGATTTGTTGCAATTTTCACCAAAGGGGTGATGAGCTGGTTTAATACCCCGGAATTTGTAATGGCGCTAATTACCTCTTTGGTAATTTTAGCATTGGAGTGGCTGCTCTGCTATTATTTATACCGGAAGAAAATTTTCTTTAAGATTTAATTCCGTCAGCACATTTGTAAGAGACCAATCTCTTTGGTCTAAACGGCTGTTAGTTCGCCATTATACAACAAGTAGCCGGACTGTTTCATAATTCAATTTTGTATAGGCAGTTGAAATCTTTCCCGGATATCAATGCGGGTGCTTCAGCTATCTTCTTCTGGCACCCTGCATCTTTTTTTTCCAGACTTTTCCTGAGCGGGTAACATTGCCCTTGCTGAACCGGCGGTTGGGAATGCCGGAATAGACCAGTCCAAGATTTGCCTGAATTACAGCAGATAAGGCATTTATCCTTTTCATGGAGCCTACACCGGAGAACTCCACATAATCAAAATTTGGCACTCCGTTGATTACATCCGAATTTATCAGCCACGTTGTTGCATCCAGATAAATATCAAATTTGTCTGATATTCTGTATGTTGCCCCAAGTCCGGCGCTGCCGGTGAGTGCTGTGGTCTTCGGTTTGCTGCTATTCTTAGTGCCTTGTGAAAACAGCATTCCCACATCATATTTTATATTGAAAGATGGTTCCTCGAAAGTGAAATCTGTTCCCACAAAGGAAACTCCTCCTGAAAACTTCATAAATGCACTGATCTCCTTGCCTAAAGGAAGAAAATGCCATCGTCCGGTGGCTTGAATACTCAATAGTCTGGTGTCAAAAATGAGCGCCTCGGCAGGATATCTGTTGGAAGGCGGCAATGGATTGTGTTTCGACAAAAAGAAATTGTATAACGGCGCCTGCAACGTATAACCGCCAAGATGCGAATAACCAAACTGAAGCCCCCATTCATAGTACATAGAAACGGGCCGCATGATTTCCAATTCCGCACCGGGTTTAAAAGTTGACTTGAAATTACTGCTCCCGGGATGGGAAAGGTCATTTTTATCCGGGTGGTTTACTTCCGCCTTGCCCGTTTCGCCAAGGAATGCTCCGCTGTTGGTACTTAAACGGTATCTGAAGATTTGTGCGCCCGCAAAATTGAAAAAGAGAAGGAGCATCAATAATAAAAAAAGAAACCGGTTCATATTTTTGATCTGTTTTCAGCTCTTAAGATAAGTTTTTTCAATCGGAAAAAAAGATAATTCAAGTTTAACTACGCTCTTTTAACTGTTTTGCCTCAACAAGCTTGTAAAGTTTGTCGTTTCGCCGGAGTTTTACATCAAACGGAACAGAAATAACTTCTCCTTTTAGTGCCTGATCCACCGGTTTTAAATCCACACGTATTTCCTCAACTGTTGTTTGAATAACGCCGGTTGTCGGTCCTGTAACAATGATTTCGTCACCGGTTTTCAGATTTTTAGTTTCCAGTTTGAATTCAGCAACTTGTATATTTGTGAAAAAGTTGGTGCATTTGCCCACATAAATTTTCCTTTTTGTAGCCTGCGAACCGTAACTGGTACTCCACTCTCCCAGTCGCTGCCCGAGGTAAAATCCATCCCAGAATCCGCGGTTAAAAACGGTTGCCAGCCGTTCGTTCCAGTTTTGAATTTTTTCTTCAGTAAATGTATCATCAAAACAGGCATCCACAGCTTCACGATAACATTCAACTGTGGTCTTTACATATTCAGGTGAGCGCGCCCTTCCTTCAATTTTCAGCACCGAAACGCCGGAATCCAATATTTTGTTCAGAAAGTGAATGGTGTTCAAATCTTTGGGCGACATTATAAACTCATTGTCAATCTCTAATTCTGCACCGGTTTCTTTATCGGTTACTATATATGCACGACGGCAAATCTGAAGGCATGCGCCGCGGTTTGCGGAGGAGTTCATTTCGTGAAGACTCAGGTAGCATTTCCCGCTCACTGCCATGCACAATGCACCGTGCACAAACATTTCCAGTTGTACGAGATTCCCGGAAGGCGCCTTTATTTGTTGTTCATCAATCTGCCGGCTAATCTCCCGAACCTGCTCAAGATTCATTTCACGTGCCAAAACAACCACTTCGGCAAATTGGGAGTAAAATTTTACTGCCTCTATATTGGTGATATTCACCTGAGTGGAGATATGCACCTCCAAGCCAATAGAGCGGGCATAAACAATAACTGAAATATCAGCAGCTATCACGGCAGAAACTCCCGCTTCCTTTGCAGCATCAAGTATTGTGTTCATTTGTTCTGCATCGGTGTCAAAAATTTCCACATTCATGGTCAGGTAGGTTTTCACACCATGTGAACGGGCAATTTCAGTAATTTTTTTCAGATCTTCAATGGTGAAATTATGAGACGAGCGGGAACGCATGTTGAGATGTTCAACACCAAAATAAACAGAGCCGGCGCCACCCTGAATTGCTGCCATAAGGGATTCATAAGAACCCACCGGTGCCATGATTTCAATATCTCTTCGCTTCATCTGATTATAAAATAAAAGGCAAAAGTATAATATTTTGGCGGGCAAAGGATAACAGTTTTTAAGGAACTCTGTTTTAATTTACCTTATATTTGTATTTTGTTTCAAAAATTGAAAAATGAAAAATCAAAAAGTCAGGGTGCGATTTGCGCCAAGCCCCACAGGTCCGCTTCACATGGGCGGCGTGCGCACCGCTCTGTATAATTACCTTTTTGCAAAAAAGAACGGTGGAGATTTTATTTTAAGAATTGAAGATACCGACCAGACCCGTTTTGTGCCGGGTGCCGAGGAATACATTGTTGAAAGCCTTGAATGGTGTGGCCTCATTCCTGATGAAAGTCCGGGAAAAGGAGGCAGGTTTGGCCCCTACAGGCAAAGTGAGCGCAGGGAGCTATATGAAAAACATGCAGAAATATTGGTGAATTCCGGTTGGGCATATCGCGCTTTTGATACTCCCGCGGAGATCGACCGGCTTCGCTCGGAAGCAGAGTCGAAAGGCGAAACTTTTTCGTATGGAATCGGAACACGCGAAAAGCTGAACAACTCACTCAATCTTTCCCGCCAGGAAACAGAACAGAAAATTGCATCCGGTGTGCCTTATGTCATCCGGTTTAAAATGCCTGAGGATGAGGATGTGGTTGAAAATGATATTATTCGCGGCAAGGTTTCGTTTAATACCAAAAGCCTCGATGATAAAGTGATTTTTAAATCAGACGGAATGCCAACTTATCATTTGGCAAATGTTGTTGACGATCATTTTATGGAAATCACCCATGTTATTCGCGGCGAAGAGTGGATTTCATCCATGCCGCTTCATGTGCTGCTCTACCGTGCACTGGGTTGGGAAGAGACAAAACCGGCGTTTGCCCATTTGCCTTTGATTTTAAAACCTCAGGGAAAAGGTAAGCTGAGCAAGCGGGATGGCGACAAAATGGGATTTCCCGTTTTTCCGCTGCAATGGAGAGACCCTTCCGGCGGAGAAATTTTTCGCGGATACCGGGAAGACGGCTATTTCCCGGAGGCGTTCATCAACATGCTGGCACTTTTGGGCTGGAATCCCGGCACAGAGCAGGAATTCTTTTCTCTTGAAGAGTTAATCCGGGCTTTCAGCCTCGAACGTGTCGTGAAATCAGGGTCGCGATTCGATCCGGAGAAGGCAAAATGGTTTAACCGTTATTATTTTCAGCAGAAGACAGAAAAAGAACTTACACTTCTTTTTAAACCTATTTTGGAGGAAAAAGGCTTTGCCGTTTCGGATGAGAAGATTCAAACTGTGGTTGGTGAAATCAAGGAGCGCTGTGAGTTTGTGTCTGACCTTTGGACACAGGGAAGTTATTTCTTTGAAGCTCCCACTTCCTATGACGAAGGCACTGTGAAAAAACGGTGGAAAGAGAATACACCGGGGCAGCTCGCTGCAATAGCAGTGCAATTTGAAGCAGTGGAAAATTGGGAAACCGATACTATAAAAGCTGTTTTTTCAGAGTTTATGAACAAAAGAGAATGGAATTTTGGAGCGGTTATGAACCCGCTTCGCCTTGCTTTGGTTGGCAGCAACATGGGGCCTGACCTGTTCCGGATTTGTGAAATTCTTGGAAAAGAGGAGACTATTACAAGAATAAATGCTGCAATTGAAAACTTACAATTTTAATAGGATGAAAAATAGGAGCGTTTTAATTATGCTGTTTATCAGCATGTCAGTGCTTAGCTTTTTGACTAAATGCCAGCCTGATTCATCCACTGTTTCCGAAGTTCGAAAAGTTAAGGATATCATTATTTATGAAGATCCTCAATTCTATTCCTCTTTCCCTTCAGTAGTGAAAAACGTAGAGAATGATTTTATTGTTGCATTCCGGCGTGCACCCGACAGAAAGGTGTTTGGTGAAAAAGGAAGCAGCCATGTTGACCCGAACAGCTACCTGGTTATGGTGCGCTCAACTGACGGGGAAGTGTGGTCAAAAGAGCCAGAGCTCATTTATGCCCATCCGTTCGGCGGTTCACAAGACCCTTGTTTGCTGAAATTACGCGATGGTACCTTGCTTTGCACAAGTTATGGCTGGTCATTTATTAGGCCTGACGGTCTGGGCAACCTGAAAAAGCCACATTTCATCAATAGCGGACAAGCTGTATTTCTTGGTGGTTATCTGTTGCGCTCCGAAAATGGGGGAAAAACATGGCAAGGACCGGTTTACCCACCGCATATTGATGCAGAAATATATTTCAATGCTTTGGGAGACCCATTGCCGGCTTATAACCGGGGTGCATTGTGTGAAGGGAAAAGCGGCAGGATTTTCTGGGTTGTGGCGGCGCATGATTCAATTCCCGTTATAAAAACTTCCAACCATCTGCTTGTTTCAGATGACAAGGGTTTAACCTGGCAATATTCCGGATTGGTTGCAACGCATGATAAAGCATCTTTTAACGAAGCGTCGGTTTATGAAACACCAAAAGGAGATTTGGTGGCATTTTTAAGAACAGCCAACATGGATGACCACGCCTGCATTGCACGCTCAACGAATGGCGGCAAAACATTTGAATGGCAGTCGATGGGGTTTCAGGGGCATCCGCTAAACGCCCTCCGCCTCCCGGACAACCGGGTTTTGCTTACCTATGGCTATCGCCACAAACCGTTTGGAATTCGTGCAAGGATACTTAATCCGGAATGCACCGACTTTGCTGAAGCTCCCGAAATTGTCCTGCGCGATGACGGAGTCAATTCTGATATAGGCTACACATGGGCTGTTCAATTAGACAGAAACAGAGTGCTTGTTGTCTATTATTTTAATAAAGAGAACGGTACACGCCATATTGCCGGAACAATTTTGGAAATAAGAGGTAAAAAATTGTAACCGGAATTTTCAAATCCTGTGAGAGAACAAACAAAAAAATATTTGTTGTTTTCAGCAAAAACAAGTAAAAGACTTCTTCGTTCGGGAAACCAGAGAGTTTTCTGAAAAGAGTGTGGTATTTAATTTTGGTGATTTATGTCCGCCGGATTGTGATAATTTAAGTATTTTCAATTTTAAAGACGAAATCTGACCGGCTTAAAACCGGATTATCGCTTCATAAAGTTCATGAACAGGAAGACCCATAATATTTGTGTAAGAACCCTCAATTCGTGTAATTCCTACCAAACCTATCCATTCCTGAATTCCATATGCTCCGGCTTTATCAAAAGGTTTATACGTTTTGATATAAAACTGAATCTCTTCAGTTCTTAATTTCTTAAACCGCACTTTTGACATGGAATGAAAAGAAACCTGCTTTTCAACCGATGAAAGGCAGACGCCGGAAATAACCTGATGTTCTTTTCCACTGAGTTTTTGCAGGATTTCTTCTGCCTCAGCATGATTGGCAGGCTTCCCGATTATTTCCCCATTTAAAAAAACAACCGTGTCGGCTGTTATCAGCAAATCCTTTTCCCGGAGTGCAGATAGTAAAGGATTTGCTTTCAATTTTGCCAAATATACCGGAATCTCGGATTTTAATAATCCTTCCGGAAAGGTTTCTTCAACTTCCGAATCACTAACGGTAAAGCTTATGCCTAACATCCGGAGCAGCTCCTGCCTTCGCGGTGACCTGGAAGCAAGGATGAAATTGTAGTCGGTTAACCAGTTCATTTAAAAGAAATTACTAAAAATCAATTCATCGGAAAGCCATCTGTTTTGTGCTTTGAGTGTTTGTTCAATCACATCACGAACACACCCCTCTCCTCCGTTCTTTGGTGAAATATATTTTGATATCAATTTTATGTCGGGAATAGCATCATTCGGACAAACGGGGAAACCTACTTTTTGCATAACGTGATAATCGAGCAGATCGTCCCCCATAAACAAGATATTTTCCGGTTTTACGCCGGTTTTACTGCAAAAATCATTCAGGCATGCAACTTTGTCCAATGCCTTTTCATAGTAATATTTTATTCCTAACCTTTCATGGCGAAAGCGTACGCGTTCAAGAGAGCCTCCAGTAATAACTGCAACCGGATAGCCTAATTCAAGCAAAATCCGAATGGCTAACCCATCCTTTACATTGGCTGTGCGAACCGGGTCGCCATTTTCATTCAACGGCGAAGTATCTTTGGACAGTACACCGTCAACGTCAAAAACAAAGGCTTTCACGTTTTTCAGTTCCTCTTTAAAAAAAGACATAAATTATTTTTTTTGATGGTATTTGTAAATGCTTTGAGTAATTTCTTCATATAAGCTGCTGAATTCGGGAGATTCTTTCAGCAATTCAAGATGTTTTGAAATAACATTATTGTCCATTCGAACGGCTGGCCCCGTTTGCGCATTTACGGGATGAATATTCTGAACTTTCAATGCTGTTTCCAGTATTAACGGACGTAATAGCTCAAAGGGCAACGTTTTCATCTTTAGAACTTCTTCTCCTATTGTATAGAAATGATTTACAAAATTGCAGACAAAAACCGCTGCAATATGAAGGTAAATGCGTTTTTCTGAATTTAAAACCAAAACCTTTTCTGATATTTTCCTGCCAATATGCAACAGAGTTCTTTCATTTTCAGGAGAATTTGCTTCAACAAAAACGGGGATTTCCTTAAAATTCACCGGTCTCTCTTTGGAAAAAGTCTGTAGCGGATAGAAAACACCGGTCTTCAGTGAATATTTTTCAATTGCCGAAAGTGGCATACTCCCGGAACAGTGAACTACTAATTTATTTTGGAAATTTATGTGAGGAAGAACCTCCTCAAAAGCAGAATCTTTTAGAGCAACAAAATAAATATCTGCACCGTCCGATATCTCTTTTGGAGAAGTTGTGTAATCGGATTGCAGTTTATCTGCAAGTTCCTTTGCAGATTTATTTGTCCGGCTATAAACCTGTTTAATCTTAAATCCACTTTTTTTTAATTCAACAGATAGCCGGGTTGCCAGATTCCCTGCTCCGATAAAAGTTATTGATTGGCTCATGTGTCATGAATTTTTTAAAACCCAAAAGTAATGAGCCGTTTCCGATGTTCCAACTAATTTTCAGCCTTTTGCCAAATCGACTCTTTTCTTCACATTGTGCCAGTTTACGATATTCCAGAAATTGTCCACATATTCCGGGCGTCTGTTTTGATATTTCAGGTAATAGGCATGTTCCCAAACATCAAGTCCCAGAACAGGAATACCTTTTTCTTCAGCAACATCCATAAGCGGATTGTCCTGGTTTGGTGTGGATGTAACGAATAATTTTCCATCGGTGCCTACTACAAGCCATGCCCAGCCGCTTCCAAAGCGGGTTTTTGCAGCAGTTCCGAATTTCTCTTTAAAATCCTCGAGTGAGCCGAAGCTGGTTTCAATTGCTTTAAGCAAATCAGCGGGTATTTCAACTTGTGAAGGAGTCATACTTTCCCAGAAGAGGGTGTGATTATAAAAACCTCCGCCATTATTTCGAATAACATCAGGTTGTTTGCTGATTGTTTCAAATATTTTTTCAAGCGGTGTTTCTAAAAGCTCGGTTCCTTCCGCAGCTTTCATAAAATTATTGAAATATCCCTGATGGTGTTTTGTATAGTGCAATTCCATGGTTTGTGCATCAATATATGGCTCAAGTGCATTAAAAGCGTAGCCTAATTCGGGAAATTTATGTCCTTCAAAAGCTTTGGGTTCAGATGCGCATGATCCAATAACACCTAAAAAGGGCGATGCAACAGCCACCGTTCCAATTGTTGTTATAAAACTTCTTCTCTCCATTTTTCATTCTTATTTGCTTATTAACCAAAAACAATACTACTTTAAAAAAGTTCGTACTATTTTACTTCTGTTCAATTCGTTTTGTGAATCGCATTTTTATAAACCGCACTCAAGTTAACATAATATAAAAACAAAATTAAAGAAAACCCCGGAGTCTCTACCCCGGGGAAAAAACCAAAAATCAACTAACCTTTAAACCGTCTGGCAACTTCGTCCCAGTTGATGAGCTTCCAGAATGCATTTACATAATCCGGCCTTCTGTTTTGATAATTCAGGTAGTATGCATGTTCCCACACATCTATTCCCAAAATGGGAGTACCCTTAACGTCTGCAACATCCATCAACGGATTATCCTGGTTGGGCGTGGACGAAACCACCAGCTTATTATTTTGAAGAACCAACCATGCCCAACCTGATCCAAACCGCGTTATAGCAGCCTGAACAAATGCTTCACGAAATTTTTCCACTGAATCAAAAGATTCATTTATTGCATCGAGCAATTCGCCCTGAGGATTTGTTGCTCCTCCGGGAGCAATTACGTCCCAATACAAGTTGTGATTGTAATATCCTCCTCCGTTGTTTCGCACAGCGACTGAATGTCCTGAAATTCCTTTCAAAATTTCTTCGATGCTTTTGTTTTCTAATGCAGTTCCGGAAATTGCATTATTCAGATTATTGGTGTAACCTGCATGATGCTTTGTGTGATGAATTTCCATTGTGCGCGCATCAATATGAGGTTCCAGCGCTGTGTATGAATAACTCAAGTCTTGTAATTTAAATGCCATATTATTTTGTCTCTTTTAGTAGTGAATAAAATATTTTATTTTCTTTACTATGTAAGCTCAAATACTAAATTTCTCAAACATTTACCAACAGAAACATAGAGAATTCAAAATTGTTCATAATTAGTCAGAAATATCCGGTTTTTAAATAAAAAGAAGTTGTTAAAAAATGAATTTATCCGTCAGTAAATAATTAAAACCCTTTAATATCTGAATAATTTTAACGAAATAGCAACATGATTGAAAAAAACTTCCGTTAACGTTAACGGTTAAAATATTTTTATTAGATTTGTCCTAAAAATTATTCTAATTCAGTTTGTTTATGATTCTTGGTATATTAAAAGAGAGCGGAACCGAAACCCGTGTTGCAATGTTACCGGAGATTTTACCAGGTCTGACAGAGCAAAAAGTTGAAATATTGGTTGAGAAATCAGCCGGTACAAAGGCATTTGCTCCCGATGAGGCTTATGTTGAATATGGTGCAAAAGTGGTTTCACGAGAAGAAATTTTTGCAAAAGCAGATCTGCTTTTGCAAATCCAACCCCCATCCGAGGAAGATGTTAAGAAGCTGAAGGAAAGCCAGGTATGGATTAGTGCATTTAATCCGTTGTGGGAAACCGGGCTGGTCAAAACTTTTCTTCAGCAGGGACTGACTTCTTTCAGTCTGGATTCAGTTCCCCGGACAACACGTGCACAGGCAATGGATATTCTTTCATCAATGGCTACGGTTGCAGGCTACAAAGCTGTGCTGGAAGCTGCACTGAGGCTACCCACCTTTTTCCCGATGTTTATGACTGCCGCAGGTACCATCCGACCGGCAAATGTGCTTATCCTCGGTGCAGGTGTTGCAGGACTGCAGGCTACTGCCATTGCCCGGAAACTTGGAGCACAGGTGTATGTTTTTGATGTTCGCTCGGCTGTGAAGGAAGAAGTGAAAAGTCTGGGGGGCAAATTTGTGGAAGTTGAAGGTGCAACTGAAAGTAAAGACGCCGGCGGATATGCAGTGGAGCAAACAGAAGAGTACAAACAAAAGCAGCAGCAGGCAATTGATGCTCAGGCTGCGAAATCAAATGTGATTATCTGCACAGCTCAAATTCCGGGGAAAAAAGCGCCTTTGCTGATTTCCAAAGAAACTGTCGGGAAAATGAAGCCCGGTTCAATCATCATTGACCTGGCAGCATCAACCGGCGGAAACTGCGAATTGACAAAAAACGATGAAACGGTTGTCTATAAAGACATTACAATTATCGGTCAGTCTAATTACCCTGCGCTGACACCCCTTGATGCAAGCCGCATGTTTGGAAAAAATGTTCTGAACTTTCTGAAACTTATTGTTGACGGTGAGGGAGCACTTAACCTTAATTTTGAAGACGAAATTGTAAAAGGAACCTGTATAACACATAAAGGGGAAATTTACAATGAACGTGTTAAATCAGTAATTGAAAATATTTAAAAATACCCGTTATGGAACAGGTCTTACAATACTTTTTTGAAAATAAAGAGAGCATCTTTATCATTGTCTTGGCCATTTTTCTTGGACTTGAGGTCATCTCAAATGTACCTGCTATGCTGCATACTCCGTTGATGTCGGGAGCAAATGCGATTAGCGGGGTAATCATTATCGGAGGTATTATATTAGTTGGCCATGCCGACCTCAGATCCTTTTCATTTGATCTTTTATTGGGAATACTGGCGCTCCTTTTCGGAACGCTCAACGTTGTAGGAGGTTTTGTTGTGACTGACAGAATGCTTGAAATGTTTAAAAAGAAAAAAAAGTAAGAGATGGATAAAGGATTAATCATAATGAATATCACAGGATACACTGCCGGCAGCTCCATTCTGGAACTCAGCTATCTGATTGCTGCCATTTTGTTTGTTGTCGGCTTAAAAATGCTCTCCCATCCGGAAACAGCACGCCGTGGAAATTTATGGGCGTTTGGCGGAATGGCGCTGGCAATGGTTACAACCATTTTGTTGCATAAAGACGGAAACGGCAGAGGCATTCCGTTAGCCAATGTTTGGGTAATTATGGCAGTAATTGGTGTGGGAGCTGCTATTGGCTGGACAATTGCCCGCCGGGTGAAAATGACCGCAATGCCGCAACTGGTTTCACTTTATAACGCATCAGGCGGAGCTGCATCGGCATTGGTTGCGCTTCTTGAATATCCCAATGCAATTGCAGGCGACCTGAGCTCACTTCTTGTAACCATACTGGGCTTAATTATCGGAACCGTCACATTTAGCGGAAGTATGATTGCCTATGGAAAACTTGACGGTAAAGTGGGTGATATCATGAAACCTTACATGACCTATATCAACCTGACATTACTGATTGTTACGCTTGTGTTGGGGGCATTCGTTGTAGTTTCCCCCAATCCACCGGCTGAAATGTTGTGGAGTGTCTATATTTTGTTAGGATTGTCACTGTTGTATGGGGTATTATTTGTCATGCCTATTGGCGGTGCAGACATGCCGGTTATTATTTCGTTGCTGAATTCCTTATCCGGGATTGCAGCTACCATGGCGGGTTTCATCTACCACAATCAGGCGATGATTCTGGGCGGTATTTTAGTCGGTGCAGCAGGAATGATTCTTACAATCCTGATGTGTAAGGCGATGAACCGTTCTTTGCTGAATGTTGTTATCGGATCTTTTGGAGGTGGAGCATCTTCCGCTCAGGGAGAGCATGGAGCCATAAAAGAGATAACATTGAGCGACGCAGCAGTTCTGCTAAGCTATTCACAAAAAGTTGTAATCATACCGGGCTACGGACTGGCGGTTGCGCAGGCTCAGCATATTGCTCAGGAGCTGGATATTCTTCTTGAGGACAAAGGTGTGGATGTGAAATATGCCATTCATCCTGTGGCAGGCCGTATGCCGGGACACATGAATGTTCTTCTCGCAGAAGCCGATGTTCCCTATGAAAAACTGATTGAGATGGATGATATTAATCCTGACATGCCCAATGTAGATGTTGCTGTAGTTATCGGAGCTAACGATGTGGTAAATCCGGCAGCTTATGACGATCCGGGAAGCCCGATATATGGAATGCCGATTATTGACGCACACCTGGCAAAAAATATTATCATCATGAAACGTGGAATGGGTAAAGGATATGCAGGAATCGAAAACATGCTGTTTTTCAATGATAAAACACGAATGCTCTTTGGCGATGCCAAAGATTCTTTGCAGAAACTGGTTTCAGAGATAAAATCCATGTAAAAAGAGAACCTCTTCATGTTTCTGTGTAAAACGGAAACCTCTAAAATATTTAAAGGCGCTGTTCTGACTTAAGAATGGCGCCTTTGTGTATTTCGTTCTTTATGATTCCGGCTTAATCTTACAGGGAAGTTAATCATACTGCCCCGCTTTATAGGTGCCTACATTGTCCTTAGAAAAGGGAATATTCAGCCGGTTCCAGACATTGATGAGATTCACTGCCATTGTCAGGTCGATAAGTTCCTTTTCTGAAAAATATTTTGATGTTTCGGCATACACTTCATCGGGTACATCGCAGATTGTAACCGCTTCTGCCCAGAGCAAACCTGCCCTTTCCCGTTCGCTGTAGTATGGTGATTCATTCCATACACTTAATCCATATAAGCGCTGTTCGGTTTCACCCAATGCACGGGCATCCTTCCAGTGCATGTCGAGGCAAAAAGCACAGCCGTTAATTTGAGAAACTCTGATTTTTATTAACTCCTGTAATGTAGCTTCTATATCACTGTTTTTAAGATACCTGCCCATTGCATACAAAGGCTTTACTGCCTCCTGCCCTTTTTCTGAAAAATTAATTCTGACAACTTTTTCCATCACTTTGAATTTTTACAATTAAACAAAACATTAAAAAAGCTTTAAGAGATGGTTTACCTTGATTGCCTGTATGATTTGTATTTAAAAAAACAATCCCGGGAAAAAATAGTTCGCCAAATTATTTTACTCAGTTTAAGGGGCTTATTTTCTTATAATCAGACTGAATGCACTTGTTCCCGTTTCTATGTCTGATTTTTTGGTTAATCTCCTTCAATTTCAGCATGTTTTTATCTGGTCAGCTGCTGAAAAACACTTTCAAGATTTTGCTGTTTCTCTGTCAAAGTTAGCAAAGTAAGTTTTTTCTCTACTGCAAACCGGAAAATTGCAGGGCGAATATCCTGCTCACCGGCAGCTTCAATAAACCATTCACCGGCTGAAAAATCAGCAGTTTTAACTCCTTCAACCGCCAGCAATTGCTCTGTTTCAACTTTTTTATCAAAAGCGGCAACCACAGTTTGGTTACGCTGGTAGCGGGCGTTTCTGATTTCGGAAATAGTTCCGTCCGCCACAATTCTGCCTTTGTTGATAATCACAACCCGGTTACAAACAGCTTCAACTTCCTGCATGATGTGTGACGAAAGAATCACCGTTTTTTCAAGGCTGATATTTCGTATTAAAGACCGGATTTCCTCCAGCTGGTTGGGATCAAGACCTGTTGTGGGTTCATCAAGGATAAGCACCGGTGGGTCATGGATCAGCGCTTGTGCCAATCCAACCCTTTGCCGGTAACCTTTTGAAAGAGCACCGATTTTTTTGTGCTGTTCGTCACCCAGGCCGGTTAAGGCAATGATTTGATTTACTTTCTGCTTTTTACTTTTCAAACGATAAAATCCGGCGGTGATTTCTAAATATTCTCTGACAAACAAATCTGTATATAGCGGATTGTTTTCAGGCAGATAGCCGATATTCCAACGAATGGCGGTATTGTCAACAGAAACCTTTTTGCTATCAAGCCACACTTCTCCGGAGGTGGCAGGCAAAAAACCGGTAATAATTTTCATCAATGTAGATTTTCCGGCACCGTTTGGTCCAAGAAAACCTAACAGATTTCCTTTGGAAACTGAAAAACTGACCTGATCAAGGACTTTCTGTTTTCCAAAAAACTTTGTTATATTATTGATTTCTAAATCCATATGTTTTAACTTCAGAACAAAAATATAAGAATCTTTTAAAATTAAAAGCATTGGGTTAAATTTGTACTTTTTCAAAAGGATTATTATGGAAAATCATCATTTTAATTACGTAAAAGATATTACGAAATACGAAAGACAGGAGACTGTTGAAGTGAAGGTTGGCAATGTCGGTGTTGGGGGGAGAAATCCCATCCGGATTCAATCGATGACAGATACCAGCACAAAAGATACAGATGCTACTGTTGAGCAGATAATTAGTCTGGCAAAAGCTGGTGCTGACATTGTACGCTGTGCGGTGAAAGGTATTTCAGATGCTGAAAATCTGAAAAATATCGTAAATGAACTGCAAAAGCGGGGATATGACCTTCCGTTGGTGGCAGATATCCATTTCAATCCGAGGCTGGCTGAAATTTCAGCAAAATACTTCGATAAGGTGCGCATCAATCCCGGAAATTTCTACGATAAGCGGGCAACCTTTGAGCCAAAGGTTTATACGGATGATGAGTATAAGGAGGAGTTGCAAAATATTGAAAACCAGTTTGTTCCATTTTTAAACATACTAAAGAAAACAAAAACAGCACTGCGGATAGGGGCAAATCATGGTTCATTATCCGACAGAATAATGAGCCGTTACGGCGACTCCCCCTTAGGAATGGTTGAGTCGGTTCTTGAGTTCCTGCGTATTTGCAAAAAAGAGAATTTCAACAATGTGATTGTTTCCATAAAATCAAGCAACACCCGCATGATGGTTTATACGGTGCGGCTTCTCAATTATAAAATGCGTTTGGAGGATATGAAATATCCTATTCATTTAGGAGTAACCGAAGCCGGCGAAGGAGAGGAGGGGCGCATTAAATCGGCTGTGGGAATTGGCGCATTGCTGGCAGACGGCATTGGAGATACCATTCGCGTATCGCTCACTGAAGATCCGCTAAACGAAATTTCCATTGCCAGGAAACTGGTCAGTCATTTTAAAACTTATCGCGAGCACCAGCCCATCACAGCTTCACTCATTGCACAGGTTAATCCCTTTGAATATGAAAAACGCTCAACCCGTCCCGTGCTGAATATGGGAGGCGATAATCTGCCGGTTGTTATTGCAGATTTGGGAAAACACAGCCTGACTGAAATTTTACCGGTGCGCGGCAAGCTGATTCCAGACTACTTTCTATCAGGAAATAAAATACTGGACATCAACGGGGAGAGCTATCCGATTCTGACACTTGCAGAATATCTCTACGAAAGCACCCGTTGGGGAAGGCTGAAATTCATCCGGACCAATAAAATGGAATTTGATGAATTTATGGCAAAAAACCCTGAAATCATCATGAAATTGAAACAAACCCGAAAAACGGTACTGATTCTCGAAAGCTACAATAATAACCCATTAGCCGAGCTTCGTGCCTTTTTCACCATTTTCGAATCACATATCTGGAAAGTGCCGGTTATTTTGTATCGCCGATACAATGAGAGGATTATGGAAGATCTTCAGATCAAATCCTCTGCCGACCTGGGCGGCTTGTTTCTCGACGGATATGGCGATGGCTTATGCATTTCAAACGACAACGACCGAATCACTTTCACTGAGCTCAAGGATTTGAGTTTTGGCATTTTGCAAGCCAGCCGCATGCGTATGTCCAAAACCGAGTTTATCTCCTGCCCCGGATGTGGACGTACACTTTTCGACCTTCAGGATACAACCAGAAAAATCAAAGAACACTTTAAGCATCTAAATCATTTAAAAATAGCCATCATGGGATGCATAGTTAACGGTCCCGGCGAAATGGGTGATGCCGACTACGGCTTTGTGGGCGTCAGCCACAACAAGGTAACACTTTACAAAGGACTGAGACCCGTGAAAAAGCATATCCCTTTTGAAGATGCTGTGGAGGAAATGGAGCAGCTAATCAGGGAAAGCGGCGATTGGAAAGAACCCAATTAATAAAATTTTCTTTTGCCAAAAACACATTTGGAAACCGGGAATCATAATTTATCCCCTGCCTCTCATTTTTTATCATTGTGATTTGTGTCAGGGTAAAAAATGGTTGATAAAACTAAAGTGATTCTATTTTTGTTTTTTGAGAAATAACGTTGGAGATTCAGTCTGTATGAACAATTTTAATCATAAGTTGAAATTATTAATCGTTTTAAGTATCATATCAATTATGGTAAATGCACAGGTAAATCCGCTTTTAGTAGAATTTAAAACTCCGCACACTACAGCGCCCTTTTCAGAAATCAAAAATGAACATTTTTTGCCGGCTTTGAAGGAGGCGATAAATACAGGAGAGCAGGAGATCGCTTCAATTACAGAAAGTAAGGAAAAACCAACTTTTGAAAACACCATTGAAGCACTTGAGCGTTCAGGAAAAATGCTTTCACAAATCCAAAGTATTCTGTTTGGTTTGATTGGTGCCGAAACCAGTGATGAACTGCAACAGATAGCACAGGAGGCAACTCCCCGGATGGTTAAATATCAGAATGATATTACGCTGAATCCTGTTCTTTTTCAACGCGTAAAGGCTGTTTATGAACAGAGGGAAAAACTCAGTCTGAGCGCAGAGCAGCAAACTCTACTGAAAAACACCTACCTTGATTTTGTGCGTCAGGGTGCAAACCTGTCGGAAACCGGTAAGGAAAAATTCAGGGAACTGAAAACGGAATTGTCGAAACTGGCTTTGCAGTTTGGTGAAAATGTGCTGAAAGAGACAAACAGCTACGAAATGCACATAAGCGATAAAAGCAGACTTTCGGGGCTCCCCGAAAGTGCACTGGAAGCGGCTGCCGCCTTAGCCAAAAGTAAGGAGAGGGAAGGCTGGACTTTCGACATTACCATGCCCTCTTATCTCCCTTTTATGAAATTTGCCGATAACCGGGATTTGCGCAGGGAGCTTTATATGACATACATGTCAAAATCATTTAAGGGTGGCGCGTTTGATAATCAGGAAAATATCCGCAAAATAGTAAATCTGAGAATGGAGCTGGCTAACCTGCTTGGATACAGCAGCTATGCCGATTATGTTCTTGAACAGCGTATGGCAACAAACCGGCAGGATGTTTACAGGCTGCTGGAAGATTTATACACAGCTTCCTATCCGGCAGCGTTAAAAGAGAAGCAGGAAATTGCAGCTTACGCAAAAAAAACAGGATTTTCCGGGGAAATTATGCCCTGGGACTGGAGCTATTATGCTGAAAAACTTAAAGAAGAGAAGTTTGATTTGAATGACGAGATGCTGAAACCATACTTTGAACTAAGTAAAGTTATTGATGGTGTTTTTGGATTGGCAACCCGTTTATTTGGAATAACCTTTAAACCCAATTATGAAATTCCGGTATATCACAAGGAGGTAACTCCATACGAAGTCTATGATGCAGACGGTTCATTCTTAGCTGTTTTATATACTGATTTTCATCCTCGCCCCGGAAAAAAAGAAGGCGCATGGATGGGAGAATACAAAAACCAGTGGAAAGAAAATGGCAGCGACTCGCGCCCGCACGTTACCATTGTGATGAACTTTACCCGGGCAACGGAAACAAAACCGGCGCTGCTCACCTTTTATGAAGTGGAAACATTTATGCACGAATTTGGACATGCACTGCATGGAATTTTTGCAAATTCCACCTATTCGAGCCTGTCGGGAACCAATGTTTATCGGGATTTTGTTGAACTTCCTTCTCAGATTATGGAAAACTGGGCAGTAGAAAAAGATTTTCTGGATCTGTTTGCAACCCATTACAAAACCGGTGAACCTATCCCCGCCGAGTTGGTGAAAAAAATTAAAGATTCTGAGAATTTTCTTGCAGGCTATCTCACGGTTCGTCAGCTGAGCTTTGGATTTCTGGATATGGCATGGCACACGCTGGAACAGCCATTTAAAGGCGATGTAAAAGAATTTGAAGAAGAGGCATGGAAGAAAACACAGATATTTCCGATAGTCGAAGGAGCATGCATGAGCACCCAGTTCGGGCATCTGTTTGCAGGTGGCTATGGTGCAGGATACTACAGCTACAAATGGGCAGAAGTTCTTGATGCCGATGCGTTCAGCCTCTTCAGGGAAAAGGGATTGTTCACCAAAGATGTGGCAGCTTCTTTCCGTGAAAATATTCTTGAAAAAGGAGGAACGGAGCATCCCATGATATTATACAAACGGTTTCGCGGGCACGAACCCTCTATTGATGCATTGCTGGAAAGAAGCGGACTGAAATAAATGTCAATGTTTTTCGGCAATAGATGATGTTTGTTTTTCTAAACCGGTTTCATTACTTTTGGGCTGAAAGTAAACTTAGTACTTGTGAATGAGCAATACCTTATAAATGGACTGTTAAACCGGAATAAAGTCATTTTTGATTTTGTTTTTCACTTCTACTATTCTGGCTTGTGCGCTTATTGTGAGAGAATTACCAATAGCCGGCAAGTAGCGGAAGATATTGTTCAAGACCTATTTGTTACTTTATGGATTAAACACCATCAAATCCGGATTGAATCGTCATTAAAAAATTATCTGTTTACTTCAGTTAAAAATCGCTCTCTGGACCATCTGAGACATGAGGAACGAAAATTCAGAAAGCTTGAAAACCTTGCAATTAAGAAAGAGTTACCTGAAAATCTGGCAACACTGTGGTTTGCAGAATCGGAACTTCAGGCAATTGTTCAAAAAAGTTTAGAGAAGCTACAGCCACGCACCCGCGAAATCTTTGAAATGAGCCGGTTTGAAGGCATGAAAAACCAGGAAATTGCCGACAAACTGGGCCTGTCCAAACGAACTGTTGAACTTCAGGTGAGCAACGCCCTGAAACAACTCCGTACCGATTTAAAAGATTATTTACCGCTGTTTTTGCTGATGTACTTGCTTGGATAAGTAAATCCAAATCCCCCTTTATACCTCCCCCTTTGATTACAATGCACGTATTGGAATTCATAGCTCAATATCAAAGGGGGCCAGGGGGATTGATGGCAAGGAAAAAATTTAAAATTCTATTTGTTATGAAGGAATTTGAAGTTCGGAATCCCCCTTTAATTCCCCCTTTAATTGGCGGCAATTTACTTCCATGGCAAAATATGAGATTAAAGGGGGACGCGCTCCGAACAACCAACTTGCGTTTCATCAGGGCCTCGTCCCCCTTTGAACATGAATAAAATCCGATAGTACAATGTTGTATTCAAAGGGGGATTCAGGGGGATTGAAAGCACTAAATTTAACCTGATTCCCTTTCTTTCTCATCCTCAATCCTCTGTTTTAGACATTTTATGGCATAATCAATTTCTGCAACTACGTCATCAATCCGGTAAACAACCAAACTTTCCGCAAATCGTAAAACGGTAAATCCAAGTGACTCCAAAAAATTTTGCCGTTTAAAATCTTCCTCACTTTTTGCAATATGAGAAGAACCATCAATTTCAATGATGAGCTTCAATTTTCGGCAAATAAAATCTACGATATAATCACCAATAATAAATTGCCGGTTAAACTGATAAGGCCAGTGCTGTTTGGCTTTAAGAACATCACGCCATAATAGTGCCTCTCCTTTGGTTCCGAACTTTCGAAGATTACGGGCCAGTGGTTTCAGGTTTTTATTGTATTGAGCAGACATTGAAAGTTTTTCGGATAAAATTAAAAACTTTGTTTGACAATGAAAAAATTGGAAGTCAGAATCCCCCTTTAATTCCCCCTTTAATTGGCGGCAATTTACTTCCATGGCAAAATATGAGATTAAAGGGGGACTCGCTCCGAACAACCACCTGCAAAACATCAGCGCTCCTTGTCCCCCTTTGATTTCAAAAGCCCATGTTGTAATTCGTAATTTGAATATCAAAGGGGCCCGGGGGATTGAAAGCATTATTTTTTTAAAAAAAATCGACTTTTCTCTTCCATTCAATATGTGTATTACCCTTCCCGTTCGTCTAACCAATACAAAGCGCAAAAAGAGCGCAGAAGAAAAAGCAATAAATGAACAATAACAATATAGAAGAATTGATTCTTTCCTGGTTCGAAGGCACGTTAAGCCCGGAAGAGAGAGAAAAGGTAGAACAGTGGATTTCTGCTTCTGATGAGAATCGGCAGGCTTTTGCCGATTCTCTCAGGGCATGGGAGGGAATTGAACAGCTTCGACTGATGAGAAAATATAAGCCGGAGGAGGCGATAAAAAAAGTCAATTTAAAGATTGAAAAGCAAAAAAGATTAACCTTTTTCGGTATTTTCCAAAAGGCGGCAGCCATTCTTATTCTGCCACTTCTGTTTGCCACCCTCTGGTTTGCATTGGAAAAACCTCAGCAAAAAAGAAAGCCCCCTGTTGCCTGGCACACATTAAATATTCCGCCCGGAATGCGCTCTGAATTTTACCTGCCCGACAGCACCAAAGTTTTTCTCAATTCCAAAACACAACTCAGCTATCCGTTGGAATTCAATGACAGCTTACGCGAAGTAAAACTAACCGGAGAAGCCTATTTTGAAGTGGCTCAAAATGGGGAAGTTCCTTTTGTCGTAAACACAGAAAAAATCAATATTGAAGCCACCGGCACAGAATTTATTGTCACCAGATATCCGCATGAAGAGTTAACAGAAGTGGTGCTGGTAGAAGGTGAAGTGAATTTGTATCAGGGAGATTACTTCACAACCAAAAGGGTTATCAGGCAGTTAGCTCCCGGCCAAAAGGCATTATGTAAAGATGTGGATAATAAACTTTCTGTAAAAAAAGTGGAAACTGCAAAATATTTAGCCTTGAAAAACGGAATTCTGCTTTTCCGGGATGATCCAATGCCCGAAGTTGTTCTCCGTCTTAACAGGTGGTTTAATGTGGACATTCAACTGGTAGGCACTGAATTAGAGGATTGGGCATATACGGCTACCATAGAAGATGAAACGTTGGAGCAAACCCTTGAATTACTGAAGATTTCGGCACCTATTGAATACACAATCAAACGCAGACAAATGAAAACCGATAATACTTTTAGTAAAATGGAGATAGAAATTATAAAAATAGAATGAACCAAAAAAGGGATGCATGACTGCATCCCTTAAGTGCTTTTTGCCTTTCTCTTTCCTGACTGAAAGATAAAGGCGTGTTAAAAATCAAATTATTAATTTTAAAACATGTAAATTTATGGTAAATTTATGGTTTAACTGGCCCCGGTTACAAAAACTATGGGGCGCTAAAACGTTTCGTAAAATGAGGTTAACACTCTATGCTTTAATCCTCGCGTTTGCCCAGAGCTACGCTCTCAGCGGATACGCTCAGGCAACCAAGCTGAATCTAAAAATGGAAAACTCATCTGTGCGGGAAGTTTTGCTGGAAATTGAAAACATTTCGGAATTCCGGTTTCTCTACAACAGCAAAATGGTGGATGTGGACAGGAAAGTGAGTGTAAACTTCAGGGAGCAGACCATTGACAAAGCGCTTAACAAGCTCTTTAAAAACACAGGCGCTGCCTACCGGATAATTGACCGGCAAGTTGTGCTTTATGCCAAAAGCGAACCTGTGCTTGAAACCTCTGAACTGCAACAGCAGCAGCGAACAGTATCCGGGAAAGTAACGGATAGCAGCGGACAGCCACTACCCGGAGTAACGGTAGTGGTAAAAGGCACTACCCAGGGTACGGTTACTAATACTGACGGGGAGTATTCATTCTCTTCTTTGCCCGAAGATGCAACTTTGGTGTTTTCGTTTGTTGGGATGAGGAGCCATGAGGTGGTTGTTGGAAGCCAGACAAGTATTAATGTGAGGATGGAAGAGGATGTGATTGGAATTGAAGAAGTAGTGGCAATTGGGTATGGAACAGTTAAAAAAAGCGACTTAACAGGAGCCGTAGCAACAGTCCAAGGCGATGCCGTTACAGAACGAAGAACAACACAGATATCTCAGGCACTTCAGGGTGCAATGGCTGGTGTGATGGTTACCAGAAACAATAACGCACCGGGCTCTACAGCTACTATTCGCATACGAGGAATTACCACAATTGGTAATAGTGAACCTTTAATAATTGTTGATGGAGTTCCTACTTCAAGTATTAATGATGTTAATCCAAACGATGTTCAAGACATTTCTGTTCTAAAAGATGCTGCCTCCTCTGCGATATATGGATCAAGAGCTGCGGCAGGTGTAATCCTAATCACAACAAAAAAGGCAAAAACAGGAGAACTTTCACTAAGTTTCAATTCAGAATTTGGTATTGAAAGGCCTACAAGACTTCCTGAAAATGTTGATGCAGTTCGCTATATGCAAATTTACAACGAACGTATTTGGAATGATAATCAAAATAAAGATAGTGAATATCCTATATTCTCAAAAGATGTAGTGGATAACTACTATAAGCTGAATGCTGAAAATCCAGATTTGTATCCAATTACGGACTTTATCGACTTAATAATAAATGATTACGCGCCGCGGCAAAGTCATAATTTGAGCATTTCAGGAGGAACGAATATTGTTCGTACCAAGTTTAATCTGGGCTATGATAAAACTAATGCTCTTTACGATCATAATTCCTACGAACGCATCACTGCCAGAATGAATAATGATATCACTATAAATAATTTTTTAGGAGCAAGTATCGATTTGCATTTAATTCATTCAGAGAACAAACAACCAAGTAGGGACCCAATGTATTTCATGTTGATTTCAGCCCCAATCTATGCAGCTGAGTGGTCGGATGGTCGTATAGGTGCAGGAAAGGATGGGAACAATATTTATGCTCAATTACATCATGGGGGATTTAGAGATAATAATCGAAATTCAGCTGGTGGTAAATTATCAATTGATTTCACACCTTTTGAAAGCTTTAAATTATCTGCAGTTGTCTCACCAAGTATTAATTTTAATAAAGTAAAAAATTTCCAGAAAAAAATTCCGTTCTACGCATGGGACGATCCTACCCGTTACTTGGGAGAAATCGAATGGGCCAAAACCACGGATTTATTCGAAACTCGAAATGATGATTACCAAATAACCTCGCAACTTTTAGCAAATTATTCTAAGTCGTTAAAAGAACACACATTCAACATCTTAGGTGGTTATGAAAGTTATTATGCATTTTATGAAAATTTGGGAGCTTCGAGAGAACAATATCAACTGTCTTCATTTCCTTACCTGAATCTTGGACCGCTTACCTATCGGGGAAACAGTGGAAATGCTTGGGAGAATGGTTATCAATCATGGTTTGGTCGGATTATGTATAACTATCAAAACAAATATTTTCTGCAAGCAAATATACGATCTGATGCTTCATCCAGGTTTCACAAAGATTATCGATGGGGTACTTTCCCTTCATTTTCTGCGGGATGGGTTATTTCAGAAGAATCGTTTATGGGAAACACGTCATGGCTTTCTTATCTAAAGTTGAGAGGCTCATGGGGATCATTAGGAAATGAACGAATAGGTAATTATCCATATCAGGCAACTATTGGTTTTTCAAACGTATTGTTTCATCAAGGATCACAAGTGGTATCTGATCAAAGTGCAGCCCAGTGGCAATATGCTATCCAAGATATTTCCTGGGAAACGACAGAATCTTTTGATATAGGTATCGATGCTCATTTTCTAAACAATGCACTAAGGTTGAGTGGCGATTATTACAAAAAAACAACTAAAGATATGTTGTTAGCACTCGAAATCCCTAATTATATAGGTTTTGATAATCCAGAGCAGAATACTGGAAAAATGAATACCGAAGGATGGGAAATGGAGTTATCCTATAATAATAGAGTCGGAGAATTGAATTATAGTGCTTCATTTAACATCTCAGATTTTAAATCTATAATGGGAGATTTGGGAGGCACTCAGTTCTTGGGTGATCAAGTGAAAATGAAAGGTAGTGAGTTTAATGAATGGTATGGATATCTTTCTGATGGTTTATTTCAAACTACAGAAGAGGTTGCCAGTTATCCAACATTAAACGCTAACGTGAGGCCGGGTGATGTGAAATATGTTGATGTTAGTGGACCTGAAGGTGTACCAGATGGTAAAATAAGTCCCGAATATGATCGTGTTTTACTGGGTGGTTCTTTACCACGTTATATGTATGGCGGCACGATTAGATTAGATTATAAAGGCTTCGATTTTTCAATGGTAATTCAAGGTGTTGGAAAACAAAATTCCAGACTTTCCGGCCCCATGGTAGAGCCGTCTCACTGGGGAGGCATTCCAAAAGTTCTGGATGGAAACTATTGGAGCGTATCATACGTGGGCACTTAGATCCACTTGATTCTTAGTTGTTTATCATTGAGCTCTTTGACATTTTTGTAATCGTTTTTATTAAGTATCTCGTTTACAGGAGTTTTGTCGAGTAGAGAGAAGCTTAGAATTTGTAATATTTCGTATATTGAACGGTCTACTTTCAGTTTGTTACCAACTATGCTCACTAAGCAGTATGTTATTATTGCACAATAAAGCTGGATCTTTACAGCATTTATGGTAGTTCCCCAAAAGGATTTTATCTTTAAGTGCTGCTTCATCCATTTAAAAAATAACTCCACCTGCCAACGTTTTTTGTATAACAAAACTATTTCCAGTGCTGTAAGCTCTATGTTATTGGTAATGAAAATGAATAGCTTGTCAGTTTCTGCATCATAATATTTAATTCTACGAAGTTTTTTCCGGATACGATTTTAAAGAATTAATTGTTACCAGTTTTCCTATTTGATCATATATTAATCCTGTTTTTCTATCCACTTTTTTAGAGTAAAATTCTATGAAACTGCATATTACTCTTTGCTCTCATGACAAAGTAAGCCTTGCTACGGTGCAGGTTGTAGAGTCTAGTAAAGTCTATATAACCTTTGTCCATTATGTAGTAACTCCCTGCTTCATAAATAAGCTCGTCAAGCATGTTCACATCGTGAGTTTTTGCGTTTGTAATAAGCACGAGTGAAGGGATAGATGTTTTGATATCATAAAGAGTATGCAATTTAATGCCTCCCTTATTTTTACGAAACTCTGCCCACCAAAAAACACTCAAACAGAGGTCAATAGTAGTCGAATCGAAAGCATAAACTTCACCATCTACTTTGATCTCAAAGTCATCTTTGTAAATGCTGACGAGCTTCATCGATAAGAACATACGCAAACTCTTCAAAGATTCTGTAATCCCTATTGCGATTAGCCTTACCAAGGTTGGTGCGAGTCACGCTTTTACCCAAACCAAGATGGTAATACTTTTTGCTATGAGCTTCTAAACTAAGCATTAAGTCACGCATGCTGTCACGCGCAGTGAGCTGACCGAAAATCATACAGAGCATCTGATTCCAACATGTAAGTGTTCTAACTTTCTTATTCCCATCATACTTAGCTACAATAGTGTCAAAGACGCGTCTTGGTAAAAAATCTGTAAGCTGAGCGAAAATATATCTCCCTTGATTCATTGTTTTATACTTTTAGTCAAAGTTAAAACAAGTTCTCAATTCAAATCGTCACCTACAGAAGGGTGCTTAACTATAAGATGTACAATGATTTAAAAGAACGTTTTTTGTTTTAGAGTGCCCTTTTAGTGGGAGCGTATATAATACGCCGGAAGAAAATTTAAATGTAAAATATCCAAGAAGAACCGAAACCCAAAGGGGATATAATTATTCCATGTCAGATTTTTGGCTTATTAACGGAGCCTATTTCCGGCTTAAAAATATAACCTTCGGTTACAGTTTGCCACAGAAAATCGCTAAAACGATTAGTGCTCAAAATATAAGAATATACGGTAGCATGTCCGATGTATTTACAATTGACAATTACCCAAAAGGTTGGGATCCTGAAGTTGCCTCCTCCGGCTACCCAATTACCACTTCTTTAATTTTAGGTGTTTCAGTGAAATTTTAAATGAATATATTATGAAAAATAAAGTGATTATAATGCTTGCAGGCCTGTTTTTGATTACGGCCTGTATTGATCTTGATATGAACCCGCTCTCAGAAGCTTCAAGCGAAAACTGGTATTCGGATGCTGATGAAATAGCAATGTCTGTTAATGATCTTTTTAAGTTAGCCTTTTGGCCATTAGACGCTGAAGAATGGACGGACGATAATACAGTAAGAACAAATACCTATCCAATAACTTCAGCAACTATCAATAGTGAATGGGGAACTGCAAATACTGTATGGTCAAACAGCTATAAAGCAATAGTTAGGGCAAATACAATTTTATCAAGTATTGAAAGAGCAAAAGAATCAATCCCTGAAGTCACTTTCAATAAATTTGCTGGCAATGCTCTATTTGTGAGAGCCTCACAATATTCCAAGCTCATCTCACATTTTGGAGATGTGGTCTTTTTTACCGGTATTCTTGACTTGGATGAATCATTCACTTTGTCAAGAACTGACAAAACAATTGTATTGGAAGCTATTTATAAGGATTTTGATGAAGCAGTATCCAAATTACCTTTAAGTTATAGTAGTTCTGAGAACCAGTTGGCTACAAAAGGCGCAGCCTTAGCGATGAAGGCGCGCATTGCTTTATATATGGGAGATTGGTCAACAGCACGAGATGCTGCCAAAGCTTGTATGGATTTAGAAAACTACGAACTATTCCCTGATTTTGAAACACTTTTTCTATCAAAAACTAAAAATCCTAAAGAGTTGATTTTCGGTATACCACGTTCAAGAACATTGAATGTTGTTTTCGGTAATCGAGGTTATTTACCTCGTAATCACGGAGGTTGGGGTGGATCTGAAACTTCACCGTCATGGGATTTATTTTGCTCATTTCTTTGTTCAGACGGACTGCCTATTGATGAATCACCACTATTCAATCCACGTGAGCCATTCAAAAACAGAGATCCACGTTGTTCTGCTACATTAATAGAATTTGGGACTCCATTTTTAGGAATTGTGTATCAACCACATCCCGATTCATTAAAAGTTATGGATTATAAATCTGGAAAAAAAATAACAAATAATGATACACGAACTAATGCCCAATGGGCAGTATTTAACGGCATATTGAGGAAAAAACAAATCGATGAAAGTTGGTTGGATAATTTTCAAGCAGATAATGACATTATGATTATGCGTTATGCTGATGTTTTATTAATATACGCTGAAGCTAAGATCGAAATGAATGAAATAGATCAATCTGTACTCGATGCTATTAACATGGTCCGCGCTCGTGCTTACAAAGTCAACTTCGAGGATACTTCTGCTTATCCGGCAGTTTCAACTATTTCACAATCAGAACTGAGAACCATTTTAAGAGTTGAGCGTCGTATGGAATTTGCTTGGGAAGGACTTCGCTATATGGACATTATTCGTTGGAAAGTTGCTGAAACGGTTTTAAATAGAGATAATTATGGAATGCTTGATACCGATGTAATAAATGAGAGGTTGATAGAACCGGGTCTCTGGTTTTTCGGATCAACGCCCGAAATAGATGAAAATGGCAATCCCGATTTTTCGAGTATTTATGATGCTGGTTTGTGTAGAAGACTTTCACAGCGTAAGTTTGATGCTTCCAAACAATATTTGTGGCCTATTCCCGCCAGTGAAATTCTTATCAACCCAAACATGGACCAAAATCCAGGATATTAGTATAATATAATTTAGTTAATGTACAAGGGCTGCTTAATAATCGGGCAGCTCTTGTTATCCTCTTCTGTATATTAGTTTTAGCAAACCAGATTAAATTTTATAAAAATGAAGTATTATGTTGCCATATGTTTTTTACTTACAGCTTTATTTATTTCATGTAAAGATGTTTTGGAACACCCCAACGTTGTCTGGTTAATTGCAGAAGACCTTTCTCCCGACCTCGGGTGTTACGGCCATTCTCTAGTGAAAACTCCAAATATAGACAGACTTGCCAACCAAGGCGTTCGGTTTGAGAATGCCTTTGCTTCAGCTCCGGTATGTTCGCCTTCACGGTCGGGTTTTATTACAGGTATGTACCAGACTTCCATTGGAGCAGATCACCATGATACGATGGAGAAAAATAAGTTTACACTTCCGGAAGGCGTTAAAACATTACCCGACCTTTTTTATGAAGCGGGTTATTATGTGGACTACAACGGGAAAACCCATTTTAATTTTAAATATGAAGGTGAGGCCATAAAAGACAGGGAATGGGATGAAAGAAAGAAACAACAACCCTTTTTTCTGGTACTGCAAACGAAACATACCCACCGCCCTTTTACGCGCGATACATTAAGACCCATAGATCCCGAGAAAATAGATCTTCCTTCCTATTATCCCAATCATGAAATTACCCGGAGAGACTGGGCGGATTATCTGGAAGACGTGCAACATCTTGATGACTGGGTTGGAGAACAGATGGATTGGTTGGATTCCAATAATTTACTGGAGAATACTGTCGTCGTTTTCTTTGGCGATCATGGACGGCCGCATGTCAGGGGAAAGCAGTTTCTATATGATGAAGGATTAAAGGTCCCGCTTATAATCGTCCGATTTAATAAAAATACGGAGCAAAGGATAGTCAAAGAACTTGTAAGTCTGATCGACCTTGCCCCAACAATGCTTAAACTGGCCGGGTTACAGGTTCCCGATAACATGCACGGAGTAGATATTCTTTCAGAAATTAATCGAAACCATATTTTTGCAAGCCGTTCCCGGATGGGTGATGCCATTGACAAAATGCGGGGCATAAGGACAGAAGACTACCTCTTTATTAAAAACTATATGCCGGAAAAACCCTGGATGCAATTATCATCTTACAAGAAAAGATCGTATCCGGTTTATACTTTGCTGGAAGTGCTGCAAGAGAAAGATCAGTTGACTGAAGAACAAGCGTATTTTATGGCTAAAACAAAACCTGAATATGAATTGTACAATGTAAAGGAAGATTCGTCTCAACTGTATAACCTCGCTGATTCCAATCCTGAGCTTATTAATAAGTTTAAAATAATCCTTGAAAAGTGGCAGGCGGAAACAAACGATCACTTTGAAGATCCGGATCATTATGATCTCGAAGATATGATTGCAGGAAAAAGAGCAGGTTTGAAAAAGTGGTACAAAGACAACGAATTGTCAGAGAATCCGTCCAACGAGGAAGTACTTGATTTATGGAGAAAAAAGTTAGGTTTATAGAAGAATAATTCAAAAAAAATATGAATCTAATGAAAAATAAAATTGTAACGGTTGTTTTGCTGATGTTTTTGGGTTCAACATCCATTTCTGCCCAGTCCATTTTTATCGAAGCCGAAAGTTTTAATGATATAGGCGGTTGGGTGGTCGATCCGCAATTTGTGGAACAGATGGGTTCACCTTATCTACTGGCGCACGGATTGGGAAAACCGGTAAACGATGCCACAACCAAAATTAATGTTGAAAATACCGGCTCGTACCATGTTTGGGTCCGTACCAAAAACTGGGCACCGGGAAACTGGGAAGCACCGGGAAGATTTCAAGTTTCGGTTGACGGAAAAAGGTTGGATAATGAACTTGGTAAAAATTCTGGTTGGAATTGGGAATATGCCGGAAACGTCAACCTGAAAAAAGGCGAAAGGAAAATTACCCTTCACGATTTAACCGGTTTTGAAGGCAGGTGCGATGCCATTTATCTGACAACCTTGGAAAATGAAAAACTGCCCACAGAAATGGAAGCCTTAAAAAAATGGCGTTTGGCGCATTCTGGTGCCTCAGAAATTCCCAAAAAAATAGAGAAATACGATTTGGTTGTTGTGGGCGGCGGAATTGCTGGAACGGCCGCTTCCATGGCCGCCGCCGAGCAGGGAATGAAAGTTGCCCTTGTGCATGACCGGCCAGTTTTGGGCGGAAATGCCAGTGGCGAAATCCGTGTTCACACGCTTGGTATTTACGGAAAGTTTGAACGAATTTTAAAGATGATTGACACCGAACATTATCCAAATGGCTCGGCAGAAGCTTTGAAAGAGGATCAAAGACGAATGGCAAATGTTGAAAAGTATGAAAATATCGACCTCTTCCTGAATTTTAGGGCTTATGCTGCTGCATCCGACAATAATAAAATTACTTCTGTGGATGCACGAAACACCTCAAGTGGCGAGCAAATACGCTTTGAAGCCCCTTTATTTGTTGATTGCACAGGCGATGGATGGATTGGATACTGGGCAGGTGCAGACTATAACTATGGAAGGGAAGCCGCCTCAAAATATGATGAGAGCTGGGATGCACACGGGTTACTGTGGAGTCCTGAAATTCCCGATAATTTTGTAATGGGGTCTTCCGTTTTGTGGGGGTCGGAAAATGCAGGCAAGCCTGTTACTTTCCCCGAAGTTCCATGGGCAATGGATGTTGCAGGGAGTTACGCCGAAAAAAATGGGGAATGGCAATGGGAATATTCAAACAATGATTTAAGCCAGATTGACGATGCCGAAACAATTCGCGACCACATGTTCCGTGCAATTTATGGTTCGTTTTACAACTATAAAAACCAAACTACCCAAAATCTGAACTCCGACCAAGCAAGTATTAGTAAAATCGACAACAAATTACAGCAACAAAAAGCCGATAGCTTGCAGTTGAAATGGGTTTCATATCTTTTGGGGAAACGTGAATCGCGCCGTTTAGTTGGCGATTACATTTTTACTTTTAATGATGCACGCGACACCACACAATTTGAAGATGCCGTGGTTTTTGAGAAACGAGCTGTTGATGTGCATTACCAGATAAACCTGCTCGATCAAGACGACCCAAATTTTATTTCGGAGGCCATGTTTTATAAAACCGGGCAATACAGCATCCCATACCGGAGTCTGTATTCAAAAAACATCAGCAACCTTTTTATGGCGGGGCGTAATTTTAGCTGCTCGCATATTGGGCTCGGCGGTCCGCGGGTTATGCGCACAACCGGACAAATGGGCGCAGCGGTTGGACTGGCTGCTTCGATTTGCAAAAAACACAATGCAAATCCGCGAGATGTTTACACTACGTACCTTGATGAATACCTTGAATTGATTGAAAAGCAAAAATAGATAGAATGCGATTGCAGGAGTTGTGCATAATGGTTTTTTCAGTGGTATTAGTTCCTCTGACAACTTTTTCACAGGACAGTGGAGATTCCTGCAAATTTGCTTTCTTCTATGTTACCGAAGAGTTTCCCATTGAAAACTCTATAAATATTTGCACAAATTCCTATCAAATTCCATATCAGTATAAAAGCGAGATTGACATGCCGGTGTGCACCGACACACTCTGTGCAAATGTCGTTTTAAAAATCTACTGGGATTTAGCCGGAAACTATCTCCGATTCGATACAATCCATGGAAAACCGCTTACCAAATTTGATCATTTGAAATTAGATACGGCAGATTATTTGAAATTAGATAAGATCCTTAAAAACAGAAACAGCTCGCTCCGAATTCTTAACCAAAAAGATTTAGTCGATAAATATGTAAAAGTGAAATCAAATGTGGTTGATGCAGTTACCGGAGCAACCCCCAAAACAATAAAAAACTCGGTTGTGGAAGGAGCAGTGTATTCCTCATTTACACTTTGGCATTTTGTGAATGGGGCAATTAAAAATAGGTTGGCTTCTTTTACACAAGATATTTATTCCGAACAAATTGCCCGTCATTTGTTGAAATCAGATAATTATGAAACACAATTGTTTGCTTTGAGAAAACTATCAGAAATGGATTATAAAACCCATTCTGATATACTTTTTGAGGTAATAAGGCAAAGTGCGCCACTAATTAAGGCGTATGTAATTGTCAAGACTCCTCTGCCTTATAGTAACATCGAAAAGAACAAACAATTTCTTGCTCTTTTCCCAGAACTTGACGATTATAGTAAAAGTATTTTTCTGAACCGGGTAACCAATGAAAGAAATATAGGATTGACGTTTTTGCCATTAATATCAACTTTGCTAGCAGATTTCAATAATAAGCAATTAATATTAATTACAGATACTTACCAGAAATTCGAAATTTCAGATTTTCAGTAACAGTTGAATAAGAAGTGGAAAGAAAATATTAAAAAGTAAATTCTTAAAAAACATTAATATGGCTCATTCAAAAACAATAGATAAGAAAGTATTTAACTACAATTATAAAAATATAAAAGATAAGAAAATGAATGCTATGAAAAACAAAGTACTAACAACAATATTACTAATTGTCTGGGGATCAATCTCTCTGTCTGCCCAGCTTATTTTTGTTGAAGCCGAAAGTTTTGGAGATAGAGGAGGCTGGGTTATAGATCAGCAAAGCATGGATCAAATGGGATCGCCCTATTTGTTGGCACATGGTCTTGGAGTACCTGTTGTAAATGCAACAACCCTAATCGAGGTTCCTGAAAAAGGAGAGTATCGTGTGTGGGTGAGAACCCGTGATTGGGTAGCACCGTGGGGCGTTCCGGGAAGTCCTGGCAAATTTCAGCTGTTAATTGATAAGAACCCTTTAAAGACAATTTTTGGGACTGAAGGTGCAGAATGGCACTGGCAGGATGGCGGCACTACTCATTTGAATAACGGGAAAGTTGAAATTGCGCTGAGGGATTTGACCGGTTTTGAAGGACGATGTGATGCAATAATTATAAGTAAAGATTTAAAGTTCAACCCTCCAAACGAACATGAGGCTTTAGCTCAATTTCGTCGAAACCAACTGGGACTGTCCGGGAAACCTGAAGACGCAGGTGATTTTGATTTGGTGGTTGTAGGCGGCGGTATGGCAGGAATTACTAGTGCAATTAGTGCAGCAAGACTTGGATGTAAGGTAGCGCTAATTCAAAACAGGCCGGTTCTCGGAGGAAATAACAGTTCCGAGGTAAGGGTTGGTTTGTCAGGGTTAATTTTTCAGGAACCTTACCCAAACTTGGGAAAATTGGTGGATGAAATCGGATCTATTGGCCACTGGACACTTTGGGAAGCAAAACGCGATCCGGATGCTAAAAGGAGCAAGAAAATCTTAGAGGTTATTGAAAGCAATCCGGAAAAGAAAATTCATAATGCCGGCCCTCTGAGCAATTATGGTGATGATAAGAAACAGAGAATGGTTGAAGCAGAAGAAAATATTGAGTTGTTCCTAAATACTCATATTTTTGATGCCGAAAAATCAGGGGACAGAATCATTTCTGTTACAGGGAAAAATATTGTTACTGGGAAGGAAATGAAATTTAAAGGACAACTTTTTGCCGATTGCACAGGCGATGGGAATCTAGGGTTTCTGGCCGGCGCCGATTTCAGAATGGGAAGGGAGAGCAGGACACAAACAACAGAACCCAGTGCACCCGAAAATCCAGATGACTTAGTAATGGGAACTTCCGTGCAATGGTACACAAAAAAGCTTGACAAGATCAGTCCTTTTCCGAAATGTCCGTGGGCTGTGCAGTTTAATGAAGAAACCGCACAACACCTTACTCGTGGCGACTGGAACTGGGAAACAGGATTTTATTGGGATCAGGTAAATGACATTGAGTATATTAGAGACTATGGCTTACGTGCGGCTTATGGTAATTGGTCATTTTTAAAAAATTCAAGTAAAGAGAAAGAAAAGTATCAGAATTATCAATTAGAATGGGTTGCATATATCGGTGGGAAACGTGAATCACGCAGACTTATGGGAGATATAATATTAAGAGAACAAGATATACTTGATCAGATAGCATACCCCGATGCCAGTTTTACAACAACCTGGCCCATTGATCTGCACTATCCGATTGCACTGGAAGGTTTTAATGAAGAGCCTTTCCTATCAACAGCACCTTCAACAAGCATCAAACCATATTCCGTTCCATACAGAACCCTCTATTCACGAAACATTGAAAATCTTTTTATGGCTGGAAGAAACATAAGCGTTACTCATATCGCATTAGGAACTGTTCGCGTTCAAAGGACAACCGGAATGATGGGAGAAGTTGTTGGGATGGCAGCATCATTGGCTAATAAGTATGACACGAATCCAAGAGGTGTTTACCAAAACCACTTGAATGAATTAAAATCATTAATGGAAAAAGGAGTTGGTAGAAACTGGTATGAATAAAACAACATAATCTTTTGCAATCAGGTTATAAACTGGAATATAACGTATTTTAAAGTTGAAAGAATAATCGCATTGGAACGCCCCCAACTATACTTTGAAAATGGTTGCATTACTTTGTGCGGTTAATGCTAATATGAGGCATTCTTTTAATGTTCAAATTCCGTTATTAAAAAAAATAAAATAATCTATAAAATTATAATCATGAAAAATTTAGTATTTACAGTTTTATTAATCTCAGGGTTCTTTTTAACTTCTGCAAACGATGTCTTTCTCGAAACCGAAAGCTTCGAAACCAAAGGCGGTTGGGTGGTCGATCAGCAGTTTATGGACTTAATGGGGTCACCTTATTTGATGGCGCATGGAATGGGAGTTCCGGTGGCCGATGCGGAAACAACCGTTGAGTTCCCGTCAACGGGGGAATACACTGTTTTTGTCCGTACGTTCAACTGGACATCCCCCTGGTACGAAGGTGAAGGACCCGGGAAATTTCAGATTTTGGTAAACGGCGAAAAAACCGGACGGGTACTCGGCACATCCGGTTCAGAGTGGCTGTGGCAAAATGCAGGGAAAGTAAGCGTTTCCGATTCAAAAGTGAAAATTGGCCTACACGACCTTACCGGATTTAACGGACGGGTGGATGCCATTTATTTCACCAAAGGAAATACTCCGCCACCCAACGAATTAGCAGCTTTGGCGAAATTCAGGAAAAAACAATTGGATATCCCCTCGAAACCGGAAAAAGCAGGTGAATTCGATTTTGTAATCGTCGGTGGCGGAATTGCCGGAACTTCAGCAGCTATAGCAGCCGCCCGTTTAGGGTTAAATGTGGCACTGATTCAGGACCGTCCAATCCTTGGCGGAAATAATAGCTCTGAAGTGCGTGTTCACCTTGGCGGCAGGATTAAAGTAGATCCTTTTCCAGCGTTGGGTGATGTGGTGAAAGAAATTGGCCCTTCGCGCGGAGGGAATGCACAACCTGCCGAGTATTACGAGGATGAAAAGAAGATGGAAATGGTATTGGCAGAAGAAAACATTTCATTGTTCACCAATTACCGGGCCTTTGACGTGAAAACAAAAGGTTCCCGGATAACCGAGGTTCATGCCCGGCATATTGAAAATGCAAAAGAACTTTCCTTTTCGGCACCCTTGTTTGCCGATTGCACCGGCGACGGCACCATTGGTGTTTTGGCAGGGGCCGACTATGCTATGGGAAGGGAAGGAATGGACGAATTTGGCGAACCTACTGCACCTGAAAAAGCCGATAAAATGACGATGGGAGCTTCTGTGCAGTGGTACTCGGTTGATGCCGGCAAACCGGTAGATTTCCCGGTTTTTCAGTATGGCGTTGAATTTAATGAAAAGAACACCGAACAAGTAACCATGGGAGAGTGGACGTGGGAAACCGGAATGAACTTTGACCAGATCACGGAATTTGAGCGGATCCGGGATTATGGGTTATTGGTGGTCTATTCCAACTGGTCGTTCCTGAAAAATTTCAGTTCGGTAAAAAGTGATTACACGAATCGAAAGCTGGATTGGGTGGCTTATATTGCAGGTAAACGCGAGTCGCGCCGTTTGCTTGGCGACCATATTCTGAAAGAACAAGACATTACCGATTACGTGATTTATCCCGATGCATCGGCACCCACCACCTGGACCATCGACTTGCACTATCCCGACCCGAAAAACACGGAACATTTTCCGGAAAAGGAGTTCAAATCCATCGCCGTTCACAAAAAAATCCATCCCTATCCTATACCTTACAGATGTTTATACTCGCGCAATGTGGGCAACCTGTTTATGGCAGGACGGAACATCAGCGTAACGCATGTGGCATTGGGAACGGTTCGGGTGATGCGTACCACGGGCATGATGGGCGAAGTGGTTGGAATGGCTGCCTCGGTTGCAACAAAACATGGAACCAACCCACGTGGGGTTTATCAAAACCATTTGGATGAACTAAAAGCCCTGATGGAAAAAGGTGTTGGTAAATACGATGTGGAAAACATGCAAAATTACAACGAGGGTTCTACTTTAGGTCCAATAGGGCAATGAATTTTTATTAATCTATTGTTTAACGCTGTCAAGTCTTAGGACGTTGACAGGTTATTTTAGGCAAAGACATGTCAGCGTTTGAAAAACCTGACATCGTCAATCGGAAATAAAGAACAATATTGGAAGCGAAAAACATCATATGATTCTATACAGAAAAAAATATCTTCTCCCCTATCTAATTACATTTGGTATGGTTCTGTTTGCCGGATTTTCCTACACATTTTCCGATCATCCCCAAACAGGTTTCTGGGCTATGGAGGGAACACTGGTCACCCATCATTTTGAAGAAAAAACCGATTCGCTCTCCGGCCCGGAGCTGTTTGAATTACAGGATGAAAACGGGTTGCCCATCTGGTTTGGCCGTCATATTTTTAAAGATGTGTGCATTTCGGGCGAATGTAAAATGATTCGGCTGTGGTTGTTTTGGGACGGAGCCGGCAATTATCTGGGTTTGCAGACCCCCGAAGAAGAACCGCTCACCAAATCGGACCACACCCCATTTGAACCGGAAGACTATGAAAAGCTGGAATATATTCTCCATGATTCCACTTCCGTTCTGAAAGATTTAAAACCGGAAGATTTAATTATTGTCCCCGACACAATTGATCTTTACAAGGCATACGAAGTGGACGGATACACAGCTGCCACCCAGCCTGCTCTAACTGAAGTGGTGGTAAAAGATGCCGTTTACACCTGCTATACCCTGTGGCATACGGTTTACGGGGCCACCCAAAAATGCTATCGATAAGATTCTGGAGCAACGCTTAAATGAAGAATTCCTGACCAAAATGTTTGCAAGCGAAAATCCCTCTTATGCTTCCTGGGCCATCAAAACCATTCAAAAACATCCTGAATACCACGAGGCTTTTTACCCAACGATCATAGAGTTAATTAAGTCTGGAAGTTCTGATCTGTCAAAACAGGCAATGGATTATTTTCAGCCCGGATTATTGGCTGACACCTCCATACAACATCAACTTGTGGAAGTAATGACAGAAGCTGAAATGAATGTAAAATATGAAATCCTATGGAAATATATAGCTTATGGCAACACAAACGAAACTGTTGTCCTTGATTTGTTACGAATGTTCAATGACCAAAATATAGGAGTTGGTGCGTATAATTTAATATTGAGATTAGTTAAACCTGAATACTTAAAAGAGAACGAAGAAATTGCCCAGATCATCCACCATCTTTCTGAACACGAAAATGGCTATGTACGAAACCTGACCAGGAAACTGATCGAAAAAAACAGCACAACGGATGTTAAATAAAGCGATTTTTGGGACTTTGCACGTGAAACATAAACTGAAACACAATTACTCATGATCACATTTTTTCTCTCCATAGTCGTTTTAATCGTTGGGTATGTTTTTTATTCTAAATACATCGAACGGGTATTTGGCGTCGATGGAGATCGCCCAACTCCGGCAGTTACCATGACTGACGGAGTAGATTACATTCCCATGCCCTGGTGGCGCGTTTTTCTGATTCAGTTCTTGAATATTGCCGGGTTGGGTCCTATTTTTGGTGCCGTGGCAGGTGCCATGTGGGGACCCGTGGCTTATCTGTGGATTGTTTTAGGTTCTGTGTTTGCGGGTGCTGTTCACGACTATTTTTCAGGGATGCTGTCGCTGAGACACAATGGGCTGAGCATCACTGAAATCATAGGAATTTATCTTGGCACAGGTGCTAAACAGATTATGCGGGTGTTCACGGTTTTCCTTATGATACTTGTGGGTGCCGTGTTCATCGTGGGACCGGCAAAAATTCTGGCCGGGCTAACACCCGATTATGCCACTATGACTTTCTGGGTCTGGGTTGTTTTCGGTTATTATATCCTTTCTACTTTGCTGCCCATCAATAAAGTGATTGGCCGTATTTATCCCGTTTTTGGATTTGCTTTGCTCTTTATGGCAGTGAGCCTAATTATCGCCTTGTTTGCTCAAGGGTATCAAATTCCTGAACTTTCAGCAGATAATTTTAAAAACTTTCACATTCAATCTTATGATTTTCCCATTTTCCCCATGTTGTTTATTACCATTGCCTGTGGCGCCATTTCAGGTTTTCATGCCACACAGTCGCCGCTGATGGCGCGCTGCATGGAAAATGAGAAACAGGGGCGCCGGGTGTTTTACGGAGCCATGATTACCGAAGCAATTGTTGCCATGATCTGGGCTACCATCAGTATGAGTTTTTTGGCGGAATTCGCGAATTGAACGAAATTATGGTGGCTCATCAGGGAAATGCCGCTTGGGTAGTGAATGAATCGGCCAATGTGCTGCTTGGGAAATTCGGTGCATTCCTTGCTATTTTGGGTGTGGTGGCAGCGCCCATTACCTCAGGCGACACTGCTTTCCGGAGCGCCCGGCTCATTGTGGCCGACTTCCTCAACCTAAAACAGGCGCCAATGAAAAATCGGTTGTATATCAGCATTCCGTTATTTGCGATCGGGTTCTTTCTCACGCAAATTAATTTTGATGTTATCTGGCGATATTTTGCATGGTCGAATCAAACCCTTGCAACAGTGGTGCTTGGACAATCACAGTCTATCTGGTAAAACAAAAGAAAAATTACTGGCTTACATTTTTGCCCGCACTGTTTATGACGGCAGTTGTTTCAACTTACCTATTCCTTGCTCCCGAAGGATTTTACCTTTCAAAAACGATTTCCTATTCCGTGGGAATTGGAATCACATTCCTTTCTTTAGTTTGGTTTGTTGTTTTTATAAAAAAGCAAATTGGATTTCATAAAAAATCTGAATTCTATTGAAAGTTTAAAATTATTCCCTATTTTAGATAACAAATTTTTGAAAATTAAATTGTTATGAAACGACCATGTAGAAATGCTTCACAAACAAGCATAATTAAAATGAGGGAGTTACCTGCCTACCAGACAGGCAGGCATCCAATACCTTTGAAAACTTTTAATTTTAATTGGATGAAAAGAGTTGTGATTCTTTTATTCTTGAGCTTCTGGACAATAGCCGTCATTGCGCAGGAAGCTGACAAAGTCACCGGAATCTGGTGGAATGATGTCAAGGAGATTAAGCTCAAAATTGAGCAGAAAGATGGGAAATACATCGGTACCATCATTTATATGATCCCGGAGAAATATATTGATGGCAAATCTCCCAAAGACGATAAAAATCCGGATGAGAAACTTCGTGATCGCCCTCTTGTGGGATTACAGATATTAACCGGGTTGGAATATGATGCCAAAAAGAAAGAATGGAAAGACGGCACCATTTATGACCCCAAAAGCGGAAACACCTATAGCTGTTTTGCCTGGCTTGGTAATAATGACCTGCTCAAAATGAAAGGATTTGTTGCTGGTATCCGTTTGTTGGGTCGTAGTACGGAATGGTATCGTGCTGAGTAAACTTATCAAAGAATTCAGTACGAAACCTGCACCTGAAATCCGGCTTTTGTCACTCTTTCGGCTATTTTGTCCAATTCTTTAGCAGCAACCTTCTCAAACGTATCAATGGGTGTATCGCGGGCAATGGTATATATCATCACCTGCCCGGGCCGGATTTGTGAATAAGCTTCAGCCATGCCGACACTTCTTTTTCAGTGGAGTTATCGATAGTCTCTCCCCTATATTGACCTTTAACAAAAAGTGTCTGAACGGTCACTTTCCCGTTAAAACTTTTTAAGCGTTCAACCAACTCCTGCAAGTTGAAATTTTTTTGAGGACGGTTAAGTAAGTGCACTGTTTTCTCAAAGGCTGAATCAAGTTTAAGGATATTGTCTTCCACTTTTAGCAATGCGTTAAAAACGTCCGGTTTGTGCAGCATTGTTGCATTGGACAAAACAGCCACGCGAGCGTTGGGTGCAAGGCGATTCCGCAGCTCAATGGTATCATCAATGATTTCGGCAAAATTGGGATGCATTGTGGGTTCGCCGTTACCAGCAAAAGTAATGGCATCTGGCAGTCCATTGAATTTGCCCATTTCATTCAGTCTTTCCTCTAATTTTTGCCTGACCTCCTCCCGGGTTGGTAAAACCATCTTTTCATCATGTTCTGTCGGAGTGAAACCGCACTCACAATAAATACAATTAAACGAACAGACTTTGCCATTTACCGGCAAAATATTTATTCAAGGGAAACCCCGAGTCTGCGGCTTTGTACCGGACCAAAAATAATTTCATTGAAAAGAAATGTTCCCATTAATAAGAATTTAAAGAGAAAAGCAAAGCTAAGAAAAATCAATCGGGTAGTCAGTAAGCCATCAAAAAAGCCCGGTCTCTTTTGAGTCCGGGCTTTTGTAAAATTTGGCGGCTGCCTACTCTCCCACTATTACGCAGTACCATCGGCGCTGGCGGGCTTAACTTCTCTGTTCGGAATGGGAAGAGGTGGAACCCCGCCGCCATAACCACCTTAAATCTTCACCGGTTTTTTTTCACTCGGTGTGCTGCTTTTTTTTGTGCAGCCAATAACTTTAGGCATGATGGAAGTTTCCGGCTATGAGCCGGAAGAGGATTTTTCGTACAATATCAGGGGTCTCCTGAGATTTAGAAAGTTTCCGGGCAATTAGTACTGCTCAGCTTTGACATTACTGTCTTTACACCTGCAGCCTATCAACGTGGTAGTCTCCCACGCCCTTAAAAGAGATCTCATCTTGAGGTGGGCTTCGCGCTTAGATGCTTTCAGCGCTTATCCCCTCCATACATAGCTACCCTGCGATGCAGCTGGCGCCACAACAGGTACACCAGAGGTATGTCCAACACGGTCCTCTCGTACTGGTATCAGCTCCTCTCAAATCTCCAACGCCCACAACAGATAGGGACCGAACTGTCTCACGACGTTCTGAACCCAGCTCGCGTGCCACTTTAATCGGCGAACAGCCGAACCCTTGGGACCTTCTCCAGCCCCAGGATGACGAGCCGACATCGAGGTGCCAAACCGCTCCGTCGATTTGAGCTCTTGGGAGCGATCAGCCTGTTATCCCCGGAGTACCTTTTATCCTTTGAGCGATGGCCCTTCCATACGGAACCACCGGATCACTATGCCCCAGTTTCCTACCTGCTCGGCCTGTCGGCCTCACAGTCAAGCACCCTTGTGCCATTACACTCTATTGGCGGTTACCAATCGCCATGAGGGTACCTTTGGAAGCCTCCGTTACATTTTAGGAGGCGACCACCCCAGTCAAACTACCCACCACGCAATGTCTCCCGCTTTACGGGATTAGACGCCAAGCAAGCAAAGGGACGTATTTCAAGGATGGCTCCCCGATTCCTGGCGAAACCGGCTCAAAGCCTCCGTCCTATCCTACACATCACTTACCCAGAGCCAATGCGAAGTTGCAGTAAAGGTTCACGGGGTCTTTCCGTCCCGTTGCGGGTAAACGGCATCTTCACCGTTAATTCAATTTCACCGAGTTCGTGGCTGAGACAGTGTCCGGATCGTTACACCATTCGTGCAGGTCGGAACTTACCCGACAAGGAATTTCGCTACCTTAGGACCGTTATAGTTACGGCCGCCGTTTACCGGGGCTTCAATTCAATGCTTCTCACGCCAAAGGCGTGATAACATCCCCTTTTAACCTTCCGGCACCGGGCAGGTGTCAGGCCCTATACGTCACCTTACGGTTTAGCAGAGCCCTGTGTTTTTGATAAACAGTCGTCTGGACCATTTCTCTGCGTCCCGCATTGCTGCGGGATCCCCTTCTCCCGAAGTTACGGGGTCATTTTGCCTAGTTCCTTAGCCACGAATCACTCGAGCGCCTCAGGATTCTCTCCTTGACTACCTGTGTCGGTTTGCGGTACGGGCCGCTATGCTCGCTTTTCTTGGAAAAAGCTGCTTGTCTTCGCTTCGCCCGAAAGCTAAGCTCAGGGCGCTATTCCGTCAGCACCCAGACACCTGACTTCTCCGTCACTTTTGTTGCATAGCAGGGACAGGAATATTAACCTGTTGTCCATCGGCTACCCCCTTCGGGTTTGCCTTAGGTCCCGCCTTACCCTGATCCGATTAGCGTTGATCAGGAAACCTTAGTCTATCGGCGTCCCGGTTTCTCACCGGGATTATCGTTACTCATGCCTACATTTTCTCTTCCAACCGCTCCAATATGTCTCACGACAACTCTTCAATGCCGTTGGAATGCTCCCCTACCTATAGCCTCTCTTAAATCCCCCGAAGGGGGAAGAAAAGCTATATCATAGCTTCGGTGATATGCTTATGCCCGATTATTATCCATGCCCATCCGCTCGACTAGTGAGCTGTTACGCACTCTTTAAATGAATGGCTGCTTCCAAGCCAACATCCACAGCTGTCAAAGCAGACAGACCGCGTTTGTTTCAACTTAGCATATACTTGGGGACCTTAGCTGATGATCCGGGTTGTTTCCCTTTCGGACACGGACCTTAGCACCCATGCCCTCACTCCTGTAAAACATTTTGCAGCATTCGGAGTTTGTCTGGATTTGATAGGCGGCGAAGCCCTCGCATCCAATCAGTAGCTCTACCTCTGCAAAACTATTACAAGGCTGCACCTAAATGCATTTCGGGGAGTACGAGATATTTCCCTGTTTGATTGGCCTTTCACCCCTACCCACAGCTCATCCCCTGATTTTTCAACATCAGTGGGTTCGGTCCTCCATCCAGTGTTACCGGGACTTCAACCTGGCCATGGGTAGATCACAAGGTTTCGCGTCAGCGCCACTAACTCAATCGCCCATTTCAGACTCGCTTTCGCTTCGGGTACGGGCCAAAAGCCCTTAGCCTTGCTAGTGACGACTAACTCGTAGGCTCATTATGCAAAAGGCACGCCGTCATCACGCGAAACGCATGACTCCGACTGCTTGTAGGCGTACGGTTTCAGGTACTATTTCACCCCCTGTTCGGGGTGCTTTTCACCTTTCCCTCACGGTACTTGTACACTATCGGTCTCCCGGGAGTATTTAGCCTTACCAGATGGTCCTGGCAGATTCAGACAGGATTTCACGTGTCCCGCCCTACTCAGGGTACTGCTATTTCTAACACAATGTACGTGTACGGGGCTGTCACCCTCTATGACCGGCATTTCCATAACCGTTCCACTTGTTTGTGCTAAAAACTTATTGCAGCCCTACAACCCCGTCTTTGCCGAAACAATGACGGTTTAGGCTATTCCCTTTTCGCTCGCCGCTACTTGGGGAATCACTATTGTTTTCTTTTCCTCCGGGTACTGAGATGTTTCAGTTCCCCGGGTTAGCCCCCCGATTGCTCGGGAGTATTCCGATTGCTCGGAATGGGTTGTCCCATTGGGGTACCTGCGGATCGATTCGTATTTGCCAATCCCCGCAGATTTTCGCAGCTTGTCGCGCCCTTCATCGCCTCCGAGAGCCAAGGCATCCCCCGTACGCCCTTTGTAACTTTCTTTAATAATGAGAACCCTTATATCGTCTCTTCTAATCCTCGTTACTCAGTAATTCGTAAAATTTTTCTACAATTTGTTACCTTTATCTACTTCCCATCATGCCAAAGAACTTTAAAAGAAAGCCCTACTTAATCCCCCCAAAGGAGGGAAACAGAAAGAGCATCTTTCCGAAGATAACCAAGGAATCGAACCTTGCTTATGGCACCAGCCTTATCTTGTGCAGTTTCGGGTTCCGGATCTCAAGTTCCGGGTTCCGGGTTGGTTTTTCAACTCTGAACTCTGAACTCTAAACTGCTTTCAGTATTTCAATATTTTTTTTGAACGTCTGCCTTTTTTTAGTGAAACAACCACTTTCAACTTTCTATCCTCTTTTTTCTCCTCTCTTTCTCCTCTTGGGAAAAACCGGGAGGGGCTGTGGAGAATAAGGGAGTCGAACCCTTGACCTCTTGAATGCAAATCAAGCGCTCTAGCCAACTGAGCTAATCCCCCAGTAATGAGCTCCCTTTCCGTTCCTCCAAGAGCCCCCTTTTTAATTCCCCCAAAGGGGAAAAACCAAAAAGGATGCAATTTTCTCTCTTGTCCCTCCCTTTTGGGGAGGTTAGGTGGGACTTCTCTTCACTCTCTCTCTCTCTCTTGCCCTCCTTTGGAGGGGTTAGGGGAGGCTTTTCCGTAGTCCCGCCCAGACTTGAACTGGGGACCTCTACATTATCAGTGTAGCGCTCTAACCAGCTGAGCTACGGGACTGTAGGATCCCCCAAGAGCCATCTAAAGCCCCCTTTCCGTTCCCCCAAAGGGGGAAAACCAAAAAGGATGCAATCCTTTTTCTTGTTCCTCCCTTTAGGGAGGTTAGGTGGGCTTTTTTTTTCTCCTATTCCTCCCTTTAGGGAGGTTAGGTGGGTTCTCTTGTCCCTCCCCTTGGGGAGGTTAGGAGGGGCTTCTCATATCTTATAAAAAAAGCAAGGGTCAACCTTTTATCAATCTCTCTTTGTTTTACCAAAGCTCCAGAAAGGAGGTGTTCCAGCCGCACCTTCCGGTACGGCTACCTTGTTACGACTTAACCCCAGTCACCGGTTTTACCCTAGCCGCTCCTCTCGGTCACAGACTTCAGGCACCCCCAGCTTCCATGGTTTGACGGGCGGTGTGTACAAGGCCCGGGAACGTATTCACCGCGCCGTGGCTGATGCGCGATTACTAGCGAATCCAACTTCATGGAGTCGGGTTGCAGACTCCAATCCGAACTGAGACCGGCTTTGAAGATTGGCATCTCCTCGCGGAGTAGCTGCCCTCTGTACCGGCCATTGTAACACGTGTGTAGCCCTGGACATAAGGGCCGTGCTGATTTGACGTCATCCCCACCTTCCTCTCACCTTACGGTGGCAGTCCCGATAGAGTCCCCAGCTTTACCTGATGGCAACTAACGGTAAGGGTTGCGCTCGTTATGGGACTTAACCCGACACCTCACGGCACGAGCTGACGACAACCATGCAGCACCTTGCAGAGAGCCCCGAAGGGAAGGTGTGTTTCCACCGCATGCACTCTGCATTTAAGCCCAGGTAAGGTTCCTCGCGTATCATCGAATTAAACCACATGTTCCTCCGCTTGTGCGGGCCCCCGTCAATTCCTTTGAGTTTCAACCTTGCGATCGTACTCCCCAGGTGGTTCACTTAATGCTTTCGCTAAGCCGCTTACTGTATATCGCAAACAGCGAGTGAACATCGTTTACGGCGTGGACTACCAGGGTATCTAATCCTGTTCGCTCCCCACGCTTTCGTGCCTCAGCGTCAGTTATGGTTTAGTAAGCTGCCTTCGCAATCGGAGTTCTGTGCAATCTCTATGCATTTCACCGCTACACTGCACATTCCGCCTACCTCAACCATACTCAAGACCCGCAGTATCAATGGCAACCCTACCGTTAAGCGGCAGTATTTCACCACTGACTTACAAGCCCACCTGCGCACCCTTTAAACCCAATGAATCCGGATAACGCTTGCATCCTCCGTATTACCGCGGCTGCTGGCACGGAGTTAGCCGATGCTTATTCCTACGCTACCGTCAGTCACACGAAGTCGGCGCGTTTCTTGGCGTAGAAAAGCAGTTTACAACCCATAGGCGTCGTCATCCTGCACGCGGGATGGCTGGTTCAGGCTTGAGCCCATTGACCAATATTCCTCACTGCTGCCTCCCGTAGGAGTCTGGACCGTGTCTCAGTTCCAGTGTGGGGGATAATCCTCTCAGAACCCCTACTGATCGTAGCCTTGGCAGGCCGTTACCCTGCCAAGCCAGCCTAATCAGACGCATGCCCATCTTATGCCAAAATTCGTTTAATCACCTAAACATGCGATCAGGTGATATTATGGGGTATTAATCCACGTTTCCATGGGCTATCCCCCTGCATAAGGAAGGTTGCATACGCGTTACGCACCCATCCGCCGGTCGCCACCAGATATTAACTACCCGTGATGCCCCTCGACTTGCATGTGTTAAGCCTCCCTTTAGCGTTCATCCTGAGCCAGGATCAAACTCTCCCTTGTAAATATAAAAAGTTTAATGTCTTTCGCGCTCAGGTAAATCCTCTAAGAAATTAACAAAGTTGTTACACCTTGCTTTTTTAATGCTTTATTTCAATATCAAAATTTTAAAGAACTTTTAATCTTTTCTTATGTCTCCAACTGCTTAAAAAGTGATTGGAATAATCTGCTTTTTTTATTGCAGGGTTGCAAAGATAGTCAATTTTATTCTAACTGCAAAATTTATTTCTCAGCCATTAAAAACAAATTGAATCAACGAACTTTTTTCCTTTGAAAACGGCTGCAAAACTAAAACCTTTTTTCATCATTGCAACAGAATGATATTAAATATTTTCTGAAAAACAATCTCGTGCAGTTATCCGTATTCCGATGGCATTGCTATTGGTACAGAAAATCAATGAGATAGAACAATGTTAAATTTAGTGTAAAGAAATGTGGTTCTTTTTAAAACCTTTTTTCCCAAAAATAGTTGGGCGGGTTACACTCTTTAAATCCTGCTTTTTTGTATAATTTTTGGGCATTCAGGTTTTCATGGGATACTTCAAGGTTTATTCTGCAGAATCCGTTTTGCCGGGCGTACTTTTCTATCTCTTCCAAAAGGAAAATTCCTATGCCTTGTCCCCTGAAATCAGGAGACACCACAAAATCGTGTATGTTAATTAAAGGCATTGCCTGCCAGGTTGAAAAATTGATGTTGCAATTTGCCAAAGCGGCAAACTCTTCGCCAATGCAGGCAAAAAACCCGATATACCCCGGATGACCTCTTAACCCTTCAATAATCTTCGGCTTTAATGCCCCGGACATGGGTTTCCCCATACCAATTTTATCTTCCATATAATAGTTGAGGATTTTAAGTAAATTATCACAATGATTTGGGTTGTTTAAATCAATTCTGATGCATCTTTTCTGATTCATTTTTTAGTTTTAAAATTTTTCAGTTCTCAATATTAACTAATATAAAGGAACATAGAGAACAGATATTACAATCAAAAGTGTATTTTCGCTTTATAAATTTAAAAATAAAAGTTGTGTCAAAAAATTTGGTCATCATTCCTACCTACAATGAAAGAGAAAATGTTGAAAAAATGATTCGGAAGGTTTTCTCTTTGGAAACACCATTTCATTTGTTGATTATTGAAGATAACTCGCCTGACGGAACAGCAGCTATTGTTAAAAATTTAGAGAAAGAATTTCCGGGACGCTTGCATATAATTGAAAGAAAAGGGAAGCTGGGGCTGGGAACTGCATATATTGCAGGATTCAGATGGGCATTGGAAAGGGATTATGAATATATATGCGAAATGGATTGTGACTTTTCCCACAATCCGGACGACCTTGAGAGATTGCTGCAGGCAGCTGCTGACGGAGCTGATGTTGCCATCGGCTCACGTTATATTTCAGGAATTAATGTTATCAACTGGCCGTTAGGCAGAGTGCTGATGTCCTATTATGCATCAAAATATGTTCGGATTATTACAGGAATGAAAGTGATGGACACAACCGCAGGTTTTAAATGCTATAGACGGAAAGTTCTTGAGACTATTGATTTTGATAAGATTAAACTTGTGGGCTACGGGTTTCAGGTTGAAATGAAATTCACTGCATGGAAATTTGGATTTAACATTGTAGAAGTTCCGATTATTTTTACTGACCGGGCTGAAGGAACTTCAAAAATGAGTGGCGGTATTTTTAACGAGGCGCTCTGGGGTGTCATAAAAATGAAAATAAACAGCTGGTTTAGAGATTATAGCCGTTGATAAGAACTTTTCCGTTTGTTTAAATTCATTGTAAATAGAGATTATTGTAAAATGGTGACAGGTGTAGAATATGAAAATACTTATCAAAGATGCAATAATAATCAATGAAGCTCTGAGGTTTAAGGGCAGTGTTCTTGTTCATGGTGAATATATTGAAAGTGTTTTTCCTTATACTCTTCCCAAAGATTTTGATTTTTCGACAGTTGAAGTTATAGATGCTTCCGGTCTTTATCTCATTCCCGGAGTAATAGATGATCAGGTTCATTTTCGTGAGCCGGGTCTGACCCACAAAGGGGATATTTTCGGTGAAAGCCGTGCTGCTGTTGCCGGAGGGATAACTTCTTTTATGGAAATGCCCAACACCAACCCACAAACTATCACGCAGGAACTGCTTGAGCAAAAATATCGCCGTGCTGCCGAAGTTTCAGCAGCCAATTACTCATTTTATATGGGAGCAACAAACGGAAACCTGGATGAAGTTTTAAAAACTAATCCTTCAGAGGTGTGCGGTATTAAAGTTTTTATGGGTTCATCCACGGGCAACATGCTGGTGAATGATGAAAAAACACTCTCCGAACTTTTTCAAAATGCGCCGACACTGGTGGCTACCCATTGTGAAGATGAAACAATAATTCAGAAAAACACAGAAGCTGCAAGAGCAAGATATGGAGAAAAAGTGCCGGTACATCTTCATGCACATATAAGAAGCGATGAAGCCTGCTACAGATCATCATCAAAAGCAGTTGAGCTGGCAGCAAAATACAATACACAGTTGCATATTTTGCACCTGTCATCTGCTAAGGAGATGAGCCTGTTTACTTCAGGAAAGGTTAAAGATAAAAAAATCACGGCAGAGGTGTGTGTGCATCATCTGTGGTTTGATGAGCGCGATTATGCATCGAAAGGGAATTTTATCAAATGGAATCCTTCAATAAAAACAGTTAAAGACAAGGAAGCTTTGTGGGAAGCTTTATTGACAGATAAAATTGATGTGATTGCAACAGACCATGCACCTCACACGAGAGAGGAGAAAAGCAAAGGCTATTTCAATGCGCCGTCGGGTGGCCCGCTGGTGCAGCATTCGCTTGTTGCAATGCTGGAAATGGCTAATAATGGAGTGATTACACCGGAAAAGGTAATTCAGAAAATGTGTCATGCACCGGCTGACCTGTTCAGAATAAAAAAGAGGGGATATATCCGGGAGAATTACTTTGCTGACCTGGTTCTGATCGACCCAAACCAAAGCTGGCAGGTAACATCTTCCAATTTGCTATACAAGTGTGGCTGGTCTCCTTTTGAGGGGCAGGAGTTTTCGCATCAGGTGGTTACAACTTTCGTGAACGGACGCAAAGTTTATGATAGGGGAGAAACAATTGAAATAAAAAATGCGAAACGAATTCTCTTTAATAAAAGATAAAAGGCCGGTTCAACAACCGACCTTCTCTCTAATCAACTTAAACTAAATCAAAAATCAAACCACGTGTGTTGGGAGTAAAGTATGACATAAGAACACAAGAGTTGAAGAATTGTTTAAAAATTTTCTGAAGATGAGCGACTGTAACTTTTCATATTCCTGCAGAAACCTACATAGACCACGGTCCGGTATTCTATGAGGACGGCAGTCGTCCAACCTATGTGAATTCAATTTAAATAAGTATAAAAACAGATTGTTAAGATAGCATACAACTTGGACAAAATACTTTCAGGATTGGCTGCCAGCTCTCTTGTCAATTAATTCTCAAGTAATTAAATTTGCAGAAGCAGTTTTGCTTTTTTGATGAATTACGCCATCTTCCGGGATAAGGATTTGTTGAATCAGCAAACTGAAGAGGCAATATGAATAATTATCAAAATTTAATATCATTATGAAAGAGTACAAAAAAATCAGAAGAAGGGATTTTATTGGTACTACTGCTGCCGCAGCCGCCGGGTTAACAGTAGTTCCCAGTAATGTAATCTCCGGATTGGGGCATAAGGCTCCCAGCGACAAGTTGAATATTGCAGGGGTTGGAATTGGAGGTATGGGCTTTGGTAACCTCAGAAAAATGGAATCCGAAAATATTGTTGCGCTTTGCGATGTGGACTGGGCGCACAGTCAGCGCTGTTTCGACCATTTCCCGAATGCGAAAAAATATTGGGATTGGCGTAAAATGTACGATGAAATGGGAAAATCCATTGATGCGGTTCTGGTGGCAACAGCAGACCACACACATGCCATAGTTGCAGCTCATGCCATGACGTTGAACAAACATGTCTATGTTCAAAAACCACTCACTCACTCGGTTTATGAATCGCGGCTTTTGACCAAACTTGCCGAAAAGCATAAAGTTGCCACTTCAATGGGCAATCAGGGTTCTTCCGAAGAGGGAGTCCGGCTGATTCAGGAGTGGCTGTGGAACAATGAAATCGGAGAGGTCACAAAAGTTGAAGCATTTACCGACAGACCTTTGTGGCCTCAGGGATTGGCTGCACCAAGAACAGGCATGTGGCCCCCAGATACAATGAACTGGGATTTATTTATCGGTCCTGCCAAATTCCGTCCCTATCACCGCATGTACACTCCGTGGACTTTCAGAGGATGGTGGGATTTTGGCACCGGAGCTTTAGGCGATATGGCTTGCCACATTCTGCATCCTGTTTTCATGGGATTAAAATTGGGCTACCCCACAAAAGTACAAGGTGTTTCCTCGTTGCTGATGACTGATTCGCCACCTGACAGTGAAGTTGTTCAGCTCATTTTTCCGGCTCGCCCAAAGGAAAAAGGGATTAAAATCAATTTTCCTGAGGTTCAGGTAACCTGGATGGATGGAGGAATACGCCCCATGAAACCTTCAGACTGGCCCGAAGGTCGTGATATGAATTATGATGGCGGCGGTGTAATTTTCCACGGAACAAAAGATAAAATCATCTGCGGTTGCTACGGAAGGAATCCCTGGCTGATGTCAGGCAGAGTACCAAATGCTCCCAAATTAATTCCCCGAATCGATCTCAGCCATGAGCAGGACTGGATTCGTGCATGCAAGGAAAGCCCTGAAAACAGAACAGAAACAGCTTCTCCGTTCTCCGAAGCCGGACCGTTTAATGAAATGGTGGTTATGGGTGTGCTGGCTGTTCGGTTGCAGGATTTGCACAAGGAGCTGCACTGGGACGGACCCAATATGGAATTCACCAACATCCGCGACAATGAAGAATTTAAGTTCTGCATTGATGACGGAATGGAAATTATTGAAGGTCATCCAAGATTTAACAAGGTCTGGAGTGATCCAATCAATGCGCAGTCGTTTGCAAGAGAGCTAATTAAGCATACCTACCGCGAAGGATGGACGCTGCCGGATATGCCCGCCTGATGTTTTAAAAATTACAAAATATTTCAAGATGAGAAAAGTTTTTTTGCTTGCAGCATTGCTTTTGATTGGCAGTATAAATGAGGCAAGCGCTCAGTCAAAATGGATTTCCCTTTTCAACGGAAGAAATCTGAACGGTTGGTTTGTGCGGGGAAATGCGAAATGGTATGTGAAAGACGGAATTTTAACCGGCGATGACGGAATGGGACATATTTATACTGATGTAACTGCAACAGATTTTGAATTTAAGGGCATGTTCCGCATATCCGGGGAAAAATCCAACAGCGGTTTTTATTTTCGGGCAGTTCCGCCTGCAGACAATCCGGATGGCTTTCCGAGAGGATATGAAGCACAGATTTGTCATAATCAGGAAGCGCACACCGGCTGGCTGTGGAAACCGGGGAAACCTACCGGGAAAGCCATAAAACTGCTTACCCTTGACGGGGAGTGGTTTTCCTACAGAATAATGGCAGAGGGGAACAGTATTAAATTCTGGATAAATGATACTCTGGTAATGACCTATGAAGATGACGAGTATAAAACGGGGCACTTCGCCATTCAGGGGCACAATCCGGGAATGAAGATCGAAGCCAAAGAGTTATATTACAGGAATTTATAAGATGTAAGTTCCTGGGATAGTTGTTTAGAAAATCTTCCTCAATTGTCCGGCAGGCTTTTTTAATAAAACCGGTGCATTTGTTGTTGTGAAAATTTTGCTCATTTGCTGGCGATTTCGGTTCGATTTGTGCCATTCACGGTGTGTCTTTGAGTCACGCCGTGAATAAGCGTTAATTTTGATACCTTGTGTAATGCCACTTGTATTCCTCCTTCTCGAACAAAGAAATTAGACTTCTTTTGATTATAATATTTAAAAATTCTATCTGCACTTGAAACCTCCTTACAAAGATATTCAGTTAAAATTTTATAACCACGCTGGTCAGAAATCAATTTAGTTGACAATTTATAATTTCTATCAAACCAATCTGTTTCTTCATAATTTAACATTCTGAATTTAAGAGGAGGTTCAGGTGGTGGCAATGGTACTATTTTGAAATACTTTATTTCTTGTGATGGGCAAACAATAAATATTCCGCCAATTTTCTTATTGTCAACAAGTACTGAGCATGGTATTACATGGTTTGGTGGAAAACTATTCCTTTTCTCAATTAATTCAAGCGGGTAACTAATATCAATTTTGTTGTTTTTGAAGTTCATCTATTATTTTTTTTACTTTTGTTAGGAATTGGCTTCACTTCTCAAGTCGATTAATCTCTTGTCTAATTTCTTCAATAACTTCTGGGTTCATAATAACCTTCTTCCCGTTTGTCTTAGAAGAAAAGATGTAAAATACTTTGCCACCAAATTCATTTTCGAATTTCTCGTGTGTTTTTAGTTGCAGACCTTTTTCTTTGAAAATTTGAGACAGCTGAATTCCTTGATTAACAGGTTTAATCTGCAACCCGATATGCTTTTCTTTGATTTTTATGAAGAAGTCAACATTGTAAAGCCTGTCCCATTTATCAGGAGCAGGTTCAATTTTATAATTGAGTTCTTGTTCGAGTTGACCATAAATCGTTTTTATTTCCGTCCAATAACCATCAAAAGTTCTGTCTATCACGAGTTGAAGCATATAGTCAATGCAATCTTGCTCCGTAATTTCTTCTACTTCTGCCGAAATTACTTCAGTTATCTTGATGTAGAGTTTCTTCCCGAGCTCCATAATATGCTCTTTGGAGCGGACTTTAGAGAAATAGTATTCACGCCACTCTTCAAGGGTTTTTGGTTCGCATTTCCTTATGCTTTCAGAAGTTGGGCCAACATTCCTTTTAAAATTTAGCTGGAAACGATTCATCGCACTATTTAAAATCCATTCTTTAGCCATTTGCTTTCAATTTTGAAAATTTGTCTTTGTACTTAAAATTAATCGATGAATCAACTTCTGCTAACCCTTCTTTAATTAGGTGAGCATTTAAAAAAGTCTTGTTCTTTAGATATAGATAGCACAATAAATTATTTTCCTGGTCAAATTTATTTTCATCAAATTTTAGAAAAACTTTTTGCCCTTTGGTTTTGTCGTAAAGAAACTGTTTTGCAGAACCATCTGCATTTTCTTTTTCTTTGACACCAATGAGCCTTATTACCAAATCATTGTTCAGCCTGACGAGTTCCGTACTAATTATTTCTTTTACTGTGTAATAATCTTCCCGCTGTTCACTATTCTTATCTATCTTAGAACCAAATTGCAATTTTTTGGGGTCAACTTTTTTATCAAGGTTCTGAAAATCAACGAAACGATAAGGTAATTTTTCTAATTCCATTTCAGTGTCAATGTTGATTTCATCTTTTAAGAATTCGTAGGTTGTTCCTGCAATGTCCGCCTGAATGATATTCAATTTATCTTTGGCTATTTCTATGAATTCCGGATTTATTTCATAACCGATAGAGTTTCTTTCTAAGTTTCTTGCAGCCAACGAAGTTGTTCCACTTCCCATAAATGGGTCTAAGACTGTTTCGCCCTTGAAAGCAAACATCTTAATAAGCCTTTTTGGCAATTCTTCGGGGAACATTGCAATGTGTCCGTCTTGCCTAGCTCCACCAAAATACCAATGCCCTGCAAAGTACTCTTTCCACTCTTCGGTGGTCATTTTAGATTGCTCTTTTATCTCCTTAGTTACTTTAGTCGCCGGTTTTCCGAGCTTTTTAAAAATTAGAATAAACTCGTAATCAATTGAGAGAATACCATTTCTTGGTGTTGGAAAACTACCCATCAGTGAAGCTCCACCTGTTGTATTTGTAGTAGTTTGTTTTTGCCATATGATCGCTCCCATATAATCAAATCCAATGCTTTCACAGAATTTGATTATTTCAGTCCTGATAGGAATTACTTTATAGCGACCATAGTAAACCGCCCTTGCAAATTGATCTCCAATATTTATGCACATTCTACATCCGTTATCAAGCACCCGGTAGCATTCTTTCCATACCAGATTAAGATTGTTTATGTAAGTTTCGTAATCTTGGTGATATCCAATTTGATCTTTTGTTCCGTAGTCTTTCAGTTGCCAATATGGTGGCGAAGTAATTACTAAATGAACCGACTTGTCAGGTATAATATTCATCTGTCGGCTGTCTCCATTTATTATTCTATGTGTCGTCTTCAATTCTCTTTTTTGTTTACAAAGGTAGTATAATATAAAGTTTTCTATCCGACTTCTGGGTTTTCTTAGCTTTGCTCCAACGGTTTACGGCTTTGCGAGGGATCTGATTTTAGCATTGACCTCCAAACTAAGACGATACTTCAAATCTACCAAAAACCCTTTATGACAAATTTAAAAAAAGATTTGAACAAGGAACGGCTTTACGCAATTTAAGTGAAAAAACACAAAGCTATATGTGCTGTTCGCATTGGCGGCGGCATACGAAGGCGAAACTTTCAATTAATACCACAGATTGGACAATTTCATAAATCAGTTTGGTTTAAAATAAAAATGTGTAATTTTGGCATGATTATGATTGCAGACAACATATTAATATTCAGCGATTTATCTGCTATAGGATGGCGGGTGTTCTTCACCTGTATCGTCACTTTCATCATAAACCTGCCGTTTGGATATTTGCGGGGCGGTTTTAAAAAATTGTCGTTTTGGTGGTTTGCTGCAATTCATCTCCCGGTTCCGCTGATTATCGTAGTCCGCAAATATTTCGGGCTGAGCCTCACATGGGAACTTGCACCCTTTCTGTTTGGAAGTTTTTTTCTTGGGCAGTATGTTGGCAGAAAACTTCGGGTTGTGTGGCCCTTGCAGAAAAAATAAGTGTTTAGGTTTCGTTGTAAGGATTATTCTATAATCCTAATTTCACTTTCTATTTCCATGGCTTTGCGGTAAGTTGCCGTCACTCCGCAATATTTTTCCTCCGAAAGCTGCACTGCCCTTTGCAGTTTATCTTTTGGCAGATCTTTGCCTTTAAACTGATAAATTACTTTCATTTTATAGTAGTGCTTGGGATGTTCTTCGGTGGAGTCTGCCTCAACAATAACATTGAATGCTTCAGGTTCCACTTTCATTTTTTTCAAAATCATTATCACATCAATTCCTGTGCAGCCTGCCAGCGCAGTGAGCATAAGTTTTTTGGGACGGGGACCCAAATCACTGCCTCCTGTCTCCTCAGAAGCGTCAATAATCACTTTATGCCCGTCCATGTCGGTTTCAAAGGCTACTTTATCAGTCCAGGATAAGTCCACTATGTGTTTCATGCTTAATTTTTCTTTAATTGTTAATTTATTCGCTGCAAAGATAACATACAATTATCTATATAAATGGTTTTTCGACTGAAGTGTGAAATTGTATCTTCAGTATGAATTAAAAACCGGAAAGGTAACAGTTATTTTGGCAGATTCTGCCACTTGATTAAAAGTTAAACAGTCAGCGGCTTATCCACTCTTCCGGATTTAACTTTTGATTTTCGCGCCAAATCTGAAACTTCAGAATGGATTTATTTTCGTCGTCGGCATCGGTGTAAACTGTTCCGATTTTTTGATGCACAGAGACTTTGTCTCCTTTTTTCACGATCACTTCCTTCAGATTTGAATAGACGGTGAGGTAATTTCCATGGCGGATTATCACTGCAGAATTTCCTCCTGAAATTCCAAAAACCCGTGAAACTTCGCCATTGAAAACTGCACGCACTCCGGCATTTGTTTCGGTGGCAATGTTGATTCCGTTATTGCGCACCTGAACATTTTCCAGAACCGGATGGCGGTGAATCCCAAAGCGCTCAGTAATCACTCCGCGTTCAACCGGCCAGGGAAGTTTTAATTTATTTTGTGCAAAACTGTCACCCACCAGTTTTTGCTCCGGAGTGAGCGCATACGCCGGCTCGCCGGCGTCTCTTTTTTTGCGTGCTTCTTCTTCAATAATGCGCTGAATTTCCCTTTCCAGCTGCTGCTCAACGCTGCGCTGCTGCTGCAATTTGCTTTTTAAATCCTGCTGGCGGCGCTTCAAATCCTGCACCTCCCGGTTTTGTTTGCTTTTCTCCTGAGCAAGTTTTTCAGTTTCGTTGCGGGCTTCATCAAGCAACTGCTGGCGGGTGGATTTAAGCTTTTCAAGGTCTTTTGCTTTTTCATTCAGCAGTTGCTGTAATGTTTTCATCAGCTCTGCCTGATTATTCCGGTAAGCTGTATATCGCCTCATGTAGAGCAAACGCCTGTATGCCTGATTAAAACTTTCGGCTGAAAACAGAAAAAAAAGTTGTCCGGAAGGAGTCCTTCCCAGATAAGTCATGCGGATAAGTTTAGCATATTCAGTCTTCATTTTTTCCAAATCATCCGAAAGCATCTGCACGGAAAGATTGTTGTTTTGAATGAATTCCTGATAAAGACGAATCTCTGAATTAAGGCTGGAAATCAATTTATTTCGCTGGTTTATGGTATTGCTTATGAGCTGCAGTCTGTTCAGCGAAGCTTTCTCCTGTTGCTGCACCTGATTGAGCAGCCGATTTGTCATTTCAATCTCTCTGGCTGCACTTTGCCTGCGCTGCTGCAATTCGGACAGAGACTGCGCCTGCGCTTCTGCCAAAAAAAATAATAACAGTATTGCCAAAACCGGTCTCTTCATTTCCTGATGATTCTTTCGGAATTTTCATTAAAGAACAGCTAATTTACACGGATTTGTTCATACTTTTCCGGAATATTCAAATCTATCGACTTGATTTTTTGCGTGGTGATATCGCTCAGTCTGATTTTCAGCTCTGTACTTTCTCCTTCCGAAATCATCTTGATATCAATGGAACCGGGATAGCTCTTATCCTCAACCGATGTGTAGTTACCGTAGTTTACCTCTAAAATCCAATTAGTGGAAGGCTCATAAAGTATCAGTTTTTCAAGATTAAAGCTCTGCGGATTAAAGTAAAATTTCTTTTGAACATCGTTTGCGGGGTTATTTCGTGCTCTTCTTCCAAAATTTATGGGTTGCCCGGCTGTGCCCTGATTTTGAATATTGCCAGATTGTAGAACATATTTTCCATTTTCTATGGAAGTCTGATAATCATGGCTTTCACTTCGCGAAATGATGGCGCCTCCCGAAGGATTAGTCAGCAAAGACTGAATGATATCAAAATCAAGGTTGAACTTCATCAGACGGCTCAAATAGGAGTAGTCATCCTCAAAATAGGTGCGTTCAAGATAATTTACAAACACCACATTTTTTGGAGTGAGCAAAACACGCCCGACAGGAAAACTCATTTTACTGACCGTTGCCAATATTTTTTTATTTTTTATTGCCTGCAGACTGGCTCTGAAACTGGCGTCGGTTTCGCCTCCTGAAAAGAGCACATTAATCCGGCGTATGGTTAAATCATTATAATCAAACGCTTTCTCTTCGGTATATCGGATGAGTTTTCCTGCATCCATCGGACGGATATGCTCTGCCGGCAACTCCCGCGTTGTACGGCACGATGAAAAACCAATCAAAATCAGGGCTAAAATAATAAAAAAGCGGCTCAAACGGGATTTCCAAAAACGCTTCATTTACTCTTCAATATATTTTCGCTGATTGATTTTTTGCTTTAAAACCTCTGAAACCTCTTCGCCAAGGTCTAACGCTTTATTCCAGTATTCCAGGGCATCGTCGGTATTTCCCAGTTTAAAGAGAATGTCGCCATAGTGTTCCAGCAAGGTTGAGCTCTCGCTCTCACTGTTTTTCAAAGCAGATTCCATATAAAACTTCGCCAGTTTATATTCCCCTTTTTTAAAGAGCACCCAGGCGTATGTATCCAGGTAAGTTGCATTTTCGGGAAACCGCTCTATCACCTGCCCGCTCATGCGCTCTGCCTTATTCAGGTCTTTTCCGGCAAGCGAAAGGTAATAAGCATAATTGTTGAGTGTTATGTGGTTTTCCGGATCCAGTTCAATGGATTTGTCAAAAAGTTCAAAAGCTTTTTCAATCTGCCCGATTTTATAAAGAGCTTCTCCTTTGAGCATGAGAAACTGTCCTTCCAGCTGTTTGTTATCCGCCACATACATCAATCCCTCATCAGTAATGGAAATGGTTTCTTCATAACTTTTCAACTGAATGCAGGCAATAGCATTCAAGAAATAGAGCTGCGGCTGATTGGGAAAAAGCTCAAGGGCATCCAGACTGTGTTTGTAAAGCCCCTGCCAGTCCTGCAAATCATTATCCACAAACAGCAGCCTTTCCCACAGGATATAATCGTTTTTTTCAATGCTCAGCGCTTTCAGAAGTTCAGCGCGTGCCTCTTCCGGTTTTTTGCGTTTTAAAAAGCTTTCTGCACGAACGGTGTGCACCATATACTCTTCAGGATGCACTTCGAGCAGAATATCGATCAGGGTATCTTCCTGTTCGGGTTTGAGTTCTGATTGGGCCGGATCAGCCGTCAGCAGCATATACATTTGCAGTTTTGTCTGCAAATCAACGTCTTCACTTCGAAATCCCTCCTTTGTTTCTTCAAAGGCTTTTTCGGGATTGTTGTTTATAAAATAAAAGTTTGCCAGTGAAAAATGGACAAAACCATTATCGGGGTCAATCTCCTGAATTTTTTTGTAATATTTCAGTGCATTTTCCGGGTCGCCCTGGTTTTGATATAAATCAGCCATCAAGCCGTAATATTTTGGCTCATCCGGATCAAAGTTTATCAGTTTGTTGATCTCTTCAAAAGCTTTGTCAATCTGCTTATCCTGAACGTATAGCTGTTGCTTGGAAACAGAAATCTGCTCATTGATTCCCGTTTTTTCTTCAAGTGCATTATATGCATCAATTGCTTCATCCACTTTTCCGGCACTTGCCAACAGTGCGGCTTTCATGAAAAGATATTCCAGGTTTTCGGGGTCTTTACTTAAAAGTTCATTGTAAATCTGTGCTGCCTGATTGTATTTTCGGGTTTGCTGTAAAATATCAGCCAATAACAGCTTATACCATTTATTTTCAGGATTCAGCGATATTGCTTTTTCAAGCAGTAATGTTGCGCTGGTGAGGTCATTATTCTCTGCCTGAATGGCTGCCAGTTCATACAGTGCTGCGGATGAATTGGGGTCTGCTTGCAGACATTCGGATAAAATCTGAATAGCGCGCTGCGGATTTCCCAGGCTTTTTTCTTTCAAAGCCTCCAGAAACAAGTAATCAAACTCCATCTGCTTTTGCTCATCTAACGTAAACTGCTCTTCTTCTTGAGCAACTACGGGTGTTACCGGTTGCTTCTGCGTTGCCAGTTTCTTTCCTGACGAACAACCCAACATAAAAGCCGGCAGTAAAAGCACCGAAATCCATTTTAAAAATAGTCGTTCCATTCGTTTAATTTTTACCGGTGTGTCCGAAACCGCCGACTCCTCTTTGTGTTTCATTTAACTCTTCAACGTGGCTCCACTTCACCGTTTCATGTGATGCAACAACCATCTGGCAAATGCGTTCGCCGTTTTCAACAACAAACTCCTCAGCGGAAAGATTGATCAAAATCACCCGGATTTCACCCCTGTAGTCGGCATCAATAGTGCCCGGTGTATTCAAAACAGTGATTCCCTTTTTAATAGCCAGTCCGCTGCGCGGTCTGATCTGAGCTTCAAATCCCCGGGGTAACTCTACGAATAATCCTGTAGGAATCAGTTTTCGTTCCATCGGTTTCAACACCACCGGCTCGTTCAGAAAAGCGCGCAAATCCATGCCTGCCGACATTTCGGTACCGTATTCCGGCAAAGGATTATTGGAGCGGTTCACTATTTTTATTACCATATTCTCTTTTTTAATAACCTGCTAAGATAGGATTTTTAATAACGACAACATCCGGGTTAACAATATTTATAAAAATGAATACCTATTTAAATAATTGGTTAACAATTAGATAATCATAAAATCCGAGATAATGTCATCCGAAATAAAAATTCCCTCACGGGTAAAAGTAAAAATATCGTTTCCCTCTTTGATTTTGTTTGAAGAAATGTATTTAGCCAAAATGTTTGATACGGTTTTGGCTTTTTTCTCTCCAAACCGATTGCTGATTTCCTGCAGTGAGATTCCCCATTTGGTACGTAGCCGGGTCAATATATATTCATTAAATTTCTCTTTTTCAGATAATTGTTCCTCTTCAAAGTATGAAACATTATTTTTTACCCCTTTTATGTATGATTCCGTGTGAGCAACATTCCATCGCCTTGAATTGCCATCAAATGAGTGTGCCGAAGGACCAAGCCCCAAATATTTTTTGCCTTTCCAGTAGGAGGTATTGTGTTTGGAATATTTCCCGTTTCGAGCAAAATTTGAAATTTCATACTGTTCAAAACCTGCTTTTCCCGATTCATCCATTAAAATATTAAACTGATCAACACTTTCTGATTCAGACAGTTCTTTTAATGTTCCCTTTTTCAGCCAGGTGTAAAATGGAGTTCCTTCGTGATAGGTTAAATGGTATGCCGAGAGATGATTCACCGGGAAACGAAACGCTTGTTGTAAATTTTCATGCCATCGCTGTGCTGAAAGTCCGGGCAATCCAAATATCAAATCCACACTCAGATCGTAAAATTGGGCTTCAATTGCATTTTCAACCGCTTCAACAGCCTGCTCTGCGCTATGTCGGCGATTCATTTTCTTTAAATGCTCATTATGAAATGACTGAATTCCAATACTTAACCGGTTAATTCCACTCTCCTTTAATTCCTGAAGATATTTAGGATTCAAATCATCCGGGTTTGATTCAAACGTAATCTCTGCATCGGGGACAACCTGAAAATTTGCATAAATATTTTCCATGATGCACGAGAGCTGGCTTGCTGTGAGAACCGAAGGTGTTCCGCCTCCAAAATAGATGGTTTTGATGATTTCATCATTAAGATAATCTTGCCGCTGCCGGATTTCCTGTTTGAGAGCTTCAAGAAAATTTTCTATCAAATCGGTATTTGTTGTTTTATAAAAATCACAATAATAGCATAACCGGCGACAAAATGGGATATGTATATAAATTCCTGCCATGGATATGTTATTTTTGTGCAATTAAAATTTTAAAACAGAATGATTATCAAACGGTTTATTAAGCCAATTGTTTGGTTGGGAGTGATTTGTTACGGGTTATTCATGCCTGCCGGAGCAATTCCTAATACTATCTTGCTGAAAATTCCCTATTTTGACAAACTGGTTCACTTTGGGATGTTTTTTATTTTTTGCCTGCTGCTTTTCGTTCCTTTCAAAAATATGAAATTGAATCCTTATCTATATGCTCCGATAACTGCCCTGATTTTTGCAACTGTTTTGGAATGGCTGCAGCAACCAATAACCCTGTCAAGAAGCAGTGATTTTTTTGACTTTTTAGCCAATGTTACAGGAATTGCAGCCTCAATTCTGTTTTTCCACTTTGTAATCTCAGGGAAAAAGTTGGAAAAATATTTTTAAAGATTTCTTCAACCTGTTAAAGCCTGATTAACCCCTCATATTTCTCGATATCGTTCTCTATAGTTTTGAGAGATGTATTCTTGTAAAAATCACAAATCTCATTGCGTAAACTGTCATACTGAGCATGAACGGGGCACAGCTGCCTGGTAGGATCGTGTGTGATGCATGGCTCGAGCCTGATGAGGCAATTTGTAAAAAACTCTTCACCATCCACCCTGGTAACAATATCCCACAATGAAATTTCATCCGTTGGTTTTGCAAGTGCAAAACCACCATTGGGACCTTTTGTAGAAATTAAAAGTTTTTGTTTTACAAGATTCTGCAAAATTTTTCCTAAGAAAGGAGAAGAAAGTTTCAAATCTTCAGAAATGACCTTGATTCCAATCATTTTGTTTTCTTTAGAAAAATTGGCTAAATAAATCAATGCCCTTAAGGCATATTTACAGGTATTTGAAAGCATACTTAAATTTTTTTATAAACTAAATATTTTTTAAAGGAATTTTTTCAATTCTTCTGGCATGACGTCCACCTTCAAAAGAAGCATTCAGATAAGAATCAACAATGGCAATTACCTCTTCATCGGAAACAAAGCGGGCAGGAATCGAACATATGTTTGCATCATTGTGTTGTTTTGCAAGCGCTGCAATTTCAGGATTCCAGCACAATGCAGATCTTATTTTCTGGTGCTTATTGGCTGTCATGCTGATTCCCTGCCCACTTCCGCAAAACGAGATTCCGGTATCATACTCTCCTTTTTCAATGGCATCTGCAATGAGATGCCCAAAATCAGGATAATCACAACTTTCATTGGTGTAACAACCTAAATCCTTATATTGGATTCCTGTGGCATCGAAATGTTTTTTGATAATTTGCTTTTTATCGAAACCGGCATGATCGGAAGCCAATACTATTATTTTATCATCTCTGTTTTTCATTCCTACAAAATTAATATATTTTGATATTAAATTCAGTTATTTTCATCAAATTTTCAATAATCGTCGTAACTGCTTCTCTTCCAGCTTCCAAATAATAAATAAAAATACAATCAATAGCAGGATATTTGCCAAATATTTAACAACACCCGTAATCCCGGCTGTTGCAAATGAAGCTGCATAAATAACCATCGCTATGACGAAATAGATACCAATCCGTTTCAAATCATAGGGCACCGGATAGTGCTTCTGACCCAATATGTAGGAGAAAATTACCATGGAAAGGTAACCGAAGAATATTGCAATGGCAGAGCCCATGTAACCGATAACCGGTAAAAGCATAATGTTGATTAACAATGTTATAGCTGCTCCTGTCATAGAAATATATGCTCCGTAACGGGTCATGTCCTTTAGTTTGTACCAGAGCGAAAGCGTAAAATAGATTCCAAAAAACAGGTTTGCCATCAGAATAATCGGCACCACTTTTAACCCTTCGTGGTAGCCCGAACTGATTATTAATGTGATTATATCAAGGAAAAGTATCATTCCTAAAAAAATCAGCAAACCAAAAATGACGAAATACTTCATTATGGTTGCATAAATTTGCGGATCCTCTTTTGTGTCTCCGCGGGCAAAGAAAAATGGTTCAAAGGCATATCTGAAAGCCTGAATAAATAGGCTCATCAAAACTGCAAGCTTGAAATTGGCACCATAAACGCCAAGCTGGTGCATCGGATTCAGCTCTTCCGGAATGAGAAAAGGGATTAAAATTTTATCGATATTTTGGTTAATCATGCCGGCCAGACCCACTATCAAAATCGGAAATCCATAACTCAGCATTTGCAAAAGCAGCTCTTTTTCAAATTTCAGTGAAACCCTTAAAATTTCTGGAATTAACAAAATCAGTGTTATCAATGATGCAAATAAATTGGAAATGAAAACATAACCAACCCCTATTTCAGGTGAATAGATCAAATGAATTATTGATTCAGGATTATTTTCTAAAATTTTAGGGCAAATTGTCAGGAAAAAAATATTGAATCCGATGTTGAACACTATTCCGATCACTTTTATTACCGCAAATTTTATGGGGCGGTTGTTGAGTCTCAGTCGTGCAAAAGGAATTGCCGTAAAAGCATCAATACCTAAGATAATTGCCAGCCACACAATATATTCCGAATGTTCGGGATAGTTTAATAAAGAGGCAATTTCACCGCTAAAGGCAAGTGCCAGCAAAACAAATAGAGCGGAAGTGGAAAATATGGAAATGAGCGAAGTGGAATAGACCAGCTCAGAATTTTCATGCTTGTAGGCATATCTGAAAAATGAAGTTTCCATTCCATAAAGCAGTAGAACAAGAAAAAAAGCAACATAGGAATAGAGGTTGGCAACCACTCCGTAAATTTCGGGAACAAAAATAAAAGAATAATAAGGAACCAGCAGCCAGTTTAAAATTCGTCCAAGGATGCTGCTCGTTCCGTAAATAACTGTATCGCCCGCTAATCTTTTAAAAGGATTCAAAATCGAAATTTTTTGAAACAAAGATAGTATTCATTTGCATTCCTATATATCAATTGCAATGCTTCATATATTTTATAATTTTATGCCGAAAACATTTTTTTGAATTAACAACTCTGCGAATGAAGAGATATATTTTTCCTTTGGTGATTATTTTCAGCTTATTTATTTTTTGCTTCTCCTGTTCAAGTAAGCCGAAACGCTCACGCAAACCCGTGAGTTCCATCGTTATTACGCCAAAAGCTCAGAATTATATATATGGAACTTCCGTTTCTGTAAGTGTTGAAACAAAGCTCCGTAATGGTGAAATTGACAACATAAAATTATTTTATCAGGGAGAATTAATACATCAGAGCTCTGAACTTAAATTTACAGTTTCTGATATTTCACTGAATCATACGGGAACAAATAGTTTTCAGGTTGTTGCCACAAAAACCGATAAAGTTGATAATTCCCAAACAGTTACATTAAATGTTGTTTCAGATATAATACCCAAAAAATTGGGTTATACCATTATCAATGATTTCCCTCACAATCCAAAATTTTTTACCCAGGGACTTGAATATCACAATGGTAGCATATATGAAGGAACAGGTGAATATGGTTCTTCGGGATTGTATCAGGTAAACTTGCAAACCGGAAAAACCATAAAAGAACAACCTCTCAATAAAAAGTATTTTGGTGAAGGAATAACCATTTTAAACAACAGAATTTATCAATTAACCTATCGCAGTCAAAAAGGCTTTATTTATGATTTAAATGATTTTGCCGTGATTGACAGTTTCACTTATCGCTCAAAAGAGGGATGGGGCTTGACAAACGATGGAGAAAACCTGATAATGACTAACGGAACTCATGAATTAATATGGATAAATCCTTCGGATTTTTCCCAGATAAAAAAAATTCAGGTAGCCAATAATGAAGGAATTATCAACTTTATCAATGAATTGGAATATATCGACGGAACTATTTATGCCAATGTTTATACCACCAATCTGATTATTCAGATTGACCCTGAGACAGGAAAAGTACTATCGGAAATAAACCTGGATGGCATTTTAAACATGTACACCAAACCGGAAGATAATGTTGATTATATGAATGGTATTGCGTATGATCAGGAGAATAACCGGATTTTTGTCACCGGAAAGTACTGGCCCCGTTTGTTTGAAGTGAGGTGGGTTGAATCAAAATAACTTTAAGGATTGATCTCCATAATTTACTCTTCCTAAATGTTTATAAGCCCTTTCGGTTGCTTCTCTTCCGCGTGGAGTTCGTTTAATAAAACCTTCCTTAATTAAAAAAGGCTCATAAACCTCTTCAATTGTTCCGCTCTCTTCACCAACTGCTGTGGCGATAGTGGATATTCCCACAGGTCCCCCTTTAAATTTATCAATAATGCAGCGTAAAATCCTGTTATCCATTTCATCCAGACCATACTGATCGATATTCATGGCTTGCAACGCTGTTTTAGTGATTTCAATATCAATATTTCCATCCCCTTTAACCTGGGCAAAATCGCGCACTCTGCGCAGTAAAGAATTGACAATACGGGGAGTTCCACGGCTTCGTAGTGAAATTTCCTGCGCTGCATCATCACTGATTTGAATATTCAGAATTTGAGCGGAGCGTTTCACTATTCCTTTTAAAATATCGTTGTCATAATATTCCAGAAGAGAATTTATTCCGAAACGTGCTCTCAGTGGTGAAGTGAGCAGCCCAGAACGGGTTGTGGCTCCAATAAGGGTAAAAGAATTCAAATCTATTTGAATGGAACGGGCGCTGGGTCCCTTGTCAATCATAATATCTATTCTAAAATCCTCCATAGCTGAATAGAGATACTCTTCCACTATAGGAGAGAGACGATGTATTTCGTCAATGAACAATACGTCATGCTCTTCGAGATTTGTGAGTAATCCTGCAAGGTCGCCCGGCTTGTCGAGCACCGGACCGGATGTGATTTTTATGCCGACACCCAATTCATTTGCGATGATATGTGATAAAGTGGTTTTCCCCAGTCCGGGTGGTCCGTGAAGCAAAACATGATCGAGTGCTTCTTTTCTCATGTTTGCAGCTTCGACAAATATTTTCAGGTTATCCACTATTTTTCGCTGTCCCTGAAAATCTGAAAAAGTCAATGGCCGCAAGTTGCGGTCCAGCTCCCTGTCTGTTTCCGGATAATAATTCCCTCTTATATCAACATCACTACTCATTACTCTTTTTCAAATCGCTTTATTACTTCCAATAACTCTTCTGCAGTAAAAGGTTTCGCAAGATAATCATTCATTCCAGCATTTATGCATTTTTCTTTGTCGTTATCAAGCGTGTTAGCTGTTAAAGCAATGATTGGAACACCATCTGAGATATTCTTGTCTTTTTCCAAAGCTCTTATTTCTGCAGTAATTTCAAATCCGTTTTTTCCAGGCAATACAATGTCCATTAAAATCAAATCGGGTGGATTAGTTTTAATCTCTTCCATAGCATCGCGCCCGTTGGTTGCATAAACAATTTCATAGTTGGATTTAACTAAATGATATCCTACTACTTTTTGATTCAATAGATTATCTTCAATTAATAGTATCTTCATACATTTTCAACTCAAATGTGTTTTAAACACTATATAACTATTATAATTTATTAATTTATAATTATACTATTTATAATATGCTGTTGATATGTGTTCATTTCAATTTATCAAATTTTACAAAGTTACCCTTAACTCATTATCTTCACAAAGCTAACAACCATTCATTTTATTAAAATGTTTAAAATCAGGCATAAAATCAAACTTATATACAATTGTTAATAAAAGCATACAATTTTTTTTCTTTTTATAAACAGTTTATATTCTGTGAATAGATTAAACAAAAATTACGGCTTATTTATTTTTTCAAAACAAAAATAATGTTATCAGATAAAAATCGGAAAAAACCAAATCTAATTTTAAAAGATTATTTTTGTTTTTTCAATGGTTTATGAAACAATTGCTAACAACGGGCAGTTTTTATAATATATTGGAGATAAAGAAATAATAGTTCAATGACTGAAAATTTTAACATACTTGTTAATAAACTAAATCTGTTTCGTTTTAAGTACTATATTTTTAATGTAGTTAAAGGGATTTTTATTACACTTTTTTTCTTATTACTCTTATTCACAGGGTTTTCACTTGCAGAATACTTCATATACCTTTCTACTGATATTAGAAAAATTCTTTTTTTCGGATTTCTTGTTTTTGGAATTTTTCTCACCTTCCATTTTATTTTTGTGCCTCTACTAAAATTATCTAAAATTTTAAAACCTCTTGATTTTAAATCCAGTTCAGGAATTATTCAGAACCACTTTAGTGAAATTAAAGATAAACTATTAAATATTGTTGAGTTATCTGAAATTCATGATTCCAACTATTCCCGGGAAATACTACTTGCAAGTATTGACCAAAAAATTAGCGAGCTGAGTATTTTTAATTTTAGTCAGGCAGTTCAGTTCAAAAATTTAAGAGCAGTTTTTTCTTACTTTTTTGTCAGTTTATTAATTACTTTTTCTGTTTTTTTAGTGAATAAGTCAATTTTCACTACAGCTCCAAAGCGAATTATTAACTACAATACACAATTCTCAAAGCCCGCACCCTACACATTTCATTTGATTAACACAGAGTTAAAGACAAAAAAAGGAGATTCCTTTAAAATTAAAATGGAAAGTAAGGGTGATGAATATCCGCAGGCTGCTTATATAAATATTGAAGGGAATAATTATTTAATGAAAAAAATATCGGCAGGCAGCTTTGAGTATGAAATTGTTTCGGTTATTAATCCACTTAGCTTTTATTTTACCGATTTAAAATATGAATCGGCTCGCCATAAAATTGAATTATTGCCTAAACCTGGAATTACAAATTTTCAGGTTAAAGTTACTCCTCCCCTCTATACAGGATTGCCCGTTTTGGATTTTGAAAACACAGGAGATTTGCAAGTTCCACATGGAACAAATGTGGAATGGAACTTTCAAGGTGTTGATATTGACACACTTTACATAGCATATAGAGACTCAGTTTTTGATGGCGCCCACAGGAATGAATCCGGTTTTCAGGTGAAAAAGAATTTTTTCAAATCAACAGTTTATGATGTATATTTAAAGAATGATGAAACCGAAGCCGAACTTGCGCTCTCCTATTCTGTGGATGTGATTCCGGATTTATACCCGGAAATCAATGTTGTTCAGGTTCAGGATTCGGTTCAGATGAGCCGCTTTTTCTTTAAAGGAACCATTGGTGATGATTATGGATTTTCTGCCCTAAAATTTCATTTTAATGTAAATAACGAAGATTCTGCAATAGTCTTACCCTTTGTCAGACAACTCAACGATCAGGATTTTTATTTCAGCTTTGATTTTAAAGATATACCCTCCGGTTCGGGAACAGTATTTTACTATTTTTCAGTTACCGATAATGATGTCATAAACAATTTTAAAACAACAACTTCCAATAATTTTACATTTAACATTCCCGACCGACAAGAGATTTTGGCAAGCGACAAGGAGCAGTTTGAACAGCTGGAAAATATGTTACTAGAAAGTGAAAAACTGGCGGGTGAAATCCAGAAAGATATTCAAAATCTTCGCATGAAGAACATGGATACCAATGTGTCTGACTGGGAAAAATCGCAGATGGTGAATCAAATTCTTTCTAAACAAAGCGAATTAGAAAATTTGTATGATAAAATTAAGCAGGACAACGAAAAATTGAACAATTTCCTCAACTCCTTCAATAAGCAAAATGATGAAATCATTGAAAAACAGAAACAAATAGAGGAACTCTTGGATGAAGTTTTCACCGATGAGCTGAAAAAACTTCTGGAAGAGTTCCAGAAACTTGCAGAGGAGTTTGATACCCAAAAATTCAATCAACTGACTGAACAAATGGATTTAACCTATGAAGATCTACAAAAACAACTTGACCGCAATCTTGAAATGCTCCGGAAAATGAAGATCGAACAAAAGCTTCAGAATGTGATTGATAATTTGAGTAAAATGGCTTCAGAAGAAGAAAAGATGGCTGAAGAAGTGAGTGAAAAGAGAAACTTTGATGAGACAGGCGAAAAGCTTGATAACCATTTTCAAGAGTTGGATAATCTTCAAAATGAAATTGGCGATGCCCTTCAGTTAAATGAAGAATTGGACAAACCGATGAATTTCGACGATTTTAAGGATGAATTTGAAGATATTAAGCAAAGCATGGAGAACAGCAAAAATGAACTTCAAAATAAGAACAGGAAAAAATCGGGTTCGAGCTTAAAGGAAACTTCAGAAAAAATGAAAAACACCGCTTTTTCCATGCAGCAGATGCTCAATTCCAATACCATGAAGCAGAATATGGAAAATATTCAAAACCTGAAACAAATCCTTAGTAATCTGGTATATATATCTTTTGAACAGGAAGATGTTATTGGCGGTATCACTGGTATTAGCTCAATCGATCCCGTAATTAATGAAATGAACCTTAAACAGCATCGTTTACACGAACAGACCAAAATTGTAAAAGATTCACTTTATGCTCTGGCAAAGCGTACACCTCAGATAAGCAGTCTTGTCAATAATGAATTGTTGAGTATGCAAATCAATCTGGACAAGGCACTTGATCAGATGACTGAGGGGTTGCTGCCCAATGCAAGAGCAAGCCAGCAATATGTAATGACATCAGCAAATAACCTGGCTTTAATGCTAAATGAAGCGCTTGATAATCTCGAAAACATGATGCAAAATGCCCAGCCCGGCGATGGTGAAGACCAGCAACCCGGACAACAGGGTAAACCCGGAATGGATTTGCTTAAACAACAATCAGAAAGCATAAAGCAGCAGCTTGAGCAGATGATTGAGCAGATGAAAAGCGGTAACCCCCAACAAATGGGCAAACAGATGGGAGAATCCCTGATTATGCACGAGATGATGCAGCAAATGCTGAGGGAGATTATGAATAGTGGAGGTGTTGGAAGTGAAGCCCGCAAAGCGCTGCAGCAAATTGATGATATACTTGAGCAAAACAGACGGCAACTCATGAATAAAAATGTGAACAGTCAGATGATAAACCGCCACAATCTGATAACCACCCGGTTGCTTGAAGCGGAAAAGGCTGAAATGGAAAGGGAATTTGAAGATGAGCGAGAAAGCAGAAGTGCAGAGGATTTTTACAGTAATCCGGCAGAATTTTTCGAGTACCGCAGAAAAGATAATTCAACTTTGGAATTTTTGAATAGAAACTCTCATCAGCTGAATAATTTCTTTAATAATAAATACAAGCAGTATTTAAATAATATGCAAAAGAAATAATCGTTCTATACTCCTGAGAGTAAGGCAGTAATATTATTTTATCTTAATTGACAGCGAAATTCAAAGTAAAAATCAACAAATAATATAGAGCAGCTGTGAGTAAAATTTCCTTTTACACAGAAGATGTAAAACTACCCAAATTCCCAAAAGAACAACTTCAAAAGAGCGTAAATTTTTTAATTCAGAATGAAGGAAAACAACAGGGCAACATCTCTGTTATCTTTTGTTCCGATGAATATCTGCTAAAAATCAATGAACAATATTTAAAACATGAATATTATACTGATATAATTACGTTTGACTATGTTGAAAATTCGATTATTTCGGGTGATTTGTTTATCAGTGTTGAACGCGTTGCAGAAAATGCCGGACAACTTGGTTTTTCAACCGAAATGGAACTTTGCCGGGTAATACTGCATGGAATATTACACTTAACGGGTTATAAGGACAATACGGATGCAGAAAAACTGCTAATGAGAGAAAAGGAAGATTTTTATCTTCAGAAGATGGGTTTTAAAAGTAAGAAAAATGATTTTTAAATATGATGTTATTGTAGTTGGCGGAGGACATTCAGGATGTGAAGCTGCAGCGGCAGCCGCTACTCTTGGTTCCAAAACGCTGTTGATTACAATGGATATGACAAAATACGCCCAGATGTCGTGCAATCCGGCAATGGGCGGAATTGCCAAAGGACAGATTTTAAGAGAAATTGACGCCCTGGGCGGATACTCAGGAATAATATCCGATAAGACTACCATTCAGTTTCGGATGCTCAATTTATCCAAAGGGCCCGCAATGTGGAGTCCGCGTTCACAAAATGACCGGATGCGGTTCACAGAACTTTGGCGTCAGACACTTGAATCCATTGATAATCTTGATTTGTGGCAGGATACCGTTGTTTCATTAATTATTGAAAACAATGAAGTTAAAGGTGTCCGCACGAAAATAGGAGTTGAATTTTTTGGCAAAACAGTAATTTTAACAAATGGCACTTTTCTTAACGGTTTGATACATGTTGGTTCTTCTCAAATGAGAGGAGGGCGCATAGGTGAAGCTGCTTCATACAACTTATCAGAACAGCTTTTCGACGCCGGATTTACTACCGGAAGATTAAAAACCGGAACTCCAGCTAGGATTGACGGAAGAACAATTGATTTTTCAAAGTTCACCGAGCAGAAAGGAGACGAGATAACAAATGCGTTTTCCTATCTTCCCGGAACAAAATCTAAATTTAAACAGCGCTCTTGCTGGGTTGGTTATACAAACGCGGAAGTGCATAGTGAACTTGAATTGGGTTTTGAATTTTCACCTATGTTTGATGGCACTATTCAGAGTGCCGGTCCCAGATATTGCCCAAGTATTGAGTCAAAGCTTGTAACTTTTGCAGAAAAGGCGCAACACCAGCTTTTTTTGGAACCCGAAGGCGAAACAACCGAAGAATATTATATCAACGGATTTTCATCTTCCCTGCCCTGGCAGATTCAATATAAGGCGATGCGTAAAGTGAAAGGTCTTGAAAATGTGAAAATTTACAGACCCGGTTATGCCATTGAATACGATTATTTTGACCCCACACAGCTGCACCACACCTTAGAGACAAAACTGATAAGGAATTTATACTTTGCCGGACAGATAAACGGTACTACCGGTTATGAGGAGGCAGCTGCCCAGGGAATTATTGCAGGAATTAATGCACATTTGCGCTGCCATTCCCAAAATGATGAATTTGTTCTGAAGCGTGATGAAGCTTATATCGGAGTTCTCATTGACGATTTAATTACCAAAGGAGTCGATGAACCATACCGAATGTTCACAAGCCGAGCAGAATTCCGGATTTTGCTTCGTCAGGACAATGCAGATGCCCGTCTAACCGAAAAATCGCATAAAATCGGTCTTGCTTCTACAGAACGATTAAATTTGCTACACGAAAAAAAGCGGCTAATTTCAGAAATTATTCACTTTACTAAAAAGTTTAGTGTAAAGCCACACTCTGTAAATCAGCTACTTACACGAAAAGGGACAACAGAATTAAAGCAGGGAGTTAAGTTTTATGACCTGATTTTACGTCCTCAGGTTTCGATATTTGATTTCATCAATACCCTTGCCCCGTTTAAAACGTTTTTAGAGAGGATTCCAGAGGAACGAAAAACCGAAATTATTCAGGGAGCAGAAATCCTGATAAAGTATGAAGGATATATTAACCGTGAAAAATCTCTGGCTGAAAAATTAGATAAGTTTGAAAACATCTACATTGAGGATAAGTTTAATTATAGTCAATTGAATTCTTTATCTATCGAAGCCCGCCAAAAACTTGACCACCTAAGACCAAAAACCATAGGTCAAGCCAAAAGGATTTCAGGAGTCTCTCCTGCTGATATAAATGTTTTATTAATTTTGCTTGGAAAGTAAAAGATGTTCCACGTGGAACAAAATCAATTTAATTATGGATTTAAAAAGTAAAATCAGAGAAATTCCTGATTTTCCTGTTGCCGGGGTCAGTTTTAAAGATATAACAACTCTTTTGAAAGAGCATGAAGCTTTAGAGTTTGTGGTAGATGAAATTTTATCTGAGTTTAAAAATAAAAATATCACAAAGGTTATAGGTATTGAATCCCGGGGTTTTATTTTTGGTGGCGCTCTGGCTAACGGGCTCAAGGCAGGATTTGTTCCGGCGCGCAAAAAAGGGAAACTTCCGGCTGATAAGATTTCAGAAACCTATAAACTGGAATACGGCTATGACACCATTGAGATGCACAGCGATGCACTGGCTGAAGATGACGTGGTTTTAATACATGACGACCTGCTGGCAACAGGTGGCACCGCCAACGCTGTTTACAACATGGTGAAGAGTATGGGAATCCGAACAGTCTATTTCAGCTTCCTGTGTAACCTCGAATTTATTCATACACCGGAAAAATTGATCATCCAAAATATGAATCCTCACGTTTTTGTAAAATATTAAGTTTTGTAAAAATTAAAGTCGCTGTTAGAAATATTGAAAATTTGAAAAATCTCATCGCAACACTTCCCGGGAAACCGGGAATATATCAGTTTTTTGATGAGAGCGGGAAGATTATATATATAGGGAAAGCCAAGAATCTTAAAAAACGTGTTGCCAGTTATTTTTCAAAAAATCATGAAAGCCGCAAAACTGAATTGTTGGTTAGACGCACTGCAGACATAAGACACATGGTTGTTGAAACAGAACAAGATGCTCTGCTCCTTGAGAACAACCTTATTAAAAAGTATCAGCCACGCTACAATATTCGTTTGAAGGATGATAAAAGCTATCCTTGGATATGTATTAAGAATGAACCCTTCCCGAGGGTTTTCAAAACACGTCATTTGGTGAAAGACGGCTCAAAATATTTTGGGCCATACACCTCTGTGCACACAGTTAATACACTGCTTGATCTTTTTCGGACAGAATATAAACTGCGCACCTGCAATTACAATCTTTCCAAAAAAAACATAAAAGAGGGTAAGTATAAAGTCTGTCTTGAGTATCATTTAGAAAATTGCGAAGGACCCTGTGAAGGATTGATTTCAGCAGAGCAGTACAACCAGGGGATAGATGAAATTACAGATATTCTAAAAGGGAACATATCCGGAGTGATAAAACACCTCGAACGCCGGATGGATAAAATGGCAGGGGATCTTAATTTTGAAGCTGCCCAGAAAATTAAGGAAAAATATGAGTCGCTGAAACGCTATCAGAGCAAGTCAACCGTTGTATCACCCACTATCACTGATGTGGATGTTTTCACAATTGAGGAGGACTCAAAATTTGCATACGTAAATTATCTCAGGGTAATTAAAGGCTCTATTATTCAAACTTATACGCTGGAAATAAAAAAAGGAATTGATGAAACCACTGAAGATTTACTGCTTGCCGCCATTGTTGATATTCGCGAGAAAATTGAAAGTTTTCCCAAAGAAGTTCTCGTCCCTTTTTTACCAAAACTGAAGTTACACAACTTGGTTTTCAGAGTTCCTCAGCGTGGTGAAAAGAAGCAGCTGCTTGATTTGTCCTACAGGAATGCAAAATATTTCAGGCTTGAAAAAGAGAAGCAAATGGTTTTAAAAAATCCCAAAATTAGCGAAGAGAGGATTTTAAAGACACTTCAGAAAGATCTCCATTTAAAGGAGCTGCCGGTGCGAATAGAGTGTTTTGATAATAGTAACTTTCAGGGCTCCAGTCCGGTTGCAGCATGTGTTGTTTTCAAAAATGGCAAACCACTCAAAAGCGAATACAGACATTATAACATTAAAACCATTACAGGCCCCAATGATTTTGCATCAATGGAAGAGATTCTGCTTCGCAGGTATAAAAGGCAACTGGAAGAGAATAAGATTTTGCCGCAGCTAATTGTGATTGACGGTGGCAAAGGGCAATTGTCTTCAGCTGTATCGGTGTTGGAAAAATTAGATTTACGCGGTAAAATTGCTGTTGTTGGAATAGCGGAAAAACTGGAAGAAATTTACTTCCCCGGAGATTCTGTTCCTCTTTATATTAATAAGAATTCGGAATCATTAAAAGTTATTCGCCGGATACGGGATGAAGCCCACCGGTTCGGATTAACTTTTCACAGAAATAAACGTTCGGGGAGTTTTACAACTTCAGAATTGAACCGCATTAAAGGTGTTGGAGAGCGCACAATTAAAAAGCTACTTCAGGATTTTAAATCTGTGAAAAACATTGAAAATGCAACTGAATCAGCACTGACTCAGTCTGTTGGACTTTCTAAAGGCAGATTGGTTTATAACTATTTCCTCTCCAAGAAAAATGACAGCTTAAATGTTTAATGCGGCTTTCTGTATTTTTCATCTTCTTCAAGCAAGTTCAGATAGCTAACATATCTGCTAACTGAAATTTCTTTGTTTTCCAGAGCTTCTTTAACTGCACAGTCCGGCTCATGTGTATGTGAGCAGTTATTGTAGAGACAATTTTTTGACAGTTTAAATATTTCCGGGAAATAATGGGTGATTTCCCATGCCTCCATATCCAACATTCCGAAGCCTTTAATGCCAGGAGTATCAATGATATACCCTCCTGTTGAAAGTTTGTACATTTCTGAAAATGCAGTGGTGTGTTTTCCGGTTTTGTGATATTCCGATATTTCAGAGGTTCTCAGATTCAGTTCCGGCTGAATGAGATTTATTAGGGTTGACTTACCTACGCCGCTATGCCCGTTGATTACGCTTATTTTGTCTTTCAGCTCATTTTCAAGGTCTTCAATTCCCTCTCCCGTTTCTGCGGAAGTTGTGAGGCAGCGGTATCCGATTTTTGAATAGATTAAAATCAGATTCTTCATGATTGTTGTTTCCTCAGGACCATACAGATCAGTTTTGTTGAAAACAAGCAAAACCGGAACGTTATATGCCTCAGCAGAAGCAAGATACCGGTCAATAAACAGCGTTGTGGTAACCGGTTCAATAATAGTAGCCAGCAGAATTGCCTGATCGATATTTGCTGCAATTATATGCGATTGCTTTGAAAGATTGGGAGAACGGCGTATGATGTAATTTTTTCGATCCTTTATCGAATAAATCCATCCGGTTTTTCTCTTTCCTGAAATTTTTGTATCATTTTGAACCATAAAATTCACTTTGTCGCCCACGGCAACCGGATTGGTGCTTCTAATGCCTTTAATGCGAAAATTCCCCTTTACTTTGCAGTCAAATAACTCCCCATTTTCATCTTCAACGGTAAACCAACTGCCTGTAGTTCTTACTATTAAACCTTTCTTCATCAATAACATATAAGTTTCTATTCCCAATTGAGAATTATTTTTCCACAATCACCCTTTTCCATAATGTCAAATGCATGCTGAAATTCATCAGCAGAAAAGCGATGGGTAATCACCTGTGAAATATCAAGCCCTGAAATTAACATTTTTTCCATGTGATACCAGGTTTCATACATCTCTCTTCCATAAATGCCTTTTAATGTCAGCCCTTTGAAAATAACATTGTTCCAGTTAATTTGTGTCTGTTTTGGAAGAATGCCCAATAAGCTGATTTTTCCGCCATTATACATATGGTTTACCATATCATTAAAAGCTGTGGGTGAACCGGAGCATTCCAGTCCGATATCAAATCCGGCAACCATATTGTTGCGTTTCATGGCATCCCTAAGATTTTCTTTTGTGGGGTCAATCACGCAGTTAGCACCCATTTTCAGTGCTAAAGCTCTTCTAAATTTACTGAGGTCGGTTCCGATAACATTTCGTGCACCGGCAAACCGGCAAATTGATGCTGCCATTGCACCAATGGGGCCTCCAATTCCCGTGATCAGTACATCCTCTCCAAGGACTGGAAACGAAAGTGCTGTGTGTGTGGCATTTCCCAGTGGATCCATAATAGCCATAATTTCATCCGGAATTTTCGGACCGATGTGCAATACGTTTTTAGCAGGAACGGAAATATATTCAGCAAAACCGCCATCACGGTGGACGCCTATCCCGACAGTATTATCGCAGATATGTTGTCTCCCACGGCGGCAATTGCGACAAAATCCGCAAGAAATATGCCCTTCAACAGTTACCCTTTCCCCAATTTGTACGCGGTCAACTTCAGATCCTGTTTCAACTACAATACCCATGAATTCGTGACCAATCACAATCGGGGGTTTAATGTTTTGTTGCGCCCACTCATCCCATTTGTAAATATGCAAATCAGTACCGCAAATAGCTGATTTACTGATTTTAATCAGCACATCGTTAGGGCCAATCTTTGGTATGGGAACCTCCTCCATCCAAATCCCCTTTTCGGCTTTGCTTTTGACTAATGCTTTCATTTTGAACAAATTGTTTTATGCTAAATAAAATCGATCTGAGATAAATCGCACCGGGTACCATGATGCAATGAATCCTATTCCCAATACGATGCTGAGAATTAGAAAGATATCCGATAAAACGATTTTTACAGGATAAGCAGTTATAACGAATGACCCGGTACCGGGCAGTGTAACGAGTTCAAACCGGATTTGCAGCCAGCAGATAAAAATTCCGAGCAGAGCACCGATTAAAGCTCCAAAAAATGAAATCAACCAGCCTTCAAACAGAAAAATTTTGCGAATTAGCTTCGAGTCTGCACCCATGCTTCGCAGTATAAACAGGTCTTCCTTTTTATCGATTATCAACATGGAAAGGCTCCCCAACATATTGAATGATGCAACAATTAAAATGAAAACCAAAATAAAATAGGAAGCCCATTTTTCCGATTTTATGGTACGGAAAATCATATCGTGCTGCTGGTATTTATTTTTCACATGGAACGAATCACCTAATATGCCCTGAATTTCCTTCTGCAATTTTTTGGAATTTACACCCGGGTCAATGCCCAATTCAACTGCAGAAACCCTGTTTTCGCTTTCAAAGAGCCGGGAAGCAAAATGATAGGGCACAATCAGGTATTTGGAATCTATCTCCTCCAAAAGAGAAAAAACTCCGGCAGGGAAAATATAATCAAAATTGAGTGATTGCGCAGGATTTAATGAGGCCTGGTGCCCTTTTTTGGGGACAAAAATGCGAATGGGATCCACAAAGGAGAGCCCTAATCCAAGATTATAAGCAACGCCCTGGCCCACAACGGCATAGTCTATACCATCATCCTGCAGCATAAAGATTCCATCGATAATTAGCGTATCAATGCTGGTGTAGTCAGAATAATTTGGCGGAACGCCTTTCACAATGGCAGGATATTGCTGGTCGCCATATTTGAGCAGGGCGGTTTCCTCAATCACTTCCGCATAGTGCAAAACTCCCAGCAGGTTTTGAATTTCTTCAAATCTGTTTTCTGAAGGAGAAAACATCTTCCCGCGTGAAGCTGTGATTTTCAGGTCGGGGTCAAAATTGCTGAAAAATGTTTCAATCAGCCCGTTAAAACCGTTGAAAACAGAAAGCACAATGACCAGCGCCATAGTTCCCACGATAATTCCAGCAACAGAAATTCCGGAAATTATGTTAATGATATTTTGTTTCTTTTTTGAAAACAAATATCTCAGCGCTATGAAAAGTGGTAGATTCAAACTCTATTTATGTAACAGATTGTCAATATTTTTAATATAATCCAGACTGTCATCAATGTAAAATTCGAGCTCCGGGATAATCCGGACACTTTTGCCAATCCGCCGCCCCAGTTCACCACGGATAGATTTTTTGCTGAGCTGAATTCCATCTAATATTTCCTTGGAAAAAGAAGAGGGATATATACTCAGGTAAATTCGTGCAATTCCCATATCCTTTGTAACCCGGACAACGGAAACGCTGATGAGCTTGCCGTTATGTTTTGTTTTGTTTATCTGGAGAATAATATCGGCAATTTCGCGCTGAATCAGTCGTGAAACTTTGTTTTGCCTTGTAGTGAATTGTTCCATAACTTTTTTCAATTCTGTAATTTCTGCTTTTGTCCACTCAATTTTAGAACACTTTTTTCAGTTCAAAAGATGTTTTGTATTCTTCCCCTTCACGCAGTACTTTTATTTTGATTTTTTTGTTTTCCCTGCTTTGTAAAAGAAGGTTTATGTCATTGAGCTCAAGAGACTTATGATTTGTATTGTTGAGCGAAAGAATCTGATCGTTTTCCTTTAGTCCTGCAAAATAGGCAGGTGAATTTTCCCGGATATCGGTAATGGTAAAAATGGGAAGTCCGGGCATTGGATTGATCACCTCCATGCCGCTCATATTGTAATTGAACTCTTCTCTGATTCGTGATGTTGGGCGGAGTGTCATTCGGTTGTTTCTGTAATCTAAGGTTACAAGAAACCGTCTTAAGATTTCGGCGCCAAGAGTTCCGTTGCGGTTGTTGTTTGAGATGAGCTGGTCAATAAGCTCTGAGTTTGGAAATGCTACGATGGGTTTTGGCAAAACCAGAGGTCCAACCCACAATCCGTCGATTCTGCCCTTTATTCCGAATAAATCGCCGCTCAGTCCGCGTCCCAGGAATGCTTCAATATGAATTGAGGGGATGCTTATCCGCTGGTCGGATTTCTCGGAAAGCCACAGCGCATCGCTTGCACCGGTGTCAACCAGAAGTTTTACGGGAATCTCCTGCAGCTCTTCATTCACAATGCTGGTGCGTACAAATGGCTTGCCTCCTTCCATGTGAAGCGGCATGATGATATCCCGTTTATTGTCACGGTATTTGTAATATTCGGGTCGGTAAAGTGTTAGCTTGTCGGATGAATAGTCAATTTTTACAATGTAGTCCTTAAAAAGGTTAAACCCGATCAGACCATGCACAGGGAGACCCAATATGTGCGAAATTTGAAAATTTTCATCAATAATCATTTGCACCTCCTGGTTCCATGCAGTCAGTTTTCCGAGCTTAAGAGTATTGTTGTTTGAGCGGTATGCCATTAGTTCATCACCTTCACCAATCCCTTGAATCGGCACAGGAACAAGATAATTGAGATTCAGCTTGTTTACGAAAGGGAGCTCGGTAATAATTGGATAACGAAGGCCGGTGTCCAAAATAAAATTCAAAGTATCCGATTCGTTGATCATTACCGGTATGATTATCAGGTTGCTTGCCTGTTTGAAATTTATGGTAATGTGTTTTTCACGCGGATCATTGAAAAGAAAGCCACGGTTGGCGCTGTAAAACTGGCTTGTGCTCCTGTCAAGTGCCATGCTTTCGTCCAGAGGCACATAATCCCTGACAACTAAAATATTGTCTTCAATTTCAAAGAGCAGATAAAAATCTTTCATCAGCTTATCTAGAACAAATTTAATCGGCTTGTTTGAAATGTTGAGACTCACTTTTTTGTCGGCAACAATGTTGGCATTATATGAATAATCGATATTCAGGTATTTACAAATTTTTTCGATTACATCATGGAGTGGTTCATCCTCGGCATAAATACTGATGTTTTGATCCAGAACCTGCTGGTCTGGCTGCTGGGCAAAACCGGAGTAAGAAGATATCAGCAGAAGTGCTGAAAACAGTGCCGGCACTATATTCTTAATTTTTAAATTCTTTATTTTCATCACATTAAACTTTAAAGTTTCACAAAGTAAATTCATTATCTGAAGAGTACTAATATAACGAATTTATTTCAGAATCTTTTAACTCAAAAGAATTAAAATTGTTTGAAGTAGAATTTTGTCAATTTCTGTTAAATAGTTAGTTTTGCAAACCATTTTTCGCAAATCGGAATGCCCGGGTGGCGGAATAGGTAGACGCGCTGGATTCAAAATCCAGTTCTGGCAACAGAGTGCGGGTTCGATTCCCGCTCCGGGTACGAAAAAACCACGTTATGATTAAAATAACGTGGTTTTTGCTTAATTGACTATAGCTTCGCAAGGAATAATAATGTATCTGGCAGGCTCATTCAAAGGGATAATTTCTAAAAATCTAAAGTTGAAGTAAAAATTGTTTGAGTATATTTGCTTGTTATATTAAACTGAATGATTTATGAATATGCCTTTTCACACCGATATTGAATTGTGGGCCTCCTTTAAAAAAGGTGACGACAAGGCATTTGAATTGATTTACTGCCATAATTTCGACAAATTATATTTTTACGGATTAAAGTTTACTTCCAATCATGTTTGGGTAGAAGATGCCATACAGGAGCTTTTTTCCGAACTTTTGAATAAACGAAAACATTTAGGAGACACAGACAATATTCTTTTTTATCTCCTTGCCTCATTCAAGCGCAAACTGTTGCGGAAAATTCAGGGAGAACAAAGGTTTGATTACGATGAAAGCATGGAGAATATCGGATTTGACGTGGTCTGGTCGGTTGAGCAGGAAATTATTCTGAGAGAGATTTCGGAACAAAAATCGAAAATGTTATTGCAGGCATTAAATGAACTCACCCCACGCCAAAAGGAAGCGATTTACCTCCGGTTTACCAGAGAGCTGGATTATAAAGAAGTTGCCGCTCTTATGGACATCAGTGTGGAAGCCTGCCGTAATCTTATTTCCAGGGCGATTTCAATTTTGAGAAAAAAAATTAAATGATTGTCCGTATGTATTCCCCTTTAGATGAATATTTTGTTAATGTCCTGCAGATTCCGCAGATAAACGCTGATTTTTAATAAATTTTTGCCGAAATCAGCGAAATCAGCGGGAGAGCTACTTTCAAGTAGTTATTTAGGGATTCGTAAAAAACATCGGATTTGACGTGGTCTGGTCGGTAGAGCAGAAAATTATTCTGAGAGAGATTTCGGAACAAAAATCAAAAATATTGTTGTTGGCATTAAACGAACTCACCCCACGCCAAAAGGAAGCGATTTACCTCCGGTTTACCAGTGAGCTGGATTATAAAGAAGGACATGGATAGGCTGTTCTTTTTCTGATAGCTTTAAATTGGTAATTCTAAAACAATAAAATACCTTTGTAAAAAAAGAGAAAATGAGGCTTACAAAATTTGAGGCAAACACCATAAAAAAAGTTGCCGGTGAAATATGGGGCAGCGAGGTAATCGTTTATTTATTTGGTTCCCGTGCTGATGATAGGAAAAAAGGAGGCGATATCGATTTATATATTCAATTGCCCGTTGAACAGGATTCGAAAATACTGATGTTGCAAAAAGCTGAATTCCTCGCCAAACTTGACCTTTTGTTGGGAGAACAAAAAATTGATGTTTTAGTTAAGACTAAAAACAACCTTAAATTACCCATTGTAAATACAGCAGAATCAACAGGGATCGCGCTATGAATAAACAGGAGATGAACGACTAGCTACACCAGATTTTTGACACATGTGCAATACATCTGATGCAAATGGATTTTGCCAGGTCTAAAGTTGAGCCTTTTTTGCCTCTGCAAATATTTTCGCGGCGCTGCCGCTATTTTTTCATTGTTATCATGTGGTCTCAAAGGTACAGGCTGTTTAACAGCCATATTACCAATGTCTTGCCTGCTAAAGATATTTAGCCGTGATTAATTTATCGTTGTAATAATAATCAAATTCATTTTTTAGGAATGATGGTGCAGCGCACCAGAATATTTGTAGAAATGAAGTTAACCTTCAAAATAAAGGTGCAGCGCACCGAAATATTTAAAGATTTATAAAAAAAACTTAAATTTATTGATGATGTTTTCCCTTGTCATGTCTTTATATAGATATAAGCATGACATTAATGAACTACGATAAATATATAAAATACTCCACCGAAGAATTCATCCTTGATGATGACTTTATGAAATGGGTACTGCACCCGACCCAGGAAACCGACCGGTACTGGAACGATTTCCTGAAAAATCATCCCGAAAAACAGCAACAGGTAAGAGAAGCAATATTTTTCATCAGGGTATTTCAGGCTATCGAGCCTGTTGATTTCCTGGGAAATCAGGATAATGTTTATAAAAAAATCCGGTCATCTTCTTTCCCTGTGCGAAAGTTATGGTATAACATTGCAAAAATCGCAGCAGTTTTTCTGTTCATTCTTACGCTTGGCAGTCTGTTTTACTATTTTCACAAAACCAATCATTTCTTCCCGGAGGAGTTTGAAAGCGTTGAACTGCTGGAAAAAGGAAGAGTTGTACTGCCGGATGGGCGCATTACTGAATTTGAAACAGAGCAAACTCGCATTCAACAGTCAGTTTCCGGCAACCTCACCATTAACAGCGATACCCTAAAGGTGGATGAAACAAAAAAAGGTTCTGAAAAAATTTCACTGACTCATGTAATTGTACCTTATGGGAAACGCTCAGAGATTATTTTGACAGACGGCACCAAAATTTGGCTCAACTCGGGGAGCCAACTCTCATATCCGGTAAAATTCACAGGAAATACGCGAGAAGTATATCTGTCGGGTGAAGCTTTTTTTTATGTAGAGTCCGATCCTTCAAAACCTTTCCATGTCATCACAGCAGATATGAAAATCAGGGCTACCGGCACACGGTTCAATGTTACTTCCTATGCAAATGATAATCAATCGCAGGTAGTGCTGCTTTCCGGGAAAGTGGATGCAGCAAAAAACAAACGGTTTGCCGGCTCAATGGAGATGAACCCCGGAGAGCGGATTGTTTACAGCAAAACAGAGGAAAATTTAAAGAAAGACCGGGTGGATGTTGAGCACTATGCCTCCTGGATTGACGGCTATCTAATTTTTGAAAACGAGCCAGTTGAAAATATTTTCAAAATCCTTGAGCGCTATTACAATAAAAGTATTTTAACAGAGAAACTTACCGGCAAACCGGCCTTTACCGGTAAACTTGATTTGGCCGACGACCTGGGAAAGGTGCTGAATAATATTGGGTTTTCAGCCTCCTTTTCTGTGGAATGCGAAAATGATACATTTATTATTAGACCGTAAAACTTAAAAAACGTGCCTATGGGATAAAACGAAACAAACGACCAAAATTTAAAAAAAACCGGGATGTGCGACCAACAGACCCCGGTTTTAAGCGAATTCTTATTTAGTAATAAAAATCGAACAAAAGTATGAAAAAAAATTTAGAACGAGGAGAATTTTTGAAATATCTCCGTAAAACCATGCGAATTATGCGGTTAAGCCTGTTTTTAATCATGATAAGCACAGCAATGGCATTCAGCGCCACTTCTTATTCGCAAAACACAAAACTCACGCTGGATTTGAACAATGCCACGGTAAAAGAGGTGATAAAAGCCATCGAGGACCAAAGCGAGTTCCTTTTCTTTTATCAGGAAAAACATGTGGATTTAAACCGGCAGGTAACTCTCCATGCCACCGAACAGGATGTGGAAACCATATTGAACCAGCTTTTTGCCGAAACAAATAATATATACGTAATTAACGACCGGCAAATAGTAATCGGAGTAGCTCCAAGGCGTGAGTTGGAAAAACAAATTCTACGCCTGAAAGGAGATATCAAAACGGTTATTGAGCAACCCCAACAAAAGGAAATTACCGGAAAAGTAACCGACACAGATGGGCTGCCTTTGCCAGGCGTTTCTATAATTGTTAAAGGTACCACCATTGGAACAGTGACCAATAACGATGGGGAGTTTTCATTGAATATTCCATTGGATGCAGAAACCTTGCAATTTTCGTTTGTGGGTATGCATACACAGGAAGTGGATGTTGGGAATCAGACGAGTATTAATATGAGGATGGAGGACGAGACGATTGGATTGGAAGAGGTTGTGGCAATTGGATATGGAATAAAAGAGAAAAAAAATCTTACAGGTGCAGTTGATCAGGTGGATATGGGTAAAATATTAGCTAACCGACCTGTTAGTAGCACTGCCCAAGCAATTCAAGGAACTTTGCCTGGAGTACAAGTAACTACTAATTCAGGCCGGCCTGGTGAGCCATCAAGCATTAGAATTAGGGGTGTTATGTCAATTACCGGGGGGAGTCCTTTGGTATTAGTTGACAACGTACCAATGAGCATTGAAAACATTAATCCAGCTGATATAGAAAATATTTCTGTATTAAAAGATGCATCTTCATCAGCTATTTATGGTGGACGTGCTGCATTTGGTGTCATTTTAATAACTACAAAAAAGTCTAAAAAAAATGAACCTATTTCTTTTAATTACAGGACCAATATTACTACTAGTCAACCGATTAACTTACCGGAGAAATTGACAACAAAAGAACTTGTAGATGCCTGGCAAGACTGGGGTCATTACACATTTTATAACGGTGAAGATTTAGCTACATGGAGTAATCTTCTTGCTGAATTTAATTCTGATCCCTCAAAATATCCTGCTGGAGAAACATATATTGATGGAATATTATATCGGTTAACTGAGGAAGATATTTATAAAAAATTTATGACCAATAGTTTTGAACAAATGCATAATTTTTCTTTTTCCGGAGGATCAGATAGGTCAAATTATAGAGTTTCATTTGGATTTGCTGATGAAGATGGCATAATGATTACTGATAAGGATAGTTATAAAAAGTATAATGTAAATGCATATTTAAATACTGAACTAACGAATAATTTAGTATCATCAACAAATATTTTGTATCATAACTCTGATAGGTCGACACCTAATAATTATTCTATGCTGTTTTATCAAGGACTTACCCTTGGAAATCATACAAGTACCGGATTTAGGGCCTCTGAGGATGGAACACTTTATCCTTATAATACTCCAAATAATATCCTGGAAAACGAACCTCCTGATCGTAATTTTAAAGAAGATTTAAGGTTTTTTGAAAAGTTAGAGTATAATCTTTTAAATGATTTGAATTTAATTGGAGAATATACATATAATAAAATGAATTCTAGCACAATAGTATCCCAGACTGAGAATATGTATTGGGATGCTATTTCAGAGTCGCCCGTTCCAATTACATATCGTAATCCTGCCCGTGCAGAATCAGGTTATAATAGATCTTTTGGTACCACAGATTATCACGCATTGAATATTTATGCAGATTATTCAAAAGTATATAATGATCATAAAATTGATATTTTAATTGGCACTAACCAGGAATTACGAAAGTATTCAGGTTTTTGGGCTGATAGGGCTACTTTACTTAATTTTGAGCTGCCATCTCTTGCTACAGCTTCTGGAACACAAACAGTTGGAGAATCATTTAATGATTATTCTATTTCTGGTTACTTTGGTAGATTGGATTATTCTTTTAAGAATAAATATCTTGTCGAATCCAATATAAGGTATGATGGTTCTTCAAAGTTCCCTCAAAAATCAAGATTCGGATTTTTTCCCTCCGTATCTTTGGGATGGGTTTTATCTGAAGAGTCTTTTTTTGAACCTATTAAAAGTGTGATTGACTTTATGAAGATAAGAGGGTCGTATGGAGAGATTGGAAATCAAGACATTAGTAATTACGCTTATATTCCAGGAATGACTCCATATGTTTCTAGTTGGATTAATCCTGGTTCTAACCTTCGTCATTTAACTATCGGTACTCCTGCTTTGGTAAGTTCTTCTTTCACATGGGAAACTGTTGCAACGCGAAATATTGGTATTGATGTCAGTTTATTTGATCAAAGATTATCTGCAACATTTGACTATTATAATAGACAAACTCACGATATGTTAGGAGCAGCTTCTGAATTACCAGCAGTAATAGGTGCTTCCGCTCCACAAAAAAATGTTGCAGATCTAGAGTCTAAAGGATGGGAGTTACGTGTTGATTGGAGGGTAGATGAGAATGATTTCGGATATTCAATAGGATTTAATTTATCAGATAACAGGGCTTTTGTTACTAAGTTTAAAAATGAAGCAGGATTATTAAGTCAATATTATGAAGGCTATGAATTTGGGCAAATATGGGGATTAGTAACTGACCGATTTTTTACAGTTGACGATTTTGAGCCAGGAAGCCTGGATGAAAATTTGATGAATGGGACTTTAAGGGAAGGAATAGTTGGTCCCTATTATTCAGTAATAAATCCTAATCCCGGAGACATTAAATACGTAGATTTGGATGATAGTGGCAGAATAGATTATGGGAATAGTACTCTTTCAAATCCTGGCGATCGTAAAATTATTGGTAACGATAACAGGCGTTATCAATTTGGGGTGGTAGGCAATGGTTATTATAAAAAATTTGATTTTTCATTTCTTATTCAAGGTGTTGGAAAACGGGATTTATGGCTTTCAAATCAACTTATGTGGCCTCATTTAGGTTTTTATTCCGGTGTTTATAGTCACACTCTGGATTATTGGACACCAGATAATACAGAAACATTTTATCCCAGAGTCTATCCTTCGGGGGGGGGTAATTATTCCTATAGCAGGCTAACTCAAACTAAATATCTCACTAATGGTGCATATTTGACACTTAAAAATATAGAAATAGGATATAATTTTGAAGGATCTTTAACCGAACAATTGACTTTTCTTAACAAAATTAGATTATTCTTATCCGCTGAAAATTTATTGAGACTTGATCATGTTCCCTCGGGAGTAGATCCTGAACTAGCTATTGTATCAGGAGGTGGAATTTATCCACAACTTAGAAAGTTTAGTGTGGGATTAAATGTGTCATTTTAATATTTAAAATTTTATTCCAATGAAAAAGAAAATTAATTTTATAATATCTTTTATTATTGCCATAATATTTTTTTATAGTTGTGAAGATTTTTTGGAACATATTCCAAAAGATAAATTAACAACTGGAACGACTTTTGCTAACTACGAGAGTACAAAAAATTACGCATGGCAGTTTTACAGCGTTTTAGAGGGGTATAGTTTTGAAAGATCTGATGCTGAAAAGCATGGTGATTTAGGTTCAGATGTAAGAAAGAATGCTGAATCGGAATGGATTTGGCAAAAAATTATTGTTCCATCCAGTTCATCCGATTATAATGCTCCTTTTAGTAGAATCAGAGCTTGTAATATTATGTTAGAAAATATTGACAATTCGAACATGTCTGATGCTGAAATCAAACATTGGAGAAGTGTTGCTTATTTCTTTAAAGCCTATAATTACATGGATTTAATAAATAAGTATGGCGATATTACATGGGTGGAAAACAATCTGAAAGATGATGATCAGGAAACACTGTTTGGCCCTCGGACTCCAAGGAATGAGGTTGCAAAAAAGATACTTGATCTTTTATTATATGCTGAAGAAAACATTAAACCGGAAGGGGATGGACCTAATACAGTAAATGTTCATGTTGTAAGAGCATTGATTTCACGATTTGGACTGAGAGAAGGTACATGGAGAAAATATCATGGGCTTAATGATGCTGATGTTTATTTAAATGCCTGTATTTCTGCGTCAGAAAAACTATTTTTAGATTTTCCTGATATAATACCAAATTATATTGACGTATTTACCAGCGAATCGTTAGGTGGAAAGGAGGGAATTATTCTTTATAAACAATACGAACAAGGGGAGATTATTCATCTAATGTCGACATATACAGGCAGTGGGGGAGGACGCTGGGATATGACAAAAAAGGCAGTGGATATGTATCTTATGAGAGATGGACAGACTCGCTGGACAAGCCCACTTTTTGATGGGGACCATTCACCTTATGATGAATTCAGGAATCGTGATTTTCGTTTATATCTTACTACTTGTCCTCCTTATGAAGTCATTTCTCCTGGTATACTTATTACGTATGAACATACTGGAAATCCATTGCATGCCGAATATTTTTCATTAATGGATTCAATTTCACATGGATTGAGGACATTGCCATGGCGAGCCTGGTGTAGTTATGCTGTTGAAAAGATGCCACATTTTTATGATAATAACCGGGGACAAGGATGGAGTGTTTCATTGACAGGATATCCGTTATGGAAATTTTTCGCTTCATATAATTTGGATGTATCAGGTAGGGATTATAATGACGCACCCATATTTAGGATTGAAGAAGTAATGCTCAATTATGCGGAAGCTAAAGAAGAAGTGGGGGCATTTAATCAGACTATTTGTGATAACACCATAAACAGATTGAGAGCTCGTGGAGGAGTTGCACCCTTGGATATATCCAATGTTCCTGATGATCCCACACGTGATCCTGATGTTGATCCTGTAATGTGGGAGATTAGGAGGGAGCGTGCAATTGAATTAATGGGAGAAAATTATCGATTTGATGATTTGAGACGATGGAAAAAGATGGATTATGCAACAGAAAGAAAATTAGGTAGATGGATTAATGCTGCTGATGAAAATAATAGAGTCCCTATTTTGAATAATGCTAGCTCAGGATATGTTTCTTATCTGGGACAACCTCCATCTCCTTTCCCTGATTATATGTATCTGTATCCTATTCCTTCCAATCAAATAATATTGACAGACGGAATTATTGTGCAGAATCCCGGATGGGATAATAATTAGAAGTTATAAAGTATTGTCAGTTGCACATTCTAAGCAACTGACAATATTTTAATAAATTAAATCTTATTTACAATTGAAAGATAATTGATTGATAAATAAGGACTAATAGATTTAAAAAATATAAATAAATTATCATGAAAATAATTTGGCTTTTTATCTATGCAATGATACTTTCAAATTTTTCATTCGCACAAAATACTCAATCAGCCAAGAGAGTAAATGAAAATAACAAACTTAAAATTTATACAATTTTCTTTTCACCCGGATGGGGCTGGGGTGGATCATTGCCTCCCCGTTATGTTTTATCTAATGAGGCTCTATTGGAAAAATTGAAAAGTAAAATTGAGGGTGTAGAATTTATCAGTAGAGATTTAAGTAAACCGAATCCCTCCTTTAGTGATTATATAGGACGAACTTTAACTCTGACTGACAAATTAGAAGCGGCAATTGAGGAAGTTAAGAAAATGGATGAAGAAATAGATGGTGTGCTTCTTTTTAAGGATTTACCTAACGATCATCGGTTGGCTTTTACTGGAAAACCAACAATTGTTGTTAATAACCTTTTTGAATTCAATACTATACCCTATGAGTTATATAAAGAGGAAGGGAAAATAGTATTTGCTGACTTAGATAGGTTAAATGTTGTTTCTCCTTCTATGGCAGACTCCATGATGAATGATTTAATAGGGAAAATTGAATTAATCCATTCAATTAAAAAAATGAAGAATGAAAAGGTTCTAATGGTATTGGATAAAAGATTACGTTATTATCCTCAGTTAAGGAGTGACATATTTTCCATAAGTAACGATGAGTGGAATAAAATTTATCTTGATAAATTAAAGGAGGAATTAGGAGTTACAGGAATTATTATAAGCTCTAAAGAGCTGGAAAAAGAGATTGAAAATGTCGCAAATGAACAGGCAGAAGTGATAGCAAAAATTTGGATTGATGAAGCTTTAGGAATGGTACAAACTAATTACAATCAAGTTGTTGATGGAGCCAAAATGTATCTGGCGCTTAAAAAACTAAAAGAAAAATATGATGCAACCAGCATATTAACATCTACTGCAGCATTTTTAGAATCAAATCTAAATATTACAGCATGTTTGGCTTCTATGGAGTTTGAAAAACAAGGAATAGTATGTACTGACCAGGAGTATACAGGACCCTTACTTGCAGAGATGTTTGGATGGCATTTTGCCAAAAGACCCAGCTTTACAGGAGATTGGATACTAGACAGGTATAATAACACAAGTATCTTAGTACATTGTGGTGCTCCTGTTAATCCTCATGGAGATGACAGAGTCCCTTATCATCTGAGAGATTATAGAATGGGTGGAGATGTATTGGTAGAATTGCCAACAGGTGAACCTGTTACAATTTGGAGGGTTAATGTAATTGATAAAAAAATATTGGTACATACTGGAAATACTATTCCTTTGGATTCAGTCTATGGTCAGGGAATTAATAACCTTCATGGTATACTGTGTGCAACTAAATTAGTGGCTAAAGTTAATGGACAAAAATTAATGGAAAATACTAATCCGCAGAAATATGGGGTGCACTATGCAGCAACTTATGGTGATTATCGGGAACAGATAAAGGATTTAGGGAAATTAATAGGCTTTGAAGTTTTAGAAATGGATAGATGACCCCAATGGTGATATATCACTGATAAATTGTAACATTAACTCTTGTGAATTATATATTATTCTGTTAAAAATGAACAATTTAGGATTAATGATTATTTTTTTAGTTTAGAGTGGAGTTAGTCCTGAGCATATTCAAAAATTCAAAATAAGAATTTTCCAATTTTGACTTAAAAAAATAATTTGAGAACTTAGTAGATGTACACATTTTAAGTTTAATATATATTATTATAAATATTTTAATATGAAAACAAAATTGATATTTTCATTTATACTAGTAATATTTTCCATGCATATTACCTATGCTCAAATTGACTATCCTGGTCATGAGCCAGGGAAAGCAATTGTATTAACATTACAGGGCAAGCAGATGATAATGAGTAATGATGTTTTTAAATTTGAATTAGCGAATAACGATAAGAATATTTTTATTAAAAGTTTTGAAGATAAAATTGCAGATATAAAATTTCATTTAAATGATGCCCCTTTGTTTGAACTCACCCTGGCTGATGACAATGTTATTAATTCTAATGACTTTATTTTATTAAAGCCCCCTGTAATATCAAATATTGATATTAAACCTAATTCGCTTACTGTTGCTAAAAAGATTCCCGGTAAAAAATACTCTGCTATACTTGAAAATAAAAAATTGGGATTAAGTGTAAAGTGGGAAGCTCATTTAAGAGATGGCTCAAACTATATCCGCCAAATTTTTGCGTTTTCATCTACTGAGGAAGTAGCAGTAAAAAAAATAACTCTTATAAAAATTCCTTTGGATATTGGTGTTACTGGAGCAGGGAAATTTAATGGCATACCGATTACTTATAAAAATATGTTTTTTGCTATAGAAAATCCTTTGAGTATTTTAGAAGTAATCGAACCTGATTGTGATTGTGAGGATCAGACTACTTATTTATTATCCACCATTCCTTTATATAAGCCCATAACACAATCAGGTTCATATAGTATTTCTTCTGTTTGGGGAATAACACCAGTAGGACAATTGCGAAGGGGATTCCTTTATTATATGGAAAGAGAAAGAGCGGCACCTTATCATCAGGTTTCATTTTATAACTCATTTGGTGATCTGGCCTGGTTTGACCGTAAAATGAGTGAACGAGCTTGCCTGGAAAGGATAAGATGGATCGGAGACTCTCTAGTAGTGAAACGACATGTACAACTAACAGGATTTTTATTTGATGATGGATGGGACGATCCAAAAACACTTTGGCAATTCCATCCCAGTTTCCCAAACGGTTTTACAAAGATGAAAGAAGTAGCTGAATCCTACGGTTCATCATTAGGCGTTTGGATATCTCCTTATGGAGGTTTTCGCGAGCCAAAGAGACAAAGAATAGAATATGGTAAAATGCAAGATCCACCCTTTGAAACAAACGAATATGGTTTTTCATTATCTGGTCCTGTTTATTATAGCAGGTATAAAGAGGTGCTTATAAACTTTATAAAAGAGAACGGAATAATTATGTTAAAGTTTGATGGTATTGCCGGAAAATACAAAGAGGATATGGAAGCTTATTTGAGGATAATACAAGAGGTAAGAGAAACGAAACCTGATATGTATTTTTTTTTAACGACGGGAACCTATCCTTCTCCATTCTTTATTAAATATGGCGATGTTGTTTGGCGTGGTGGTGAAGATTGGTCAGCCGCCGGAGAAGGATCAAAACGGCAGCAATGGATTACATATAGAGACGCAGAAGTATATAAAAATGTTGTAAAAGGCTCCCCATTATACCCTTTGAATGCATTACAGCAAATGGGAATCTTTATCTGTGATATTTCAGATGAGAAATATCAAAACTTTCCGGGAGGATTAGGGATGGACCCCAAAGATGTATCTGATGATATCTGGGCAGCTTTAGGTACAGGAACAAGTGTTCAGGGATTGTATATTAATGCCTACAGAATGAATACTCATGCATGGGATTGCCTGGCTGATGCCCTGAAATGGGCGAAAAGCAATGAGAATGTTATGGTCGATACACATTGGATTGGGGGAGATCCTGTAAAAGGTGAAATTTATGGATTTGCTGCATGGTCGCCAGAAAAGGCTGTATTAACTCTTCGTAATCCTTCTAGTGAGATTAAAACTTTTGAAATCAATACATCCATAGTTTTTGAACTACCTAATGGAAAGGTAACTGATTTTAGATTCTACGATGCTAAAAAGAACCTTATCAGAGATCAAGATCAACCTAAGATGCAAGGTAGTTCATTTAAAATTACACTACAACCATTTGAGGTAATGGTATTTGATGCTTACCCAAATGAAAAATGAATGATAAAAGATTAACTGCAATACATTTTTTATGTAACATTTTTGATAAATATTAATAAGAATATTGATCGTAATAAATTAGTTATTAAATAATAATCCATAAAACAATTTTAAAATGAAAAATAGATTTTTCTTTTCGGTTATTCTGATTTTGGGTATAACGGTAAATTCTTTCGCCCAAATTTCCTATCCTGGTAATGATCCAGGAGAAGCAATTGTTGAAATTTCAAAAAAAGGCCAAATGATAATGAGCAATAATTCGCTCAAATTGGAATTTGAAAATATTGATGGTAAAATATTGATAAAGAGTTTTGAAGATAAAACCGGTCAAAATAAGTTAAGTTTTTCTGATCATCCCTTATTTGAATTGATTCTTGACGACAATAGTATTATTAAATCTAATGAGTTTATAATGGTCAGTCCTCCTGTTATCTCAGACCTTAAAGTAGAACCTAATTCTGTAACCTATATCAACAGATTAGATGGCAAAAAATATTCAGCTGATTTAGAAAACCAAAAATTAGGGCTTAAAGTACATTGGGAGGCTCATTTGAGGGATGGGTCTAACTATGTTCGACAAATTTTTTCATTTTCTTCTACCGATAAAGTACAGCTTTCTAATATAACTCTTATCCAACTTCCTTTAAATACCGGCGCACAGCAAGCCGGGGTATTGCAAGGTATTCCAATAACATATAAAAACATGTTTTTTGGTATTGAAAATCCTTTGAGCAAAATTGAACTATGCAATACTAATTTAATAGCTACCCTTCCACGTTTAACACCAATTACATCATCAAGTTCATATACTGTTTCTTCTGTTTGGGGTACAACACCAGTGGGTCAGTTGCGTAGAGGATTTCTTTATTACATAGAAAGGGAACGGGGTGCGCCTTATCATCAAATGTCCTTTTATAATTCATGGGGTGATATTGCATTCCATGATAGAAAAATGAACGAGAGAGAGTGTTTGGATCGAATAAAATGGTTTGGAGACAGCTTGATAAATAAGCGTGGTGTGAAATATGATGCATTTATGCTTGATGATGGATGGGATGATAACAGAACACTTTGGAAATTTCATTCAGGATTTCCTGATGGTTTTACAAATGTGAAGAAAGCAGCAGAATCATATGGTTCAACACTGGCAGTTTGGATATCACCATTTGGAGGTTATGGTCCGGCAAAACAAAATCGTTTAGATTATGGGAGGAAACAAAATCCTCCTTTTGAAACAATTGAACAAGGTTTTTCTTTGGCAGGCCCTGTATATTACAACCGTTATAAAGAGGTACTCGTAGATTTCATACAAGAATATGATATCTCTATGCTTAAATTTGATGGTGTGGCAGGTTCTAACAGGAAAGAGATGGAAGCCTATTTGAAAGTTACTAAAGAATTAAGAGACATTAAGCCTGATTTGTATTTCTGTTTAACTACTGGAACATGGGCATCACCATTCTTTTTAAAATATGGCGATTGTGTTTGGCGAGGTGGAGGTGATTATGGTTATGCGGGGGTGGGTTCAAACCGACAGAGATGGATAACATACAGGGATGGGCAGGTTTATAAAAATGTTATAAAAAGTTCTCCTTTATATCCTTTGAGCGCGTTGCAGAATATGGGAATATTTATATGTGACATTACTGAGTTCGGAAATTTTGGAATGGATGAAAAAGAAATTTCTGATGATATATGGTCAGCTTTAGCAACAGGGACAGCTGTTCAAGGACAATATATTAATCCTAGCAGGATGAACACTTCTGCCTGGGATTGTCTGGCAAATGCCCTTAAATGGGCGAAAAGGAATGAGGATGTTATGGCAGATATGCATTGGGTAGGGGGTAACCCTGAGAAAGGAGATGTATATGGTTTTGCTGCATGGTCTCCTGAAAAAGCAGTTTTAACTTTACGTAATCCTTCTAATGAGGTAAAGATTTTTGATGTTGATGTTTCGAGTGTTTTTGAACTTCCTCAGGGCATAGGAAGTTATTATTCGTTCTATGATGCAAAGGAAGGATTGACATCTCGCGATAATCAGTCAATTGTGCAGGGTAGTTCATTTAGAATCATATTACAGCCGCTTGAGGTTAAAGTATTTGATGCTATCCCTAGTAATAATTAGAAATGTCATACATAGATTAAATTATGAGAAGAATATTTATATTAATAGTACTTGTGTTTAGCGGTATGAATGCAATCTCGCAACAAAATGCAACTTTTAAAGAATATTATAAACATGTTAAAACCTACCCCTATTCAGATCCTGATCCGATTCCAAATATGGATCCCTTGCGAAAAATAGGAACGATTTATCCTTATTACAGATATGATGGATATACCAATAAAAGCCAGGAAAAAGAATGGAAGATAATTGAGATCGAAAATGATTATATTAAAATATTAATACTTCCTGAACTTGGAGGTAAAATTTGGACTGCGATAGAAAAATCAACTGATCAACCATTTATTTATTACAACCAAGTAATAAAATTTAGAGATGTGGCAATACGTGGCCCTTGGACTAGTGGTGGCTTTGAATATAATTATGGAGTTTATGGCCATACTCCAAGTTGTGTTAGCCCTATAGATTATAAAGTTTTTAACAGAGGCGATGGAAGTGTTAGTTGTATTATTCAAGTACTAGACCTATTTACTAGGACAACATGGCAAATTGATGTTAACTTACCCAAAGATAAAGCATATTTTACTACTAGTTCTTTTTGGTATAATTCGTCATCGGTAGAACAACCATATTATACATGGATGAATGTTGGAATTAAAGCGGAAGGTAACCTTGAATTTATATATCCAGGAACGCAATGGATTGAGCATAATGGACAGGTTTATAATTGGCCAATTAATGAGCAAAACGGAAAAAATATATCATTTTATGAGAACAATGATTTTGGGAATTACAAATCTTATCATGTTTTTGGTAAACACAGTGAGTTCTTTGGCGGTTACTGGCACGATGATGGTTTTGGAATGGGCAGATATTCAACACGTGATGAAAAAATAGGGAAAAAAATTTGGATATGGGGAAAGTCTCAGCAAGGGATGTTGTGGGAAAAATTATTGACTGATAACGATGGTCAATACGTCGAACTTCAGAGCGGTAGACTTTTTAACCAACATTGGGAAGAAAGTACATTAACTCCATTTAAACGTAAAGGTTTTTTGCCACATACAACTGATACGTGGACCGAGTATTGGTTTCCTGTATTAAAAACAAGAGGGTTTATTGCAGCTAATAATTATGGGGCTTTAAATTTAATAAAAGAAAACGGGTGGCTTAAAATATATTTTTCTCCTCTTCAACGAATAAACGACCCATTAATTATATCAGAAGAGAGTTCAATAATCTATTCAAAAAACCTTTCACTGGAGCCTCTTGAATTGTATTGCGATTCATTTCGGTTTGATGCGGATAAGGAACATTTACGAGTTAGCTTAGGTGATAAAAAACTTGAATATAAATCTTTGGAAGAAACAAAACTTAACCGTCCTACTACCTTCCCTGACGATTTTAATTATGATTCTGTATATGGCTTGTATTTGCTAGCTAAACAGAATTTATTGCATCGAGATTATATAACTGCAGAAGAACAGCTTAGATCATGTCTTGAAAAGGACCCTAATTATTTACCAGCATTAACAGATATGTCAATGTTGTTATATAATAAAATGGAATATGAAGAGGCGTTGTTTTTTTCAAAAAGAGCGTTATCAATAAATACTTATGACCCTGCTGCCAATTACTATTATGGTTTAATTAATTATCGAATGGGGAAAATTGCAGATGCAAAAGATGGTTTTGAGGTTGCATCTTTGGGAATTGAATATCGAAATGCTTCATGGTCAATGTTATCAGGGCTTTATTTAAAGGAGATGGATCTTTCTCGCTCGGTTGAATATGCACTCAAAAGTGTAGGTTATAACCATTATGATATTGATTCATATAAGTTACTTGCAGTAAATTATCGTTTACAGAAAGATAAGGATGAAGCAGATAAAATTTTGGATACTATATTATCACAAAGTCCTCTTAATCATTTTGCAAGATTTGAGAAACACCTTTGGGAAAATTCAGAAAAAAGTAAAATTAATTTTTTGAATTTAATTAGAAATGAAATGCCTCAGGAAATATTTCTGGAGTCAGCTATATGGTATTATCAAATTGGAAGAAAAGAGGAAGCACTTAAACTACTTAAAATGGCGCCTCAAAATGCGACAGTATTATATTGGCAATCATTTCTCACAGGTCAGTCATTAAATTACTCAGAGCTTACTCCAGATTTTGTTTTCCCATTTCGCCAGGAAACTGCACAAATACTGGAAAAGTTGCTTCTCAACAATGATTACTGGCTGTTAAAATATCATTTAGCACTGATCCACTGGAATCTTAATAATATTCAAAAGGCAGCTCATTTTTTTTCCCAGTGTGAAAGAACCCCAGACTATCCACCTTTTTATGTGGCTCGAGCTAAATTTTCAATAAAGCACAAAACAAAAGATTTAAATGCTTTATCTGACCTTAAGTATGCCATAGAGCTTGATCCTTTTCAATGGAGATACGGCAGGGAATTAGCTCTCTATCATTTATCTGAACAAGAGTTTGAAGAAGTACTGACTGCGGCCGGACAGTATTATAATCGCTTCCCGGAAAATTATTATTTAGGGCTACTATATGCAAAGGCATTGTTAAGAAATAAATATTTTGAGAAAGCAGATGAAGTTTTAAATAAGATCGATGTATTACCAAATGAAGGAGCTACTGAAGGAAGAAAACTGTATAAAGAAACACAATTAATGCTGGCATTAAAAGAAATGAATGGGGGAAAATACAAAAAGGCGTTAAAGTACATTGAACTTTCAAAACAATGGCCAGAGAATTTGGGAGTGGGCAAACCATATAGTAGTGATATTGATGAAAGGTTGGAAGATTGGCTTGCTTATGAATGTTATACTAAACTAGCTGACAATAAAAACTCACAAAGAACGCTTGATAGAATTATTTCGTTTAAACCAGTAAAAACAGCTTATGTAAACACTTTTAATTCTGTTAATAATCTTGTAAGCGCTTGGACAATGCAACAATTGGGAAAAAATGACGAGGCAGAGGCATTTTTGCAAGATTGGTTAAACAAAGATCCTCACAATTCAACAGCAGAATGGGTAAATAATGCGTTTAAAAAAGAGTATTTCCTTATTCAGGAAAAAGTAAAAAATGATGAAGATTACAGAATATTGAATAGTTACATTGATTATTTTGTTAGGGAAAAATAAAATTACACATTATGATTATATCAAAAAATATTATAAATAATGAGACAGGTATTATTATCTGTTTTTATATTTTATTTACAAGTTGTCATTCCCATCAATCCCATCAAGATAAAATACAGAATGGAGCCGAACAATCTAAGGAACATTTTCATTTGTTGAGGAATAAGAGAGTCGCTTTAGTGACAAACCATTCTGCACTAAAAGGAAATCTTAATCTGCTTGATTTTTGATCAGTAAAAAGATTAACGTGGTCAAAGCTTTTGCCCCAGAACATGGCAGTAGAGAAGGTGGAATTGGAGAAAATGTAACTTGCCAGTTTATTAAAATAATATTTACAAGACAGGGAACAATTTATATTAGAAACCACAAAATAAATATAACATGTGCAAACTTATTCTTATAACAGCTTTATTTATTTTTTATAGTGTTCAGTCATCAGACCTGAATTCGAGAAAGCTTCCAAATAGCCAGCCATCGTCTGCGCTAAACAAAGAGAAAACTGATTCAATCCGGTACCCACCATGTAAAGAGGAGGATATACCCCACTACAATGCATACAAAGTAAGCAGTCCGCCAAATATAGATGGTCTCTTAGATGAGCCTGTCTGGCAACAGGCACCAAAATCCCCTCAATTCCGGGATATGATTTCCGGATCGGAAACCATCCATGACACCAGGGCTGCAGTACTGTGGGATGATGAGTATTTATATGTTGCCTACTGGATAGAAGAACCCAACGTTCAGGCTACCCTGACTGAAAAGGATGCATTAATTTACCAGGATAATGATGTTGAGCTTTTTATTGCAGGAAAAGATGCTTATTATGAATTTGAAATCAATTCATTTGGAACCATATATGAGGTTTTCTTTATTTGGGAAGAATCGGCTTCATATAAAAACGGACTGTATAATTCAATACCGGAACTTAGTAGCGACCAAGCAGGAAGAAAACCATTTTTTGGGGTGGATTATCGACCCCATCCGAGAGGCGCCAGAATAGGATATTGGAATTGGGACTTCCCAGGCTTGATTAGTGCTGTTCATGTTGACGGTACAATAAATGATGATAGCGATCGTGACCGTGGCTGGACAGTGGAACTGGCTCTTCCATGGTCAGGAATGAAAGCTTTGGTTTTAAGTGATAACAGAAGCCTTCCTCCTCAGGATAAAGATATCTGGCGAATGGATTTTTCGAGGTTTAATCAGTACAAGGAAGCTCCTCCGGCAAATGACTCAGGCGGATGGGCATGGAGTCCACATGGTGTTTGGGACTCTCACGTTCCGGAATGCTTTACATACATCCATTTCGTTCAAACAAACGCCACTCATATAGAAAGAGAAATAGATAGAAAATAAAGATATTAGATCGATCAAGGCTAGGACATGATCAAACGAAGTTTGAGATTACATTGTATATACGGTGCAGTCACAGATTAACCCGAGCAGTGTTGAGGTATTTCATCTTTTTGATCTTATTAATTCTACTTTGACAGATTAAAAATAATTTGAAAAGTAATTGGACTTGTAAGCATGCTTGGGTGTTAAAAATTAAGAAATTTATTTTATTCTTTTATAATTGAAAAACGATGACAAATGGAATATTGGTCATCCTTGCTTCCGCCCCCATTATCATCCTGTTTATCTTGATGGTTTGGTTTCGCTGGCCAGCCATAAAAGCAATGCCGGTGGTGTGGGTTATTACAATTGCATTGGTCTATTTTGTCTGGGGGGTTCCGTTTAACTGGCTACTGGCATCCAATGTGAACGGGATTTTTATTGCGTTCCAGATATTATTGATTGTCTTCGGGGCGCTGGCCGTTTTGTTTATGTTGCGCGAAAGTGGTGCAATTGAGGTCATTAACCGGGGGTTTACACGCATTTCGCCCGACCGCCGGGTGCAGGTCATTATCATCGCCTGGTTTTTCGGCGGTTTTATCGAAGGTGCGGCAGGTTTCGGCACACCGGCTGCTTTAGTTGCTCCACTGTTGCTCTCGCTTGGATTTCCGGCGCTGGCGGCTGTTATTGTTGCGTTGGTTGCCAACAGTTCGCCCGTCTCGTTCGGCGCAGTCGGTACCCCTACTTTACTCGGGATTGGCGCTTCGCTCGATTCACCGGAAACATTGCAGGCCGTCACTGGGGCAGGTATGAATTATGGTGATTTTATACAGAACATTGGTTCGTGGAGTGCATTTATCCATAGTATCCCTGCCATTTTTATCCCGCTTATTATGGTGGTGATAATGACCCGTTTTTTCGGGGAAAAGAAAAGTTTCAGGGAAGGATTCGCTGTTTGGCCTTATGCCATCCTTGCCGGTTTTTGTTTTGTAATTCCCTATTTGCTTTCAGCCTGGTTGATGGGGCCTGAATTTCCCTCGATTATTGGCCCGCTGATCGGACTGGCCATCTTGATACCCCTCACAAGAGCTGGTTTTTTGGTTCCAAAAACACGTTGGGATTTTGCAGAAAAAGACAAGTGGCCCGCAATCTGGATGGGCTCCATTTCACCTTCCAACGGTGATAACGGTAAAAATATTTCATTCTTTGAAGCCTGGGTACCCTACATCCTTATTGGGCTATTGCTTGTTTTGTCACGATTACCTTCGTTGCCGTTCAACGGTTGGCTTAGCAGTATGAGCATTCGATTTTCCAATCTTTTTGATACCTCAATCGGGAACAGTTTTGAACCGTTCAAAAATCCCGGTTTGTTCCCTTTTTTATTTATTGCAGTGCTGGGAATATTCATCTTCCGGATGAATAAAGCAGAATCGCTGGTCGTATTGAAAGAAACATTTCATAAAATAAAAATCCCGGCAATTGCCCTGTTTTTTGCGGTTCCTTTGGTCAGGCTGATGATGGATTCAGGGAATAATCCCACCCAAACGGATGGAATGCCGCTAGTGATGGCAGGCTACTTCGCCGGGATATTTCAGGACGTTTGGCCGGTTTTTGCCCCGTTTGTCGGCGTTCTGGGAACTTTTATCTCCGGCTCCAACACGGTGTCGAATATGTTGTTTTCACTTTTTCAGTTTTCGCTGGCCGAAAAGCTCGAAATTTCGCGAACCATTGTGGTAAGCCTGCAAAATGTGGGCGGGGGCATTGGCAATATGATTTGCATTCACAATATTATTGCAGTTTGTGCTACTGTGGGGATGACAGGGATAGAAGGACTGATTATTAAGCGTAATATCGTGCCGGTTATTATTTATGGAATTATTGCTGGTGTTGTTGGCTTAATTTTGATTTATGTATTTATCCCAGGTTTATTTTAAAAACCAAATTTATTTGTGATGACAATTTATACAATTTTTAAGAGAAAAACCAATCGGAGGTAGTATTATGGGTAATTATAACAATACCAAAAATAAAACACCCCCGTTCCTCACATGCTCTATTTTTATTTGCTTTCCCGCGTTTCCAAATATTTATTGATTTCGTTGACGTGTGTTCCGAGAATTTGCGCCAGGTCGTCGGCGGTGCAGGGACGGCGGGCAATGGTGCCCAGTATAGCCGACTCCACATCTTTGCGGTAGGCCGAAAGGTTTTTTCTCCTGGTTGCTTTGGCAATGATTTCTACATTTTTTAACTGCCAGAAATCAACAATTTGGTTTTATTTTCTATCCAATTTATTGTCCAATCCAAATTGTGCAAAAGCACCAGCAATTTTTTTATTCTGTTTGTAGAATGAAAAAATACTGTTTTTGTTAGAGGTTCATTTGGAAATCTATGGAAAGAAACCCATTCTTTTTCTCGATGAGATACAAAATATCCACGGATGGGAAAAATTTGCCCGTCGGATGGCCGACACCAAACACAGGGTTTACATAGCAGGGAGCAATGCCAGGATGTTGAGCCAGGACATTCAATCAACGTTGGGAGGACGCTACATCCCCATTGATGTTTATCCCTACAATCTCAAAGAGTTTTTGGCGGCAAACGATACATCTAACTGAAAACTCTTTATTATCCACAGAAGCTAAAGCAGAAGTATTGGATTGTTGTCATTTGTTAATTATTACACGGGACACCGAACGGATGTTGGAGATAAATGGCAAAAAGATTGAAGTCGTCCCGGTATGGAAATGGTTGCTGAATTTATAAAATCAGCCCGGCAACAATTCCACCTTCTTACCAACTACTGAAAGGTTTTCATTCACATGTTGTTCATCCCAAAGATTGGAAATTACAGCTGATATATTTTGGTTTTGCAACGCCCATAAATAGGCTTTTACAGGCGGTTTCATATTTCCAGGCACAATTCGTTCAACTTTTTGAATCCGCCACTCGGGTATCGGTTTCAGCGCTTCGTGGTGAGTAGCCACCGCCATGGCAGCTTTCATGGCAATAATACCCATGCCGCCCTCTCTTGCCAGTTCAATCTCCCTTTCCATGTACCCGCCGTTGATAATGTTGTAAGCTACCATTGCTACATCGTATTGTCCGGTTTCACGGGCTGCCCGTAGAACACCGGCAGGGTCATTGTGGGTGGAAACTCCAAGGAAACGAACTTTCCCCTCTTTTTTGAGCTTTTCAAAGGTTGTAAATGTTTCTTCTATCTGCACTTCTTCAAAAGATGTAGCTCCGTGAGGGCACATCAAAATATCAAAATAACCGGTTCCAACACGCTTCAGGCTCTCTTCAACCGATTTCAGAATAAATTCCTTAAATTTCGGGCTTCCTTCCACTTTATGCGCATAATCGGCAGCCATGGCATTGCTCAGGTAGGTTCCCTCAAAGGAGCGCGACTGTCCGGGCCAGTAAGTAATAAAATAGCCGGGCTTGTCCACATTTCGGGCTGCACGCATTTCTTCGGCTTTCTTTTGATATTGTTCCTGTTTGCCGGCAGGCAGCCTGTCAAAAATTTCACGGTACAAGTTATTTCTCACATTGGTGTATCCACTTACCTTAGTGGTCATGAACACCTTTTCGCGTTTAGCGCTGTTGTCAATGATTTTACCATAACTTTCTTCACATTCCCCACGGCCATAAGCAGGCGCCATATCTAAGTAGTTCAATCCGCGCTCCATGACAATCTCGGTGGTGCGCAGGTTATTTAACCTGACCGGATCGCCTCCATTGACCACTTCGGAAATCATCAGTCCGGTATTTCCCAGTTGGCGATAGGCCATTCCTGACTGCCTGTTGCGCCATTCCGGTTTAACATCCGGTTGCAGGTTCCGGGTTGGTGAATGTAATGTTTTAGCTTTTCCTATTAAAGGAATACCCAGCGTAAAAGCGGCTCCTGTTGAGATAAATTTTCTGCGATTGATATTGAAATGATTGTCCATAATTTGCTGGAATTAAATTTTCACACACTTTTTCCGAATTTCTTTTCCGCCGAAAAACAAAAGTAGCTATTTTCCCGTTGAAATACCTCCGGGAGCTTAATTTGCTCCAAAAAATAAGTTTTATGTATTTTTACAGAAATTTTTGATTATGATACCCAAAATTGAATTCATATCGCACCTGAAGCCAAACACTTCAGCAGCCATAATTTTCAGTGATTTTAGTGTGGTTAAATCTTTTCCGGAAGTCAATTCGGATTATTTGGCTGAAAAGTTAAAAGACAAACAAGAATGGACTTTTTACAAACAGCCTGAAATTTACTTTTTCCACAAGGTTGATGAAAAAAAGGAGGATTGGCAACAAATGGAGTCGGCAAGGGAAGCCGGAGCAAAGCTTTTTGAAATTCTGAAATCCGAAAAGATAACCTCACTTCAGATTGTAGGAAAATTAGAAAAAAGTGTAACCCTTTCATTTCTGGAAGGATTGCTGCTTTCTGCCTACTCCTTTTCAAAATACAAAAAGGTTAAGGAAGATTTTGCCCTATCCAAAATTTTTTTGCTCGATAAGCAAATAACTGAGAAAGAGCTCGATGAACTAAAAAATGTTATTGAAGCCGTTTTTCTTGCACGCAATCTGGTGAACGAGCCGCTCTCTTACCTTACTGCTGTTCAATTTTCAAAGGAGATGGAGGAAATGGGAAAAAAAGCCGGATTTTCCGTGGAGGTACTCAACAGAAAGAGGATTGAAGCTTTGGCAATGGGTGGTTTACTTGCTGTGAACAAGGGTAGCATCGATCCGCCGACATTCACCATAATGGAGTGGAAACCGGAAAACCACGTCAATTTACAACCGGTTGTGTTGGTGGGTAAAGGTGTGGTTTTTGACACCGGAGGGCTCAGCCTCAAACCCACAGCAAAATCGATGGAATACATGAAATGCGACATGGGCGGCGGAGCTGTGGTTGCGGCAACACTTTATGCCGTGGCAAAAAACAATCTCCCTCTCCATCTGGTTGGTCTGGTTCCTGCAACCGACAACCGCCCTGATGGAAACGCCTATGTTCCCGGCGATGTAATCACAATGTTCGACGGAACCACCGTGGAAATCAAAAATACAGACGCCGAAGGGCGTCTTTTGCTGGCAGATGCCCTGGCTTATGCAAAAAAACACAATCCGATGCTGGTGATTGACGTGGCAACGCTCACAGGCTCAGCCGAAATAATTGCCGGCTCGCAGGCAATAGTTGCCATGGGAAACAACTCCGCATATCTGAAACAGATAAAACAGACCGGACAACAGGTTTATGAACGAATAATAGAAATACCCCTTTGGGATGAATATGCCAAACCGCTGAAATCTTCCATTGCCGATTTAAATAACCTGGGAACACGGGAAGCGCAGACATCCATTGCCGGTAAATTTCTTGAGCATTTTACCGATTATCCCTGGCTTCATCTGGATATTGCAGGAGTAGCCTTTCTGCAGGAAAAAAGCCATTACCGTCCGGCAGGAGGAACCGGCTACGGCACAAGGTTGCTGTATCACTTTTTGAAAGCATTTAATTAAAACGTAACTTTACACACTTTTAGAACAACAATTAATCCCGAAAATAAGAAATGTCAAATACAATTAAAGTTGGAATTTCACATGGCGACATAAACGGCATCAGCTATGAGATTATTCTGAAAACCCTCATGGATTCCCGTATCATGGAGATGTGTACTCCAATTATTTATGGTTCACCCAAAGTGGCTGCATATTACCGTAAAGTGCTGGACATAGGCAGCCTGAGTCTCAATCATATCCGTTCGGCAAGGGACGCAGGACCCGGGCGTGCTTATGTGATGAACTGTATTGATGACAATATTCGTGTGGAGCTGGGTAAATTAACACCGGAAGCGGGCGAAGCATCATTCATGGCGCTGGACAAGGCAGTTACCGACCTTCAGGAAGGGTTGATTGATGTGCTGGTTACTGCCCCCATCAATAAGGATAATATCCAAAGTGAAAAATTTAATTTTCCGGGACACACAGAGTTTCTGGCACAACGTTTTCATTCAGGCAGCTTTCTGATGCTCATGGTTAGTGAAACCATGAGGATTGGCGTGGTAACCACCCACATGCCCCTTTCAAAAGTACCTGAGCATATTACCAAAGAGGTAATCTTGTCGAAATTGCACACCATGTCCAGGGCTTTAAAGGAGGATTTTGCCATCACCCGTCCGCGAATTGCCGTTTTTGGACTGAATCCGCATGCCGGAGACAACGGTCTGTTAGGCAGTGAAGAGAAGGAAATTATCACTCCTGCTATTAATCAGGCTAAAAAGGAGGGATTGATTGTCCTGGGTCCATATCCTGCCGATGGCTTTTTCGTTTCTGAAAACTACCGGAAATTTGATGCCATTTTAGCCATGTATCACGATCAGGGGATGATTCCCTTCAAACTGGCATCTTTTGAACGCGGCGTCAACTACACTGCCGGGCTTCCGGTGATACGCACATCGCCTGCACACGGCACGGGCTATGACATTGCCGGAGAGAATAAAGCATCTCCCGATTCATTCAGGCAGGCTCTTTATCTGGCAATTGATATTTACAAAAACCGGAAAATTTATGAGGAAATCTCCAAAGACCCACTGAAAAAATACGACATGGCGATAAATCAGGAAGATGAAAGCGTTGACATTGAATCGGATGAAGGACACGACTATTAAACCTATTGCTTATGTATGAATTTCTCAGGGGAAAAGTAACCAGCCTTAATCCGGCAAGCGTGGTGATTGACACCGGAAGTATCGGTTTTTTTGTCAATATTTCACTTAATACTTACAGCAAAATAAACGGAAAAAACGAAGCGCTCCTGCTTTTGCATCAGGTAGTGCGCGATGACGCTCACATCTTTTACGGCTTTGCCGAAAAAAATGAGAGGGAGTTGTTCCGCAACCTGATTACAGTGAGCGGAGTGGGGGCTGCCACTGCAATTATGATGCTCTCATCGCTAACCCCCGATGAGGTTGTGGCTGCAATAACCACCGGAAATACCGGTGTGCTGAAAACAGTGAAAGGAATTGGAATAAAAACAGCGCAACGAATTATTATTGACCTGAAAGACAAACTCGGAAAAGTTTCTGAAAGCTCTCAATTTTTACTTTCAGCAGACAATACTCTGCAAAATGAAGCGTTATCTGCATTAGCCATGCTGGGATTCGCAAAAAAGGATGCCGAGAAAGTAATCGTAAAAATTATCAGGGAAAATCCTGGAGCGACTGTTGAGCGTGTCATTAAAACAGCATTAAAAAGGTTATAAAACTGGAATGAGATTGGGTCGTTTTTTTCAAAAACTATATATAGCCTGCCTGCTCGCTTGCCTGCTCACAATTGCCGGAACCAGCAATGCAGCAGCAAATCACCTGTTTTTCCCGTTGTCTGTGCAACAACAGGATACAACAACATCAAAGCCGGCAGGAACGCTGCCGTTTCCTTTTAAAGACCAGCCCGCTTTTGGAACTCCGTCGCAGGATTCAACGAAGCTGTTCCTCAGCAAACCCGGCAATATCGATTTTGAAATTGAATATGACCATGAAACGGGACAGTATATTTTCTATGAAAAAATAGGAAAGCTGAACTACCGGCTTCCGCAGTCCATGTCGCGTGAAGATTTTATCAAATATGACTTCGACAAATCAATAAAGGAGTACTGGCGGCAGCGCAGCAAAATCCATGAGATGGACAGGCGCGGGTCGCTCATTCCGCAGCTTACCATCGGAGGAGAGGCTTTTAACCGCGTATTTGGCGGAAACGTAGTGAATATTCAACCTCAGGGATATGTTGAAGTGAGCTTCGGTTATCAGGTCAACAAAACGGAAAATCCGGCAATTCCCGAACGTTTACGCAGGGTTCCCACATTTGATTTCGACGAGAAAATCCAGATGAATGTGATGGGGCAGATCGGTACAAAAATGAACATGCGGGTGAACTACAACACCGAAGCCACTTTTGATTATGAAAATAAAATGAACCTCGAATATACCGGCGAAGAAGATGAAATCATCAAACGGGTTGAAGCAGGTAATGTCTCCCTTCCGCTGAGCGGTTCACTTATCACAGGTGCATCCAACCTGTTTGGGGTGAAAACGGAAATGCAGTTTGGGAAACTCACCTTAACTACTCTATTTTCACAGCATAAAGGCGAAAGCAAAACGGTTGAAACAGAGGGGGGTGCACAAATTACCAATTATGAAATTTCTGCTGCCGATTACGATGCAAACCGCCACTTTTTCCTTTCGCAATATTTCAGAGACAATTACGACACATGGCTGCGAAACACCGCTGTTCCCCTTTCTCCCATATCCATCAATAAAATTGAAATCTGGGTAACCAACAAGTCGAACAATTTTAACGAATCGCGCGATATTATTGCCTTTCAGGATTTGGGTGAGCACAACCCGCACATTTTCAACGACATTGCATCTTTTCAGGAAACTATGGGATTGCCATATCCCGAAAATATATTCCCCCACAACGAAGCAAACGGGCTCTATTATGAGATGACAACCACCTATGGCGATATTCGTATGACACAGAATATTACGCCGGTATTGGGGCAGCTCAGACCCGGATTTTTGGGCGGACAGGATTTTGAAAAAATTGAGCAGGCAAGAAAGCTTAATCCATCAGAATATACCGTCAACGAAAGACTTGGATATATTTCACTGAACACTTCCCTCAATTCCGATGAAGTGCTGGCAGTGGCGTTTAGCTACACCTCATCAGGAAAAATATTTCAGGTTGGCGAGTTTTCCACCGACGGGGTTGAAGCTCCCAAAACTTTGATATTAAAACTGCTCAAAGCCACCAATCTCTCACCAAACCTGCCTACCTGGAATTTGATGATGAAAAACATTTACAATCTGGATGCCTATCAGCTAACCTCCGATGAATTTGTGCTGAATGTTGTTTATCAGAACGATTCCACCGGCACTTTCATCAACTATCTGCCCGAAGGACGGCTCAATGGGCGTATCCTCTTGGAAGTGATGAATCTGGATAAACTCAACAAGCAGCTTGACCCCTACAAAGACGGAAAATTTGACTACATCGAAGGAATTACGGTAAATTCTAACCGGGGAAGGATAATTTTTCCCGTACTGGAGCCCTTCGGAAAGCATTTGGCAGACTCCATTCAGGATCCGGCGCTCATTGAAAAATACACTTTCCAGTCGCTGTATGACTCAACTCAGATTTTTGCGGAACAGGATGCAGAGCACAATAAATTCCGGCTGATTGGAAGTTATAAAGGAGCTTCCGGCTCCGACATATCCTTAGGAACGCTGAATCTTGCCCGGGGCTCGGTGAAAGTCAGTACAGGCGGCCGCGAACTTATGGAAAATGTGGACTACACCGTTGACTATACGCTTGGGAGTGTGAAAATTATCAATCAGGCGCTTCTGGAAGCCGGAACACCTATTCAGGTTTCAACCGAAAGCGAAGACCTGTTCACCATGCAGCGGAAAACGCTGCTTGGCACACATGCCAATTATGCATTTTCCGACAATTTCAATATTGGCGCAACAGCTCTCTACATGCAGGAAAAGCCTTTAACCCAGAAAATTGATTACGGAGATGACCCCATTGCCAACCTCATGGTGGGAATGGACACCCGCTTTTCAACCCAAAGTAAATTTCTGACCAAAGCACTGGATGCGCTTCCTTTTTTCAGCACAACCACCCCTTCAACCATTGATGTGGAAGCAGAAATTGCTCGTCTGATTCCCGGACATTCAAAGGTTATTGATAAAAGTGGAAATGCTTATATTGATGATTTTGAAGGAACAAAAACAACAATTGACTTGAAAGCCAGGCAGGCATGGACACTTGCCAGTACGCCGCAACATCAGAACACCTTTTTCCCTGAAGGAAATCTGATCAATCAGCTGGAATACGGTTTTAACAGGGCAAAACTCGCTTTTTACATCATCGATCCGCTTTTTCTCAGAAATACTCCGATCACTCCCGACCACATCCGGAATAATCCCGATTTACAGTCGAACCATTTTGTTCGCGAAGTTTTTGAAAAAGAAATTTTCCCCGCAAAGGAGTCGCCGGTAGGGCAGCCTACCAATATTCCTGTTTTCGATGTTGCCTATTATCCCGAAGAGCGCGGACCATATAATTACGACACCTATCCATCACCCTATTCTGCCGGAGTTAATCCGGACGGAACATTAGCCGATCCTGAATCACGTTGGGGCGGGATTATGCGGAGAATAGAAACCAGCGATTTTGAAACGGCTAACATTGAGTTTATCGAATTCTGGATGATGGACCCCTTTGTTTATGATACCTTGGGATTACACAGCGGCGGCGAGCTCTATTTCAATTTAGGGGATATTTCAGAAGATATTTTAAGAGACGGACGAAAATCATTTGAGCAGGGACTGCCCACTTCGGAAGTTGTAACTAACGTTGACACAACAGTTTGGGGCAGAGTATCCACTCTTCAGTCTCTGGTGAATGCCTTTGATAATAATCCCCAGTCCAGAAAATTTCAGGATATCGGTTTGGACGGGCTGAGCGATTCAGATGAGCGGCTTTTCTTCCAGGACTATCTGGATAAACTCAAGGATTTGGTTTATGATGATGTTTTCGAAAAATATTATAACGACCCCTCGTCCGATAATTTTAAATATTACAGAGGGTCTGACCATGACCGGAATCAGGTGGGTATTCTGGAGCGTTACAAAAGCTTTAACGGCCCGGAAGGAAACTCTCCCACACCCGAAATGTCACCGGAAAGCTATCCGATTGCCGCTTCGTCAATCCCCGACATGGAAGACATTAATAATGACAACACGCTGAATGAAAACGAACGCTACTACCAGTACCGGGTGAAAATCCGGAAAGAGGATATGCAACTGGGGAGCAACTACATTACTGATGTTAAAGTGAGCAACGTTCAGCTGAAAAACAACCAGATTGGAACCGTGAAATGGTATCAGTTTAAAATTCCGGTGCGCGATCCTGACGAGGTATATGGAAATATTCGTGATTTCAGGTCCATCCGGTTTTTGAGAATGTATTTGCACGGATTTGAAGATCCGGTAATTCTGCGATTTGCCACCTTCGACCTTGTCCGCTCCAGCTGGCGCCGCTATACCCGCGACATTGGCGAACCGGATGCGGTTTCTGCAAATGCTACTTTTGATGTTTCATCGGTGAATGTTGAGGAAAACTCCAGCCGCTCGCCGGTGAATTATATTTTACCCCCCGGGATAAGCCGGGTTATTGACCCGTCAAATCCACAGCTCAGACAACTCAACGAGCAATCCATGATGCTGAAGGTGACCGAGCTTGAGCCGGGAGATGCGCGTGCTGCCTATAAATCCCTCTATATGGATTTCAGGAGATATAAAAAGCTGAAACTGGAAGTGCACGCCGAACAGATTTCCGAATTTCCGCTGAAAGATGATGAATTGCACTTTTTTGTTCGCATTGGCTCCGACTACAATTACAACTATTACGAATATGAAATTCCCTTGGCGCTCACGCCCCCCGGCCGTTATAACGGCGAAATTGAAAGCGACCGCTATATTGTGTGGCCCGATGCAAACCGGCTGGATATTCCGCTTGAACTCTTCTCCAATTTGAAACTCGAAAGAAATGCCGAGATGCGCATGGCCGGCTCAACCACTGGAATTCAGGATATCTATGACAGGCCTCATCAGGGATGGAATAAAAATAAAAACCGGGTGAAAATTAAGGGAAATCCCAATTTAGGGAATATTCAGGTGGTGATGATGGGTATTCGCAACAAAAGAGGGCAATTAAACACCGGGCCAAAAGGTGTGGAAGTTTGGGTGAACGAAATGCGCCTGTCCGATTTTGATGAAACCGGCGGATGGGCAGCCAATGCGCGCGCCACAACCCGGCTTGCCGACCTTGGAAGCATTACCGTTGCCGGGCGTACACGCTCTGCCGGCTTTGGAAGCATCAGCCAGAATATTAATAGTCGCGGACTGGAGGATATCCATGAAATTGATGTAGCCACTTCCATCGACCTGGGGCGCTTCCTCCCGGAAAAAGCCGGAGTCAGGCTGCCAATGTATTGGGGCTACTCGCGAAGTGCAAGAAATCCGGAGTATAACCCGTTGGAACCGGATATAAAAATGAATAAATCGCTGGAGAGAGCCGAATCAAAACATGAAAGAGACTCGTTAAAATTTATCGCCCAGGATATTGTAACGCGAAAAAGCTTAAACTTCACCAACGTAAGGGTGGAACCACAGCGACAGCAAACCAAAGCACATATATGGGATCCGGAAAATTTCTCACTCTCCTATTCCTACAACGAAATATTCAGAAGAAATGTAAACACCGAATTTAATGTGGACAAGACTTATCGCGGAATGTTTTCCTATAACTACAGCAGCCGGCCCGCATTGGTTGAGCCCCTGAAAAATGTTGGCATATTGAAAAAAGGCCCCTTGAAGCTGATTGGCGATTTTAATTTCTATCCGTTGCCGACTCAGATTTCATACCGCACCGACCTTTCGCGCCGTTACCACGAAACCCAAAACCGGAATATTACCAATCCGCAGTTTGTATTGCCTGCCACCTATGAAAAAGATTTTTTGTGGAACCGCTTCTTCGATTTGCGCTATGATCTTACGCGGTCATTAAAATTTGATTTCTCTTCACGTGGAACTTCACGCATTGATGAACCTGAAGGACGCATAAACCGCCACATGGATGACTATGAGCTGAAGCGCGACTCCATCCTCACCAATTTATGGAATCTTGGCAGGCCTACTCTCTATAATCACAATGTAAACATCACCTACACCCTGCCGTTCAGCCGGCTGAAATCCCTCAACTTCATCACTTCAACCGCAAGATACCAGGGAACTTACGACTGGCAGGCAGGACCTGTTACCGCAGACACCATCCGGTTGGGAAACCGTGTGCAGAACTCGCGAAATATTCAGCTCACCGGAAATGTTAACCTGCAAACCCTGTATAATAAAGTGCCCTACTTTCAGGAACTGAACAACAAATTCAGAAGGACAGGAGGCAGCCGCTACAGCCTGAACCGCCAAACCAGTGGCTCACGGGCACAGCAACAACAGCAACAGCAGCAGCCACAAAAAACCGAGCAGACCTTTTCAGGGAATATAGCTCTTGCGGCAAATAAGCCACAGACCATTAATCACAAGCTGAAAACACGAAAGATTAAAGTGACGGTAACCGATGCCAATGGCGAAGCCGTTCGCGGGCGGATCAACATAGTTGATGTTAACAACATAGAATTTACGCCGTTAGCCGATGGCGGGCAGGGAAAAATCACCGTAACGGGAGTGCCCGGCGAGCAGTCGTTCCTGAAAGATGTGCTTGACCTGACAACCAGGATGTTGATAGGCGTACGGACAATTTCTGTGAGCTACAGCCTGAACGGAGGTACCGTTCTGCCGGGATACCTGCCCCAGCCTGCACTGTTTGGTGCCGGAACTTATCATCCCGAAGTAAATATGTTCGGACGCGACCTGGGTTCCGGATTTGCCCCCGGTCTTCCGTTCCTTGCCGGATGGCAGGACTACAACTTTGCACGAAGAGCAGCAAGAAACGGATGGGTAACCACCGACTCCACACTGAATTTACCCTATCTTTTCAACAGAAATGAGAGAATTAGCGTGCGCACCGTTTTTGAGCCGCTGCCCGACCTGAGAATTGATATCACTGCCGACCGCTCATTTTCAAAAAACAGCAGCGAGTTTTACAACTACAATCCGGCATCGGGCAACTTTGTTGCCAACAGTTTCAGCGAAACCGGAAACTTCAGTATGTCAACCCTCACATGGGGAACAGCATTTTTCGCTATGGGCAAAGGCGAAGTACACCAGTCAAAAGCTTTTGAAAAGCTGAAAGAGTATCGCGAAATCATTGCCTGGCGGCTTGCCGGAACCAGAAACCCCAATAACGGATTTGGATACGACCCGTCTGCAGTAAATCCGGAAACAGGCTTCCCCGACGGGTTTGGTCCCAACTCCGTGGAGGTGTTGGTACCGGCTTTTTTGGCAGCTTATCAGAATAAAGATCCCAAAACCATTTCGCTCGGGCTTTTCCCTTCGGTAAAACATATTCGCCCCAACTGGCGAATCCAATATGAAGGAATGATCTCAAAAATTCCGGGACTCAACCGCATCATGCAGTCGCTGAACTTTACCCACGCCTACCGTTCCAGCTATAATGTGGGCTCTTTCATCACCAACCTGAAATATCAGGCGCAGGAAGACGGATTCAGCTATGTACGCGACATCGCCAACAACTTCATAACTCCGTTCGATTTCAATTCGGTGAGTATCATGGAAACGTTCAGCCCGCTCATTAACATGGATATCATGTGGCATGGCGATCTGACCACACGCGGGGAAATCAAGAAGTCGAGAAACCTCACCCTCTCTTTTGCAAACAATCAGATTACCGAAGTATTGAGCGACGAATATGCAGTTGGTGTAGGCTATCGCTTCACTCAGATGGACTTGATTATCAAAACAAAAAGTTCGCAGAAAGCTTATTCCAACGATTTGAACATCAGGGCAGACATTTCATACCGCAAGAATAAAACCGTGTTACGGAAAATCGTTGAAGACAACGACCAGATTACTGCCGGGCAGAGTGCTTTTACCCTGAAAACCACTGCCGACTATATGCTCAGCGACCGCTTCCAATTGCGTATTTTCTTTGATAAAATTCTTAACAATCCGTTCACTTCATTGTCATTTCCCACTTCAAATTCAAATCTTGGGGTAAGTTTCCGGTTTACTTTGGCACAGTAAAGAGTTAATGTTTATTTTTAGGCATATTTTTGATAAACCGTTATGGATTTAAGTTTACTGAATTTTGATACTCCCGTAGATGTGATTAACCAAGCGATGAAACAAAGCCTGATAGGAAATATTGGAATCACAGTAACTGCTGTTGGCGATGGAGTCGTTGAAGGATTTTTAATCCTTTCCGAAAAAAACTGCCGCCCGGACGGGATTTTGCATGGAGGAACAAATCTTGCCATGGCTGAAACCCTTGCAGGTTTAGGGAGTATGCTCATTATTGATATGAATGAATACAACTCGTTTGGTATTCAGGTTTCCGGAAATCATATTGGCATTTTGTCAGAGGGAAAAGCTTTGGGCGAAGCGAAAATTATTCACCGCGGAAACATGACCCATATCTGGAATGTGGATATCAAAAACGAGGAAGGCAGATTTTTGTCGAGCATACGGGTTACGAACATGATTGTGAAGAGAAATGTGTGAAATTAAAAATTTAGCTGATTTTATCGATAATCTGCTTTTGAAAAATTGCCCTTTTGCATTGTGGACATTGCCCGGGAGCAAATCCCCCGAAATTCTTATTTCCGATAAGGAGAAAATTGTCTGTTCCACGCAGTCCAACAACCTGAACACTGTTGAAGGATTTGTGTTTGCACCCTATGAAAACGGAAAAGAAACCCCTGCAATGCTTTTAAAACCGGGTATTTACAAAAAAGGCATTCGGGAGATTCTTAAAATCGAGCTGGATGCTCTTCCCGAACAACCGCTTGAAGATATTGACTACTATTCTCCCCTTTTTATTTCAAGGGATCAATACATTGAGGACGTTGAAAGCGCCATCCATGAAATAAAGCGTACAAAACTGGCAAAAGTTATTATTTCGCGCTTAATTTCGTTTCCTAAGAAAAATGAGTCAATAGGCAACGTCTATTCACAGCTGCTTAAGCAAACACCCAATGCTTTTGTCTATCTGGTGAATATCCCCTTTAATATCCGGAGTTTTTCGGGTGCCGGGCTCTGGATGGGCGCAACGCCCGAAGTTTTGCTGCGCAACGAAGGGAAAGCCGTGGAAATCATGTCGCTGGCAGGGACACAGCTCCGGCGCACTGAAAATGACTATTCATGGCACACCAAGGAGATTGAGGAACAGGCATTTGTGTCACGCTATCTGCTCGATGCTTTTTACAACTTCAAAATTTTTCCTTACACCACGCACGGACCTGAAACCTTAGAAAGCGGGAAAGTGGCGCATTTAGTCACAACTTTCCGGTTTACAGCAAAAAAACTGGAGTCGGAACTGGGCGAACTTGTAGCCGCCCTGCATCCCACCCCTGCGGTTTGTGGTTACCCAAAGCCGAGAGCTGCCACACTCATTTCAAAAATTGAAAAACACAGCCGCCGGTATTATACCGGCTATCTTGGCCCATGGAGGCTGAACGGCAAATTGGAATTATTTGTAAATTTGCGTTGTATGGAAATCCTGCCGGAACAGTATATATTATATTCAGGCGCCGGAATTACATCCCGCTCCGTTCCCGAAAAGGAGTGGGAGGAGACAAACCGGAAAGCAGCTACACTGCTTTCGGCAATTGAAACAGTACAAAACCGATGATTTCAGACAAAAAGCATATTCGTCAGCTTGCAGCAATTTTTCATGCCCGGGGCATCGAAGATATTGTTATCTCACCCGGCTCCCGCAACGGACCGCTGATACACACCTTTGTCAACAGCGGAAAATTTTGCTGCCGGAGTATTATTGACGAACGAAGTGCAGGCTATTTTGCCTTGGGGCTGGCTCAGGCACTCCAAAAACCGGTTGCGCTGGTCAGCACTTCAGGGACAGCCGCACTCAATCTGGTGCCTGCAATGGCAGAAGCATTTTATCTGCATATTCCTTTGATAGCATTGACCGCCGACAGGCCGGGCTACTGGGTTGATCAGGGTGAAAATCAAACCATCAGGCAAAACAGGGTGTTCAGCAATTTTTGTAAAAAGGAGGTCACGCTTCCCCTGGAAGAATCGGAAAAAGAGCTTTGGCACGCCGGGCGTTTAATCAATGAAGCGCTTGGCATTGCAATGGATAAAGTGCCGGGTCCGGTGCATATCAACATTCCGCTGGAAGAACCGCTTCATGAATTGCAGGAAGTGGAGCTGCCGGAAGTGAAAATTATCCGGCTCACAGAAACAAAAAGAGTTATGCCCGAAAGTGAAACGGGAAAACTGCTGGAAATTTTCAATCAATCGGAGAGAGTTCTCATTCTTGCAGGGCAGAACAGACCGGATTTTCAATTGGAAAGGGTGCTGAGATTATTTGCAGAAAAAACCGGTGCTGTTGTTTTGCATGAGCATCTTGCAAACCTGAATGATTCACTTTTTTGTAGTAATGTTGATGCATTGATTGCTTCCATAAATGACAAAATCAAAAACGATTTTCAGCCCGATTTGGTTATCAGCTTCGGCGGAGCTTTTGTCTCCGGCAAGCTCAGGCAGTTTTTACGCAATAATCCGCCTGCAAACCACTGGCACCTCAATTTATCCAACCACCATCAAGACACTTATCAGTCGCTGACAAGGGTTATTGACATGGAACCGGCACGATTTTTTGAGCAGATTTTACAAATTGTATTACCCCAAAAGAGATTTTTTCATCAACTATGGGAAGAGAGAGAACATCAAATAAATCGTTTGCGGGATGAATTTATTTCTCAAACTGATTTTTGCGACCTTTCTGTCTTTCAGCACATTATAAAGAATATTCCGGAGAAGTCGGTTTTGCATTTAGGAAACAGCTCCCCGGTGCGTTATGCACTGATTTGTGATGCGGCAAAAGAGGTGGAATACTTTGCCAACCGTGGTGTCAGCGGCATTGACGGCTCACTGTCAACGGCAGTTGGGTTTGCTTCAAATTCCAAAAAGCTGAATACCATTATTCTGGGCGATCTTTCCTTTTTTTATGATTCCAATGCACTTTGGAATAACTATGCCGGTTCCAATCTGCGCATTATCGTTGTTCACAACGGGGGTGGAAATATTTTCAGCATGCTCAAGGGTCCAGCCCGTTCGCCGGCATTTAACCAATTCTTTTTTACCGAAAATAAAATCAGTGCAAAAGGAATTGCCGGAACTTTCGGAATAGACTATCTGAAAGCTGAAAATGAAAAAGAGCTGGAAAATGCTCTGCAAAATTTTTATGCACCGAACACGCAGAAAGCACTTCTTCTTGAAATTTTTACTGACGCTGAAATAAACTCTGAAACATACCGCAAGTTGTTCGCTAAAATTGAATCTTCAGATTGAACAAAATTGGGAAAGCAGCTCTTTTATATTTATTGTTGTTTAAGGTTTGAAGCTGCCAGCAGAAGCCTGTTTGGAATTCTTCTTTTTATAAATTTACAATAACTGCAAAATGAAAAGTACACGAAACTGGGAAACCATTAAGGAATATGAGGATATTTTCTTCGATTACTTTGAAGGAATCGGGAAAATCACCATCAACCGTGAGCGCTACCGGAATGCTTTCCGCCCGTTGACTGTAAGTGAAATGAGTGATGCGCTGAATATTTGCCGGGAAGATCAGCGGATTAACGTTGTGGTATTCACTGGCGCCGGCGATAAAGCTTTCTGCTCCGGCGGCGACCAGACCGTTAAGGGAAAAGGCGGATATGTGGATAAGGAAGGCATTCCGCGGCTGAACATTCTGGAAGTACAACGGCAGATTCGTAGTATGCCAAAACCGGTGATTGCAATGGTCAACGGCTATGCCATTGGCGGCGGACACGTACTCCATGTGGTTTGCGACATATCAATTGCCAGTGAAAATGCTGTTTTCGGGCAAACGGGACCTAAGGTTGGCAGTTTCGATGCCGGACTTGGTTCGTCCTATCTGGCTTCTGTTGTGGGACAGAAAAAAGCACGCGAAATATGGTTCATGTGCCGCCAGTACTCAGCAGCCGAGGCACTGGAAATGGGATTGGTGAATAAAGTGGTGCCACTGGAGAAATTAGAAGACGAAGTGGTGGAGTGGGCGATGAAAATGCAGGAACATAGTCCGCTGGCGCTGCGAATGCTGAAACTGGGACTAAATGCCGAACTTGATGGGCAGGTGGGCATTCAGGAATTTGCAGGGAATGCAACCTTGCTTTATTACCTTACCGAAGAAGCGCAGGAAGGGAAAAACGCCTTCCTTGAAAAACGCAAACCCGATTTCAAAAAGTATCCTCGATTCCCGTAGATCAATTTTGATAGTATCAAAACTAAACACTTACTTGCTTTGGGCATAATTTGTTTCACGGTATTCATTTCACTTTTCACCTTTCGAACCACATAGGCACATAGGTCACATAGTTTTTTAACTTTACTATTGTGTTCTATTGTGTTCTATTGTGTTTTTTATTTTCAACTATCACTCATCTTTCATCACCAAAAAAGTTCACGCAAAGCCGCAAAGCCTCAATTCTCAGCAATCTGCAATCAACACATCAACACATCAACACATCAACAAATTCTCCTCTCTAATTTCTAATCTCTAACCTCTAACTTCTCACCTCTCATCTCTCATCTCTCATCTCTCATCTCTCATCTCTCATCTCTCTCCTCTCACCTCTCATCTCTCATCTCTCATCTCTCTCCTCCTCCTTGCGCCAAATTTATTTTTAAAATAGCCCGCCATTTGTGGAACAATCACTATTGTGGCAGGTTTATTACCAACAGGTCAAAAAAATTAATGATATTCGCAGAAATGAAGTTTTAATCATTAATCCGATATATGAAGATCGGCTAAAGAGCCGGTATTTTAAAATTGATTAAATAATGGCAACATTACAGTCATGGATAGATGCAGCCCGGCCGCGCACCCTCCCCTTGGCTCTTTCCGGTATTTTCATGGGATGCGGTCTTTCCTGGTTCTCCGGAAGAATTGAGGTTGCAGTGAGTGCGCTGGCTGTTGTTACGGCAACATTCATTCAGATTTTTTCAAATTTTGCCAATGATTATGGAGATGGACACAGGGGAACCGATAACCGCAACCGCCTAGGGCCGGTGCGAACAATCCAAAGCGGGAAAATCAGTAAAAAAGAGATGGAGAAAGGGATGTTAATAATTGGAGGGCTCAGCCTCTTAACCGGAATTGCTCTGGTTTATTTGGGAACCTGGCACTCTTCCAAAACTGCATTTTTCCTTTTTCTGACGCTGGGAGCATTGTCCATTGTTGCGGCTTATTTCTATACCGCCGGAAAAAAATCCTACGGCTACATCGGATTGGGGGATCTGTTTGTTTTTCTCTTTTTCGGATTGCTGCCGGTTGCCGGAGTATATTATTTGAATACAAAAATGCTGCCGGCTGATATTTTTCTTCCTGCCACAGCTATCGGGTTATTCAGCACGGGTGTACTCAACCTGAACAATATGCGTGACATTATCAACGACAAAAACTCCGGAAAAATAACTATTCCGGTTCAGATTGGTGCCAGAAAAAGCCGAATCTATCATTCGGCCTTGATTTTTGGAGGATGGATTTTTGCAACCGCTTATTCTCTAAAGCATTTTCATTCGCCATTTCAGTTTTTCTACCTGATTCTGCTTCCTTTATTTCTGTCAGATTTGATAAAAATTTACAGAATTCGCGATGACAGAAAATTAGACCCGTTCCTGAAAAGATTGTCATTAGCCACACTGGCTTTTACCTTACTGTTTTGTTTATCACTCATTCCTCTTGCTGCATGAAAGCGTACTATCGAAAATATGTGTTCCGCTTTAAACGCCCGGCAAAAACCTCAAGGAGTATATACGAAAGGCGCGAAGTCTGGTATCTTTTTCTGGAAAAAGAGGGTAAGACAGGAGTGGGCGAATGTGCACCTCTGCCCGGGCTAAGCAGCGAAACGCCTGCACAGGTTGAACAGGTTTTAAATGAAATTTGTGAAAACCCTGAAAATTTCATTAAACGCCCGGAATTGACAAAGGGTGTGTCATCGGTGCGGTTTGCTTTGGAAACAGCGTGGCATGACTTGCAAAACGGCGGAAAACAATTGCTGTTTTCGTCCCTTTTTTCAGAAGGCAAAGCCGGGATTCCCGTAAACGGACTGATCTGGATGGGGGAGCCCGGCTATATGATGCAGCAGATTCAGGAGAAAGTTTCCGACGGATTTCGTTGTATAAAACTAAAAATTGGTGGAATTGACTTTGAAGAGGAATTGAAAATCCTGAAATTCATACGTGAAAAATACCATTCAAAAGACCTCATCCTGCGATTGGATGCCAATGGCGCCTTCTCTTCTGGTTCTGCATTACAAAAACTCAATCAGTTGAAATCGTTTAATATTCACTCCGTTGAGCAGCCCATTGCGGCAGGACAATGGCAGGAAATGGCAAAGCTCTGCAAAGAATCGCCCATACCTATTGCTCTGGATGAGGAGCTGATAGGAATCAACGAAGTTGACGAAAAAGAAGAACTGCTGCAAACAATACTGCCACACTATCTTGTTCTGAAACCCGGACTGCACGGTGGTTTCTACGGATGCGGACAATGGACTGAGCTGGCAGAAAAGTATTCGGCAGGGTGGTGGATCACCTCTTACCTGGAATCAAACATCGGACTGAATGCCATAGCACAGTGGACGTTTCACAAAGCTGCAGCAGGCTTTCAGGGATTGGGTACTGGCGAACTTTTCACCAACAATATTCCCTCTCCGCTGGAATTGAGAGGTGAAGAGCTGTGGATAAATCCAGAAAAATCATTTTGCTTCCCTGAAAATTTTTTCAGCCGATGAATCTTTTTCCTAAACATATTGTATTGAATGGCAGGGAAGTATCAGTTGCAGACTATGTTAACACTTCTCATGAAAAGCAGCTTGAAAAAAAGCTGTCCCGATTTCTCAGGGAATGGTATGACGGTGAAGATTTCATCGAAGTAAAAACCTCCGGGAGCACGGGCTCTCCAAAAACTATCCGCTTGAGCAAGAATTTTGTTGCGGAAAGTGCGCAACGCACCATAGACTTTTTCCAACTGAAATTCGGAGACAAAGTTTTACTTTGCCTCCCCATTAAATTTATCGCGGGGAAACTGATGGTAGTTCGTGCTCTGCTTGGAAATCTTGATTTGTTTATGGTTGAACCCGGCACTGATTTTTCGTTTCTGAATAAGAAGAAGTTCCACTTTGCTGCTCTGGTACCTTTGCAGATGAGTAAAATTTTGACCAGTGAACCTTCGCCCGGAGTATGGACACAGAATATTGAACAGATTCTGCTTGGCGGGTCTGCCATTCCGCCAACTCTTGAAAAACGGCTTCAGCAGGTTGCAACATCCTGCTATTCGAGCTATGCCATGACCGAAACTGCAACCCATATCGCTTTGCGAAAGCTAAACGGGAAAAGTGCCTGTGAGTTTTATAGGTGTTTGGAGAATATTCATGTATCTGTTTCAGAAGACGGACACCTGCAAATTTTTATGCCCGGACTCCCGGAACAACCTTTGCAGACCAACGATCTTGCAGAAATAAAAGATGAAAAGCATTTCAGAATTTTGGGGCGCAGCGACAATGTGATTATCTCCGGAGGAGTTAAGTTTTATCCCGAACAAATTGAAAGAAAGTTGGAACCCTTTATCACACAGCAGTTTGTTGTTGCTTCCAAACCGCACGGAACCTTGGGGCAACAGATTATTCTTGTGATTAAAGGCGAAGATGATGCTGAGCATAAAGAAAATCTGACTGAAATCTGCCGGCGCGAGCTTTCAAAGTTTGAACAGCCCAAAGAGATTATTTTTGTCCGTGAAATTCCTCTTGTTGAAAGCGGAAAGCCCGACAGGAATTTCAAATTTTAATTGGCTTCTTCAAGCTCCAGGTTTGTCATTTCCCCGGTCACCTCAAAATCATATTCGGGGTATTCATACAACTGCACAAGCGGCTCTGTTTCGCCAATCGAGTAGCCAAAAACGCTCTCATACTCATTGCGGTCTTCACCCATCTCTTCCAGTTGCCCCAGATATTCGCTGATAGATTTTGATTCCACAATAACCACTTTTTCCATCTGGTTGATTATGGGGCTGTGACTCCGGGTGCGGTCGTGGTCAAATTCGAGAATTCGCCTGCCATATCTCGTAATTCCTATGGTTCTGAAAGTCAAGCTTTTCCCTACACCTGGAAGATTCATAATATTTCGGTCGGTGGAAAGGAATGGCATATCGTTTCTTTCACGGATAGCCTGCACGTTTTCTGCAGCATTTTCCGCATCCAATATCAGATTTTGAACTTCCTCTATTTCCTCTTCAGGAACTTTTCCTAAATACTTCTCCTCAATCTCTTCCTGAACAGTACGTGCATTGGGTGTAAAATTCGCACTGTTTTCTTTATATCCCTTCACGGAAAAGGTGTAATAGGTGAGAATTCCGATATCGTTCAACACTTTTCGAAGTTTTGCAGTGTGCCCGCGGCGGGAGGCAGGTGTTGTAAACACCAGCTGATTGGCAATTACCCAGCCGGCGCTTTGCAATTGTTGTACTGCCTTTTTTGCTTCCGGGGTAACCTCCATTGGCGACTCAAAATGAGTCTGAATCACAAACTGCTGAATTCCTATTGCTGAGGCTTTTTCCTTAAAGTCAGCCAAAATTTCTGTGAGCTCTGCAGTGATGCGCATGGGCAAATATACTGGCAGACGGGTGCCAATCCTCACTCTTAAAATTTCGGCATATTTCTCATGCTCAGACCGTTTTTTGTTATCCTCCCTTTTTTGAACAGCCATATTATAAATTTCGTCCAAAATTTTCTTCAGGTTTTTATCGGATGTCATCAGTGCATCACCACCGGTGAGCAAAATATCACGAAGTTGTGTGTCGTTCCTGAAATATTCAAGCAGTTTAGGCAGCCGTTCATTCCATGATTCCTTTGGTTTCAGCTTGTCCAGGTCAAAATTGTAGCGGCCACTTTGAAAATCATACATCCGCTGGCAGCTTGAGCAAAGTCCGCCACAGGCGCGCCCTACAGTATCGGGAATAAATATTGCCACTTCGGGATAGCGACGGTGAATATTGTGAGAAGGGAGAAGCCAGCCTGCTGCATTGGGTATTCCCGGCTGAACCTTATCCTCCTTTTCCCATGCCTGAATTTCACCAAACTCTTCCACAAGCTCCTTGCTGTAAACCACATAGCAGCGGATTGCCAAATCTCCGCCAAGTGCAAATCCGGGTGTATGCACATTCAGTAAGGAGAGATAATAGGGATTCACAAAAAACGGAATGCCTTTTTCCTTTGCTGCATTTAAAATTTCCATCGTTTCAGGGTCCAGTGAATAGTCGAGAAGCTCATTTAGCATCTCGGGCGAGCGCACTGCAAACCTCAGGTGATAGCGGCTTTCGTTCCACCACTTCCTCATTTGCTCCTCTTTTTCGGCTTGAGATAGTCCCGGTTTAAATGAGTAGATTTTGCTTTTCAATTCTCCGCTGTCAATTTTTTTTATTAAAACTCTGATAATCCGATTGCGGTTTTCTTTGCGGAGTTCAACAATTTTTGATTCCAGACCGGAAGGATAGCGTTCCATCCACTCTTCAATCTGTTCGCGGTGAGGAATCTCGCTGCTCAGCTTTCCATTTAGCTGTCGAAAAAGGAACAACATGTCAATGAAAAAATCGGGTTTTGCTCCTCCGATTCCCTTGTTTGTCGCAAGCCACAACATCTTTACAGGATCGGTCTCTGCCGGCTCATCTTGAAGATTCTGATCATCAAAGGATTTTCCGCTGTTTTCAATGTAATCCAGCAAACGGATTACTGCAAAATCTCTTGAATCCAGTTCTTGAAACAATTCGTGATTATGTTCAACGCTGAAGTAAAAAGATTCTGCTGCCGGATTCCTTTTCAGCATGGGTTGTATCCAATCCCTGACCGACCTGGCTGCCTCTTTTTCAGTTGTTGATTTTCGGAGGATGCGTTCCAGAACAGGGTTTTCCTCTAAAATTGTGTGTAATATTTTGCGGGAATATACATTAATGGCTACTTTATCAAGATGTGTGTTTTTCATAATATATCTTTTGAACAATAACTATTTTCTTCTAAGTTTAACAAAAATTAGCCCGGCAGCCAATAAAAACCGGATTTAGATTTCTTATTTTAAAATTTTTTAACGGGAGAACCGGATAGAAATAACATTATATTGCAATTAAAAGAGAACATAAAAATCTGCAACACTAAAACAAATCAATTATCTTTGCGCTGATTTTTAGCCATTTGAATTGACATGACACATAAAGCAGGTTTTGTAAATATTATTGGTAATCCCAATGTGGGAAAATCCACCGTGATGAATGCCCTGGTTGGTGAGAAATTATCCATAATCACGGAAAAAATGCAAACCACCCGTCATCGCATTAAGGGAATTGTGAACGGCGAAAATTTTCAGATAGTTTACTCGGACACTCCCGGCATTTTGAAGCCCGGCTACAAGCTGCAGGAGAAAATGATGAGTTTTGTGGACACTGCCCTGATTGATGCAGATATTATTTTATTTGTAACGGATGTAATCGAAAAGCAGGGGAAAAACCCGGAATATATAGAACGTATTCGCAATTCAAACACGCCTGTGATTGTGCTTATCAATAAAATAGATTTGTCTGACCAGGAGCAGGTCACCCGCTTGTTCGACTACTGGAGTGAAGTATTTCCGGCAGCAACTGTTTTTCCAGTTTCAGCACTGGAAAAATTCAATATTTCTCCGGTTTTTGACCGCATTTTGGAACTGTTGCCCGAAGCGCCGCCCTATTTTGATAAAGAATCGCTCACCGACCGGAATGAACGCTTTTTTATGGAGGAGATAATTCGCGAAAAGATCTTGTTAAACTATCAAAAAGAGGTTCCCTATTCCACTGAGATTGAAGTTGAAGAGTTTAAGACCAAAAAAGGATTAATAAACATAAGGGCTGTGATTTATGTAGCCCGTGATACTCAAAGGGGAATCATTATCGGGAAAGAGGGGAAAATGCTGAAAAAAGTGGGTACTGAAGCCCGCTTAGATGCCGAAGAGTTTTTCGGTAAAAAAATATACTTGGAACTGTTTGTTAAAGTTGCCAAAGACTGGCGGGATAAAGAGAGACAGTTGAGAAGTTTCGGATACGATGCATATTAGCAAAAGAAAATGAGTAAAATCTTAGCCATAGTAGGACGCCCGAATGTGGGCAAATCAACTTTATTCAACCGGCTGGTCGAATCGCGAAAAGCCATTGTGGATGAGGTCTCCGGTGTTACGCGCGACCGCAATTACGGGAAAGTTGAGTGGAACGGAGTTATTTTCTCAGTTATTGATACCGGCGGTTATGTGGTCAATTCAGACGATGTGTTTGAGGCTGAAATCAATAAACAGGTGCATCTTGCCATTGACGAAGCGGATGTGATTCTTTTTGTGGTGGACGTAATGTCGGGGATTACCGACTTAGATGATGCTATAGCAGGAATTCTGCGCCGCGGCGAAAAAAAAGTGGTAGTAGCTGTAAACAAAGTGGACAATAACCAGCGTATCCCTGATGCGCAGGTCTTTTACGGACTGGGATTGGGTGATATTTTTTGCATATCGTCAATGAGCGGAAGCGGCACCGGCGATCTGCTCGACCGGATAGTTGAAGATTTTGGCGAAACCGGGGAGCAGGAAGAAGAGCATGAACTGCCTCATCTGTCGGTAGTTGGGCGACCGAATGTGGGAAAATCTTCACTTATCAATACCTTGCTTGACGAGGAGCGCTACATTGTTACCGACGTTGCCGGAACAACCCGCGACTCTATTCACACGCGCTACAACAAATATGGGCACGAGTTTGTGATTATTGACACCGCTGGTTTGCGCAAAAAAGGAAAAGTGCAGGATGATATTGAGTTCTATTCGGTGCTTCGCTCCATACGTACTATTGAGAATTCAGATGTCTGTCTTTTGCTGGTGGATGCCACTCGGGGAATGGAAGCTCAGGATGTGAATATTTTCAACCTGATTGTGCGAAACAGAAAAGGGGTGGTTATTCTGGTTAACAAATGGGATTTGATTGAAAAAGACAACCACTCCACCAGGGAGGTAGAGACGCGCATTCGTGAGCGCATCGCTCCTTTTACGGATGTTCCCATTCTGTTTGTTTCGGCTTTGACCAAACAGCGGGTGCACAAAGCGCTCAATGTTGCTATGCAGGTGTATGAAAACCGTAAAAAACGCATTAAAACTTCGGCTCTGAATCAGGTGTTGCTTGATGCAGTGGAAGCCTATCCGCCTCCGTCAATAAAAGGGAAACACATTAAAATAAAATATGCAACTCAACTGCCTTCACTAACACCGGCGTTCGCACTGTTTGCAAACCTGCCGCAATATGTTAAAGAGCCTTATAAACGCTATATCGAAAATAAAATTAGGGAAAACTTTGATTTCACGGGAGTGCCCATTCAGGTTTATTTCAGGAAGAAGTAGAAAAAAATAGCAGATTGAGGGAAAACTCAGAAGTGAGTTCTTTGTTTACCTGTAATGATTCAGACCATTTAATAAATCTTGCAATATGTTCATCGTACACGTTTTTGTTCATGTAGAAAAAGATTACATTGAAAATTTCAAGCAGGCAACCATTGAGAATGCCCGCCAAAGTTTAACCGAACCAGGAATCACCCGCTTTGATATTGTTCAGCAGCAGGACGATCCGACGAAATTCGTTTTGATTGAGGTTTACCGAACCTATGAAGACCCTGCCCGCCATAAAGAGACCGAACATTACCAACGATGGCGTGATGAGGTGGCGCACATGATGGCAGTGCCACGGACTTCCATAAAGTTTTTTAATGTTTTTCCAATAGATGAAGGATGGGAATAAAATTTGAATTTGCCACAGCTACCCGGATTATATTTGGGAATGGGAAAATTTCCCAAGTGACTGCATTGCTGCGCGATGCCGGACGGAAAGTACTCCTTGTTACCGGTAAGAACCAACAGCGTGCAGCAATATTTTCCGATAAATTAACCACCGAAGGTTTTGAAATTATTCTGTTCCGGGTTGAAAAAGAACCTACAACACACATTGTTTCTGAAGGAGTTGAGCTGGCACGGGAAAATGGCTGTCAGGCGGTTATTGGTTTTGGAGGAGGAAGTGCAATTGATAGTGCAAAAGCCATTGCAGCAATGTCTCCCAACAAGGGCGAGCTAACGGACTTTCTCGAGGTTATCGGGAAAGGAAAGCAGCTAACTCAAAAGCCGCTGCCTTTTATTGCAGTTCCCACTACAGCCGGCACAGGGGCTGAGGTGACAAAAAATGCGGTAATCCATTCACTCGAACATCATGTGAAAGTCAGTCTGCGAAGTCAGTATATGTTTCCCGACGCTGCTGTGGTTGACCCGGAGCTGACAGTTTCCATGCCGCCCGAAATAACTGCCGCCACCGGCATGGATGCGCTGACTCATCTTCTGGAAACATTTGTATCCAACCAGTCCAATCCTTTTATTGACCTTATTGCCCGTGAAGGGATGAGCCGCATTTCCCGGTCGCTGAAAACTGCATACAGCAACGGCAGCAACATCCCTGCAAGGGAAGATATGGCATATGCCGCCCTGTTGGGCGGAATGGCGTTAGCCAATGTAAGATTAGGCGCCGTGCATGGCTTTGCCGGTCCTTTAGGCGGCATGTTCCTCGCTCCCCACGGGGCAGTTTGTGCTGCCTTACTGCCCGCTGTCATGGAAGTTAACATCAAAGCTGCAAATGAGCAAAAAATTGAGAAAATAGGGGATAAGTTCAATGAAATTGCAGTAATCTTAACCGGAAAACCGGAAGCCCGCGCAGCAGACGGAATCCAGTGGGTGAAAGAGATGGCGGAGTATTTGAAAATTCCGTCACTCCTGAGTTTTGGATTGTCTGCATGTGATCTTAATATCCTTGTTGAAAAAGCAAAGAATGCCAGCAGCATGAAAGGAAATCCGGTTTTGCTGAACGATAGTCAGCTAATGGAGATACTTGAGAAATCTATGTAGGGAAAGTGCTTGAGACGTTTGATAAAATTCTTTCTGTTCGGAGCTTCTTCACGAAAAATGATTTGCGGCTAACCACCTCCTGAAAGTCCGGTTTTTCACGATGGTTTCCAGGGCCAGCTGACGCAATCCTTAATTTCAGGAAACAGCACATAATCTGCCTTCCCCTTCATGGCTAATGTTTTCACATTCAGCCCTTTCAGCTGCATTAGCGCAGCATTCATTGTTTTACCCGAAACCGAAACATCGTCAACCAATAAAATGCGCTTCCCCTCCAGGTTTGTTTCGGGCATACCCAATAAGCGGGGCTCTTGATAGCGTGGAACATTTTGTTCATCGCGGTAATTGATGGACATTACCAGCATCTCGGCATCTAAATAAAAAGCAACCATAGTTGCCGGAGCTATTCCCCCGCTGCCAATGCCTATTACAACATCGGTTTCAGGCAACTCAAGCTGCTTCAGCCGGTCTGCTATCTGTCGGAAAGTGAGTGTAACCATTTATTCTGAGTTATATTTTTTAAATTTCTTTTGGAAAACATCAGTATCAAGAGCCGGAAGGGCTTTTAGTGTCCTCCCAAATGGGAATTTCCATATAGAAAGTAGTTCCTTTTCCCTCTTTGGTTTTAAACCACACACGTCCGGAAAAGTTATCCACAATATTTTTCACAATTGCCAGGCCTAACCCCATGCCGCTGGTTTTGGTGGTGAAACTTGGGGTGAAAAGTTTTTCGCTCAGCTCTTCGGAAATCCCTTCGCCGTTATCGGTTATGGAAACTACTGCAACGTGTTCGTGGCGACTGAGATGAATATCAACCCTGCCCTTTCTGTCATCAGGAATTGATTGAATTGCGTTTTTCACCAGATTGATGATTGCCCGCGAAAACTGGTCACGGTCCACCTTCACATCAATATATTCCAGCCCGTTGGCATGAAATTCGACATGCACCCTGTCCACCGGTTCATACAGGTCAATTACCTTTTCAATCTGTTCACTCAGCTTGAAGATTTGGGGGAGCGCTGTCGGGATTTGCGCAAAGCTGGAAAATTCAGTAGCGATATTGGAAAGGTTGTCAATTTGCTCAATAAGGGTGTCGGTAATTCGCTGAATCAGTTTTTCATAATCTTCCCCATCTCCTTTTGTCCGTTGCAAATGCTGAACATTCAGCTTCATTGGAGTTAGCGGATTTTTTATTTCATGGGCAATCTGCCGTGCCATCTCCCGCCATGCCGATTCACGCTCCGAGCGCGCTAAAAGCTCTGCGCTCACCGCCAGCTCATCCACCTTGCGGTTATACTCTTTAATAAGACTTCCGATTTCATCATTACGCGCATAAAAGATGGGTTCATTACGTTTCCCCAGTTCGATCTTTTTGAAATTTTCCTGAAGGAGCACCAACGGGCGTGTAATCTGGTTGGCAATGAAAAGCGCAACAATGATACTGGCCAAAAGCAACAGCACATAGAGGTTAATAAATGCAACAATAATGGTTGAAAGTTCCTGGCTGTAGCGGTCTTGTTTGATAAAATAGGGCAGATTGATGACTCCCAGATAGTCTCCTGCATTGTTTATGATGGGCCTGTATGCAGACAGATAGGACATCAGCCCGATCGATTCAGGCTGAAAGTAACTGATTTGAAAGTGAGTGAAAATCTCATTATACGCTTTTGAATTCATTCTGTCCGAAATCAGTCCGCGGTAATAAATTTCCGGGCGGGAAGTGGCAATAATTGCCCCGTTAGTACCGTAAATGTTAATGTCAGTCTGGAATGTGTTGGATAATCTGGAAAGCTCACGGTTCAGCCAGTCAATCTGATTGTCGGAAAGTGTGTTATCATCTTCAATGTGTGCATCAATTTCGGCAGCAATGGAAATCATCTTCTCGCTCAGGTCGTTGCGGTGTTTTTCCTTGTACTCTTTCACATTATACCAAATGGTTACAGCAGCCACCAACAGCAATGAAACAAAAACAATGGAAACAATGGCAAGCTGAATTTTCAGCTTCAGGTCGAACCTCACCGGGCGCCTGCGGATTGAGCTGCTGCCGGCTGTCAGGATAATGAGCACAGAGAGAAAATAGAACACGAACAGATAGGGAAACGAAATCAGATAATCCACAAACGTAATCAGCTCACGCGAAACAATAACGTAATTATCTTCACGGGTGTGATATATCAGGTGTTCCATCCCATCCCAGGAATTAAATTCAAACTCTCTTCCGGTAGTGAGATAGGTATGCACATAGAAGTTATAATTGTAATCGCCATGTTTATCCGTCAGCTCACCGGCATAATATTTTGCATAGCTGTATTTTTTATAGTTATCGGGTTTGCTCATGGATTTATCAATCAGCAGTTCGGGGAAGCCGATTCCCTCGAACAGCAGTTCCGAGTTCAGCTCAATAAAAATTGAAACTCCGCGCGATTCGGATGAAAGCGGATAATGAATCCATCCGGAATATGAAATCCGTCCGTTCATGTTATCCATGAAATAGAAATTGGTTCCCTGAATTTTGACTCCTTGCGTTTTAAACATCTCTTCAAAAAAATCCATGCAGGATTCCATCCGTTTATCCATTTCAATCAGAAGACTATCGGTTCCGGTGCACACAAAATAGCGCACATTGTATTTATTAAAATAACCTTCTCCAAAATAAGTTTCATCAATGTAGTTGATGAGCCCTTCCTCTTCAATGAGCAGTCGTGGAATTTCCGGGTCTTTTCCGATTTTTTCCTGAATTTCGCCCAAAAAAACTTCGGCAGCCGGGTCTCTTTCAGCAACTAAGGTTACCGCCATAAGCCGCTGCTCGTTACGTTGCTTTTCAATGGTTGTGGAGTAAAAAACCAAAAGAGAGTAAGCCGATGCCAGCGACACAAAAATGACAAGGTAGCTGAGCGTGAAGTTTTGCAGGTATTTTTTGCTGAAAAGCGATGCCAGAATGGTTGTTGCAACGAAAAGCGCCAGCGCTTCAACAGAAATATGTTTTACAGAAATCAGTTGAATAGCAGCCAAAAACAGAGCGGTTAAAACTGCTGCGGTTGTCAGTTGCATCAGGCTGAAATGGTCGCGCGACTGATCAATAATTTTAATAGTGAAATAAAAAACAGCAAGCAGCAACAACCCCACAGACGAAATAGCAAGGATGCTCTCAACCGAAATTTCGGTAATGCGATAGAGCGAAAAAGAGATGGTGGAATTCAGAATCAATTTGCGGGCATAAGAGTGAATCAGCAGATAGGTACTCCCGGAAAACAGAAGTAAAAATATACCGACTACCTTGCATGGCAATCCGGAACTCTCTTTCATTTGATTAATATCCAAACTGTTGCCAAAGTTATAGAGCCAGAACAGGAAGAAGAACGACAGCAGTAAATAGTCGCCTAAGGAGGGCAGCCAGTTGTTCAGCGCAAAAACCGATGGGCTGAAAAACCGCAGCAGGAAAAATACTTTGGGAATCTGAAAAATCAGGTGAAGCCAGTACACCAGAAACAACCCGACGGCAAAGGCAAAAATCCGTATGAGAAATAGCGCTTTAGACTCAACAAACTCACGCCGAAAGTAAATGAGCAGAAATAGCAATCCAAAAAGATAGAGAGTGCCGGGCTTGTATAGCTGCTTTGTTGTGCAGAGGTATGAGCCAAGCGGCTTTATGGAAAACAGATATTCCCCTGCCAAATTGTAAACCGAGAAACAATCCCTGCTTTCCTCTTCGGTGATACCGAAATCTTCAGGCAGTTTATATTTATAAAAAAAAGAATTTTTCAGATATTTATTTTCATATCTGAAATTGTATTTAACCAGATGAAGTCCGAAAATTTCATAATCCCCCGAGGTTATTTTTTTTGATAGATAATAGCCATTTGGAAAAACCAACAATCCCTCTTCGGCAGGGAGAGCGGCAGAATTATCGTAGAAAGCGAAAATCCGGTCAGACCAGTATTGCAGCCGCCCGTTTTTATAAACCATAATTCCTAATCCATCCTTTTCCAGAAGCTGGTCGGCGCTTGGATAGAGTTCCTTAAAGAAATTGCCGTCAAAGGAATCCCCCACCGTCAGGGAGTCTATCTGCACCATCAGCCGGTTAAGCATCCGTTCATTTTTCAGCAACTCTTTCTGAAAATCTTCAATAAGGTCAATTTCAGGATGTTTTTTCAACAGTCCATTTTCAAAAACTGCCGCTACGGCAAAAAAAGCTACTGCAAAAACAAGGAAATAATATTTATTAAGTTTTCCTGACACTTTAATCGTGATGATAAGGTTCGCCTTTTATAATGGTAAACGCCCGGTAAATCTGCTCAACGCACAAAAGTCGCGCCAACTGGTGCGGAAAAGTCATGGGTGACAATGATATTTCCGAAACGGCTGTTTGTCTAACCTCGTCTGAAAAGCCATAGGGTCCTCCAATAACCAGAATCAGCTCCTTAATGCCCGAGGTCATCTTCTTTTGAAGAAAATCAGCAAACATTAGTGAAGTCATCGCTTTGCCCTTTTCGTCAAAAATATGCAATTCCGATGAAACCGACTTTCGGGAAATGATTTTTCTTGCCTCCTCATTTTTCTGTTGTTTCTCACTCATATTACGGTTTTTCTTAATATCGGGAATCACTTCCAGCCTGAAATCAATATAATGTTTCAGCCTTTGCGAATAGATCGCTATTCCTTCGCGGATGAATTGTTCATCGGTTTTACCCACAACCAGTAAAGTCAGTATCATATTTTCAAAATCGCAATAATTTTATAAATTTACCAAAATTAAGCAGTCAATCTTACTTTAGCACAGTTTTTGCTATTAAAATTGGCGCTTATTATTTTTAAATATTGAAATCATGCCATCTATCAACAATAAAGTGATTTTGTTTTTTGTTTTTATCGGATTGATTTTCCTAACCGGTATTGCATCTGCCCAGATTCCCGACGAAATTAACACAAGTCTGAAATCCGGCAATGCTAAAACCCTCTCCGACTTTTTCAATCAGAATGTTGAGCTTGTTGTTCCCGGCAGCGACAATGTGTATAGCAAGGCACAGGCGCAGCAGATTATGAGTGACTTTTTCAGCAATCACCAGCCGCAGGGATTCACCATAATTCATCAGGGAGGCAAAGAGGGTGCACAATATGTGATTGGAAATCTGAACACTAAAAAAGGCACATTCAGGGTATATTTTTTACTGAAAAAGAATGACGGTAAAAACTTTATCCATCAACTCAGAATAGAAAAACAGAGCTGACCGGATGAAAAAATGGCTATTAAAAGGGGAAAAACTAAAAATATACGGGGAGCGCATCGCAGCTAAGGCACAAAAGATTACGCTCCCTTTTTTTGATGGAATGCCGCTGTACGATGTTGCCGTTTTTTTCTGGAGAAGTATCATCAATGGAGCAATCACCACACGCGCTTCAGCCATCGCTTTCTCCTTTTTCATCGCTTTTTTCCCCGGAATTTTATTTCTGTTCACCCTGATTCCTTATATTCCCATTGACAATTTTCAAAATGAGCTGTTTCACATCATTCAGGATCTGGTTCCCGAAACAACTTTTGCCACTATCGAAGGGACTGTTTCCGACATTATTATGCGTCCGCGGGGTGGCCTGCTCTCCTTCGGGTTTGCCGCAGCGCTCATTTTCTCCACCAACGGGCTGGCTTCCATGATGACCGCCTTTGATGCAACCATTCACAGCATTGACCGAAAGTCATGGCTGAGCCAGCGGCTGACAGCGATTTTTCTGCTCATCATTCTCTCTGTGTTGCTCACCCTTGCAGTTGCATTGCTCACCGGCGGACAAATGGCACTGAGCTATCTGCAGGAGCACCAGATTCTAAAAGACAGCCTTACGCTTCACGTGCTCAATTTTGGACGTTGGGTAGTGATTATTATGCTCCTCTTTTTTGCCTATTCCTTTCTGTATTATATGGCACCGGCAAAAAAGACCAGGTGGCGCTTTATCTCGGCAGGCGGAACATTGGCAACCGTTTTAAGTATTGTGGCACTGATTGGTTTCACATTCTATATCAACAATTTCAGCCGGTACAATACACTGTACGGCTCTATTGGAACACTTCTTATCATCCTTTTTCTGATGTATGTGATGTCGCTTATCCTGCTCATCGGGTTTGAGCTGAACGCCAGTATTTATCAGGTCCGTTCAAATAATGAAGTTCGTTCTGAAATGAAGAAACAAGACTGAATGATTAAGTTGTTTGAAACTTTTTGAGCCTTTAAAGGCTCAAAAAATTCCTTTTATGCTACTAATTCACCTCCAGTTCATAGGGCATTCTTGCCTGAACGCCATCCATGCGTGAGAATCTTTTCAGATATTCGTAGTATTTATAACTTTCACCAAGTTCTTTTTTCAGGAACCATGCCCGGATGTTGTCGGTTCCGCCTTTGAGGATTTGTTGAAACGGACTGAGCTGTGCCGGCAGGGAAACCGTTCTGTAATTTTCCAATCCGGCAATTTCAGCTGCCAGTTTCACGGCATCCTGCAGTCCGCCTAATTGATCAACCAGTCCGATCTCTTTGGCATTTTCACCACTCCAAACGCGTCCCTCCCCAATTTTATCAACCTGTTCTTTGGTCATGTTTCGCCCATCGGCAACATGGGAAATAAACAGGTCGTACCCCTCTTCAATGTTTTGCTGCATCAGGCTGCGCTCGTATGATGTCATTGGGCGAAACACAGAGAGCAAGTTCGAGTTTTCATTGGTTTTCACCACATCGGTGGTGATGCCCAGCTTATTGTTCAGCAACTTTTCCATGTTTGGGATCATCCCGAAAATACCGATGGAGCCGGTGATGGTGTTGGGTTGCGCTACAATTCTGTCAGCGGGGCAGGAGATATAGTAGCCACCCGAAGCGGCAACGTCGCCAAAAGAGACCACCATTGTTTTTTCTTCGGCAGCCAGTTTCACCTCGCGCCAGATCACTTCTGAATCAAAAACTGACCCTCCCGGGGAATTAACACGCAAAACAACAGCTTTATAGGTGCTGTCCTGACGCACTTTGCGAATTTCCTTTCCCACCTCTTCGCCAATAATTGTATTTCCTCCCATTGACATTCCGATGTCTCCGCTTGCATAAATCACTGCAATTTTATCGCGGCTGTAGGGCTTGCTTTTACCTTTTACAGTGGCTTTGGCATAGCTGGATACGCCAATCACGGGAATACCTTTTTTCTCTTCGACTCCTGTGATTTCCCGCAGATCGTCAAGCATTTCATCCCTGAATTTTGCTGCATCAACCAGTCCGGAGGCTACCGCTTTTTCTCCAAATTTGAAAGTCTGCACCTCATCAGCTAAAGCGGAGAGCTGCTCCAGCGACAGATTTCTCTTTTCTGAAATTCCGCGAAGCATGTGAGTCCAGAGACTACCCAAGTAGGTGAGCTGCTGCTCACGGTTTTCATCACTCATTTTTTCAAGCATAAACGGCTCCACCGCCGCCTTGAATCTCCCGTGCCGAATAATCTGCATTTCAATTCCCAGTTTTTCGAGCGCTTTGGTAAAAAACATCATTTCGCCGCCCAATCCTCTCAAATCCACTGAGCCTAACGGATGAATTACAATGTTGTCGGCAACGGTTGCCAGATAATAGGATTTCTGATCGTAATGATTTCCATAGGCATAAACCGGTTTATCGCAACTGTCCTTAAAGGCAATCAGCATATTGCGGATTTCCTCCACCGAAGCCATTCCACCACCGGCTGATGCCAGTTTCAGGTAAACTCCCTTTATGCGGTCGTCCTTAACAGCCTTTTCCAAAGCTGTTTGTATATCATCTAAGCCAATAGTTTTTACGCGCTGAAATCCCGGGATGTCAATATCCTGAAACGGGTCAATGGTTGCGCGATCAACAATTTGACGCTCCATGTCAATAAACAGCATCGATTTATCCTGCACCGAAACCTGTTTTTCCGTTACGGAAACCAATATTCCAATGGCCATAAAAAACAGAAAAAAGCCGATGATTGATACTGCGATAATTCCAACTATCGTAGCAAGTACATACTTAAAAAATTCTTTCATTTTTATTAATTTTAATTTATTCTGTTACTCTTTTTTTATTTCAATCCAGATTCCATAAGTCAATCCCTCCGATTTTGGGGGTACAGGTCGTTCAATATGGAATGAATTGATTTTTGTATTTCTCAAAATGGTTTCCATCTGCTCTGCATCTGCCTTAGCGTCATAATCCGGAAAGTTTTTCTGTTTTTCTCTCACCAACCGGGCGACATCCACCGGCATATCTCTGGCAAATCCCCTTCCGATATAAGCAACCCCGCCGGGTTTCAACACACGATATATCTCGCTGAATGCCTGCTCTTTATTCTCCCAGAAATGAAAACTACCTCTGGAAACAATCACATCGGCATAGTTATCCCGGAAAGGCAAGTTGTGAGCATCGGCAAAAATAGCGCTCACCCTGCCGTTTAAACCTCTTTTTTCAGCTTCCTGTATAAAATAAGGGAAAAAATGAGGATTGATATCCGCATTTATCCAATGGAAATCAGTTCTCGCACACAGCTCCATTGTGAGTTCACCGGGTCCGGCTCCCAAATCAATCCCAATGCCGGAAGTTTTGACTGCAAGGTCATAGTCGGCGACTATCTGCTCCGCAAGTGGAGCATAAACCGGCTTCAAAGTTCCCTGGCTTGCTGCAATCATTCTGCGTGCAGCATCTTCCGTATATTTTCCAGCGGATAGTGCACCCGGTTGTGCTGCTACTCTAAGTGAACATATCAGACCAAATGCAGTAACCATAGCAAAAAGGAAATGTGTTTTTAAATATCTTTTTACGCCATTCATCATCAAAAATTTAAAAAACCTGAAACACAGGCAATTTTATCAGTAACAAAGCTTGAGAAACCGGTTTTGGGGTAAATTTAAGCAACTGTACCATATAATTAGTAACGATAATTGAAATTTTATTACAGCTCTTTTGCATTTTTTGTTGCAAAAATGGTTTCCTTAACTAATATTTTCTTGCAAAATCATCAGCCCAAACATTGATTTCTTCTGAAGTCAGATGTGCTCCTGAACTGATAATCACACGATATCTGAAAGTTACAGAATCCACGCAGGTTTTAATCCTATTTTTAAGAAATATTTCTTGTCATGTTCGTTTCATAGACAATGAATTCTTATTTTAGTTGTTTTAAATTTCAACTCGTGTTGATTTCAAAATAATTACAAATATACACTTCTATGTGTCAGGTTTTTTTGGGAATTGGTGGAAATATCGGAAACAAACAGTTAAATTTCAAAAACGGTTATATTGCCATTGAAAACAATTTAGGCAAAATTACCAATAAATCTTCTGTTTATGAGACAGAGCCGTGGGGTTTTGAGTCCGAAGAGAATTTCTGGAATCAGGTTTTGCGCATTGAAACAGATTTCACTCCAAACGAGTTGTTGGTTAAAATTCATCAGATTGAAAAGCAATTCGGACGCATTCGGGAAAACGGTAAATATCTTTCGCGCGAAATAGATATCGACATTTTATTCTTCAATGACCTGATTTTAAAGGCAAAAAACCTGACTATACCGCATCCACTCATTGAGAAACGCCTTTTTGTGCTGGTGCCGCTTGTTGAAATTGCACCCGATTTTGTGCATCCGGTTTTGAGAAAAACCAGTCGCCAACTGTTTGATGAGTGCCCGGACAAATCCTTTATTCAAAAAATCAAAATACAAGAAAACCATGAAAGAGCAACCAAAAATTGATGTAGGTATTGTATCCCGTAAAGAGCTCCGGTTTTTTCTCTCTTCAAGCTTTTTTGAAAAGAACCAGCAGTTTTCTGCCGGGGAATATATCGCAACCGTAGAGAAAAACCGTGTTTCTATTTTGACCGGCAGTGGAGAAAAATTTGAAGGTGATTCTTTTATTTTCATTTCAGAAAAAGAGTCATTTTTTGAGCTGAAAAATGTAACCATCGGCATAGGTTTTCACTGGGAACAAGACGAAAACCAGCGCTTTCGGGGTGCATTAAAACTAATTCCCGAAGAGGGTAAAGTTCTTGCCATCAATACTATTGAAATAGAAGAATACCTGAAAAGTGTAATTTCTTCTGAAATGAACGCTTCCTCCTCATTGGAATTTCTGAAAGCGCATGCAGTGATTTCCCGAAGCTGGCTGCTGTCGCAAATCGAAAAAACAAAATCGTTGAAAACCGATGCCGGAATTTACCGGACTTCGCACGAAACTGATGATGAAATTATCCGCTGGTATGATCGTGAAGACCATTCCACTTTCGACGTATGTGCCGACGACCATTGCCAGCGCTATCAGGGAATCACAAAAATTTATTCTGAAAGGGCTGTACGGGCGGTGGAAGAGACAGCAGGAGAGGTACTTTTCCATGACAATAAAATCTGCGACACGCGGTTTTCAAAATGTTGCGGCGGCATTTCCGAAAGTTTTGAAAATGTTTGGGAACCGGTGCACCATGGTTACCTGACCAAAGTTTACGATTCTGATTCCGGGCAGACAGATTTGCCCGATTTGCGAAATGAAAATGAAGCTGAAAAATGGATTTACAGCAATCCTCCAGTGTTTTGCAATAGTGCTGACCCCCGGGTTTTGTCGCAGATTCTCCCCGGTTTTGACCAGAAAACCACAACTTTTTTTCGCTGGAAAGTGGAATATGCACAGACGGAGTTGGCAGAGCTTATCAAAAAAAAGTCGGGGATCGATTTTGGTAATATTCTGAAACTGGAGCCGGTTCAACGCGGAGATTCAGCACGAATTATACGGTTGAAAATATACGGCACAAAAAAAACCATGACGGTTGGCAAAGAACTGGAAATCCGCAAATGGCTGTCAGAGTCTCATCTCTACAGCTCGGCATTTGTAGTGACCCACCTGGGGAAAAAAGAGGGTATTCCGCAAAAATTTATTTTGACAGGTGCAGGCTGGGGGCATGGAGTGGGGCTTTGCCAGATTGGCGCCGCCGTGATGGGCGAAAAAGGTTATCTCTACAGTGAAATTTTAAGCTACTATTTCAAAGGAGCAGAACTGAAAAAAAGCTACGATTAAAATTTTCCGAAAAATGAATTAAAAACGAAAAGAGCAAAGGTGAATCCAAAACCGAAATATATTATCTCTCTGATTCTTATCATGGTTTTTAGCCTGATTAGCAGAGCCTGTAATCAAAAAAATAGTGTCGGCATCGACTGCTTTTTCTCTTTTTTAGATAAAGCGAAAGAGGATAAAAAACATGAAAAGGACAATCAGGGCACCATTATCCGGATAAATCCCGATGAAAAGGTTGTTTATCTGGCTTTCACAGCAGATTTGTATTTCGAGGGGGGCGGGCACATTTTGCATGTTTTAGAAAAATATAATCTGAAAGGTTCTTTCTTTTTCACAGGCAATTTTCTGAGAGAACCGGCTTTTCAAGACATCACCCGCCGGATTGTGGAACAAGGGCATTATGTCGGTCCTCATTCAGATGGACATCTGCTCTATTGCGACTGGCAAAAAAGAGATTCTACGCTGGTATCTTTTGAGGAATTTGAAAACGACCTGAAAAACAATCTGGCTGAGCTGGAGAAATTTGGTGTTAATCCTGAAGAGCTCTCTTTTTTTATGCCGCCTTATGAATGGTATAACCGCCAAATCGTGAAGTGGAGCCATCAGCTGGGTTTCAATGTGGTGAACTTCACTCCGGGAACCGGAACAAATGCCGATTACACCACGCCAGAAATGGAAAATTATAAATCATCCGTAAAAATATATATGGGACTGCTCCGGTATGAACAGGAGCACCCCAACGCACTGAACGGAGCAATCCTGCTCATTCATCCGGGCACAGCGCCCGAACGGACAGACAAATTTTACCGGCTGCTGGAGGATATGATTCGTCATTTCACATCCAAAGGCTACCGGTTTAAATCATTAAAACAGCAATAATTATGACAAAACCGGCTACACGAAATCCCTGGGCATGGATTCCCACACTCTATTTTGCAGAAGGACTGCCCTACGTCTTTGTAATGACCGTTTCGGTGATTATGTATAAGCGACTCAACATATCCAACACCGAAATTGCGCTCTACACAAGCTGGCTCTATCTGCCATGGGTGATTAAACCGCTGTGGAGTCCGGTTGTGGAGATTCTCAAAACCAAGCGCTACTGGATTGTTGCCATGCAGTTATTTGTGGGCGCCGCATTGGCAGGAGTTGCTTTCACGCTGCCGGCGACCCGGTTTTTTCAATATACACTGGCTTTTTTCTGGCTGATGGCATTCAGCTCAGCTACCCACGACATTGCAGCCGACGGCTTTTATATGTTGGGGCTTTCCAAACACGATCAGGCTTTTTTTGTGGGTATCCGGAATACATTCTACCGGTTTGCCATGCTTGCCGGTCAAGGTCCGCTTGTTATCTTGGCCGGGCAATTGGAAAAAACAGCAGGAGACAACAACCAGTGGGCGTGGAGCATCACCTTTTTTATTTTTGCAGCTCTTTTTATCGCATTCTTCATCTGGCACATGTTCATTCTCCCCTATCCGGATTCCGATGTGAAACGGGAGACAAAATCGATGAAAGAGGTGCTTGCCGGTTTTGTGGAAACATTTGCAACATTTTTCAAAAAAGAGGGTATTGTGCTGTCGCTGGTTTTCATTTTGGTGTTTCGCCTTGGCGAAGCGCAACTGCTGAAGCTTGCTTCCCCGTTTTTATTAGATAGCCCTGAGCTTGGCGGTCTTGGACTTTCAACAAGCAATATCGGAATTGTCTATGGCACGGCAGGCATGATTGCCCTGACCATTGGCGGAATTTTAGGCGGAATTGCCGTTTCACGTAACGGACTGAAATACTGGATGCTCCCCATGGTACTGGCAATGAATCTTCCTAATCTCATGTATGTTTTTCTTGGTTTTGCCCAACCGGAAAGCCTGTGGGTAATTGCCTCGGCGGTGGTAATTGAGCAATTTGGATACGGATTTGGGTTCACGGCATTTATGCTCTATCTGATATACATTTCCGATGGTGAGCACAAAACAGCGCACTATGCGCTCTGCACAGGATTCATGGCATTGGGCATGATGCTTCCCGGAATGATCAGCGGATGGATTCAGGAGCAGATTGGCTATAAACTTTTCTTCATCTGGGTGATGGTTTGCACTATTCCGGGCTTTGTGATTATCAACTATCTGCGCTATGACCCGAAATTCGGCATGAAAAAGGAAAAAGAATAAGCATTTGTCTGTTCGGAGGTTATGCTCTTAGGAGAAGGTCGGTTCATGCAGTGAAGTGTTTGGAATTTAGTGTTGAATTTTCTTTGATTATTCCGGTGCAAGCACCGAAAATGGAAAAACAGGAAGGTTTCGCAATACCCAAAATAGCAGAACTATGGCAAAAATAATCCATGGCGTTTGCTTCATGTAAAAAATATTGGGCAGTTGCCAGCCAAACCACCGGTTTAAAACGGAATGCAGATAATGATATAAAATAGCAGCCAACGCTGGCAAAAAGAGAAAATTATTTCGGACCACTCCTCCGAAATTCAAATGGAGCAAGCTGTGAACAGCACGCTGAGAACCGCATCCGGGACAATACCAGCCCGAAACGGAATAGAAAATACACCGTGGAAAGAGAATGTGTTTGCCAGGGTCAAGCACAAAAAAGAGAACTGCCAGCGTAAATAAACCTGTCAGCAATACTCCTTTTTTCAGACTTTTCATCACTTACACGGAAAGTCCTTCAAAAATTCCTGCGCCAATTCCGGCAACCACGCCAAAAATCACTAATATAAGCCAGACGAGTGAGATAGCAACGGCAACACCAAAGGAGATCCATGCCCAGAGCTTCGCATTTTTACTGGATGCCCGTGCGCCGTCATAATCGCCCATCATCCATTTGGAATTTACCTGAGCTGCAAACACAATGGATACGATTCCAAAAGGCAGACAGCAAAAAATTGTTGTTAAAATAGCCCAGACGAGATAATTGGGTGGCGGGGCAGGCTGATTGTTTTGTGGCTGTTGTACTGTAATTTCATTCATTTTTAAAAATTTTACTGATTCTGCAAAGTTACCAACCTGAAATCAAAAAGTGAAATAAAAGAGGATAATATTTTGTGGCGCACTAACATTAACTCAGTCATCCTTTTATCCATTCTCCGTTTTCATTATCTTTGCCCAAAAATTTTCAAAATGCAAATAACTGCCTTTCGGGGGATGAAACCGTTCCCACAACTCCTGTTTTCAGGGTTTGTGATTCTGGTAATTTTTTTTTCCTTTATGCTCCTGTCCATGCTGCTGGCTATGCCCCTCTTTGGAACCGATTCCCTGCTTCAGATTACAGGGATAGCCGACTTAAGTGATCCGGAAAGCATTCGAGTTTTAAAATATTTTCAGATAACTCAGTCTTTTGGCCTTTTTATAGTGCCCTCCCTTGTGTTGGCATGGTTATTTCATGGTCATGTTGCAGAATATCTTCTACTGAACAAGAAATCTGCTTCACCTTCGGTGCTGATGGTTGTGGCATTGGTCTTTTTCTCTCTGCCTTTTGTCAATTTCATTGCCGGATGGAACTCCCGGATGCAGTTCCCAGCATCTCTCGAGAACCTTGAAGTATGGATGAAAAATGCAGAAGAAAGAGCCGCCGCTCTTCTGGAGGTGTTTTTAAAAGTAGATTCAATTGGCGGACTGCTCTTTAACTTATTTATGATTGCCGTTTTAGCGGGTATTGGCGAGGAGCTCCTTTTTCGCGGAGTGATTCAGCGTATTTTCACCAGTTGGACCCGTAGTCATCATTGGGGAGTCTGGATTTCGGCGATTCTTTTCAGTGCCCTGCATATGCAGTTTTACGGGTTTGTGCCACGCATGCTTCTTGGCGTAATGTTCGGATACCTGCTGGTGTGGAGTGGTTCCATGTGGCTGCCTGTCATTGCCCACATCTTTTTCAATGCAATTTCAGTAATCGGCATCCATATGATTGACAAAGGGCTGTTGGCTCCGGAATTTGAAGATATTGGTTCATCACCCGGAAGCTACTATCTGGCAGCGATAAGCCTGGCGCTGGTTCTACTGCTCTTGCTTCTGATAAGAAATGAGAACCGGAATGAAAAACTTGTACTTCCTTAATTGAAGTCAAACAGCAAATCGACCTGAATCCCTTCGGAACGGATTCTTTTCTTTTCGTTACGGCGATAGACATACACGACACCATACTCCTCAGCGCGCTGGCGCTTTTGCCGGGGAGTAATATTTTCAACATTATCCTCGATTTCTGTCCAGAGCTTGCTGATGAAATTATTGGTATCGCGGCGCAGTAGCTGCATTTTTTCATAGCTCCTCAATGTGTTGCGCTTCAGATTTTTCTGAAAAACAGCCGCTTCGTAAAAATTTTCCACATTCACCTTAACCAATGCAATAGAGGGATTGTAAATCGGGCTTCCCCCTTTCTCCAATCTTTTCTGTTCACCCTGCATCACTTTTTTTCCCCACTCCAAAATTTCCTGCTCTGCACTCAACTGCGGAATTTTTCTTTCCAAGTGCTCAAGTCCGTAAAACATAAGCACTTCTTCTTTCAACTCCTCCCGCTCAATATTCATGTAAAGCACCTGAATAAAATGGGAAACATACAATCTTGCCTTTTCAAAAGCCGCTTTGTAGTCTGCGCTTCGCTCCGATTCTATTTGCATATCAAACTCATACTGTCTGAGATGGTTCTCAAAGTTTGTTTTTACCTCTTTCAATTCAAGAACTGTGGATTTACTGAAAGCCAGCTTGCGTTCCTCTCTTTTGGAGGCCATGTTCAGAGCTGCATCCAGGGCGCGGAGCCTGGCTTTGTCGGTGGTTGGCAATCGACGATAGGGCATAATTTTTAATTTTTCAATTGATGCGAAGTTAATAAATTCAGAAATGAATTGATTCCATTCGCAGGATATATTTATTCACAGGTGTATGTGAATAAGTGTTTTCAAAGCTTGTTCCCGGATGAAAATTAAATTTCTGAAAATAGGATTTTTATCTACTTTTACGCGAAACAATAGTGATGAAATTAGTATTTGCAACAAATAATCAGCACAAATTAGAGGAAATACAGGCAATCTTAGGCAACAGCTTTGAGTTGTTGAGCCTGAAGGAAATCGGATGCAATGCAGAAATTCCCGAAGACCACTCCACACTTGACGAAAATGCCAGACAAAAGGCATTTTTCATTTATGAAAAATATGGATATTCCTGTTTTGCTGACGACACAGGACTTGAGGTTGAAGCGCTGAACGGAGAGCCCGGAGTTTTATCGGCACGTTATGCCGGCGAAGCCAAAGATTCGCAGGCAAATATGGATAAGCTCCTCGGGAAGCTAAAAGACGAGAAGAACCGGAAGGCACGTTTTCGAACGGTGATTTCATTGGTGATTAACGGTGAAGAGAGATTGTTTGAAGGAATTGTTGAAGGTGAAATCATCACCGAAAAAAGAGGGAATACCGGCTTTGGCTACGACCCTGTTTTTTTACCTAATGGCAGCCAAAAAACCTTTGCTGAAATGAGCCTCGATGAAAAAAATCAAATCAGCCACCGGGCAAGAGCAGTGAAAAAACTGACAGGTTATTTAAAAGAATTGCATGAATGACACTTTTATGGTCATTTTTCATTTGCTTTGAAAGTTGGGTGTTTAAAGAGAAACAAAATTTTACATTGCCGTTAGAGCAAAAACCCCTGCCCGTTCACCCGTTAAAATAAATGAAAGGGAGTTTCGTTTATCTAATGAATTGAGAAAAAGTGAATATGAAAAAAATTATACTTGCCGTTATTACTCTGCTTTTTACAAACATCACCTATGCACAACACCGGCAAGGGAGCTGGCAGGATTATTTGTCCTATGCTCGCGCATCAAAAATTGCACTCTCGCCGGATAAAGTGTATTGTGCCACCGGTGGCGGCATCATCTTTTATGACACCCGCGACAACAGCATAAACAAACTTTCGAAAACAGCAGACCTGTCAGATTTCGAAATCCAGACCATTGAGTGGAGCGAAGAAAACAAAGTGCTGATTGTTGCCTACAAAAACTGCAACATTGACTTGATTTTTGAAAAGAAAATTGTCAATCTCCCCGATATCAAACGCAAGCAGATTACCGGAAAAAATATCAATGGAATTTCAATCATCGACAATGAAGCCTATCTGGCGTGCAGCTTTGGAATTGTGGTTTTAAATTTGCAAAAGCAGGAGGTGAAAGACACCTATATTATTGGTGAAAGCGCAGGCTATATGTCGGTTAACGATGTGGAAGCCGATTCAGAATATCTTTATGCGGCAACAGACAACGGGATTTTAAGGGCAGACAGGCACAACAGCAATTTGCTCGATTTCAATTCGTGGAAACGTATTGAAAATATTCCCCGTGCGAATGGTAAATTCAATCATCTGGCTTTTCATGCCGGGAAAATCATTGCCAACTACACTCCCGGAACCTGGTTTGAAGATGAAATGTACGTTCTGAACGGGGGAAGCTGGGAGCCCTATCGAAGGGAGATCAAGTTTGCCGCAGATATGCAGGTAAACGGAAATTATCTCACCATCGCCAGCCGCCGTCAGATTTTTATTGTGGATGGAAATCATAATATCAGCCGCCATATCACCAACTACCGGTTTCCTGACAAGGAAGTTTCTTCCATTGATCCCCTTAGCGTTGCCTTGTCTGCTGATGGAACAACCTGGATTGCTGACGAAAGCCAATCTTTCATCAGGCACTCAAATAATAATTATGAGCGCATCACCTATTCGGGGCCCATTGACAACACCATCTTTTCCCTTCACCAAATTGGATCGGCACTGTGGGTAACACCTGGAAACAAAACCGGTTGGATTGCCCCACGATTTTCGCGGTTCAGCAACAACCGCTGGAGCCATTTTTCAAAAAATGAGTTTCCACAAATGGATGAGTATCATAACATTCACAGGATTGCCGTAGATCCGAAAAATGAAAATCACTTTTTTGCCGCAAGCTGGGGCGGAGGTCTTCTGGAATTTGAAAATGATGAACTGATGTATCGCTATGAGAACCACAACAGTCCCCTTGCAACTGCCCTGCCGGGCAGTCCCAATGCGCCTTATGTCAGAATCGGCGGAATGGACTTCGACTCCGAAGGAAACCTGTGGCTCACCAATTCTGAAGTTGCCGTAAATTTGCTGAAATTCACGCCCGATAAAAAGTGGGAGGGAATCACCCTGCCTGAAGTGGCAAACAATTATAAAATCGGCGATTTGTTAGTTACAAAAAATGATGACAAATGGATTATTCTGCAGGGCGGGAATGATGCCTATGTGGTTGACAAAACCGGTAAGCAAAAAAAACGATTGCTTGTTACCTCCTATTTCAACAACGGGGTGCACGAAGAATTTAACCGGATGAATGATATTTTGTCAATTGTCGAGGATTTGAAAGGCGCCATCTGGATTGGCACTACGAAAGGAGTAGCTGTTTATTCCAGCCCCGAGCGCATATGGGAGAGTGAAAAATTTTATGCTTCACAGCCCGGGCTTGACCTCAATGACGGGTTATATCACCGGCTGTTAGGCACTGAAAACGTTACCGCAATAGCCGTTGACGGCGCAAACCGGAAATGGTTGGGTACCAGCAATTCGGGGGTTTATTTAGTTTCAGAGAATGGCGAAAAAGAGATTCAGCACTTCACCACCGGCAACAGTCCGCTGATTTCCGACAATATAACATCCCTGGCAATCAATGAGAAGACCGGAGAGGTTTTTATCGGAACCTATGCAGGAATCGTTTCCTATCAGGGTGATGCCGTTGCTCCCAATAAAGTTTTTTCAGATGTGTATGTCTATCCAAATCCAGTGAGAGAAACCTGGGATGGACCGGTAATCATCACCGGATTGGTTGAAAGTACCGATGTGAAGATAACCGACATAACCGGAAATCTGGTTTATCAGACTACTTCCCTGGGTGGTCAGGCGGTGTGGAACGGCAAAAACTTAAGTGGGAACCGCGTAAAAACAGGTGTCTATCTGGTTTTTTGCACTGATAAATTCGGTGAAGAGACGCATATTGAAAAATTGTTGTTTATCCATTAAAAAATGCTAGTTTCAACACAGGGAATTATTTTGCATCAGATTAAATACGGCGAAAACTCCGTAATCGTTAATATTTACACCAAAGCTTCAGGACGACAGGCGTTTATTCTCAATATTTCTCAAGGCAAAAAAAAGAAAAGCCATCGCGGAATTTTGCAGCCGCTATTTCTCACAGAACTGGTTTTTTACCAAAAGGAGACACGCGAAGTGCAACGTATCAAGGAAATACGCAATCAGCCTGTTTATCAGAACATTCCTTATGATGTTACCAAATCGGCACAAGCTCTGTTTCTTACCGAAATCTTAAACAAAACGCTTCGTGAAGAGGAGAGCTATCCCGAATTGTTTGAATTCATCCAAAATGCACTGCTCTTTTTTGATTTAACAGAAAGCGGCAAATCAAATTTTCATCTCTGGTTTCTGTTTCACCTCACCGAATATCTTGGGTTTTTGCCCGGTATCCCAAAAACCGGTGTTTACGGTCTGTTTGATATGCGCAGGGGAACGGTGGTTGCCCATGAACCTCCGCACCCCTTTTTCCTGAACAAAGAGGCAACCGAAGTACTATGCATTTTGGCCGGATTAAAACTTCACGATCTCGGCAAATTGCATATTTCCAGAAAAATGCGGATATACCTGACCTCCGGGCTTGTGGAATATTATCAGCTTCATTTTGAGCACTTGGGCGAAATCAGATCACTGAAGATATTAAATGAGGTGTTTAGCCTCTAAACACAAATGCCTCAAACACATAAAGTTCTGCTTCTTTCCAGCCGTCCCAGCCCAATCCGGCTTTGTCGCGTGAACAGCGCCCTAAAAATTCTTCACGGCTCCACTCATTTCTTTCTGCCACGTGTGGCAGGAAAATTCCCGAATTAAGATCCTTTTTAATATAAATCCCGTGTTTCCCGGGCTCAATCTCTTCAACAGAACGGATTTTTTGGAAAGGTGACAGAATTGATATTTCAAGTTCGGTTTCATCCAAATCATCAATTTCCGGTTTTTTGAACCGGCTATCCTGTGCGGCGGATACCGCTAAGTGCTGCACCTGAGCAGACAGCATTTCGTTTTCTTCAAAACTGCCAATACATCCGCGTAATTCTCCTTTCACATAAGTGCTTACAAAAACTCCGGTATGCGGTATAAAAATTTCATCAGATTCCGACGATTGGGAAATGACACTCTTACCGGTTTTCAGATACTGTTCAAGTGCATTATGCCCCATTTTCAGCAGCTCTTTTTGCTTTTCCGGCGAAATCGGAGAAGGCATGCCCGTTTCGTATGCAGCCAGCGCCCAGTAGCCCACTACTTCTTTCCTGTCGCCATAGGGCATGGAATCACCCGAATTGCGGTATTCAGTTTTTTTGAAATGGATGTTCCGGTTCTGTGTCAGATAAAGTAAGGTGAGCACCGAAGTCCAGCCACAAAGCGATGTTGCCAGTTGAGGGATCTTTCTCTTTTTATTTTCTTTGATAACATGTAGCAATTTTTCGGGATTATTGGAGCAAATGGCATCGGCGGTGTGCAAATCAATCTTCACTGCATCCTCATAGCCGGGATAATGCGAGAAATCAGTACTTATTATAAACAGATTTTCGGGCGTAAACCAGGGTTTCAGGGCTTCTGCAATCTTTTTGCAGTCATTGGGATTGTCTGTTCCCAAAATGACGGGTACCAGCAAAAAATCCTTTCCCAGCCAGTGCTGAAGAAAAGGGAGCTGCACTTCTAAACTGTGTTCATGATTGTGTGCTTCAGGATAATACCTGAACACTTCGTGCGAACTAACAAGTCCGGTCTCCAGTTCAGTGTCTGTTTTTAGTTCGCCCAGTGGCGTCATGTAATTTCCCTGACCATAAACCGCAGCTCCGCTGAAAGAATAACGATGGCTCGATGCAAGGACAAAAACTCTTTTGAACAGAGTGTTCTGCGGAATCTGGCTGAATGCAGATGCAGCAACTTGTCCGCTGAAAACATAACCTGCATGCGGCGAAATGATTGCACGGGGAATTTTGTCAGATGCTCTCCCCGCAGCATCAAGAAAAAGAGTATCCAGCTCTTCCTGCAAAAGGGAAGCGCTTTGGGGATAAAACTTGCCTGCAAAACGGGGAGCTCTGTTTTTGGTCATTTTTTATAAATTACTGTTAGTGAAATTGTTTTCTGATAACAAATATAACATTTTGAACGTATAAAACATAATATAGCATGCCGGTTCTAAATCTCACTTTTGCAAAGAAAAAAGCCAATGGCAACGGGGAAATCAGGGCTTTGAGATTTACTTTAGTCCATTTAGCTCAACAATTGCACTGTTTCAACACTATTTTTATATTTTTGGTTTTTTATACATCATAAAAAACCGTTTATCGTATGCGAACATTATATTTCTTGATTTCTGTACTGGTTTTCACGGTGATAAGTTGTCATAGTCCAAAAAGGGAGACGGAAAAATTTCCCCCGGAGATGGTTAGCTTTAAACCTTTTGAAAACAATCCCGTATTCAGCGGAACCAAATCGGACACATGGGATGACAAAATTCGTGAGCGGGGATATATCCTGCACGAAGAGGGAATTTTTAAAATGTGGTATTCCGGTTATAACGGCGGCAGCGAAGATCCTAAGTATCTGGGTTATGCCACCTCAATCGACGGAATAAACTGGAGCCGGCACAGCAACAATCCCGTTTTTGATGCAAAATGGACGGAAGATATGTTTGTCATTAAAGATGATGGCACCTATTATATGTTTGCCGAAGGGGAAAATGATGTGGCACACTTTCTGACTTCGCCTGACGGAATCAACTGGACTGAGCAGGGGGATTTAACCATCATCACAACCCGGGGCGATACTTTGTCTGCTCCTTACGGAACGCCCGTGATATGGATTGAAAACGGACAGTGGTACCTGTTTTACGAACGTAATGATGATGCAATCTGGCTGGCAAAGTCAGATGACAAGCTCACCTGGACAAACGTTCAGGACGAACCGGTTTTGAGACCCGGGCCGGATGAGTATGATTTTGGTGCAGTGGCTGCCAACCAAATCATTAAATATAAAGATAGATACTATATGTATTACCATGGAAACGCCATCCCCCTCGGGGTAAAAACCGAAAAGAGGTCCATCTGGACTTCCAACGTAGCGGTGTCGGAAGATTTAATAAACTGGGAAAAATATCCCGGCAATCCGATTGTGGAGGGCGACCACTCAAGCCCTATTCTGGTGTATTACAGAGATCAGTATCTGCTTTATACTATGCATGATATCGTGTGGCTCTATTTTCCCGGGGAAACGGAATAATATTTCATCCAATTAAAATTAAAAGTTTTCAAAGGTATTGGATGTAACTCCCTCATTTTAATTATGCTTGTTTGTGAAGCATTTCTACATGGTCGTTTCATAAAACTTTTACCAGTTTTTACAACTGTTTTCAGCATTGCTATTTGCGCAATTTACGGTTCTTTCGGTGGCGCTCCCTATCGCGGGTGTTTTTCTTTTCCAAATTTTTTCGGAAAGCTTCGGTTAAATCTACGCCGGTTTGGTTTGCAAGAGAAGCAAGCACCCAGAGAATATCTGCCATTTCATCGGCAAGATCATAATTTTTATCCGATTCCTTGAATGACTGGTCGCCAAATTTTCGTGCCATGATTCGCGCCAGCTCACCCACCTCTTCCGTTAAAACAGCCATATTGGTCAGCTCGCTGAAATAGCGTACTCCTGTGGTTTTTATCCAGTTATCCACCTGCTGCTGAACCTCAGCCAATGAAATATTCTCTTTTGTCATAATTTATCGGATTTTTTTTCCGGGAGAAAGCTGCCCGTTAAAAGTCTTTCTGTTTTGAATCGATTATTAGTGTCACCGGCCCTTCATTAACTAATGAAACGTCCATCATAGCGCCAAAAATTCCTGTTCCCGCTTTTTTCCCCAAAACCTCTTCTGTTTTCCGAACAAATTTTTCATACATAGGAATGGCAAAATCAGGTTTTGATGCCCGGATATAGGAAGGTCTGTTTCCTTTTTTGGTGTTGCCATGCAGCGTAAACTGGCTGACAATGAGAACATCTCCGCCGGTATCCTGTACCGACAGATTCATTACACCGTTTTCATCATTGAAAATGCGCAATTGCACAATTTTTTTCACTAACCAGTCAATATCCTCGTCTGTATCGGCATCTTCGATACCCAATAAAATCAGCAATCCTTTGCCAATGGAAGAAACTTCCTTTTGGTCAACACGGACCGCTGCTTCGGTAACTTTTTGAACAACAACTCTCATCTTATTTTAATTTCTGCTAAAATAGAAATTATAACACTACTCATAATAAAAGAGAAGCCTCAAAAGCGCGAAGTGAAAATTTTCAAACTCTCTCTTTCGCATTATCTCCCTGTAATTGAATTTGGTTGCGTGCTGCTTACTGTGTTTTCCTGAATAAACCTTATCTTTGCAATAAAATTGGTGACGGTTATGATAGGAAAATTTTTTCATACACCTGCTACAAAAAAGTTCAATCTTACTCCGCGGTTTTGGGACCCCGACAAAAAGGAGCGCGAGGAGAGGGAACAGCGTATTAGGGAAGAATTGGGTATTCCCAAAGAAAAAGAGGAGAGCAGTAAGCCCTACAAGTCCAATATTAAGGGGCAGTTCCGGCAGGCACAGGGAGGCTTGTCGCGCTCTTCAGAAAAAGAGCGGAGAGCATCCAACACCCGCCTGATTATTCTCATTATGATCTTTGCGCTTATTGTCTATCTGTTTTTTTATTCTGACATCATCTTCAGGTGAGCGATATTATTCAATTATTACCCGACTCGGTAGCCAATCAGATTGCCGCAGGTGAAGTGATTCAGCGGCCTGCCTCGGTGGTAAAAGAGCTGGTTGAGAACGCACTGGATGCAGGTGCGGATGAAATCACTATTCACATCAAAGATGCCGGCAAAACCATGATTCAGGTAACTGACAACGGATGCGGAATGTCGCCAACCGATGCGCGAATGGCTTTTGAACGCCACGCTACATCAAAAATCAGCGCTGCCAACGACCTGTTTTCCATACGCACACTTGGATTTCGCGGTGAAGCGATGGCTTCTATTGCTGCCATTGCCGATGTTGAGCTGCGCACAAAACGGTTGGAAGAGGAGGTGGGAACCCTCATTCATGTAACAGGTACAGAAGTGAAGAAACAGGAACCTGTCGGGTGCTCCAACGGAACTTCAATCACGGTGAAAAATCTGTTTTTTAATGTGCCGGCACGTAGAAAATTCCTCAAGGCAAACACCACTGAGCTGAAACACATCATCAATGAAATACACCGTGTAGCGCTGCCAAATCCGGAAATACGGTTTTCTGTTTTTCATAACAATGCGCAACTTTACGAGCTGCCCAAAAGCAATTTCAGACGTCGGATTGTTGATATTTTTGGAAAAACCCTCAATCACAGTCTGATACCAATTGGCGAAAAAACCAGTCTGACAACCATATCCGGTTTTGTGGGGCAGCCTAAATTTGCCCGCAAAACAATGGGTGAACAGTTCTTTTTTGTTAACAGGCGCTACATGCGTCATCCATATTTTCACAAGGCTGTGATGCTCTCTTACGAAAAACTCCTTCCGTCAGATGCATTTCCTTCCTATTTTCTTTTTTTGGAAATAGACCCTGCTTCCATAGATATTAATGTCCATCCCACAAAAACTGAAATTAAATTTGAAGATGAACGCTCCATCTGGCAGTTGATTTTTGCTATTGTCCGCGAATCTTTAGGGAAACACAATGTAGTTCCCTCCATAGACTTTGATCAGGATGGGAGTATTGAAATTCCGATTGCAAAGAGGGACAAAACCGATATTCCGTATCCGGGTATCAGCATAAATCCGGGATATAACCCATTTGAACAGGAAAAGACCCCATCCTCCAGAATTCCCAAAAGCGCGCAGACAGACCAGAAACATTTTAGCCGCTGGGAAGAGCTGTACAAAGGAACTCAGCTGTTGCTGAAACCGGAAAATCAGGATGTGGCGCCTCAGGATTCGGGATGGAGCCCGAAAACTTTGGAGGGAAGCTCTTTTAAGAAAGTGCTGCAGCTGAAGCAGAAATACATTCTTTCACCGGTGAAGTCGGGACTGATGCTGATAGACCAGCGCCGCGCCCACGAGCGGATTCTCTTTGAGCAGTTTATGGAAGTGCTTAAATCCGAATCGGCAGCCAGTCAGCAGCAGCTTTTCCCAAAAACCATCGAACTGAATGCCGGCGATGCCGAACTGCTGAAAAATATTTCTGGTGATTTGCTCTCTCTGGGATTTGATATCAGGGAATTCGGGAAAAACACATTTGTCATTAATGGCCTTCCCGGTATGCTTGCAGTCTCCTCTCCGGAGGTTATTCTGGAAAAACTGCTGGAAGAGTATAAAAATTCGCCGGTAGATGCCAAGTCAAAAGCGAGAGAACAGGTTGCCGCTTCACTGGCAAAAGCCTCTGCCCTGAATTACGGTACAGAGCTGAATCAGGAAGAAATTATCCATCTGATTGACAGGCTTTTTGCATGTGCAAAACCAAATTACACTCCCGATGGAAAAAAAGTACTCACCATTTTTTCGCTTGATGAAATTGAAAAACTTTTCAATAGATAACAATATGTTGTTATTTTGCGGGGTTGAAATTTTTTAGGCAAGATTTACACACAATGAAATTAAAATTTAGAAAATGAATTATCGTCCTGCTGCGAATACTATGCCGCCGGTTGTTAAAAACCTGATAATAATCAATGTTTTGTTACTATTGGCTACCTGGGTTCTGGATAGCAGGGGCATCAATCTGGTGGAATATTTGGGAATGCACTACCCGGGTTCTGACAAATTCAGACCACATCAGATTGTTACCCACATGTTTATGCATGGCGGGATAGCCCATCTGTTTTTCAATATGTTTGCCCTCTGGATGTTTGGGCGGGTGTTGGAAAGTGTTTGGGGTTCGCGCCGTTTTTTAGTCTATTATTTTGTAACCGGACTGGGTGCAGTAGCCTTGCACATGCTTGTAAATCATATTGAACTTTCATCAATTAACAATGCTGTGGAAGCATTCAGAAATACACCGTCGCCTGATCTGCTGGACATTTTTGTGAAGAAACATCTTCCCAATGCTTCTGTTCAGGTTCGTGATTTCATCAACACATGGTACGATAGTCCTGAAAGTACGGCATATGCCGATGAGGGGCTGAGCCTGATGGAACGCATTTTTCAGCTGAAAAAAGATATTCCGACTGTTGGCGCTTCGGGAGCTGTTTTCGGGGTTCTGCTGGCTTTTGGCATGTTGTTTCCAAACACCCAGCTCATGTTGCTGTTTCCCCCAATCCCAATCCGGGCAAAATATTTTGTAATTGGCTACGGTATTCTTGAGCTCTATTTAGGATTGTCACAGCCGGGAAGCAATGTCGCCCACTTTGCTCATTTGGGCGGAATGCTGTTTGGCTTCCTGCTCATAAAGTACTGGAACAAAACAACAAAGCACTTTTACTGATGGAAATATGGGATGATATTAAACAGACATTTAAGGAAGGTTCAGCTTTAACCCGGTTGATTTACATCAACTTAGGTGTTTTTATAGTGATTAAGCTGGTTGGTGTTTTGTTTTATCTTATAGGGCAGCCACTGCCACTGGTGAGGTGGTTCTCCGTTCCGTCGGATTTAGGAGCTCTGCTGCGCCGCCCGTGGACGCCCGTCACCTATATGTTTTTACATACAGGCTTTTTGCACCTGATTTTTAATGTTTTGGGTTTATACTGGTTTGGAAAGCTTTTTCTCTATCGTTTTGAGGGTGAAAAACTACTCAGTGTTTATTTGTTGGGAGGATTTGCCGGTGCGTTGCTGTATGTGTTGGCATACAACATTTTCCCTGCATTTTCAACGGTAAATGCTCTTCTTCTGGGCGCGTCGGCATCGGTTTTTGCAATTCTTGTGGCAATTGCAACGTATGACCCGCAACGTGAAATTCATCTCTTTTTCATCGGACGGTTTCCGCTGAAATATATTGCTGCTTTCTATGTTTTACTGTCAGTTATAAGCATCTCAGCCTCCAATCCGGGAGGAAATATTGCCCACGTTGGAGGCGCAGTCTGGGGATGGTTCTATATTGCACAATTGCGGAAAGGCAAGGACTGGGGAGCTGGATTGATTGAAGCAATCGGGAAAATGGAAAGCTGGTTTAAGCCTAAAAAGCGGATGAAAGTTTCATTCAAACAGCAGACACTGCCGCGCGACGACTACGATTACAACCGGATGAAAAATGAACAGCAAGAAGAGATTAACCGTATTTTAGAGAAAATTGCCAAGTCAGGCTATGAAAAACTCACTAAGGAAGAGAAGGAAATTCTTTTTAGACAAGGGAAATGAATAACTGTTAGGGTGATGAAAAATATCCGGAAATTTTTAAAAACATCAAAATCATCCGAAATTTAGTGTTTACTCTTTTTCTTCTGTTACCTGCCACAATCACAGCAGTTTAACTTGTCCGTTTTTGCTTTTTTATTTCCGAATCTGCCATTTTTCGTAAAAATGCTGCAATTTTCTCATCCATCCCTTCGGGGATAAATTTTACCTTTTTTGGCGACACTCCTGTCATTGTCCCAAACCAGACACAGCCGGCAAGGTAACGTCCGTTTTCGTTGGCGTGATGAACATCTGCCCGCCATAAATTGAGGGTACTGTCCTGTTGGTAGGCGTTGTAAATAGCTTCGCCAACCGGAAGAATACGCATTTTATAACCGGAAGCAAGCTTTTTGTAACTTTCAACCAATCCGGCGTGCATCTCATTATAAGTTATGCCCCACTCTTCAAGTTTTGTAACATTTGGATATGCCCAGGTTTGCTGGATGATAATTTCGGTTTGAGGCTGATATTCCCGGATAAATTCAATCAGCTCACCGGCATAGGGCTGAAACGATTCCCATTTGAAACTCATTGAACTCACCTGCTGAATGGTGACGAAGTCATAACTGTCTGCCTGCAGCAAATCTTTCAGGCAGTACTCTTTTGCATAGGGTTTCAGTGTTGAGTCCTCTTCACAGGCACTGATTAGGCTCACGTGTTTTGCAAGCGAACATCCGCCGATATTGGCTTTTGTATAATGAATACTGTATCCGGGAACCGATTCAGCAATTTCGGAAAGAAAACTGACCGCATCGTCGGCAAAGCTGTTTCCGACGGTGAGCACTTTTATGGTTTTACTCTCTGTTTCCCGGTCGGTGTAGCCGGCAATAAAACCACCTGCCCACAAGATGCTGACTAACAGAGCTAAAGATAAAATACCAACAGTAAGGCTTAGGTAAAATTTGTTTTTGAAAAAATTCATAACGTTGAAATTTAGAGTACAAAGTTAATAATTCAACACGAAAAACTTCGCGTCTCCCTGTCCGGCAGGCAGAGTTTTGCGTGAAATCCTGATACTTGATACTAATTCTGCATGAAAAGCCTTATAATCAGTTCAAAATATTATTTTTGTAGTTTTGAGAAAAGATAAGAAATGGATAAAACATTTACCAAAACCAGATATCGGCTTCAGTCGGTGAAGACCGGAAAAATTTTTGAAGATGAAGGCTGGATGCTGGATGCTCCGGGTGAAAATGAGCCATCGCTCCTCAGAGCGATTTATGAAAAAAAGCAACTTGAAGTCAAAGACGATTCATGGGGATTTTATAAGTTTTCTGACTGGTTGCCGGTTTTGAGGATGCTGAATGGTTCCTCTGCTCCGGTAACTTATAGAAGTGAGGGACTTGCAAAATTTTGCGGACTGCACAATCTCTGGATAACTTTCAGTGGCTACTGGCCCGAAAAGGGTGCTGAAATGAGCACGTGCAGCTTCAAAAAAACGGAAGCCTATTCGGTTTGCGGAAGAATGACTCCCGGGTTAGATAAGGTGCTTGTGGTGGCTTCTGCCGGCAACACTTCCCGCTCTTTTGCCAGTGTTTGTTCCGACAATAACATTCCGCTGCTGATTTGTGTTCCCGAAGATAACCTCGGTGCGCTTTGGTTTGAGAAACCCCTGAATGACTGTGTGAAACTTATTTCTAGCCGTTCAGGCAGCGATTACTATGACGCCATTCATCTCTCAAACATTGTTGCCGGGATGGAGGGTTTTTTCCCTGAAGGAGGTGCAAAAAATGTGGCGCGCCGCGACGGCATGGGCACCACGGTTTTGTCTGCCGTAACCACAATCGGGCGGATACCCGACTACTACTTTCAGGCAATTGGCAGCGGCACAGGCGCAATTGCCGCATGGGAAGCAAATTTTCGGCTTCTTGCCGACGGCCGCTTTGGGAAAAATAAGATGAAACTGATGGTTTCTCAGAATGCTCCCTTTGTTCCCATTTATGACGCATGGAAAGCCGGTTCACGTGAAATGCTTCCGTTAGATGAAACCACTGCCCGCAAACAGGTGGAAATAATTGATGCAAAAGTGCTCTCTAACCGCAAACCACCCTATTCCCTGAGCGGCGGACTTTTTGATGCACTCACCGACACCGGCGGAGATGTGCTGATTGCCACCAATGAACAGGCGAGAGCTGCTGCACAGCTTTTTGAAGAAGCGGAAGGAATTGATATCCACCCTGCTGCCGCAATAGCAACTGCCTCACTTATCGAAGCCGCCAAAAACAATTCGATTGACAAAGATGCATTGATTATGCTGAATATTACCGGCGGAGGGGAAAAGCGATTCAAAGCCGAAAAGGAACTGTTCTTTCTGACACCCGACCTGATATTTGATATTGATGCTGAACCTGATATGGTAAAAGAGCAGGTTGATCAACTATTCCGTTGAAATTTGCTAAATTTAGCAGATAGAATTTTGATTAAAAAAAACCACATAAAATTATAGAGATAAAAGACGGCATTTTATTGATCAACGGTCAGTATGTTTATCTGAAAGGCTCCAACCTGCATGAGCACCATGATGTTACAGGGCATTATGTTGACAAGGAGACCATGCTGAAGGATATATACATTATGAAATCTTTCAACATGAATGCAGTCCGGACTTCCCACTATCCGCAGCCGGAGTTGTGGTATGAGCTGTGCAACAAATACGGTCTCTATGTCATTGACGAAGCCAACATCGAATCCCACGGAATGGGCTACGGAAAAGAGTCACTTGCCAAAGATGAACTCTGGATGGAGGCACACATGTTTCGCACCCGGAATATGTTTGAGCGCGATAAGAACCAGTCCTCCATCATCATCTGGTCATTGGGCAATGAAGCCGGCAACGGAGTCAATTTTGATGCAACATATAAATTTCTCAAATCGGCAGACCCCACCCGCCCGGTGCAGTATGAACAGGCTCACGGCGGAGATAATACCGACATCACCTGTCCTATGTATATGCGGATTGAAGCAATGGAGAGTTATGCAAAAGAGAACCCCACCAAACCGTTAATCCAGTGTGAGTATGCACACGCAATGGGAAACAGTGTGGGAAATCTGCAGGATTACTGGGATGTAATCGAAAAGTATGATGCGCTGCAAGGTGGATTCATCTGGGATTGGGTTGACCAGGGAATTTTAACCACTAATGCCGAAGGCGAACAATATTGGGCTTATGGCGGCGACTTTGGACCGGAAGATGTGCCTTCCGACGGAAATTTTTGCATCAACGGGCTGGTTAATCCCGACCGCGGAATAAAACCACCCATCCGGGAAGTGAAAAAAGTATATCAGTATATCGCATTTGAACCAGCAGATTTGAAAAACGGAATTATCAACATCAAAAATAAATACGCATTCCGAAATTTGAGTGACTTTGATTTCAGTTGGGAGATTGTTGGCGACGATAAAATTATAAAATCCGGAAATCTGCAGGAAGTTCAGGCGCTTCCCGGAGAAAGCGTGCCGGTGAATATTGATATTTCATTCGATGCACAACCGGGAGTGGAATACTTTCTCAACCTGAAAGCATCTTTGAAAAACCGCGATGGCTTACTTGAGGCAGGAACAGAGCTGGCAGCCGGGCAGATTGTTTTGCCGGTGTCTGTTGCTCTACCTGCAGTGAATATAGCCGCTATGCCCGCCATCAGCACTAAGGAGTCCGATAATGAAGTTGAAGTTGCCGGAGAAGGCTTCTCCATAATTTTCGACAAAACTGCCGGGACCATTTCAAGTTTCAAGAAAGGAGAAACAGAATTTATCAAAAGGGGGCCCGAGCCCAATTTCTGGCGCGCACCCATTGATAATGATTTTGGGAATAATCTGCATCAGCGCAGCCGCATTTGGCGCGAAGCAGGCAAAGAGCGCAGGGTGGAATCGGTTGATGTTACGAAAAATTCTGGCATATCTGTGAAAGTTGCTTTTGCGTTTAATCTGGTTGACAATCAGGATGAAACCATAGCAAAACACAACACGGCACATACGGTGTTCGGTTCGGGAGATGTGGTTGTGGAAAACCATTTTAAAATGACAAAGAATAATTTGCCCGAAATTGTGCGCATGGGAACCAACCTGATCATGCCACGGCAGTTTGACCAGATGGCGTGGTTGGGGCGCGGTCCGCATGAGAGCTACTGGGACAGAAAAACCGGTGCGTTCGTAGGGTTGTACGAAGGCAGCGTTGCCGACCAGTTTTGGGCGTATATCCGTCCGCAGGAAAACGGAAATAAAACCGACGTGCGCTGGATGACTATCACAGATAGAGCCGGCAACGGGCTCTTTTTTGCCGGAATGCCATTGCTGGAAGTGAGTGCACACCACAATCTGCAGGAAGACCTTGAATCCATGGAACGCACCGACGGGAGGCAACGCGAAGGTGATCAGGTGGTTAACCGCCACATCAACGATGTGAAACCCCGCGACCTGACTTCCGTCAATGTGGACTACAGACAGATGGGCGTTGGTGGCGACAACAGCTGGGGTGCTTGGACGCACGACCAGTACCGCCTAACCGGAAAAGAGTATAAATACAGCTTCAGGATGAAAGGCATCGGGCCGGAGGATAGTGCAACCGAACTGGCAAAGCAGAAATTTTAAATGGATCTTAGCAGATGAAAATCAAAAGATTTTTGTCTGACAACAAAGCATTGTAAATTCTTGCTTTTGAAAAAAAGTGCTGTTGATATCATTATCGAGCTCATTGCGAAAAATGCTAAAGCCTCTCTTTCGATTCTGCTTTTTTGCTATACCTTTGCCCGAAATTATTGGCTATGGAATTCAAAAACTATACTTATCTGCTGTTAATATTGGGTTTATTGGCGATTCCGCTATCATTCACTTTTAACAACCGGATATGTTTTTATGCTAAACTGAAATATCTTTTCCCTGCAATCTTCTTTTCCGGTGCCATTTTTCTTTTGTGGGATATCCGTTTTACAGGATTGAAAATATGGAGTTTTAACCCGGAGTACCTGACCGGAATATACATTTACGGTGTTCCGATGGAAGAGTGGCTCTTCTATTTTGCAGTTCCCTACAGTGCGGTGTTTCTATATGAAACATTAGTTGTGAAATTTCCCGATTTTGAAAAGCCCAATCTGTTTCTGGCAATAAGCCTTGTGCTGTTTGTGGCTTTTGGGCTGATTGCCTACTTTGCACGTCAGAAGGTTTATACTTTTTTTACCTTTTTTCTGCTGACAATCTATTTTGGCTATACCATCTTCCGAAACCGGTTTAAGCAACACTACACCAAGTTTTATCTCACATGGTTTATTTTTCTGGTACCGTTCTTCATCGTAAAATCAGTGTTAACAGCCTTGCCTATTGTGGAATATGACAACATGCACAACCTGGGCGTTCAAATATTTACCATTCCGCTGGAAGATTTCTTTTGCTTCTTTCTGCTTTTGTTAATGAACATTACTGTTTATGAGTATTTTAGGAAACAGCAGTTTTTTTGACTTCATATTGTTTTAAAAATGAGATTTTCCCTGCAAAATATATTATGAACACCTTTAGCCGCATATTATGAATTTTATTTATCAGACAGTTATCTTTTTCTATTCACTATTTTTGAAAATTGCTTCTCTTTTCAATAAAAAAGCCGCACAGTTTGTAAAAGGGCGGAAAAATTGGTATAATAATCTGGCTGCAAAGGTTGACGCCGGTTCTCGCTATATCTGGTTTCATTGCGCTTCATTGGGTGAGTTTGAGCAGGGGCGCCCGCTGATTGAAAAAATCAAAAAACAATTTCCGGAATTCAGAATCTTGCTCACTTTTTTCTCACCATCGGGATACGAGATTAGAAAAAACTACGAACTGGCTGATATTGTAGCCTATCTGCCACTGGATACCCGCCGGAATGCAAGGAAATTTGTCAGTCTGATTCAGCCCGAAAAAGCATTCTTCATAAAATATGAGTACTGGTATTTTTTTATGGATGAGCTTAAAAAAAGAGGAGTTCCGCTCTATATCGTTTCGGCAATTTTTAGGGAAAATCAACAATTCTTCAAAAAGTCGTTTTTAGGCAGCTGGTATCGCAAAATTCTTCTAAAAGCGGATCATTTTTTTGTTCAAAATGAAAATTCAGCACGATTGTTAGAGTCCATCGGGCATAGAAATTTCACTGTTTCGGGCGACACCCGTTTTGACCGGGTGGCAGCCCTTGCCAAAAATGTAAAAAATATCCCTGTTGTTGAAAAGTTTAAGAAAGATGCCCCGGTTTTGATTGCCGGAAGCACGTGGAAGCCCGATGAAGAGCTGCTTACAGAATTTATCAACAACCATTCAGAAATGAAATTGATTATTGCTCCGCATGAGGTGACAGAATCCAATATAAACCGGATTGGACAATTGCTGAAGAAGCCACATGTCCGGTTGAGCCGGGCAGATGAAAAAAATGTGCATCAGTGTCAGGTGCTGATAGTCGATTCAGTCGGATTGCTCTCTTCGCTATACCGCTATGGAACTCTGGCATATCTTGGAGGCGGATTCGGTGTGGGCATTCACAATATTCTTGAAGCGGCAACATTCGGACTGCCGGTAATTTTTGGCCCAAACTATAAGAAGTTTAAAGAAGCTGTTGATCTCATAAATCGGGGAGGAGCATTTTCAATTCAGAACTACAGCGAGCTTGAAAACATTTTGCTCAAAATGTATGGCAATTCTGAACAACGTCTTGCTTCCGGCGCAACTTCCCGGAAATATGTGAGAAAAAATATCGGCTCTACGGAACTGATTATTCAAAAAGTTTTTAATGACTGATGCTTTCATCATACAATTTGTTAATAAAGTTCTCATTAAATAATTAACAGTAACCAAAATCTGTTAACTTTTTACATTAAATAACAAGTCATGTGTCTGTTTATCATCCTAATAGTGTTTCAAAGTTGATAACTTTTGGATATTTTTCAAAAAAAAGTGTGCATAATATTTTGTTTCTGTCATATCTTGCATCACGCATTTCAGAAGATGAAATTCAAACATTATTTTTAAACTAAACATAATGGCAATGGAAGAAGTAGAAATTAGAACTATGTCAGGTAAAAAGATATTTACTCAGGATGAAGCAGTGAAGGCTTCTCTGTCTTATTTCAAAGGCGATGATTTGGCGGCTAAAGTGTGGGTAAACAAATATGCCCTGAAAGATTCTTTTGGGAATGTTTTTGAAAAAACACCCGCCGACATGCACCGCAGGATTGCCCGTGAAATTGCACGAATCGAAAAGCGGTATCCCAATCCGCTCACGGAAGATGAAATTTTCAGTGTGCTGAAGGATTTCGCCTACATTGTGCCACAGGGAGGCCCCATGACGGGGATTGGCAATGACTTTCAGATTGCTTCCCTCTCCAACTGTTTTGTGGTTGGCAACGAAGGCAATTCAGATTCCTATGGCGGAATTATGAAAATTGACCAGGAGCAGGTGCAGCTGATGAAGCGCAGGGGCGGTGTCGGGCACGACCTGTCGCACATCCGGCCAAAAGGCTCTCCGGTGAAAAACTCGGCGCTGACCTCCACCGGCATAGTTCCGTTTATGGAGCGCTACTCCAACTCAACCCGCGAAGTGGCGCAGGATGGCCGGCGCGGAGCGCTCATGCTTTCCGTTTCCATTAAACATCCCGACTCCGAAGACTTTATTGATGCCAAACTGGAGCAGGGAAAAGTAACCGGCGCCAATGTGTCGGTAAAAATTCAGGACGACTTCATGCAGGCTGTAGAAAAAGGGGAAATGTACCGGCAGACTTATCCCGTACAGTCAGACTCTCCGCTTTACACCAAGGAGACAGACGCATTGAAGCTTTGGAATAAAATCGTGAGAAATGCTTGGCAGTCAGCCGAACCCGGCATCCTCTTCTGGGATACCATCATCCGGGAATCGGTGCCCGACTGTTATGCCGACCTGGGCTACCGGACCGTCTCTACAAATCCATGTGGTGAAATTCCCCTGTGTCCCTATGACAGCTGTCGCCTGCTTGCCATAAATCTCTACTCCTATGTCGAAAATCCTTTCACGCCAAATGCAAAATTCAATTTCGACCTGTTCAAAGAGCATATCCATTATGCCCAGCGCATTATGGATGATATTATTGACCTGGAGCTGGAAAAAATTGATGCAATTCTTGCAAAAGTGGATGCTGACCCGGAACCGGAGGAGATCAAGGCGGTGGAAAGAAGACTTTGGGAGAACATCAGCAAAAAAGCAAATGAAGGACGCCGTACAGGTATTGGTATTACTGCCGAAGGGGATATGCTGGCAGCCCTCGGATTGACCTATGGCAGCGATATCGCTACAAGTTTTTCCGAAGAAATTCACAAAACAGTTGCACTGGAAGCTTACCGCTCTTCGGTTTTTTTAGCAAGGGAGCGCGGGGCATTTTCCATTTACGATACCGAAAGAGAGAAAAATAACCCTTTTATAAACCGGCTGAAAGAGGCAGATGCTGCTTTGTATGAAGACATGGCAAAATATGGTCGTCGCAACATTGCCCTGCTGACTATCGCACCCACCGGAACTACAAGTCTGATGACCCAAACCACTTCCGGGATAGAACCGGTATTTATGCCCTTCTACAAACGGCGCAGAAAAGTTAATCCGAACGACAAGGATGTCCGGGTTGATTTTGTGGATGAAGTGGGCGACCACTGGGAGGAATATACCGTGTTCCACCACAAGTTTAAAATCTGGATGGAAATTAACGGATACGACATCAACCGCGAATACACCCAGGAAGAGCTGGATGAGATTGCCGCAAAATCACCCTATCACAAAGCTACGGCAAACGATGTGGACTGGCTTTCCAAAGTGCGTATGCAGGGCAGAATCCAAAAATGGGTGGACCACTCCATCAGTGTTACCATTAATCTGCCTGCAACTGCCACTGAAGAACTGGTTGGGCAACTCTATTTCGAAGCATGGAAAAGCGGATGCAAGGGAGTAACCGTTTACCGCGACGGCTCCCGCTCAGGAGTGCTTATTGCCAATACCGGAACGGAAAAGAAAAAATCGGGCTTCCCGACCAAACGTCCCGAAAAACTGGAAGCGGATGTAGTGCGCTTTCAGAATAACAAGGAGAAATGGATTGCTTTCATGGGATTGATGGATGGCAAGCCCTATGAAATTTTTACCGGCTTGTCCGATGATGAAGACGGAATTTTACTGCCACGCTCAGTTACCGGCGGATATATCATAAAGAGCTATGATAGTGAGGGGAATTCAAGATACGATTTTCAATATATAAATAAGCGTGGATACAAAACCACCATTGAAGGATTATCCTACAAGTTTAATCCGGTTTTCTGGAATTATGCGAAGCTTATTTCCGGAACGCTGAGACATGGAATGCCTATCCACAAGGTAGTTGAGCTGGTTACCAGTTTGCAGTTAGACAATGAAACCATCAATTCATGGAAGGCAGGTGTTGCCCGCGCACTCAAGAAATATATTCCCGACGGAACACTGGCTGAAGATGCTCTGTGTGAGGATTGTGGCTCAGACGATGTTGTCTATCAGGAGGGATGCCTCACCTGCTTAACCTGCGGTTCATCAAAATGCGGCTGATTTTATACCAAACCGATTTAGGAATAGTCCGGTCATTTGTGGTTTAATCCCGGGCAGAAAACTCGAAAATTTTTTTGTTGAATAAAAAGAAACCGGAGCTGAAAATTTTCAGCTCCGGTTTCTTTTTTCTGATGCTTTCTTACTGAAAGCACTTTTGAGAAAATGCTCACCAGGCTTTAACTTTCGATCATTTTCTGATAATCATCGGCGGAAAGCAGCTCATCCAGCTCGGAGGGATTGCTCATTTTAATTTTAATCATCCATCCTTTGCCGTATGCATCTTTGTTGACCAACTCCGGCTCATCGACTAAGGCGGCATTTACTTCAATAACCTCACCGCCAATGGGCATAAATAGATCAGAAACTGTTTTAACCGCTTCCACGGTTCCAAAAGTATCACCCTTGTTGAGCTCTTCACCTTCGGTCTCAATTTCAATAAACACCACATCGCCCAACTCTCCCTGGGCATAATCGGTTACTCCAACGGTGGCAATTTCACCTTCTACACGAATCCACTCATGGTCTTCCGTGTATTTTAATTCTGCTGGTATTTTCATATTTTAATAATTAAAGAATTTTTACTGTAAGATATACGCCTCGCCATTAAGGGAAACTGTCTGACATATTATTTCACATGACCTGTTTCTTTAAATTTGATTTTTAAATTTTTCCAAATTTAATATTTTTTGTCACTAATTTCTGAAAAAAATGGAATTAAATGATTTAAAATTCCTATTTTGCTGATATTAACACAAATAGCTAAGCGCTGCTACAGGCAAGAGCTGTGATGAAAGCAGGTTATTAGCTCCTCTGCTCTGCTAAAAGAGTTGCAAACAAGGTGAATTCGTGAATGCACAAATATGTTAATCTGATAACCATTTTTTTGTAAGATGATATTTTAACAGGTCTCATTTTGTATTTTTGCATGGAGAATCAACTGATTTTCAGAATTGATTAAAATAATTTATGTTGTGCATAACAAAACAGAACATGTTTTCAAAAAAAATATCCTCTCTAAAAGTGCTTGACAATGCAGCGCAAAAGCTGATTTCGAGTTTCCCCGGGCAAAGAGTATTTGCTTTTTACGGGAAGATGGGCTCCGGGAAAACAACATTTATTCAGGCGGTCTGCCGGGCAATCGGAACCGGGGATAATGTGACCAGCCCAACTTTTGCTATTATTAATCAATACAATACTGAAGAGGGAGAGCCCATTTATCATTTCGATTTCTACCGGATAAAAGATGTGGAAGAGGCTTTCGATTTAGGATACGAAGATTATTTCTACAGCGGAAATTATTGCCTGATTGAATGGCCCGAAAAAATTGAATCGCTGTTGCCTCACAATTTTGTGGAGGTGAGAATTGAAGTTCTTGAAAATGAAAAAAGAGTGATCACTGCAAAATTTTGAAAGTTTGATGATAGAATGTAACTTGCTGCACCATTTCACTGTTTAAAATCGATTATACATGGCAACCCGCGAAGGAATAAAAGAAAAGGAATTGGTTTCAAAAACCATGTTGATACCCCAAGAAGAGATGCTGGAAAAAATGAGCAGAGGAAAAAAAATTAAAATTGGCATTCCTTCAGATTTTTCCAAAGTGGAATACCGGGTTCCTCTCACTCCACAGGGGGTTGATTTGCTTACATCATACGGGCACGAGGTTTTTATTGAACAGGATGCCGGGAAGATGACCAACTATTCGGATGATGAATACCGTGCCGTTGGTGCTTATGTTGTTGAAAGTAAAGAGGAAACTTTCCAGTGTGATATCATCCTGCGCATTGCACCGTTCGACTATGACGAAATCAATTCGATGAGAGGAAATCAGGTTCTGTTTTCCAATATGCAGATTCAGGCGCAAAGCAGTGTGTTGTTGCAAAAGATGATTCAAAAGAAAATTACTGCCATTGCCTATGAAAATATTGAAAATGAACAGGGTTTTTTGCCATTTGTCCATCAGATGAGTCAGATTGCAGGTGCAACGGCAATAACCTTAGCAAGTGAATATCTGAGCAACACCCGAAACGGGAAAGGGGTACTATTTGGAGAAGTTACCGGCATCACTCCTTCGGAGCTGGTGATAATAGGCACCAGCACCGCTGCCGAATATGCAGCACGTGCTGCCCTGAGCTTAGGGGTGCTGGTGAAAGTCTTTGACACTTCGGTCTATAATTTAAGCAAACTGGAAGACAAACTGGGCAGGCGCATTTTTACTTCCGTTTTTTATCCTATGGTTTTGCGAAAAGCGCTTTTGTCCGCCGATGCTGTGATTGGAGCAATGCAGTTCAACACCACTCCGAAATATAAAGTTTCCGAAGATTTGATAAAGGTGATGAAGGAGGGTTCCGTGATTATCGACCTGAATGCAGGGCAGGGGGGATGTTTTGAAACGACAAGATGTACAGACCTGAATAATCCCGTTTACTTAAAGCACGGAGTGGTACATTACTGTGTGCCAAACTCTCCGGCTATCGTTGCGCGGACAGCATCCATTGCGCTGAGCAATAACCTGCTCCCTCTTCTGCTTGCCATTGGTGACAGCGGAGGAGTGCACAACTACATAAAAAATTTCAGAGGATTTCGAAAAGGAGTCTATCTCTATTCCGGCATTTTAACCAATCACGAGCTTGGCAGGCTTTTTAACCTGCCCTCTAAGGATATTGACCTGCTGATGTCTGTGTTTTAGTCTTATTCTTTCACCAAAATCACCATAGAGATTGCCGGCAGAAGTATGTTTTCAGAAACAATTTTTTCTGTGGTTTCGTCATCAAAAAAATTATCGCCCTGAACCGCAATCCGGAAACTGCCTTCAGGCAGTGGTTGCAGCAAATCTTCCCGGGTTCCGTTGAAAAGCATAACTATCTCTTTCCATGTGTCGCCACAGGCAGCCCCGTTGATGCAGTAGCTTACAATCCCAATTTTATAATCAGCACAAAAACTGATATTTTTCTGAATTTGCTTTGCAGTAGTCATGCGGAAAGCGGGATGCTTTTTCCTAAGCAAAATTAGGTTTCTGTAATATTCAAAAACATCATAATAGGTTTTTTTTCTTTCCCAGTCTATTTGGTTTACTGTATCCGGCGACTTATAGGAGTTTGGATTTCCTCCTTTTGTATAGCACAATTCCGCACCTCCGTGCAGAAAAGGTATTCCCTGCGAAGTCAGCACCAGCGCTCCCGCTAATTTCACCATCTTTCGCATCTCCTCATCGGAAGCTTTCGGGCAACTGAATTTCAGCTTGTCCCAAAGCGTGTAGTTATCGTGGCATGAAGCATAGTTGACGCACTGGTCAGGCTGGCTTGCCCAGGGATTTTTGGATGTTTCAACGTAGTTGTAAACAATTTGCGGATGATAAACAGCTCCCACCACACCAAATTTCACCGGCTCTTCGCGCAGGCTCAGTCCGCTGATGAAACCCTTGCTTTTTTTCAGGCTGTCGTTTCCTTTCAGTGCATCGCGGAAATCATCATTGAAAGCAGCAATTCCGGGCAGTTTGCTCATGTTGGTTTTCACGGCACGTAGGCTTTCGGGCATGGGGCTTTTGTCGGCTGTCCAACCTTCGCCATAGAGCAGCAATCCGGGCAATTCTTTCCGGATGGCATTCATTGTGTCCAGATCGTAAACGCCCATCAGGTCAAAACGGAATCCGTCAATATGAAACTCATCAGCCCAGTATTTCAGCGAATCTATAATATATTTGCGCACCATTGTGCGCTCGGTAGCCAGCTCATTGCCGCATCCTGTAGCATTTGCAAAGGAGCCGTCCGGTTTTTGGCGATAAAAGTAGCCTGGAACGGTCTGGTTTAAAACCGATTCCTTTGCAAAATAGGTGTGATTATACACCACATCCAGCACCACGCCGATTCCGACATTGTGCAGCGCCTGCACCAGCAGCTTAAACTCCTTGATTCTTTTTGTGCCGTTATACGGATTGGTTGCATAGGAGCCTTCAAGTGCATTGTAGTGTAACGGGTCGTATCCCCAGTTGTATTTTTCCGACGGATTTTCTTCATCCACGGTATAGAAATCGTTCACCGGGAGTAGATGCACATGTGTAATACCCAGCTCCTCAAGGTGAGACAAGCCGGTAGCCAAACCATCGGGAGATTGTGTGTTGTTTTCAATGAATCCTAAAAATTTTCCTTTGTTTTCAATTCCTGAGTTACCGGAAACGGAAAAATCGCGAATGTGAATTTCATAAATTACAGCATCCTGAAAACTTTTAAAAGGCAGCCTTGTGTCATGTTTCCAACCTTCGGGGTTGGTTTTTGCCGGATTATAAATCATTCCCCGCAAACCATTCACGCCCACGCAACGCGCATAAATGTCCGGAATCTCTTCTAACCAATCACCATCGTTTATGCGTAGTGTGTAGAATTTTCCTTCATAATCCCCGTTTAAAATGGTTGACCAGGTTCCGTTACCATCTGCCTGAAGTGTGGTTTTGTAAAACTCCTCTCCCCCCTTTCCGTCTTTGTAGAGCCTGAGTTCTATTATTTTGGCTGTCGGTGCCCAAATTTTTACGGTTGTCTTTTCCGGAGCCCAGAAAACACCTAAATCATCACCGCTGTAAACCGGGTAGGTCGAAAAATCAATATGGTTAAATTTCCAATCCCTCATTATACATTAAATAATGTTTTGCGAAGCAGAACTTTACTGCTGCCTAATTTTTTGCCGTTCACTTCTGAAACGATCACTTTCATCCTGGGTAACTTTTTCAGGGTTCTGTCGAAGCCATAGAACTGCTTCAGGTCAATATTCAGCGTGTGTTCATCTCCCTGAACCAGATACAATGGATACAGCCTGTAAGTATTTGTACCCTTCAGCTTGAATTTTCGCTTGTACCACATTCCGCTGAAAATTAGAAGCGGCGTGTCAATATCCAAATCGGTTTTCCCGGTATTGATAATAGTGAGTTCAACCGAATCGGGGCGAAAAGAGCGATTCTTTTTCAGGCTGACATCTATTTTTTTCCGCTTTGAAAGCCGGAAATCAAACAGTTTGTGTTGTTTGCCGCTATTCATCCATAAAAAAAGAAGAAGCCCTGCAATGGCAATAGCAACTACAAACCAAATCAGTTTGTGTCCTTCAGGCCCGATTTCATTTTGAGATTGAATCTGCAAAATGAAAGCCGGCGGAAAAAAAATTGTCAATTTTTGGGTCATCCATTGAATTTTGCACAAAAATAGCAGTTTTTTCGGGTTAAGCATGGTTAATTTTTTTATCCTTCTTTTTCAAATTTTTGCTTCTCTTCAAAATAAAAGACAACTTTGTATTCTTTTTTGTGTTCACGATTATTTGCTAAAAAATATATTTCCATGAAAAATTTGATTTGTCCGATATCCGATGAGAAAATTGATGAGCAGGTAACAAGATTAAATGCTCTGTTCGTCATTCTGTTTGTAGTTGCAGGAATTCTCTTTGACTCTGTTTGGTTTCTGCTGTTCATCACCATTGATTTTTTTCTTCGTGCATTTAGCTTTTCAAAATTCAGTCCGGTGAGATGTGCCAGCGTTGCACTTGCCAAACTTCTCATGTTACCAAAGAAACCCATAGACAAAGCGCCAAAAATTTTTGCCGCGCGGCTAGGATTTCTGATGGCGTTTGTCATTTCAATTCTTTTTTTACTGCAACTTCCCTCATCAGCACTGGTTTTTGCTTCAATTCTGATTTTCTTTGCAACACTCGAAATGGTTTTCAAAATCTGCATCGGATGCCATATCTATGCCTACGTGGTTTATCCGTTCTACAGAGGGAAGCCATGAACCCGGGCACAGGTTAAGGTATCCCTGTTATTTTAGTTTTTTCTCTATTTAAACATCTGATATTCAGCGTTATTTGCAAAAGTATGCTGTATAACATACTTTTAAATTTGACATTTCTCGCTTTTTATTCAGAAATTTACCCTATCAATTCAATAGGATAAATAGTTTAAGTATGAAAACACATTTGAAATCACTCGTATTCTTGTCGGCAATGCTGGCTGGGCTGGCATTAAGTGCACAGAAAATTTACACAACCGTTCCCGAACAAAGCAAGGTGGCTATTAAAGGTACTTCCACTCTGCACGACTGGCAGATGGATGCCAAAAATTTTAAAACAGAAATGGTTTTGGAAGAAAAAGGAGAAAAGGATTTGCGAATATCCGGTGTTTCTTTCAGTTGCAAGTCTTCTGATGTGCTGGGAGAACAGAAACTGATGAACAACAAGGCGCATGATGCCCTGAAAGTGAAACAGTTTTCAGATATTAAATTCAACCAGTCGGAAGTGAAAATGGAGTCAGCCAACAGTAACTCCTTTAAAGGGTATGTGATTGGTAAACTTGAAATTGCAGGTGTTTCACGCAATGTTGAGCTCCCGTTTTCGGGCGAGGTTAATTCGGGTGAAGACGTCTCTGTTTCCGGAAGTTTTCGGATGAAAATGAGCGATTACGGAATTGTTCCTCCCTCCGTTATGATGGGAACCATCAAGACCGGTGATGAAATCACCCTTGAATATTCCTTTATGATGCAATCTGAGAAAGCTTTATCTGCTGTTAAATAAATAAAATCTCTGTTATGCGAAAAATTATCATTATATCTTTTCTGTTTTTTAGTGTTTTTGCCGGTTATGCCCAGCAATTTGAAGAACCAAAAGTTGAAAGTGAATCCTTCACAAAGGTAAAGGTTGAGGTGGGCGGCGATTTTGCCATTCAGTATCAGGCGTTGGACCATGAAGCCAATAATCCGGGTTATCCGCTGATTGCATTGGGCTCCAACCTGAATCTGCCCACAGCAAACTTCAACCTCAATACGCTTCTGGCACCGGGAATAAAAGTCAATCTGGAAACGTACCTTTCTTCGCGTCACCACAACGAAGCATGGGTAAAGGGCGGCTACCTGCTCATCGATAAAATGCCGTTTCTTCCGGCTTCAGATAAAATGATGGAATATCTGACCATTAAAGCCGGGGTGATGCATCCCAATGTGGGCGACCACCATTTTCGGCGCTCAGACAATGGAAGCGTTTTGCGAAATACTTTTGTAGGCAATTATATTTTGGATGACTACTCCACCAACACGGGAGTGGAGGTGATGTTTCGCAATAACGGATGGCTGCTGATGGGTGGCGTCAACAACGGAACATTGAATCCGGCGCTGGCAACGACTAAGGGCACTGGTGAGGGCAAAGAATATATCGAACGGAATATGGTGGAAGAGCTGGCGTTTGTGTGGAAAGCATCCTACGACAAACAGATTTCGGAAGTTTTTCGCCTGCGGGCAACGCTCTCCGGTTCGCACCAAGGCGAAACCATTTCGGGATCGCTTCACAGCGGCGACCGCACCGGCTCACGCTACTATTTTGTGATGAACAGACAGGCTGGCGATGGGTCAGAGTTTGATGTCAGCAAAAATTTCACTTCCGGAAATTTCAGCCCGGGATCATTCACAAAAGACAATACGTTGGTTGCCAATCTTCTTCTGAAATATTCCGGACTGGAGCTTTTCGGAACTTTTGAAAAAGCCAAGGGCATTACCACCAGAGCAGTTGATTACGACTTTGTGCAGTTTGCCATGGAGGCGATTTACCGCATGGGCAAGCAGCAGCAGTGGTTTTTGGGTGCGCGGTATAATACGGTAGCCAATAAAGAGACCTCGCCACAGATGCAGGTCAGCCGCGTGCAGTTTGCCGGGGGCTGGTTTATGACAAAAAATGTGGTGATGAAACTGGAATATGTTGACCAGAAGTATGAAAACTTCACGGCAACTTATGGCGACAAAGCCGGATTTAGTGGCTTTATGCTTGAAGCCGGCATATCTTTTTGATGAACAGAAAAAAGCTGTTTTTGTAAAGACACATTAATTAAGACCGGAATGGCAAAAGTGATTGTTTGGATTCTTTTCTTTAGATTTTTTTCGGTTGGAAACGCGCCAACTGAAAGCACCCGCAATATTGCGATTGAAAATATCGATTCGCAATTGGTAGAAATGACGATTACGGGGGAAACCAACATCAACCGTGTTAATTTTTATTTGAACAATCCGCAGAAAAAAAATTCCTTTAGCCATGTTTCTGGAGAAGTGAATGCCCATTCGCTCACTTTCAACATTCCGGTCAATTCTCTCGAATGTCACAATAAACTGATGTTGAATGATTTTCGGAAAATGCTCAAAGCAGATGAATATCCGGTAGTAACCATTGGAATTGATACTCCGGAATTTGAGGGGATTTTAACCCGAAACGAATCGTCTTCAATTCCCATGGAGGTAACACTGTCCGGCATCACTCAAAAACTTTATTCCAGCTATTCTATCCAAACCACTTCGCCCGATTTACAAACCCTGACCGGCGATGTAACTATCCGGCTTTCCGATTTTTCCATGAAGCCGCCGCAAAAAATGATGGGATTAGTTAAACTGTCTGACGAAATAATTATTAACTTTAAGATTTTAATAAAAACCGCTTAGATTGGCTTTAACGTGAAATTCAATACCCGAACGAGATATGGAATCCGGGCAATGCTTGAAATTGCCAGTCACCCTGCTGAGCAGGGTGTTTTTCAAAAAGATATTGCCGAAAATCAGGAAATTTCAATAAAATATCTGGATCACATTATTCGTGATTTGAAAGTTGCCGGGTTGCTTGTCAATGCCAAAGGAAAAAAAAGCGGGTATGTACTCACCCGCCCGGCCGAAAAAATTACTATTTACGATATTTTTCAAGCATTTGAACCGGCAATTGTCGTTGTGGAGTGTTTGTCGGAAACCTGCACCTGCACCCGCCAAAGCAAGTGCCCCAGCAAGTTAATATATAGTGAGCTCAATTCCTTGATTATAGATCATCTTGAAGGAGTAACCCTCCGGGATTTGGTTAAAAAACAAAAGCTGTTGGAGCTGGCGGAATTAAATCCCGAGATTACCTGAATAAAGTTCAGAAAGAAAAATTGCAGTAAGAGTTTCAGCACACACTGTTTCGAAAAGGGTTTTGATAATCAACATCAAGTTATTTCGTGACAAACCCTAAGCTCTGCCGGTTAATTTCCCATCTCTCTTGTTATTCAAAAATTTTCCTTTTACATTTGCTCATTATGTTTCATTAAGAATTATCAGCAAACACGACCTTGTGGAAAATCTAAACGGGAGAAATCCCGATTTTTCCGAATTAAGTGATTTTAAAAATAGTATAACCAAAGTAATAGCAAATGGAAAGACGCAATTTCATTAAAAAAGCCGGCGCCGCATCAGTCGGATTAAGTTTGTTTCCCACCTTCATCAAGGCATCTGCATTGGGGCGCGACGGGCATGTAGCTCCGAGCGACCGAATATCAATGATTTTGGTTGGGTGCGGATCACAGGGAGGTTACGATCTGAGCAGTTTTCTGCAATCGGATGAAATGCAGGTTGTGGCGCTTTGTGATATTGATGAGAACCAATTAGTTAGAGTCAAGGGCAGTGTGGATAAAAGGTACGGAAATTCCGACTGCCGCGTTTACACCGATTACCGTGAAATTCTGGAAAAGGAAAAACCGGACACTGCGCTCATTGCCCTTCCCGACCACTGGCATGCGCTGGTATCTGTGGCAGCAGCCAATAAGAAAATCGATATTTACGGCGAAAAGCCGATGGCGCGTTCAATCATTGAAAGCAGGGCTATTGTAAATGCGGTTCACCGAAACAACATTATCTGGCAAACGGGCAGCCAGCAGCGTTCGGAAGCAAATTTTCATCATGCTGTTGAGCTGGTGCGCAATGGCAGGATTGGAAAGATTGACTATGTGGAGGTTGGTCTGCCTGATGGCGGCTCCTATATTGGAAATCCGGCAATTCAACCGGTTCCCGAAGGCGTGAACTGGGATATGTGGCTTGGACCCGCGCCACAGGTGCCTTTCCGGGGAGTTTTGCACTGGAACTGGAGATGGATGACCGACTATTCCGGAGGGCAGCTCACCGACTGGGCAGGGCATCACATTGACATAGCACACTGGGGATTAGGGCTGGAAAATACCGGACCGGTTACCATTGAGGGAAAAGGAAGACCCAATAACGATGGCATTTACGACGTATTTGTGGAATATGATATTCATGCCACCTATGCCAGCGGACTGAAAATGCGCATAGCCAACTCATCCCGGCTTGAACACGGAATGGGTGTGGTCTGGAGGGGAACAGAAGGGTGGATTCATGTAACCCGTGGCGGATTGAAAGCTTCTGATGAAAATATCCTGAAGGAAAAAATCGGAAGAGATGAGATTCAAATTTACAAAAGCGAAGACCACAAGCAAAACTTCATTGATTGTGTGAAATTCCGGAAAGAAGCCATAGCCCCTGCCGAAGCCGGGCATCGCTCTATCAGCGTGGCTTTACTTGGCGAGATTGCCATGATAACCGGACAAAAACTGAACTGGGACCCGGTAACCGAAAAATTCACAGATGGAAATATTTATGCAACAAGACTGTTAAAGAAACCATATAGAAATCCGTGGGAACTCCCGGAATAAACGTTAAAAATCAAGTTTAAAAATGAAAATGATGAAACAAATAAAGATATGGGCAGTTTTAGCCGTTTTTGCAATTGCTGCCACATTTTTTTCCTGTACCAGGCAAGCCAGCCTGAAAGCGCTGATTGTAACCGGGCAAAACAACCACAATTGGCAAAAAAGCAGCTTGTATTTAAAAAATATCCTTGAAAAGTCAAATATTTTTACCGTAGATATTTCGGTTTCTCCCGAAAAAGGGAAAGATATGTCCGAATTTATAATTGACTTTAAAAAGTATGATGTTGTTGTTCTGGACTATAATGGTGACAGCTGGGCTGAAGAGACCCAAACCAATTTTGTGAATTACGTGAAAGATGGCGGAGGCGTGGTTGTCTATCATGCCGCCGACAATGCTTTCCCCGATTGGCCGGAATATAACGAAATCATAGGATTAGGAGGCTGGGAGGGGCGGGATGAAGAATCCGGTCCTTACGTATATATTATTGACGGTGAAGTAGTAAGGGATAATTCCTCCGGCAGGGGCGGTTCGCACGGGCAGCAGCACGAATTTGCGGTGCAGGCGTTTCAGCCTGAGCATCCCATTTTAAAAGGGTTGCCTGAAAAGTGGCTCCACGCTAAGGATGAACTCTATTCTGAGCTGCGCGGACCGGCAAGAAATTTTAAAATTTTAGCCTACGCGTTTGCAGATGAAAAATATGGCGGAACCGGAAGAAATGAACCGGTGCTGATGACTATTGCCTACGGTAAAGGGAGGGTATTTCATACCGTTTTGGGACATGCCGGAAATGGCAATTTTTTCCCGGCAATGGAGTGTGCCGGTTTTGTTGTAACCCTTCAGCGGGGTGCCGAATGGGCAGCTACCGGAAAAGTTAAGCAGAAACTGCCGGCAAGTTTTCCAACTGAATCCAAAAGCCTGCAATGGGAATATTTTGAAGATGTTCAGGATGGAATCACACCATTTTTGAGCCGGCTTGAGAAATATGAACCCGGAAAGTCCTATGAAGCCTTTAATGTATTAAGGAAACTTGTTGCCGAAAACAGCGGGGATGAGCAAAAAATGGCAGAATACCAACAACTCGTTCTGAATCTTCTGAAATCCGGAAAAACCACCGTTGAAAGCAAAAAAGTTTTGCTGAAAGAATTTTCATGGATGGCAAACGACTCCTATATCGCGGTTTTTGAACAATTAAAGCAAAATCCGGAATTAGCCGGTGAAGCACAGTATGCGCTGGACAGAGCCCGGTTGGATTAGGAAGTGAAATTTCAGCCTGCACGTTTGATGCAAACAGAAATAGCCAATGAAGTCAGGGGACAGAAGTGTCAATGTCCGGTTCAGCGGCAACTTTTCTGAGAGGAAGTCCTAATTATTCTGGTCTGCTTCTTAAATATTCTCCAAAGTAGCCACCAGAAAGTCCCAGAATTTTTGAACGGCTTCGATGTTTACTTTTTCATCGGGCGAGTGAGGAAAGCGAATGGTCGGGCCAAAGGAAATCATATCCATGTTCGGGTATTTACCGCCGATTATTCCGCACTCCAAACCGGCGTGAATGGCTTTAATCTCGGGGATTTTTCCAAACTTCTGATGATACACTTTCTGCATTGATTTCAATATGGATGAATCCATATTAGGCTTCCAACCGGGATACTCGCCTGAAAATGTAACTTCAGCGCCTGCAAGTTCAAATACCGCTTTTATGCGTTCCCCCAGGTCATTCTTGGCTGAGTCAACCGAACTTCGCATCAGGAAGTCAGCATTTATGGTCTTTTTGCCGGCGTCCAGTTTAAGAATAGCCAGGTTGGAAGAAGTTTCCACCAGCCCTTCCATGCTGTCGCTCATGCGGATAACGCCGTTTGGACAGGCAATTACAGCTTTCGCAAGGTTTTTTTGGGTTTTTTCATCCGGTATTACCAGAGGCAATTCCGATTTTTCTGTTGTAATTTTCAGATCCGGCTCTGTGTCTGACAGCTCTTTTTTTATGATTTTTGAAATTTCATTTACCAGCGCTGAAAATCCGGCAGCATCAGACTTCTTCACTGCCACAATGCCAAACGCTTCGCGCGGGATTGCATTTCGCAAGCTGCCGCCATCAACGGAAGCCAGCCGCGCACCAAATTTTTCCTGTGCACTGTGCAGGATACGGAAAAAAACCTTGATTGCATTTCCGCGCTGCAAGCGAATGTCGATTCCGGAGTGACCGCCTTTCAAACCGGTAACATTCAGTTTGAATCCGGCATATCCGGCGGGAACTTCTTCTTCGGTATAATGGAAAACAGCATTGACATCTTCGCCGCCGGCACAGCCCACATAAAGCTCTCCTTCATCTTCCGAGTCGGTATTGATTAATATTTCCCCCTGAAGGATGCCGGGTTTGAGTCCATTTGCGCCATCCATCCCGGTCTCTTCGGTAGCAGTCAGTAAAACTTCCAGCGGTCCGTGTTTCAGGTTTTTTGCTGCCAGCACAGCCAAAGCAGCAGAAACTCCGATTCCGTTGTCGGCGCCTAATGTGGTGCCTTTGGCTTTAACCCAATCTCCGTCGATAAAGGCTTCGATTCCGTTGGCAGTGAAATCATGTTTTTTATCGCGGTTTTTTTGCGGAACCATGTCCAGATGTCCCTGCAGAACAACACCTTTCCGGTTCTCCATCCCGGGAGTTGCCGGTTTTCGGATAATTACGTTTCCGGAATCATCTTTCAGAGTTTCAAGACCAAGTTTTTTCCCGAAATTTTCAGCCCAGTCCTGAATTTTTTCTTCATGCCCGGAAGGGCGTGGAATAGCCAGCATCTGATCAAAAATCTGCCACACTTCCACCGGTTTTATTTCACTTATTTTTTTCATCTTATGGATAAATTTTGAATTTACAGAATATTTTAGCGTACAGTATTTTAAATACCCGACTCCCATGGTTTTATTCCGGTTTTTGGTCTGACGGCAGCTCTAGCCCGTAGCCCTGTTCCCTGTCAGCCTGTTTCAGTTTAAATGCAAGAAAAATGGAGATTATTCCACAGACAACCAGCATGAGAATTGGCCAGGTATAGTTGTAATAAGGCAGTGAGCCGTCCAGTTGCAGTAATTTGATTTTATCAGACACTTCTCCACCCGAAAATCCTTGTGCCAAAAGGGATTCGCGCATGTCCGAAATTGCCTTCACCACCATAGGATTTACTTTATAGAGCAGTGCGCCGATTCCCCAGAAGAAAGCGCCCAATCCCCAGTTTTGCACGGTAAACATGGTGGCATAAGCGGTTCCCAGACGGTTTTCGGCAACAATTTTGGCAACCGAGGGCCACATTGCCGCAGGCACCAATGAAAAGGCGATGCCAAGACTGAGCAAACCGAAATAGGCAAGTAGCGGAGATTGAAAAATGGACAGGGATAAATGTGCAAAAATGAGCAGGAGCGAACCTAAAATCATCAGTGAGGCAGCTTTCCCCTTTCGGTCAACATAACTTCCAAAAATGGGAGTAAAAATTATGGTTCCCAATGGAATGAGCGATGCTGTTTTGGGCCCGTTGGTAAGCCAGACGCCCAATGTGTCGCGCACCAGGAAAACCGCTATTGCAAACATTCCCAAGATTACTGTTACGGATAATCTCTTGGCGCTCTTACTCTTTAAGTTGTTGGGCACCAACGTCACTAAAAGTGCAAAAATAAATATCACGATAAAAACAAAAGAGCTTCCAAGCGCTTCGCTTCCAAATGCCACCACTGCTGCCGATGCGGGCAGGGCATAGCTGAATCCAAACTTATTCACTAACAGGTCGGGTGCATATTGAATAAACGGGAAAACTGCCGAATAAAAAGCGACACAGAGCAGGGTGATATAGACAAAAGATTTGTTGGTGACAAGTTTCACTAAATCGGAGAATTTGAAATCTTCATCAGCCTCTTCTGCGGCATCAAAATCTCCATGTGCATTGCCGGATGCTTTAGCGGCTTTAATCTGATTATCCAGCTTAATGTCGAAAAACAGATAAATCACAAAGAAAATCAAGGACAATCCGATGAGCGATGCCGCAAACACAACTGCCGGCGAGACGGCTACACCTGCAATGTCGAGCGAAATGGCTATGGCAAGCGCTGAGCCCAAACGCCCGAATCCCATGTTAATTGCCATTGCCAGCGCCATTTCATATCCTTTAAACCATTTGACAATGGTTCGGGTTACAACCACGCAAACAACTTCCAGCCCGGAGCCAAACAGGATGCGTCCGATAATGAGCCCGGTGAGAACGGAAGATTTATCTGCCCCGAAGTATCCCATGGATGCCAGAGCCGTGATGAGCCCGCCCACGGCTGCCAGGCCGCCAAAAGCAAGACCGGCAAGGCGGATTCCCCACTTGTCCAAAATGATTCCGCCAATGATAATCATTCCAAACATGTTGGCTATGGTGGTCAGTCCGATAATTCTTCCAAATTCTTCACTGTTGATTCCAAGATCGGTTTCCATCAATTCGCGAAGCGGCGAAAAGAAATCCTGAAAATAGTAGGTTGAAAACATGAGACTGCTCGCCAACACGAGAGCCAGCCAGCGAATGGCTGCGGAATCTTTCAGCAATTTTTTTGATGTATTCATTCTTCGATTTTTCGTTTGTTTATTATTTGAAAGTAAAAACCAAAAAAGGGCAGTCGTTACCTGACCACCCTTTTTGTTAGCGTTTATTTTTTTCTTATGGATTTCACTGCTCCTGTTTCAGGGTGAAATTCAATGGCATATTCACCTGTGAGCAACTCTTCCGGAATTGGTGCAATCTGTCCAAACTGCGACATGATGGTGCGTGCTGTGGCAATTGCTTTCAACTCATAAGCCAGAGTGATATTTACTGTAACAGGCAGGCGGTAAAACACTTTGCTTTCCCCTGCATCCGGAGTTTGCGAAGGTGCAAGTTCAGTATATTTTGATACCAGCCCTTTTTCCGGTTCCACCCGAAGGGTAACCGGTTTCCCTGAAAGGTCGGTTGCAGGCAATACGCCTGCATCTTCCGAAAAGCGGAACACTACTTCTCCGCGGTCAGAAGTGGTGGTGGGGACAAAATCAAAACTGAAAACCTCACTCTGAACAGTGGTTCGTCCGGTGAAGAGGCTCAGATAATCATCCTCAATTTTTTCGAGTTCGTTGAGACTCACGGTATAAGCATTTCCATCGGGATGAAACTCATCCATCAGTCCGGCAACCATGTGGTATTTTGCCTGACGGCATTCCAGCACGCGTTCGGCTGCTTCAGCAGCTTTTCGCTCATTGCTGATGCGGTATGGCCTGAAATTGTTGGATGAATCCCCGGGTGCAAAAAGAGGAGTATCGTTGATGTTGGCAAAGGAAAAACCGTCACCTTTTTGGTTGTCGCCGGTAAACGGATTGATTTTCAGCAGCGGAACACCTTCGGGTGCGTGCCCCGTATTGATTCCTGCCAGCAATCCGTCGGCAGTCAGGTTAACTAAAAAAGCGGCATTTCCCATGGTTTTGTAAACCTGTCCCGGGTCGGGCTCCACAAAGGTTTCCATCTCCACATTGTCGATAGTCCAGTTAACGGAAGCGCGGTTTCTGGCATTTGTTATTCCTAACAACTGCTCTGCATAGGCAGCATAGGGGCCCGGAACAAAAGATTCCTTTATCGCACTCACGGTGATTCTTATTCCGGTGCGTGGCAGCGCATAGGTGATTCCTTCCTGAAACAGTTGAGTGGCAACATCGTCAGTTCTTCTTTTTTGTCCTAATGCAGGCATAGCCAGCAAAACGGACAGTATAAAAATTAATATTCTCATTTTTCTGTTTTTGTATTTACGAGCTAAAAATAGAACTTTTCTTGCGCATAACAAGGCAAAATGGCTTTCAACGATTCGCAGAGTTTGAAATTTATCTTAGCGAAAGGAAAGCTTTACCCAAGTTTTCGTTAATATCTCCTGCAATAAGCGCATTTTCCGATTTTTCTTTTGAGGCAAGGTCGCCGGCGAGACCGTGAAGAAAAACGCCTGCAATGGCGGCATGTTCAGCAGGTATCTGCTGTGCCAGCAATCCCAAAATAATGCCGGTGAGTGCATCGCCGCTGCCTGCGGTAGCCATTCCGGGATTTCCGGTGGAGTTGAACCGAAGCTTTCCGTCGGGCAAAGCAATGGTGGTGTAAGCTCCTTTCAGTACGATGATCACTTTCAGATCCTGAGCCAGCTGCATCTGCCTTTGGATTCGCTGCCAGGAATTGCCGGTTTTCCCGGCGAACCGCTCAAACTCACCGGGGTGAGGTGTCAGAATGGTGTTTTCCGGTAATTTTTTCAACCACTCCCTGTTTTCAGAAAGAATATTCAGCGCATCGGCATCCAGCACAAGAGGAGTTTCAGCTTTGTCAATGAGTTCAAACAATGCCTCCTGTGTTTCTTTTTCTGTTCCAAGTCCGGGGCCAACGCCAATTGCAGAAAAGGAAGCCAGCTCGGGCAGTTTGCTGAAACAGAATTCATGAATATCTATACTTGCCATTGCTTCGGGAACGGCAGTCTGGATAACCGGATAGCCGGATTTTGGGACATGAACCGTGAGCAGCCCGGCTCCGGCGCGAAGCGCACCTTTTGCAGCCAAAACCGCCGCTCCCGTTTTTCCGTGGCTTCCTGCAACAAGCAAAGCATGCCCGAAAATTCCCTTGTGTGCAAATTTTGAGCGCGCAGGAATCATCTGGCTCACATCTTCCTTTTCGGTAAAAGCGAAAGGCGAAGGAGTTTGGGCAATTCCATCCGGGTGCAACCCGATAGGCAAAACTTCCCATTTGCCCGTGAAAGATTCATTTTCAGCAAAAAAGAAGCTGATTTTCGGAAACTGAAAAGTCAATGTATAGTCAGCCCTTACAATATTTTCCGGGATATTTCCGCTGTTATCTTCGCCCATCAATCCGCTGGGAATATCAATGGCAATTGTGGTATTTGGCAAGGTGTTGATTTTTTTGACAATTTCAGCTGCAAATCCGTCAAGGGGACGGGTTAATCCCGAGCCAAACAATCCGTCAATGAGCATATCATCCTTGTCTGTTTCAGGGAAGTCGCCAATTGTACGCAATTCGGAAAGTTTCACTTTTCCCTGCTCTTTCAGCCTTTCCCGGTTTATGGCGGGCGAGCCTTTCAGCTCTTTTCCAAAACCGGAAAGATAAACTTCGCACCAGTAGCCGATTGTAGCCATCTGCCTTGCAATCGCCAATGCATCGCCGCCATTATTTCCCGGACCGGCAAAAAACACCATTTTTTGTTGGTATGAAGAATTTCCGAGCAGCCATTGTGTAATTTCCCATGCAGCCCGTTCCATCAGATCGATATCTTCAACGGGTTCATTTTCGATGGTGTAGCGGTCAATCCCGGCTATTTGCCTTGTTGTAAAAAGTTTCATTATTTCCCAATTAACTGTTTTTGCAAATCTGCTAAAATTACTATTCCGGTTTGAAGATTCATGTAAAAAACGAAGAAAAATATTTTTCACAGAAACAGCAGCCGGATTTTAGCTCTCTTTATAGGGCAATCGTTCAAATTGGAAAGGGATTGTCCGAAAAACTTTTTATTTTAGCAACTTTATTTTGAATTATTAATTCATTACTCTTTAGCAACTTATTTTAAAAATCATTTTAACTGTTTTTTTATGTTCAAAAATCATCCAAAAGGTCTTGTTGTTGCCTTTTTCGCCAATATGGGCGAGCGTTTTGGTTTTTATACCATGATGGCTATTCTGGTTCTGTTTTTACAGGCAAAATACGGAATTAATGCAGAAACAGCCGGCAACATCTACAGCTGGTTCTATTTTGCCATTTATGCACTGGCATTGCTTGGCGGAATACTTGCCGATGCCACGAAGAGATACAAAAGTGTAATTTTGGTGGGGCTGCTCATCATGTTTGCCGGCTATATTTTGATGGCAATTCCGGGAATGACATTAACATTAACGGTTATTTTTCTGTTCACCATTGCATTGGGGAATGGGCTGTTTAAAGGGAATCTTCAGGCTGTGGTAGGGCAAATGTATGATACCCCAAAATTTGAGCATCTCAGAGACAAGGCATTTCTCGTATTCTATATGGGAATTAACGTAGGTGCCTTTTTCGCTCCTTTTGCTGCCACCGGAATCCGGAATTTCTGGCTGAAAGCCAATGGATTTGCACATGACGGAAGCCTTCCGGCATTATGCCATCAGGTGATTGACGGCAAGCTCGTTCCTTCAGAAAAATTTGCTGACCTGGCTAATAGTGTAATCCTGAGCGGCACACCGTTAACCGATTTGACTCAATTTGCACACGATTATATCAATGTGTTTTCAAAAGGGTATAACTATGCTTTCGGCATTGCAGCCGTTGCCATGCTGGTTTCATTGATTATTTATGTTGCTTATGGTAAATTATTACCAAATAAAGAGGTTACAGCTTCAACCCAGGAAGTGAAAATGGAAAATAACACCATCAAGATTTTAAGTTCTCTGGGAATTATGCTATTTGTTGGTTTTGCCATTTATCTCCTGTTTGGCAATGCAGATATCGGTTTTGCATTTGGTCTTTTTGTGGGATTTGTGGCGTGGATGCTGCAAGCGTCAAACAAGGAGGAGCGTCCGCGGGTTACTGCCCTTCTGCTGGTTTTTGTGGTGGTAATCTTCTTCTGGATGTCGTTCCATCAGAACGGACTGACCATGACCATGTTTGCACGGGATTATACCGTAAAAACGGTAGGCCCGTTTACCTATCTGTTTTTTAATCTTTGGTATATCCTTGCGTTTATTGGAGCCGTGGCAGGTCTGGTTATGCTGCTCAACAAAAAACTGAAAATGCAAATGCGTTCTCTGGGCGGTATTATTTTTGCCGGTCTTGGATTTCTCACCTACTATTTTTACAGCCGTGGAGATGCATCCAACTCCATTGCACCTGAGCTTTTTCAGTCGTTTAATCCGCTGTTTATCGTTTCTCTGACTTTTCTTGTGATGGGAGTTTTCACCTGGCTTGCTAACCGGGGAAAAGAACCGTCAACTCCGAAGAAAATCGGTATCGGGATGATTATTGCATCTTTTGGATTTCTGATAATGGTTTTAAGTTCCATTGATGTGATTTCTCCCATCCACCTTCAGGGCGAGCCTGTACCCGATGCTTCACGGGTTTCTCCCTACTGGCTGATGAGCAGCTATTTGGTGCTCACTATTGCTGAACTGTTCCTCAGTCCGATGGGGCTTTCTTTCGTGTCGAAAGTATCGCCGGCAAGATTTCAGGGACTTATGCAGGGCGGATGGCTGCTGGCTACTGCCGTTGGAAATAAGCTTCTCGGAATTGGAAGTTATTTTTGGGACCGGCTGGAATTGTGGCAGCTCTGGGTAATTTTTGTCGCTTGCTGCTTAGCTTCTGCTGCGTTTATATTTTCAATTATGAAGCGTCTGGAAAGGTTAACCAAATAGCATGGAAACAAAGACGAATTTATTTAAAAAAATGTAGTTTTACCATCAATTTCAACTTTTTTGAGTAAAAATCAATCTTCACATATTGGTATTTTTTGCTTAAGGCTATTATCAAAGTTGCCCTTAAAAGCCCTTTATCTTCTCTCTGATTTGCTTTATATCCTGATTTTTTATCTTGCCGGGTACCGGAAAAAGGTTGTTTATAATAATTTGAGAAATTCTTTTCCGGAGAAGACGGAAAAGGAAATCCGAAAAATCAGGAAGCGTTTTTTTCACCATTTTGCAGACCTGGTGATTGAAATTATAAAAGTTTCGAGTATTAGTGAAAAAGAGCTCCAGAAGAGAATGGTTATAAAAAACCCGGAGGAGATAAACCGTTTTTTTGAACAGAGGAGAAGTGTGGTACTGATTACCATGCATTACAACAACTGGGAGTGGGCCAATATTTCCCCTTCTTCCCTGAAACATCGTGTTCTTGCAGTTTATAAACCGCTTCACAACCAGCATTTTGATAAGTATTTTCAAAATATCCGCACCCGTTTCAATGCAGAGGCAATTCCCATGGCTCATGTGTTGCGCCGGCTAGTAAAAGCAAACCGTGAGAAAGAATTGGTGGCTTCCGGGCTTGTCGTTGACCAGACGCCGCCGGCTTTTCATAAACTTTGGACAATGTTTCTGAACCAGGAAACGCTGTTTTATCCCGGACCGGCAGCAATCTCCCGCAAGTTCAATTATCCTGTGGCTTTTGTGAAAATTGACAAAATTAAACGGGGCTATTATGAACTTATTTTTGAAGCACTGTTTGAAAATCCTCAAAATCACAGTGAAGAAGAAATTATGAGAGCCTGTGTCCGAAAGATGGAAGAGACTATTCATGCAAAACCGGAATATTACCTGTGGTCGCACCGGCGCTGGAAACATAAGCGCCCGTCAGATGTGCCGCTGGCATTTTAATTTTTTTTCAATGAGCAAGCGCCTCCCTGATATTTTCCTTTTTAATCCAACCTGCGAGTTTGCCGTGGCTAATGGCCGCCCCTCGTGGCAGCCCAACAAGTTGCTCCGGCAAATGGAGAAAGACCTGGAGTTGCTACTGATTTTTTTAGCGCAACCGGAAGATGTCTTGTTGGTGAGAGAACTTCCTCCGGAAAATTATCTGCAAAAGCTCCGGATAATTGGCAAAACTCAACCTCAGTTTTTTCCGATTCAATCTGTTCGGGATGATGTGAGTTTTCAAAATCTGCCAAAAAATAGGCTGCGCCCATGGGGCTGGAGCCCGGCTTCTCACCGTTTGCTGGAACCATTAAAAGAGTCTTGTTCGCCTGATTTTCAGAACTCACCTGTTTTCAGGTGGAAACCGGAGCATAAAGAGATCTGTTCCAGAAAATTTGCTCTTGAAATTTTGAAAAGTATCCCTTCTGAAATTTCCTTGTCTCCGGCTTTTTTTCCGAAAATTTGCAAAACGAGGGAAGATATTGAGGATTGTATCGCCCGGTGTGGAAAAATTATGGTTAAAGCGCCATGGAGCAGCTCCGGAAGAGGATTGCAACGCGTCACAAAATTTCCGGTGATTGAAAAAGTTTGGGAGAAGCTTTTGGGGATAATTAACGAACAGGGTTATGCAGTTGTAGAACCTTTGCTGGACAAGGTTTTAGACATGGCTTTTCAATTTAAAATTACACGGGGAAAAATTGAATACATCGGAATCAGCAGATTTTTTAGTGATAAAAAGGGGCAATATCAGGGAAATTTCCTGAATGGATGGAATGTTTCTGCTTCTTCGGGTCTCTTTTTCCCTGAAATTGAACCCGAAACCGTTCAATATGCCGAAACATTACCTGAGATATTCACTCCTCATCTTATTAAGGCATTGGAGAGCAGCGAGTTTGCACAACTCTATGATGGAAATTTCGGGGTTGATATTTTGATTTTCCGTGATGAAAATGGGGAACTGAAGGTCAATCCCTGCCTTGAAATCAATGTGAGGCAAAACATGGGGTTACTGTCTCTGCAATTTGAAAAATTTGTTACACCCGAAAAAACTGCTGTTTTCAGAACATTTTATCAGCCGGGCAAGTTTTTTTCTGAATTTGTGCAGGAGATGAAAAGAGAGTTTCCCCTGCAGGTAAAAGATTTCAGGATTGATTCCGGCTTTTTTTCATTGACACCCATTCGTGAAGAGACATTATTTGGTGCTTATCTTCTGGTGGCGGAATAATGATGGAAATTGAGAAATGAAAGAGAGCTGCTTTTTCATTGAGCTGCTTCATTTTATCTCAATGGGCTCTTCCTGGTTTTTAAGCTTTTTTATCAGCTTTAAGGTTGAAGGAATAATATCACTGCAAACTACCACCAATGAACCTTTTCTTGCTTTGCTGATGGCGTAAATGACAGCTTCCTTCTCATCCGGAATTGATATCACTTTTCTTTTTAAGTTGCTTTTTTTAATCCCTTTCTTTACCAAGGTAACTATCTCTTCTACCGTTTTTCCTCTGAGATCTTGATCTTGCCTGATGATAATCTCATCAAACATCTCTGCCACAACTCTGCCAATTTCTATGGTATCTTCATCTCTTCTGTCACCCACTCCCCCTATGACACCAACCTTGACCGTTGCTTCAGCCTTATCTACAAATCCTTTTAGTGCTTTCATTGCAGCAGGATTATGAGCATAATCCACCAGAACATTAAAATCATTAAACTTGAGCATGTTCATTCTCCCCGGAATTTGCGTAGGCGAAGGAACAAAAGTATGTAGTGCTGCTCTAATATCCTCCAAAGGAAAACCATTTACATAAGCCGCAATAATTGCAGGAAGAATATTTTGAATCATAAAGTTAGCTTTTCCTTCAAATGTTAACGGGATATCCTCAGCTTTCATTATCCTCATTTTCCATCCACCACGGCACAAAGTCACATATCCGTTTTCATACACAGCAGTTATTCCTCCAAGCATTTGTAATGCCTTTATTCTCGGATTTTCTTCATTCATGGCAAAAAGTGCCACTTTGCAATTCAGGTTATTCCTCATTTCATACACTAAGTCATCCTCAGCATTTAAAATTGCATACCCATCCGGCATGACAGTCTCCGGAACAACCCCTTTCACTCTTGCCAATTGTTCTGGGGTGTGAATACCATCAACCCCGAGGTGATCACCAGCTACATTGATAACTATACCCACGTTGCATTTTTTAAATCCAAGTCCGGCACGAAGAATGCCTCCTCTGGCACACTCTAAGGCAGCAAAATTTACTATTGGATCTTTTAAAACAAATTCTGCACTAACAGGCCCCGTACAATCACCTTCCATTAACAATCTGTTTTGAATATATACACCATCAGAAGTTGTATAACCTACACGCTTTCCACTCATTTTTGCCATGTGTGCGATAAGTCTTACAGTTGTTGTTTTTCCGTTTGTTCCGGTTACAGCCACAATAGGAATTCTCCCGGTTTTTCCTTTCTCCGGAAATAATTTATCCACAACAGGAGCAGCCACATTTCTTGGCAATCCTGTAGTAGGGAACAGATGCATCCTAAAGCCCGGTGCCGCATTCACCTCCAAAACCGCTCCGCCAGTTTCATTAAGTGGTTTGCTAATATCAGAAGTCATTACATCAATTCCACAAATATCTAAGTCAATAATCATTGATATTCTTTCGGCCATTGCCATAGTCTCAGGATGAACTATATCCGTGACATCATCGGAAGTTCCGCCTGTACTAAGGTTAGCAGTATCTTTAAGTATTACTTTTTCTCCCTCTTTTGGAATAGAATCTCCTGTTAGCCCCTCTTTCTCAAGAATTGCCTTTGTCAAATCATTTATCGTGATTTGCGTCAGTATTTTTTCATGTCCGTAACCGCGTTTTGGGTCGCTGTTCAATTTATCTACAAGCTGGCGGATAGTCAGCTTGCCATCACCTGTCACCTGAGCCGGATTTCTTTTTGCAGCAGCAGTAAATTTATTGTTGATGACTAAAAGCCGGTAATCTTCTCCCGGAATATATCGCTCTACAACCACTTTCTCGGATATGCTCTTAGCTAGCCAAAATGCTTTTAAAGCTTCTTTGAAAGTGTTGATATTTGTGGTAACACCTCGTCCGTGATTGCCCCTAATCGGCTTTATGACAATGGGGTAAACCATCTCTTTGCAAACTTCCTCCAACCTCTCCTCATTATTTACAACACATCCTTCAGGGACAGGAACCTGAGCCTCTTTAAGAATATCTCTTGTCTTTCCCTTATTGCAGGCAAGCTCCACTCCTATACTGCTGGTTTCACTGGTTACAGTAGCTCTGATTCTTCGCTGATTTGCTCCATAACCCAATTGACAAAGAGAATTATCATCTAACCTTATCCATGGAATTCCCCTACTTTCTGCTTCGGCAATAATTGAATTTGTGCTGGGCCCAAATCTGTCTTGCTCTCTTAGCTCTCTCATTTTTTGAATATCAGCCCCTAAATCGTATTTCTTTTCAGTTCCTGCTATCAAAGCTTCGCAGATAGAGACCGCAGCTTTTGCTGCATATTTTCCAACACTTTCTACTTCATAACTAAAAACAACATTATAAACTCCTTTCTCTCCATAACCGCGAGTCCTGCCAAATCCAGTGTCCATTCCCGCCAATGTTTGAATCTCTAAAGCAATATGCTCAACAATGTGTGACATCCACGTTCCTTCATCAACGCGTTTAAAGAATCCACCGGGTACTCCCTCAGAGCATCGGTGTTCATACAAGGATGGTAATAGATTTTTCAGACGTTCTGAAAAGCCCGGAATTAAATTAGACGGTTTCTCCTCCATTTTTCCTGCATCCAATATCATCACAATTAATTTGTCTCTGCGGATTGACCAAAGGTTGGGGCCGCGCATTACTTTAATCTTTCTGATCTTCATTGCTTTATTTATAAGTTACTTTAAAGAATTTTTATTTTCTATAAGATACTGAATTTATTCAAAAATAATATAGTTTATTTGAGTCATTTAAAATTTAACAAAACCCAAAACAAGACCTTTTTGTCTTTTGTTATATATTTTGTACTTTTGCACTATGCATTAAATTTTTAAATCATGAATATTACAACAGACACACCGGTTGGCGAAGTGGTAAAGATAAATTATAAGGCTGCCACAACGTTTCAGTCCAACAACATAGATTATTGCTGCGGCGGAAACCAAACTATTGGTGAAGCCTCTGAAAAAGCGGGCATACAGCCCGAACAGCTGATAGATCAGCTCAATGAAGCAATGCAGGAATCCGATCCTGATGCCGATTATATCAACAGTCTTGACCTCAGTGCGCTGGCTGAATATATTGTGAACAGGCATCATGCCTATGTTAGAAAAAATATTCCTGTACTGAAGGAAAACATCGATAAAATTGCAAGAGTACATGGTGAAAGCCATCCCGAACTTGCAAAGGTAAAGGATGAGTTTCTCATAACTGCCGGTGAGCTGACTATGCACATGCAGAAGGAGGAGCTTATGCTTTTCCCCTATATCAGAAGAATGGAACGTGCAAAGAGTGAGAACCAGAGCCTGCCGTCAGCGCCCTTTGGTGCAGTAGCAAACTCTATTGAGGATATGATTGCCGAACATCAGGACGAGGGCGACCGGTTTGAAAGGATTTCAAAGCTGACCAACAGCTACACAGTTCCTTCCGATGGCTGCTCAACTTATGAAGTAACGTTCAGGCAGCTTGCCGATTTTGAAAAAGATTTACACAGGCATATCCATCTTGAAAACAATATCCTTTTCCCGAAAGCTCAGGAACTGGAAGATAGTTTTCATGCTTAAATTGTTGTGAACGAAAAATTGCTTCAGCGAAAGTGAAAAGAACCTTTTTTATTGCTCTTTCAAAAACCTGAAGAAGTTATTCAGTTCAGCTGCTCGGGATTATTCCCTTATTTTTTGTTTTTAAATCTTAGAAAATGAAAACAATTTATCTTCCTGTTGACCCGGATTATTATGAACTCATAGAACAGGCAATCTCTTCAGAGGAGACGATTACGGTCCATTATTTCGGTGAAGGAAATACGCTTAAAAATGTCCACGGGATTGCCGAAAAGATTGTAACCACTTCCGATGGGGGAGATTTTATTTTGCTATCTGATGGTGAAAGAATCCGGCTCGACCGGATTATTGTATTCGACGGGAAACCAGGTCCCGCCTTCGATGAATACGACAGCTATGCATTAGCTTGTCTGGATTGCACAGGAGGCATGGATTAAAAAACAGACTGTTTGAAAAATTTTCACTGGCTTCATGTTGAAAAAACAGGTAAAAAGGGTGTTGGGCATTTAGGGCTCAGCACCCTTTTTGCTTATTCACTCTCCAACGGTAAGGCTATAAAGTCAGTTGTGCAGCTGCAGATTCATCAAATTCTGGATAATTTTCAACTCCTTATTCTGCATTACTTTGAGAATTTATATCGGAAAATCGGACCTCCAATGATTTTTATTGTAACTTTGATTACACATTTCATGAATTTTGTCTGCTACTTTTGTGTTTCTGAAAAAAAGGAAGTTAAAATAAAATACTATGTTAAAAATGTTTTGTTATCAATGTCAGGAGACAGCCAAAAATGAGGGTTGTGTTGTGAAAGGAACTTGCGGGAAAACGTTTGATGTTGCCAATCTGCAGGATTTGCTGATGCATTTGTGTAAAGGAATTTCACACTACTCGGTAAGGTTGAGAGAGTTAGGCACAGAGAATCGGGAAGTTAACTTTTTCATTGTGGAAAGTTTGTTTATGACCATCACCAATGCAAATTTTGACAGAAGCCGCTTTGTTTCACAAATCCTGAAAGCCTATGAGTTGCGGGATGCTGTGAAGAGACAGCTGATAGCTGCCGGAGGCGAAACCGGTGATATAACTTTTGACGGTGCACACTGGACGGGCAAAAGTGAATCAGAAATGGAAGCAAAAGCAACCGAAGTGGGCGTTTTGGCAACTGAAAATGAGGATGTCCGCTCCCTTCGTGAGCTCACCATATATGGATTGAAAGGAATGGCTGCCTATGCTGAACATGCATGGAACCTGGGTTATGAAGAAAATGAAATTTACGATTTCATGCAGCGCGCATTAGTCGCAACAACCGATGATTCGCTTTCGGCAGAAGAGCTCACAGAACTGGTGCTCGATACCGGGAAACATGGTGTGCAGGTGATGGCGCTGCTCGACAGTGCAAACACATCCAGCTACGGGAATCCCGAAATCACAAAGGTAAACCTTGGTGTGCGCAATAACCCCGGAATTCTCATCAGCGGACACGACCTGAAAGATATGGAAGAGCTGCTGAAGCAGACTGAAGGAACTGGCGTGGATGTTTATACCCACAGTGAAATGCTGCCTGCAAACTACTATCCGGCATTTAAAAAATACAGCCACTTCGTTGGGAATTACGGCAGTGCATGGTGGCGCCAGACCGAAGATTTTGAAAACTTTAACGGTGTGGTGCTCTTTACCACCAATTGCATCGTTCCGCCAAGAAGGAGTTCAACCTATTCCGGCAGGGTTTATACCACCGGTACATCCGGTTTTGAGGGATTTAAGCACATTCCCGACCGGGAAAACGGAGAACCCAAAGATTTTTCAGAACTTATTGAACATGCCAAAAAGTGTGCTCCACCAAAAGAGATTGAAACCGGTGAAATCATCGGAGGATTTGCTCATCATCAGGTGATTGCGCTTTCCGACAAAGTGGTTGATGCCGTAAAATCAGGTGCAATCCGCAAATTCTTCGTGATGGGTGGCTGCGATGGACGCATGGGTTCCCGAAATTATTATACGGAATTTGCTCAAAAACTACCTGCTGACACAGTCATCCTCACGGCAGGTTGCGCCAAATACCGCTACAATAAACTGCCTTTAGGCGATATTAACGGAATTCCGCGCGTTTTGGACGCCGGACAGTGCAATGACAGCTACTCGCTGGTAAAAATTGCGCTTGCTCTTAAAGACGCCTTCGGACTGGATGATTTGAATGAATTGCCCATTGCCTACAATATCGCATGGTATGAGCAAAAAGCAGTGATTGTTCTGCTGGCGCTGCTCTCATTAGGTGTGAAAAATATTCATCTCGGACCCACGCTTCCGGCATTCATCTCTCCCAATGTATTAGACGTGCTGGTGAAAAACTTCAATATTTCCGGAATCACTAATGTTGATGCCGATATGGAAGTGATGTTGAGCGCATAAAACACTGTTATAAACTTTTTTCTTATTTTAGCGTTCTTTTGAAAAATTATAACAGTGAATTTTTTAGCACATTTATATCTTTCGGGAGACGACGAAAAGCTGATTACGGGCAATTTTATTGCTGACCAGGTGAAAGGGAAAAATTACCTGAAATATCCAAAAGAGATCGGAGAGGGAATTATTCTTCACCGCAAAATTGATTCTTTTACGGATGAGCATTCACTATTTCGTGAGGTGAAAAAACTTTTCCGGGATGAATTCGGACTCTATTCGGGTGTTGTCACCGATTTGATTTTCGATCATTTTTTAGCATCCTGCTGGAAAAACTATCACACTCTGACGCTGAGTCAGTTTGCCAAAAAAGTTCATGCAGTTTTGCTTGCCAATGTTTTTTATCTGCCCTCGCGCGTGCAGGTGTTTCTTCCGGCAATCATAAAGAGCCGGCGGCTGGAGTCATATGCACAGGTAAGTGGCATCCGTCAGTCGATGGACATTATGAGCCGGCACACGACACTTCCTCCAAAAGCAGATATTGCAACCGAAATTATGCTTGAAAACTACCATTTCATTGGAAATCACTTTACACACTTTATGGATGAGCTGATTTTATTTGCAGAAACGGAGTCAGGCGTTGTCATTGAAAAGCCTGTTGCTTTGGAAATCTGATTCCTCAGTATGAGAGATGGTCTAAGCGGCTGGCATCCAATCTCAAAAAAATGAACAGCAAAATGGTGAATGCCCAGAGTGAGGAGCCGCCATAGCTGAAAAATGGCAGTGGAATCCCAATCACCGGCATCATGCCAATGGTCATTCCGATGTTCACCGCAAAGTGAGTGAAAAGAATAACGGCAACGGAGTATCCGTAAATTCGGGAAAATCCGGAGCGTTGCCGCTCTGCAATGATAATCAGCCTGACGAAAAGCGACAGGAAGAGCAGAATAACAATGATAGTTCCAGCAAATCCCCACTCTTCCCCCACTGTGCAAAAAATAAAATCTGTGCTCTGCTCAGGAACAAAATTAAATTTTGTCTGGGTTCCGTTCAGAAACCCCTTTCCCCATACGCCGCCAGAACCAATGGCTATTTTACTTTGATTCACATTGTAACCCGTTCCCAGCGGGTCGGACTCAATGCCTAAAAGCTCATTGATCCGCGACTGTTGATAAGGTTCGAGCAAATTATCGAAAGTGTAGTCAACCGTCAGCGTAAACAAAACAGCACCCATGAACACAAGGGAAATCAGCGTATATTTTTTTAGTTTTTTCTTCAGACTGTAAAACAATACAATCAGCCCGCCTATTAAGAGCATTCCTGCAAGCAGATATTCAAGAGCAAAACCTTGGGCAGTGAAGTAATTAACTCCTGCAAGCGCCCCGAAAGTTGAAAGGAAAATCAGAAAAACCCTGAAAAATTCTTTTAATGAGCTGTTAGTGAAAAAGAAAAGAATCAACGCAAGCCCTGTTAAAATTGAGAATAGCACCAGCTCAGAGAGCACCAGTGAGAATATGAAGAGCAAGGCGACAAGGAAACCAAAAAAGAGCACAATGCCGGAAAGACCTTCGCGGTATAAAACTAAAATAAAAGAGAAATAAACAAGAGCCGAGCCGGTATCGTTCTGAAGGAAAATGAGGGCGGCAGGCAACAGAATAATGACAGCAATGATGAAAAAAGATTTGAACCGATGCAATTTAAACCCGAATTTACTCATGTATTTGGCGAGTGCCAGCGCTGTGGCAAACTTGCCAAATTCGGCAGGCTGAATCATAAAATCTCCAATGGCAAACCACGATTTGGAATTGTTGATTTCAGTGCCGATGAAAAGCACCAAAACCAGAAGCAGAATCATTCCGCCATAAAAAAACCAGGAAAAAAGAATGTAGAAGTTGGAATCGATCAGAAGGATTATGAGTGCAAAAAGCAGAGCCGCCCCAATCCATATTAACTGTTTGCCGTAGCGCTGGGTGATGTCTAAAATGCTCTGATGGTCTGTATCATAAACAGCTGAATAAATATTAATCCATCCCAGAAGCGTTAGTGCAAGATAAATTGCAACCGTCAGCCAGTCGATATTTGTCCAGAGATGGTAACGTCTTGACATTTTTACGGATTAATTTTGATTAATTAAATTTATTTCAAGCATTCGGGTTTCCACCCATTTCCGGCTTTGTGCAATTTCACCCTTCAGGTATTTTTCAACGAGAAGACTTGCCACAGGCGCTGCAAAGGTTGCCCCAAACCCGCTGTTTTCGATATATACCGAAATTGCAATTTTAGGCTCGTCTTTGGGTGCAAAAGCCATAAAGGCAGAGTGGTCTTTGCCATGCGGATTTTGTACCGTACCTGTTTTTCCGCACATTACCACTTCGGGTATTCGCATAAAAACCGATGCATTGGTATTTTCCACAACCATTTGCATCCCGTCAATTACCGGTTCAACATTTTCAGGAGTAACCAAAGTCTGAATCTTTGAAGTAAACTTCCGGTTTATCTCCTGTTCTGCAATTTCCTTCACCACATGTGGACGGAAATAGTGTCCGCGATTGGCAATTATTGCACTGTAATTGGCTAATTGTAGTGGTGTTACGCCCAACTCTCCCTGTCCGATGGAGAGTGAACGCACGGTTAGTGAATTCCAGCGGTTTACTCCATATATCCGGTTGTAGTACTCACCCGAAGGAACGTTTCCTTTTCCTGTATTCATCAAGTCGGCGCCCAGATCAGTGCCAAAGCCGAAACTTAGCACATAATCTCTCCAAACGCCAAAACCTTCCGCTGAAGTTTTTCTGCTGTTCAGGATAGAGCGAAAAGTGCTATACAGGAATGAGTTGCAGGATTCCCTGATGGCATCAACCGCACCTATCGGGGAAATATGATAGTGGGAGCAGCGGATGGGCATGGAAGCAGTGCCATCGCACGAAAATCGTGTATTCAGATTAATGGTTTCCTCCTGAAGTGCAATCAGCACATTTACCATTTTAAAAGTGGAACCCGGCGGATATTCTGCCTGAAGAGCACGATTAAACAGCGGTCTGTTAGGGTCGGCAAGCAGTTGCGCTATGTTTGAACCCCGGATTCTTCCCACAAGCATTGACGGATCGTATGCGGGTGAACTTACCAGCGCAAGGATTTCACCCGTTGAGGGCTCAATCGCTACAACACTGCCTCTTTTGTTCTCCATCAGTTTTTCGGCATACAACTGCAAGTCAATGTCAATGGTGGCTATCAAATCTTTTCCTGCGGTGGCAGGCACATCTTCTTCGCCATTTAAAAAGCTTCCCTGAATGCGGTTGTGCACATCCACAAGATATTTTTTCACCCCTTTTCTGCCGCGAAGCGCTTCCTCATAGGTTTTCTCAATCCCACTCACCCCAATGTATTCACCTTGCCGGTAGTATCTGTCTTTCTCCAGATCGGACTGGTTCACTTCACCGATATACCCCAGCACATGCGCAGCTGACGGATAGTTATATTCACGCAATGTTCTCGACTGGGTATGAAATCCCCGAAAACGGTATAGCCGTTCCTGCAAAACGGCATAGGTTTCGGGAGAAATCTGTTTAACAACAATTGAGGGCTTGAAATATGAATATTCGCGCGCTTTCTGAAGCTGAATCTCTAAGTCATCTTTGGTAATATCCAATAAATTACAAAGCGACAAGGTATCAAATTGCTGCACTTCACGCGGAGTTACCAGTAAATCATACACGGGTCTGTTGTGTACAAGCAGTTTCCCGTTACGATCGTAAATTAATCCACGTGCAGGATATTGGGTAATTTCACGCAATACATTGTTCGTGGCAAAAACCTTATAGGTCGGATCGAGGATCTGAAGCCGGAAAAATCCGGCAACAAAAACCAAACCTGTTAACAGGAAAATGGCGATAATCACATAACTGCGTTTTGATAAACCGTTCACCCCTTTTCTACTTTCTGAAGATTAAAAATTGACTCAAAACTATAATAAATATGGTAAAAACAGAGCTGAAAATTACTTTCAGTAAAGTATAAAAGAAATGTGAGAAAGTAAAATATTCGAGATAAAAGAGAACAAAGTGGTGTGCCAAAACAAGAATTATTACATAGGAAAAAAACCAGCCAAATTTGTTTTGAAGCAAGCCGGGAAAGTCGTTTCTGTCCTCCTCCCGCGTGGAAATAACCCGGATAACAAATGGTCTGATATAGGCAATCAAAACCGTTGCCGCAGTATGTATCCCTAAGCTGTCGGAGAAGATATCAATAGTTAATCCGATTAAAAAACCAAGCAGCAACAGGAGATATCGCGGTGTGCTCAAGGGAAGCAGCAGCACAAAAACTATGTAAAAGTAGGGATTTATATATCCGCTAAACTGCACTTGATTGAGGAACAGCACCTGGACCAACACTGCCACCAGGAACATTACTGTATATTTAATCAGCTTATTTGTCATCCCTCAGCATCTCTTTTAATCTGTCTATTTCTTCCTTGTTCAGATTTTCAATAACTTCTACATGAGTAAGTGATTTGAAATCAACAGCAAGCTTCACTTCAATATCATAAAAATTCTCACCGTCGGGACGGGTAAAATCATGGACAGTTCCAATGAGTATTTTTTCGGGGAATATGGTAGAATAGCCGCTGGTTTCAACTGTGTCGCCGATTTCAACCGGAACGTGCAGGGGAATTTCGGCAAGTTGTGCAAAGCGGTAGTCATTTCCCTGCCAGATTAATGAACCAAAAAAACCCGTTTTGGAGAGTTTGGCAGAAACACTCCACCGCTGGTTGAGTATGGAAAGCCCCATGGAATATGAAGGCGACACCTGTGCCACAACACCTACTACCCCCAGCGGTGAAATGATCCCCTGTTCCGGCTTAATCCCATCATTGCTCCCTTTGTTTAGAGTAATATAGTTAAACGGACTGTTCACTGAATTGTTAATCACCTCTGCCGGTATGAAGCGAATCAATGCATCAGAACCGGAAGCTGTATCTTTCAGGATGTCAGGTTTTGCAAGTCTGTTGGAATATTTCTGTAAGAGAGTATGCAGCTGAGCATTTTCCCGGGCAAGTTCCTTGTTCACCTTTATCAAACCGAAATATCGTGTTATCTGATGATAAGTATTATAAACTGTTCCGGTTACCCGGTTTGTCGAATTCAGATATTGCGATTTCTGGAAGCTGTTGTAATTAAAAACCAAGGCCAATGAAAAAGTTTCCAGCAGCAAAAAAAGAACAAGAACATGGTTTTTATGCAAATACCGGAACAAACTTTTCATTACAACTCGGGTTGGAAAATTTTATCTGATCAGAAATGAGAATTTATCCACATTTTTCAAAGCTATTCCTGTTCCGCGCACAACCGCTCTGAGCGGATCTTCTGCCACCCGGAAAATAATTCCGATTTTATCGGTGAGCCTTTTATCTAAGCCTTTGAGCAATGCACCGCCACCTGCGAGCCAGATACCCTTATTCACAATGTCGGCATACAATTCGGGCGGAGTTTGTTCCAGTGCCCCTAAAATAGCGGTTTCGATTTTCGAAATGGATTTTTCGAGGCAATGGGCAATCTCCTGATAGGAAACAGGCACTTCAATGGGAAGGGCGGTCATCTGGTTTGGTCCCTGAACAATGAAATCGGGCGGCGGCTCTTTCAGTTGTGAAAGCGCTGAACCCACATGGATTTTAATCTCTTCGGCTGTCCGTTCACCAATTTTAATATTGTGCTGATGGCGCATATATTCCATAATGTCGGCGGTAAGGTCGTCTCCCGCAATCCGGATAGATTTGTTGGTTACAATACCGCCAAGTGAAATGACAGCAATTTCAGTTGTTCCGCCGCCAATGTCAACAATCATGTTTCCTTCAGGGGCTTCCACATCAAGGCCGATTCCTATGGCTGCCGCCAATGGCTCATAGATCATATACACATCGCGCCCTCCGGCATGTTCTGCCGAGTCGCGGACAGCGCGCAGTTCCACTTCAGTGCTTCCCGACGGAATGCAGATAACCATCCTCAGCGAGGGTGAAAAGATTCTGGGCTTGGAATTCATCATTTTGATCATTCCCCTGATCATCTGCTCCGCAGCATTGAAATCAGCAATGACGCCATCACGCAATGGTCTGATGGTTACCAGAGTAGAGTGTGTTTTTCCCTGCATTTGCCGGGCTTTTTCTCCAATAGCTACTATTTTATCCGACTTAAGGTCTATGGCAACAATGGAGGGTTCATCCACAACAATTTTATCGTTGTGAATGATTATCGTGTTTGCTGTGCCCAGGTCAATGGCAATCTCCTGGGTTAAAAAAGAAAATAATCCCATTCTTTCTGATTAATTTGAATGTTAATGTTTAAAATGCCTTCTTCCGGTGAAAACCATGGCAATCCCAAATTCGTTGCAGGCATCAATCACTTCCTGGTCGCGGATGCTGCCACCAGGCTCCACAATGAATTTTACGCCGTATTCGTTGGCAGCTTCAATGCTGTCGCGAAACGGGAAAAAGGCATCGGAAATAAGTACCGATTCTTCAAGTCTGGCTTCTTTTTTCAGGTTAAACCGCGGCATGGTCAGATGACGCAGGCTGTCTAAGCGGTTGGGCTGCCCCATTCCTGCTCCGGTGAGCCAGAAAGACCCGTTTTCTGTTTTGGTAACTATTGCAATAGCATTGCTTTTCAAATGCTTGCAGGCAGAAACTCCAAATTTCGCAAGGCTGATTTTATACCGGTCAAAGACTTTTTCAGTAACTTGAGCAAATTGCGTGTCCATGCCTTCGTCTTCATCCTGAAGCAACATTCCGCCGCTGATGGAGCGATACAGTTTTTCGCCGGTTATTTCTGCCTTGACAGGTGCTTCCATCAGGCGCAAATTTTTCTTTTTTGCAAAAACCTCTAATGCTTCTTCTGTAAATTCAGGCGCAATGATAATTTCTACAAACTTGCTTCCGAACCAAACAGCCACCTCTTTTGTGACCGGTGCTGTGAAACAGATGATGCTCCCAAAAGCGCTGATGGGGTCTCCTGCCCATGCCAGCTCAAGTGCTTCCATTACATTTCCGGAAACGGCAAGACCACACGGATTCAGGTGTTTAATTACTGAAACGGCAACTTTTTCGTCAAGGTGTGTAACCGAGTGAAAGGCATCGCCTGCCGATTTCCATGCAGCATCTGCATCAAGCATATTGTTGTATGAAAGAGCTTTCCCCTGCAACACCCTTGCGTTGGCTAACGTCATTTTCCCCGGAACATTTTCAAATTTGTAAAAAACGGCTTTCTGGTGTGGGTTTTCACCGTAACGTAAAACCAGTCCGTTGTTCAGGCTGATCCGCTCCGAGGGGCTGTCGCTTTCTTTCGGGTTGAAATAGTTGAAAATTGCCGCATCATAATGTGAGGAAACAGCAAAAGCTTTTCCTGCAAACCACTTTCGGTCGCTGAACGACGATTCGCCGTTTTTTTCACTCAGCAAATCAAGAAGCGGTATGTACTCATTTTGAGAAGGAACGATTAAAACATCCTTGAAATTTTTTGCGGCAGCCCGGATAAGCGAAATCCCGCCGATATCAATTTTTTCAATAATTTCCTGTTCAGCAGCGCCCGAAGCAACAGTGTCTTCAAACGGGTAGAGGTCAACAATAATCAGATCAATTTCAGGAATTTGGTATTCGGCAAGTTGGCTGATATCTTCCGGATTATCACGTCGCGAAAGAATGCCTCCAAACACTTTAGGGTGAAGGGTTTTAACCCTCCCGCCTAAAATTGAGGGATACCCCGTCAGGTTTTCAACAGAAGTAACGGGAAGTCCGAGCGACTCAATAAATGATTTGGTGCCGCCGGTGCTGATTAATTTTATGCCAAGTTCATTTAGCTTTTTCAGAATCTCATCTAGATTTTCTTTATGAAAAACGGATACGAGAGCTGACTTAATTTTTTTATTATCAGGCATTTATTAATATTTTCAATTTTGTTTGCAAAGATAAAAAAATCAGAGTATTTCCAGTTACGAAAAGATTATTAATCTGAGCAAGGAAAAATAGAAAGTTTCTTTGCCGTATCAATATTGAAATTGTAATCATTAAGAAAAATTAACACAAAAAGCAAGTTTCGGCTTTTTACCCGGCTGCTTTAAAGAGCTGTATTTTGAGTGGTAATTTGTAGCCCCACAATCGATATAATAAGAGTTGCCAAAAAGAGCATTCTCCAGAATGTCACCGGTTCTTTAAAAATCAAAATTCCCAGTACGACTGTGCCAATAGCGCCAATCCCTGCCCATACGGCATAGGCTGTGCCGGCTGGAATGGGATGCGGGTTTCCCATAGCTTTATACAACAGATACATACTAAGGCTTACGCACACCAGAAAGGAAAAGAACCACAGCCACGCCTGCTTCCCGTCTGAATACTGCATTTTGCCCAAGCTCACGGCAAATCCCGTTTCAAACAAACCGCCAACAATTAAAAAGAGCCAGTTGATATTCATGCAATTAATAATTAATATAAGTTATGTTCTTTTGAAAATCCTAAAGCTTCTTAGTATGCCAAAGATAATTATAAAGTCAATGTGAAATCAAGCCACCTCGATTTTAGCTCAATAGAAGAACCTCCAGCTATCTCTCTCTTTTTGCCAAACGCCCGTCATGTCAAAGGATTTGCCCCATGCTAAAGGCTCTGAGCTCTGCTGGCTCAAAAACGGCTGAACTTCAGCTTATTAATTGTTTGTTGTTGGATATTGGATATTTTTTGTTTTAAAAGCTAAAAGAAGAAAAGGTCACAGTGTTACACGGAGATAGTTCACTGAGTTACACTGTGTAAAACACTGTGCTACACTGTGGCAAAAAAAACTCGCTGAGTTGGCAATTGGATATTTATGCCACCTGTGCACATCAAAAGCATGCCCCGTTGGGGCATAATTTGAATAACCCCGGATAAACCGTAGGTGCAATCCGGGGTAAACGTATCCCATCTCCACCGGGAACCCCAAAGGGGTTCAACTGTGTAAAACTGAATCATGTTCACCAATAAGCCAATAAGGTTGAATTAATTGCGAATTTACAAATTTACAAATTTACGAATTTACGCCTGCCCGGAAATCAATCCCCCTGAATCCCCCTTCGCCAAGGGGGACGAGCGCTGATGAAGCCATTTCTATGAATACCTTACTGCGAAACAACAATATTTACTATTTCACTTTTCCAAAACATTACGAAGGGCTTTTCCCAGCGTTCCAAACTGGAATGAAAATCCCGCATTTTGAATTTTTTTCACTGAAATGCGGCTTCCGCCTAAAACCATTCCCGCGGCTTCGCCCAACATCAAACGTATAAGAAATGACGGAATTTTAGGCATAAAAAACGGACGTTTCATCATTTTTGACAACGTTTTCATAAAGTTGGAATTGGTAGTAAACTCCGGTGCAACGGCATTGAATACTCCCTGCATTTCAATATCTTCGATTGACTTCATATATATCCGGCAAAGATCATCAATGTGAATCCACGAAAAATATTGCCTCCCGGTTCCAAGGGTAGCACCAAGCCCGAAGCGAACAGGGAGTGTCATTTTTTTGAAGACTTTGCTGTTTTTTGCCATTACAAAACCGGTTCGCAAAACAACTGTACGAATATTGAGCTTCTTTTTAAACTCAAAAGCTGCAGATTCCCATTTTTGGCAGGTGAGACTTAAAAAATCATCTTCCGAAGAGTCATCATCCTCTGAAAATATCTTCTCTTCGGCACCCATACCATAATATCCTATTGCCGATGCCGAGATAAAAACTTCTGGTTTTTTATGTACAGATTCTGTGATTTCCAATAAGAACTCAGCAGTTTTCACCCTGCTTTCCACAATTCTCTGCTTTTTGGATTTTGTCCAGGAACCCTCTGCAAGATTTTCACCAGCCAAATGAATAATTACATCGGCTTTTTCAATGCTCTGCCTGTCAATTTCTTTTTGTTGGAAGTTCCACCTGTAGATGGGAATGTCTGCTTTTACATCACGTTGCCGGCTTAACCAAAGCACTTGATAACCCTTTTCAATAAGGAATGCTGAAAGTTTTCGTCCCACCAATCCCGAACCGCCGGTAATAAGTATCGTTTTCATTGCAAATTTTATTTTACTTTTCAATCAGAGAAATAAAATCAGTTTACTTGCTTCTCACTTGGTTAAACTGTAGAATATCCAACATCCATGCTTTATTTAACAACAACACCGCAGTGAAGTTTCGGTCTTGTTTCACAAGTTTTCACTTTCGTTAAAGAAAAGTGAAAAAAGCTGTCAACCTGCAACCTAAGCAAATATTTGTACTATCTTTGCGCCCACATTTTAAAAAAGTAATTTTTAGCATTATGCCGGTAAAAATGAGATTAGCGCGGCATGGCCGCAAACGTTATGCTTACTACCACATCGTGGTAGCTGATAGCAGGGCGCCACGGGATGGCAGGTACATTGAACGGATTGGCTCATATAATCCGAACACTAATCCTGCTACTATAGATCTCGATTTTGATAAAGCTTATGACTGGCTTACCAAAGGCGCACAACCTACCGACACCGTCAGGGCAATTTTGTCCTATAAAGGTGTACTTTACAAAAAACACCTTATGGGTGGAGTGAAAAAAGGAGCTTTCACAGAAGAGGAAGCCGAGAAGAGATTAGAACAGTGGATGGCTGACAAGGAGGCCCGGATTCAGGCAAAACGCGACCGGGTGGCTGGCGAAGAAAGTGCCATTCAGAAAAAACAGCTTGAAGCAGAAGCCAAACTTCGCGAAGCCAAAGAAGCAGCTATTGCAGCAAAAAATGCCGAATTGGCTGCTGAAGAAGCAAAAGCTTTAAAAGAGGCAAAAGAAGCTGAAGAACAGGCAGCTGTTGAAAGCGAAGCTCAGAAAGCTGAAACTAAAGCTCCGGCAGTGGAAGTAAAGCCTGCTGAAGAAAAAGTTCAGAAAGTTGAGACTATGGCTCCGGCAGCGGAAGAAAAGCCTGCTGAAGAAAAAGTTCAGAAAGTTGAGACTATGGCTCCGGCAGCGGAAGAAAAGCCTGCTGAAGAAAAAGTTCAGAAAGTTGAGACTAAAAGCGGAAGAAAAGCCTGCTGAAGAAAAAGTTCAGAAAGTTGAGACTAAAGCTCCGGTAGCGGAAGAAAAGCCTGCTGAAGAAAAAGTTCAGAAAAACTAAAGCTCCGGCAGCGGAAGAAAAGCCTGCTGAAGAAAAAGTTCAGAAAGTTGAGACTAAGGCTCCGGCAGCGGAAGAAAAGCCTGCTGAAGAAAAAGTTCAGAAAGTTGAGACTAAGGCTCCGGCAGCGGAAGAAAAGCCTGCTGAAGAAAAAGTTCAGAAAGTTGAGACTAAAGCTCCGGTAGCGGAAGAAAAGCCTGCTGCAGAAGAAGCTCAGGAGGAAAAAAGCGCCGATTCTTAATCTGCATTTTTCTTACACAAAATAAAAAACCATCTGCAACAGTTGCAGATGGTTTTTTGTTTGCCAAAATTTTAATATCACCTATATTTGCAACAATGGAAACAATACCAAAATCTGAATGCCGGCAAATTGGAACCATTCGTAAAACCCACGGTGTGCATGGCAGATTGATATTAGAATTCAACCCTCAGTTTGAAGATACAATTGAGCAGACAAAACATCTTTTTCTGGAAATTGACGGGTTACTCGTCCCTTTTTTCATATCCCCGGACGGGATTCAGTTTAGTTCCGATAACACAGCAATCATTACATTCGATTGGGTAGATACCCAAGAATATGCACGCCGGTTTACAGGTTGTCCGGTTTATCTTTTCACTCATGAAGCTGGCGATGACGTTGTTGAATCCACTGAGCATCCGTTTTTGCACTATCGCCTGCTGGATGCCGGCGGGAAAGAAGTTGGAAAAATATCGGCATCAGATAATTATTCCGGGAATATTGTCTTCACGATAGATGCCGGGGGGAAAGAATTTTTGGTTCCTTTTAATGAAGATATTTTGGTGAATACCGATGAAAATAAAAAAACCATCACGCTTATAATCCCCGAAGGATTATTTGAGTAGGTGTTTACAAAGAAAAAAAATTTTCACACAATCAGTTAGCAGTAATCTGTAAGCTGGTGGAAAAATCAACTTAGTTTTTAACACAAATTATTTTTTATGAAAATCTTAAAAGAATTTAAAGACTTTGCAATGAAAGGCAATGTGCTTGATCTTGCAGTTGCCGTAATTATCGGTGGCGCTTTTGGAAGCATCGTCACTTCATTTGTCAACGATGTGCTCATGCCGCCAATCGGTTTGTTGCTTGGGAACACCGATTTTGGTGACCTTCAGGTGATTTTAAAATCCGGACAGGAAGCAGTGATGCAAGGGGAGGCTGTTGTTGTGCCTGCAGTGGCAGAAGTTGCCCTCAGGTACGGAGCATTTATCAACACTGTGCTTGATTTTCTGATTGTTGCTTTCTCCATTTTCATGGTAGTCAAAGCATTTAATAAGCTGAAAAAGAGACAGGAACAAGCTCCGACACCAGTTCCGGCTCCTTCGGCAGAAGAAACTTTACTGACAGAAATCAGAGATCTTCTGAAAGAAAAAAAGTAATCAGTTCGGTTATTTTCTGACGATATCAATCCGGCCATCCGGCCAAAGTTTAATGATGGATGACGGCTGCGCCGGATTGGTATCATCCTGCCGGTAGTTGACAATGTAATCAACACTGCTTTTAATTTCCTCAGAAATATCATCAAAAATTGCGGGAAATTTTTGTCCGCTGACATTGGCGGAAGTGGAAACTATGGGTCTGCGGAACTGTTGCAGCAACTTTACTGTAAAAGTTTCCCTGGTAATCCGTATTCCAATGCTGCCATCTTGGGCAATGAGATTGTGTGCCAGATTTTTTGCTTCCGGGAAAATTATGGTTAGCGGTGTGGTACTCAGTTCAGCCAGGTCCCATGCAATGTCGGGCACTTCATTCACATAACGGTTGAGCAATGCCGGATTTTCCATCAAAACGAGCATGCCCTGGGTGTCATTTCGCTGTTTAATCTGATAAATGCGCTGAACAGCTTCAGGATTTGTGGCATCGCAGCCAATTCCCCAGATGGTATCGGTTGGGTAAAGGATAACTCCTCCTCTTTTTAATACATTGGTTGCTTCCCGGATATCATTTTGCATGTTCGGCATTCACTATTTCTGTGTATAAAGATATGAGTTGGCGGGCATAAATTTCGGGATGAAACAGTTCGGCACGTTTCTTCCCTTTTTGAATCAGGGTATCTTGAAGTTCCCGGCTTTCCGTTAATATTTTCAGTTTTTCGCCAATATCCTCAATCTGAGCAGGATTGCACAAAAGTGCAGCATCACCGGCAGTTTCGGGCAAAACGGAAACCGAGGAGGTAATGACCGGGCATCGGCTTGCCATGGCTTCAATCACGGGAAGTCCAAATCCTTCAAAAACCGAAATATAGACCGAGAAAAGAGCAGCCCGGTATAATGCTGCAAGCTCTTCTTCCGGCAAGTCGGAAAGAAACATCACCTGCTTGCTCATCTCATGTTCCGCAATAAACTGCATCATTTCCTTGAAGTATGGTGCATTTTGTTTTCCGACAAATACAATTTTCGTTTTGATTTTCTGTGCATGAAGAGCCTGAAGTATGGACAACTGATTTTTCCGGGGTTCAAGTGTTCCAACCGATAAAATGAAATCTCCGGGGAGGTCGTATTTTTTCAGGGTTTCATCTGTATTTTGTTTTTCAAAAAAAACTGAGGAAACCGGCTGATAAATCAGCTCAATTTTTTCGGCGGGAATTTGAAGAAAAGATACAATATCCTGCTTGGTCTGCCTGCTGATGGCAATAATTTTTGTGGCAGCATGGCAAGCATTTCTCACCTTTTTAAAATAGATTTTGCGGTCGATTATGTTGTAAAATTCGGGGTAGCGCATAAAAATCAGATCGTGAATCGTAACCACAGCCGGAATTTTACTTTTGTCTATTCCTTTGGGCAGTTCATTGCTCAATCCGTGAAAAAGCTCCACATCGTTTCGTCTCAGTTGCGAAAGAAGGAGAACACTGCGCCACAAAGGATTAATGTTTTTTGCAATGAAGCCTCGCGGTGAAAACACCTGAAATTTTTTATAGTTTTTGAAGAGTTTATCTGTTATTTCGGGAGTGAAAAGCTGATAGCTGTTACCGGGGAAATATTTCTGGAGTGCATTCAACGTATTCCGGCTATAGTTCCCTAACCCTGAAGAGTTAAGGAATGCCCGTTTTGCATCGAATCCTATTTTCATCACTTGTTTCATCTTCCGAATTTACATAAAATCAGGCTAAACAAGTCAGTTTCCATATAAATTTCAGACCTTGAAATCTTTCAGTCCGTTGAAGTCAAGGGTTGCAAAATAATCCTCCATGGTTTCTGCGCGGCGGATTTGAACCACCTCTCCGTTTTCACGAAGCAGCAGTTCGGCTGATTTCAGTTTCCCGTTGTAGTTGAATCCCATGGCGTGCCCGTGGGCTCCGGCATCGTGAATTACAACTACATCTCCCGGCACCATTTCCGGCAGCATCCGGTCAATGGCAAACTTGTCGTTGTTTTCACAAAGTGAGCCGGTTACATCATATTTCCGGTCGTGCGGTTCATTCTCCTTTCCTAAAACCGTGATGTGGTGGTAGGCGCCATACATTCCCGGACGCATCAGGTTTGCCATGCTGGCATCAAGCCCCGCAAACTGCTTGTAGGTGTTTTTGATGTGCAGCACTTTTGCCACCAGATATCCGAAAGGACCGGTGATTGCTCTGCCAAGCTCAAAAAATATTTTCAGTGGTGCCAGTCCGTTTTCTTCAATTTTTTCGTGATACAGTTTTTTAATACCGGCGCTGACATATTCCAAATCCACAGCCTTTTGTCCGGGTTTGTAAGGTATTCCAACACCGCCGCCAAGATTTGCAAAACTGATTTTCACGCCGGTTTTTTCATATATTTCTGCAATCAGATCGAAAAGCACTTCGGCTGTTTCGATAAAATATCCGGGGTCAAGCTCGTTGGAAGCCACCATGGTGTGAATGCCGAAATGTTTCACTCCTTTGTTTTTCAATATAGTGTAGCCTTCAATAATCTGCTCACGGGTGAAACCGTATTTGGCTTCTTCCGGATGCCCGATTATCAGGTTTCCCTGCTTTAAATTTCCGGGATTGTAGCGCATGCAGATGGTTTCCGGCAAGCCGGCGTGGCGTTCCAGATATTCGATGTGGGAAATATCATCCAGGTTGATGATTGCCCCCAGTTTTCTGGCTGCAATAAACTCCGAAGCAGGTGTAGCGTTTGAAGTGAGCATGATTTCTTCTCCGCTCATGCCAACCCTTGCAGCCAGTTCAAGTTCAGCTTCCGAACTGCAGTCAATGCCAAAACCTTCCTCCCTCAACACTTTCATGATGTAGGGATTGGGGGTGGCTTTTATTGCAAAATACTCTTTAAATCCTTTGTTCCAGTCAAAGGCTTTTTTAAATCTCCGGGCATTTTCCCGGATAGCCCTTTCATCATAAATGTGAAAAGGTGTAGGAAACTCTTCAATGATTTTTTCAATGAATTCTTTTGAAAAAGGAATTGATTTTTCAGCCATGTTTATCTGAATTCTTGTCGTTTGACACAAATGTACATTATAGAAAAGTTATGTGGAATAATTCCAAATAATATTGAGGTTTATTTATCAGATAATTAATGAATTTACTGCGAATCCGTTAATTCAGCCACCAGTTCGCGGCTCAGAAAACCGTTTGCAATTTCACTCACATCTCCGGTCATGCGAATATCCCACTGTTCTTCAATTTCGATTTTCAATTCTCCTCCGGGCATTTTCACGGTTAAGTATTTTTGGGTTAAACCCTTTTTAACTGCAACCGCCGCCACGGCACATGAAGAACTCCCCGAAGCAAGCGTCCAGCCGGCGCCACGTTCCCAAATCATTATTTCCACCTCTGTTGGTGAAATTACTTTGGCAAACTGAACGTTGATACGGTTTGGGAAAGCAGGATGATTTTCAATTTGATGACCGAAAACCTTCACCTCTTCTTCATCGAGATTGTCTGTGAAAATCACGCAGTGCGGATTTCCTACCGACACACAGTTCATCACATAATCACGGTATTCCAGATGAAGCGTTTCACCAATGCACTCCTCTTTTTCACAGTTTACCGGAATCTGAGCTGAGCTGAAAATTGCTTTGCCCATATCCACTTTCACTGTTTTCGCCTTGCCATTTTTCTCTTTGATAATTTCAGCCTGAACCATGCCACCGGGAGTTTCAATGGTGAATTTTCTGGTTTTGGAATGCTGATAGTCATAAAGGTATTTGGCAAAAATCCGCAGTCCGTTTCCGCTTTTCTCTGCTTCCGACCCGTCGGGATTCAGAATGCGCAAACCAAAATTAGCTTTGGATGAAGGCACTTTCAGTAAAATTCCGTCCGAACCGATTCCAAAATGTACATCACAAATCTTACGGATTGCATTTTCAGTAAGTTTAAAACTTATTTTATCCTGATTTAAAACAATATAGTCATTCCCCAGTCCATGGGATTTTACAAATGAATTTTGCATGATAACCGTTTTTATTTTACAAAAGTATTAAACATCAGTCAATTTTCCGGGACCTGAGGCGATAATTCCTGTACGCATCATTTTATTCTTAATTTTGTGAAAGTTACACAAATGCACCTAAATAGTTGTTTTACACAGATAATGCAGTGAAATATTCTTTGTGGTTTAACTCAACTGTTTATAATTATTGGAAAATATGGCAAAAATTAATGAAAATTACTTGAAGCTTCAGGCGGGATATCTCTTCCCGGAAATAGGGAGAAGGGTTAGCGCTTTTGTGGCTGCGAATCCCGGTAAGAAAGTGATTCGCATGGGCATCGGGGATGTGACAAGACCGCTTGTGGCAAGCGTTACGAAAGCTTTTCACGAAGGTGTGGATGAAATGGCACATGCTGATACTTTCAGGGGTTACGGACCGGAGCAGGGCTATGCATTTTTGAGAGAAGTAATTGCAGAAAATGATTATCAGAAGCGGGGTATAGATATTCCGGCAGATGATATTTTTATTTCAGACGGTTCAAAATGCGACACCGGGAATATTCAGGAAATTTTCGGTCACGACAATAAAGTTGGAATTTGCGATCCGGTTTATCCGGTTTATGCCGACACTACGGTTATGTCGGGCAAAACCGATGGTTTTGACTCTGGATACTACAAAGGAATTATTTATATGCCCTGCACAAAGGAAAATGGATTTATTCCTGAATTCCCGGAAGAGACACCCGATTTAATTTTTCTTTGCTTTCCAAATAATCCCACGGGGGCAGTAGCAACCAAAGAAGAGTTGAAGAAGTGGGTGGATTATGCACGCAAAAATAGAAGTATCATTCTATATGATGCTGCATACGAGGCATTTATAACTGAGGAGGAGATTCCCCATTCGATTTATGAAATTGAGGGTGCGAAAGAAGTTGCCATTGAATTCCGCAGTTTTTCCAAAACTGCCGGTTTCACCGGAACACGGTGTGCATTTACCGTGGTTCCTCGTGAATTGATGGCTTACGATTCGGCAGGAAAGGCTCATCCGGTGAAGCCGCTGTGGAACCGCAGGCAAACAACCAAATTTAACGGGGTTTCCTATCCCGTGCAAAAGGCAGCAGCAGCAATTTATACGCCTGAAGGGAAAAAGGAGATTGCAGAGGTGATCTCATATTACCTTGAAAATGCACGCATTATGAAAGAGAGTCTTTTGGAACAGGATTATGAAGTTTACGGCGGAGTGAACGCACCTTACATTTGGGTAAAAACCAGAGACGGCATGAACTCCTGGGAGTTTTTTGACAAGGTGCTCAGTGAAGCAAACGTTGTGGGAACTCCCGGTTCAGGATTTGGTCCTGCCGGTGAAGGTTATTTCCGCTTTTCTGCTTTTGCCGACCGTGAAAGCACCATTGAGGCGATGCAGCGGATTAAAAGCATGAAATAATAACGGCAGCACATTCGTAACAGACCGGCTTCTTTGTTTTTGGCAATATTTAAACAGTTTCCTCAACTGTAGCTGAATACGGGACTTTTCTTCCCGGATAAACTTTCAGCGCTTCATCCAATATTTTCAAACAGACGGCAAGGTCTTCTTTTTTCAACACATAGGCTATACGCACTTCATCCGTACCCATACCGGGAGCGGTATAAAAACCGGAAGCGGGTGCCAGAAAGAGGGTTTGCCCTTCATATTCAAAATCGGACAGCAGCCAAGAGCAAAAATCATCGGCATTTTTTACCGGCAGCCGTGCGACGGTATAAAAAGCGCCCATCGGGATGGGCGAATAGACCCCCTCAATGCGGTTTAATCCGTCAATCAGAAATTTACGCCTGTTTACATATTCATTATAATTGTTCAGCATATATGCCGGGTCGGCATCCAATGAGGCTTCGGCAGCAATCTGTCCAACTAAGGGAGGGCTGAGGCGTGCCTGGCAAAACTTGATTACATTGCGCTTAACCTCCTTATTTTTGGTAATTAAAGCTCCAATCCGCAATCCACATTCGCTGTACCGCTTTGACACTGAATCAATCAACACCACGTTTTGCTCAATTCCTTCAAGGTGAAACGCCGAGATGTAGGGCGAGCCAGTGTAGCAAAATTCACGGTAAACCTCATCCGAAAACAGAAATAAATCATATTTTTTAACCAGATCACGAATTTTATTCATCTCTTCGCTGGTGTATAGGTAGCCTGTAGGATTATTGGGATTGCAGATCATTATCCCCTTTGTTTTTGAAGTAATTAGCTTTTCAAACTCCTCAACGGGCGGCAGGGCAAATCCATCATCTATGCTTGCCGGAATGGACTTGATGACAGCTCCTGCAACAATGGCAAATGCGGTGTAGTTGGCATATGCCGGCTCCGGGACAATAATTTCATCCCCAGGATCGAGGCAGCTCATAAAAGCAAAAGTTACCGCTTCGCTTCCTCCTGTGGTAATGATGATATCGTCAACATCCACATTGATGTTGAACTTGTGGTAATACTTGACCAGCTTTTGGCGAAATGAAAAAATCCCTTCACTGGGTGAATATTCAAGAATTGTTCGGTCTATGTTTTTAATCGCCGCCAGCGCTTCGGGAGGAGTGGGCAAATCTGGTTGACCAATGTTTAGATGATAAACTTTTACTCCCCGCTGTTTAGCCTGTTCGGCAAGCGGAGCCAATTTCCGTATTGGTGAATCGGGCATAGCCCTTCCTCTGTCTGATACTCCCGGCATAATAGAAAAAATTTTAGCGGCTAAATATACAAGTAACAATTTGAAATAAACAGGGATTGAAAAATTTCAATTTCATATTTAATTATTATATCAACTTCCGGTTTGCCGGTCAGCTGATATCTGTTCCCCAGATTAACGCAAATAACCTGAATTTGTTTAACTTAGCTTCTTTTTGTAAGGCAAAAGTGTTTATTTTTGTTCATCACATTTAAAAAAAGCTATTATGATAATTGGAGTGCCAAAAGAGATAATGCAGGGAGAAAACCGGGTAGCAGCAATACCTGAGACCGTAAAAAAAATGGTGGAAAAAGGTTTTTCCGTTTTGTTTGAAAAGGGCGCCGGCATGGGTTCCCACTATATGGATGAAGCATATGAGGAGGCTGGTGCCGAACTTGTTCAGGATGCGGAAGAAGTTTTTGCGCGTGCGAATGTAATTTTAAAGGTAAAGGAGCCGCTCTTCAATACCGAAAAGAACAGACACGAGCTGGACATGATGCATGAAGGGCAGTATTTGATCACATTTCTTCATCCGGCATCGCCGGCTAATCACGAAATGGTCAGACACATGGCTGCAAGAGGAATCATTGGGCTGACTCTCGACAGCGTGCCACGCATCAGTCGTGCACAAACCATGGATGCGCTCTCTTCCATGAGTGCATGCGCCGGTTATAAGGGAATGATTATGGGAATTAACGACATCAGCAAGTTTGTTCCGTTCGTAACAAGTGCAGTGGGAAGGCTGAAGCCTGCAACCGTGTTTGTAATCGGAACGGGAGTTGCCGGATTGCGTGCCCTGGCAACTGCCAAGGGACTTGGAGCAACAGTTTACTCTGCGGATATTCGCCCGGAAGCTAACCGCAATGCCGTATCGTTGGGCGCTATCGTTGTGGATACCGGAGTTCCAGAAGATATTGCCGTCAGTGCCGATGGATTGCACGCCAATCAGCTTTCTGATGAGTGGCTGAAGGTTGAGCGCAAACGCCTGAAAGAGACCATAATCAAATCGGACATCGTTTTCTGCTCTGCTCTGGTGCAGGGGAGGGTAGCGCCGGTTTTAATTACCGAAGATATGGTAAAAGAGATGCAACCGGGAAGTGTCATCGTGGATATTTCTATTGACCAGGGAGGCAACTGTGAGATTACAACTCCCGGAGCTGTTGAAACAAAGCATCGTGTGATAATTCAGGGCATTAAAAATATTCCGGGAATGTTGTCCACCAGCTCAACCATCATGTTTTCAAGAAATATTTATAATCTGCTGGATTATCTCATAAAAGAGGGAAAAATCTTTTTAAATATGTCGGATGAAATTGTCTCGTCAATCATTGTAACCCAAAACGGTAAAATTGTGCATGAAGGGACTTTGGAGGCAATGGAGTTGAAATAGAGCCGGTTTAATTTTACTTAAATTTAAAAAACTATGGAATTTATTCAGTACGCCTTATTGATAATTTTTGTTATTGCCACGGTTGTTGGCTACTTGCTTATCAACAATGTGCCGGCGCGGCTGCATACCCCGCTCATGTCGGGAATGAATGCCCTGTCGGGAGTGACCATCATCGGGGCACTGCTTGCCACAGCGGCAGCACTTTCAGGTTCAAATCCGGTTGTCGGGTACATTTTTGGTACTCTGGCAATTATTTTAGCCATGATTAATGTGGCGGGCGGGTTTGCAGTTACTAACCGTATGCTAAAAATGTTTGGTAAAAAGGAGGATGAGCAGAATGAGAACTGACCTAATTTTGAGCTTCTCAACGGCGGCACTTTTATCCGATCCGGTATATTACATCATCTGTGTAATTCTGGTGATGGGTGTTTTGGCAGGAATTCATTTTATGAGTAGAGTCGAAACTGCAAAAACAGGGAATCAAATTAGTGCAATTGCCATTGCGCTGGGGATTATCATCACACTGATAAAAAAGGATATTTTACCTGTCTGGCTGATTTATCCGGGAATAGCTGCCGGTTTAATTGTCGGACTGATTGTAGCAAAACGGGTGAAAATGATTCAGATGCCTCAGCTTGTGGCGATTCTCAACGGAATTGGCGGCGCAGCTTCAGCAATTGTTGCTTCGTTTGCATTGGTAAGATTATATCATCATGTTGATATGTTTGAAAAATTTACCGCCTCTCTTGCTGTTGTGATTGGAACAGTCACATTTTTTGGAAGTGTTGTGGCAGCAGGAAAACTTCATAAGGTTTTTCCCCAGAAGCCTGTAATTCTCCCGACACACCAGCTTCTGGCAGGCAGCCTGCTGCTGGTATTGCTGGTTTCAATCTTTTCAGGAGGATTTTTTCAAATCGTTTCCGTTTCTGTTTTATTAGCTGTCATGGTTGTTTTTTCCGCTGCCTTCGGCGTGGTTTTTTCGGTTCGTGTCGGTGGGGCAGATATGCCCATCACCATCTCGCTGCTGAACAGTTTCAGCGGATTGGCAGCTGCTATTGCAGGGTTTGCCGTCACTGATATTTTGCTTGTTGCAGTGGGGGGAATTGTTGGTGCTTCGGGTCTTTTTCTGACACAAATCATGTGCAGGGCGATGAACCGCAGTCTTGCCGATATTTTGCTGGGGAAAACATCAACTCAGGAGAAGCATGTTGAAAATGGAGCGAAAGAAACGGAGGTTGAAAAAGATGAAACTCAAAAATCTGCTAACGTAAATTATGTGGAAGTTGTAAAATCTGCAAAAAGTGTAATTATCGTTCCGGGATACGGTATGGCGCTGGCACAAGCACAACATCTGGTTAAAAATCTGGCTCAGAAACTGACATCCGGCGGCGCAACCGTTAAATATGCCGTTCATCCCGTTGCAGGGCGCATGCCCGGACACATGGATGTTTTGCTGATTGAAGCCGGCGTTCCATTTGAAGATGTGTATGAAATGGACGATATCAATGAAGAGTTTGAAGAAACAGATGTAACCATTGTTGTTGGTGCAAACGATGTTTTGAATCCCGCAGCGCGAAGCGCCGAAGGGACGCCAATTTATGGAATGCCCATTTTGAATGTGGACCAATGCAAAAACATTCTCATTTTCAATTATGATTTGAAGCCCGGATATTCCGGAGTGGATAATCCGATATACAGAAAAAAGAGCGGAGTCTGGATTATTCAGGGCGATGCCTCCGTGACGCTTCCCGAATTTATTGGTAAACTTTAGCATAGAAAAGATTTCAAGGGGTTATTTTAATTTTCCGGCACTAAAAGACGGGCAAACCTGTTAATTTTGCCGAAAAGTATCTGGTTTTGTTTCCTGTTTGTCTGCTTTTTATAGTTTTGTCCAGCTTTTGTACAATGGTATGCACAAATTAATGCTTCGTAATTTTTTATTTCTTTTCTGGTTGTTTTTGCCGGGGCTGATTTACGGTCAGGGCAGACCGCAGTTGCAGGGCGCCGGAGGACAGGATGCGCTTCCTGAACTTCAAACCTCTGGCAGCCATCAGGAAAAAAAGGATGTTCAGCCTGGCATAAAGCTGTGGAAACTTGACGGATACGGAGCTTTCAAAGATTCTGTAAAACTGGATACTCTACAAGACTATTCACATATCTTTCATCCGGTCTATAAAAATACAATAACAGCCTCACATCTTGGGAATTATGCCACTCCCTATTTAGACAACAATTTTTTTAACCGCAATCCCGGAATTGATTTTTATTTTCTTCAGACCCGGGAAGCCTACCTGTTAACTCCGCAAAAAGTGCAATATTTTAATACCCGCACACCCTACACTGTGATGGATTTTACGCAAAGCGAACACCGCACCAGGAAAAACGAAACCCGGTTCAATGTGCTGCATTCCCAGAATGTAAATCCCTGGCTCAACTTCACTTTCAGATTTGATCAGGCACGTTCTGCCGGGCAATATAAAAATCAGGAATCGAAAAATAACTTTGTTACCCTCTACTCTTCATACAACAAGGACAAGCTGAGTATTCACGGCGGGTTTATCAGCAACAGCATTCAGAATAATGAAAATGGCGGACTGACCGCCAATGCCGATTTACTGGGCGAACCCGACACCGATTTTCTGGATGTGAACCTGAGTGAAGTGCGCTCAGAATTTGGAAGCACATACATATTTGCTACCGGAGAATACCGTTTGGGAAAATACGTAGTAAGTGACATTGAAGCGGATGAAACAGAGGAGCCGGGTGATGATGAAGAGGAATCAACTCCAAAAATATTTAAACCTTTAGTCGGAGTAATTTATTCTTTTGAATATCAAGGTCATAGAAAAAGCTACATAGATGAGGAAGATTCCACCAACACCTTTTTCCAGCACACCTACTATGGTGATGACTACTTCAAAGACTCCATCCGTTTTAAAAAAATAAGAAACTTGTTTCAACTGAAGCATTATGAAAATCCCGAGCGAAAAACCAGTTTTGGAAAACGGGCATTTATCGGTCAGGAATTTGTTCGTGCAACTTTGCCCGACCCGGCAGTAGGTTATTATCCACGCGTAAAAAAATATTCCAACGTATATGCCGGCGGAGGAATTTTCAGGGAGAGCGGAAATTTCTGGACATGGAATTTTGGCGGGCGTATTTTCTTTTTAGGAAGAAATGCCGGGCAAACTGAGCTTTCGGGGGCTATTTCCAAACCATTGACGTTTTTTGGCGATTCGCTGGCAGCGCTGACTGTTAAAGGGAAAATTTTAAATCTTGTGCCCGACTTTTTTCAGGAAGAGTTCTCTTCAAAGCGAATTCAGTGGGAGCAAAATCTGGGAATGGAACAGCGCATGGTTGTTAACGGGAGCCTCAAGTTTCCCCGGCGCAGATTTGAGCTAAATGCCAATTATGCCATTCTCAACAATTATATCTACAACAACCGTGAGGCGGTGCCTTCTCAGTTTGGCGGGCAGCTGCTTGTTCTGTCAGCTTATGCGGACAAGGATTTCAATTACAGAAATTTTAATTTCCGGACAAGATTGCTGTGGCAAAAACCATCCAATACAAATATTATCCATTTGCCTGATTTTTCTGCGTTTGTTTCCACATGGTACCGGTTTGTGATTTCAAAGGTGCTTCATACCCAATTAGGGATTGATGCAAGATATAATACCGCATTCTTTGCGGATGCATATCACCCGGCAACGGGTATGTTTTATCTGCAGGATGAGCAGAAAACCGGTAATTTTCCTATCATTGATGTTTATGCCAACTTGAAGTTAAAACGGACAAAAGTATTTTTTAAGATGATGAATGTCGGTACCGAATTCCTTAAGCAGGAGTATTATACCGCCCCGGGTTATCCGATGAACCGGAGAACTTTCAGATTGGGTGTTAACTGGGTTTTTTATGACTGATGTTTCGTTTGGGAAAATATAAAGTGCCTCTGAAATTTGCTCTGCTTGCAGCTTTTCTGGTCTCGCTGCTGATTTGTGTTTGTGACAAGAGATTAGAGGATGAGTCGGATTTGGAAAAAACCTCTGACCTCCAGCGTATTCGCAAATCAGGAGTCCTGAAAGTAGTTACCGATTGCAATTCCACAGATTATTTTCTTTACCATGGAAGACCAAAAGGATACCAGTATGAGCTGATATTGGCTCTGTGTAAGGAATTGGGTGTGAGACCCGAAATTTCAGCAGTCAACAATATGGACGAATCCTGTGAAGGGTTGATTAGCGGACGTTTTGACTTAGTTGCCAAAGACCTTGCCGTTGTGCGCGACAAGAAACCGGAAATCGTTTTCACCTTCCCGTTTTTTCAAACCCGGCAGGTTCTGGTGCAAAGAGATCGTTTGGCAGGAAGCGGCACTTCAGCATTTATTTCAAAGACTTCAGATTTAGCCGGGAAAATAATCCACGTTCAGCAAAATTCAAATTATTTCAGGCGGATAACCGATTTTTCCCAATCTATAGGATATCCCGTTGAAATTGTGGAGGATTCGGTGAATGGGACAGAAAAACTGATTTCGTTAGTTGCACGGGGAAAAATTGATTATACGGTGTGTAATGAAAATATCGCTTTACTGAACCGTTCCTATTATTCTAACCTTGATGTTTCGCTAAAAATCAGCCTGCCAATAAATATTTCATGGGCTGTGCGGAGCGGCTCAAAAGAATGGGCAGATTTCCTGAATCACTGGATTGAAAACTTTATTCAGACGGAAGAATACAGAAAAATTTACACGGTTTATTTTAAAAATCCTTATACGTCAGGCCGGTTCAGGCGGGAGTTTAATACCATTTTTGATGGCGGAATATCTCAATACGACAGCATCATTAAACATGCAGCAGCAAAACAAGCGTGGGACTGGAGGCTCATTGCGGCGATTATGTATCACGAATCCCGGTTCGATCCCGATTCGGAATCATTCCTTGGAGCTGTGGGATTGATGCAGCTGATGCCTGAAACGGCTGAATTTATTGGTATAGAAGATATTTATAATGTTCAGCAGAATATTGAGGGAGGTGCTTTGTTGTTAAGCTGGCTTGACCGGCAGTTCAAAGAAACGGTTAAAGATTCTGCGGAGAGAATCAATTTTGTGTTGGCTGCATACAATATCGGGCTTGGACGGGTGCAGAAAGCACAGCACCAGGCAGCGGAGAATGGGAAAAATCAACAAATCTGGAAAAACAATGTGGACTATTTTTTGAGAAAAAAATCTGCGGAAGCAGCTCCAGAGGATTCTGTAATTCGCACGAACCAGGTTTATGATGATACATTTTATTTTGTCGATGAGGTAATTACCACTTACAGGCATTATCAGAATCTTATTCCCGGGTGATTGCATCCTGCACTGCATCATAAAATTCGGCAAGAATCATGGCTGTTGCTCCCCAAACAACTTCTCCCTCATAATGAAAGCAGGGCACTTTCAATGTGCCTGATGTGGTCTCCAGCTCGGTTTCATCAAGGTTATTACTGAATTTCATCAGCGGGAAAAGTATTGTTTTCTCCACTTCTGCAGGGTTGATTTTTAAAGCCGGTTTTTCGTCTAACCACCCGACGATCGGGCGGATGAGAAATCCGCTTACATCGACAAACAGTTCGGAGAGCGTGCCTAATACTTCAATTTTTTCCGGCGGCACCCCAATCTCTTCCCATGTTTCTCTGAGGGCAGTATCGACGGGAGTTTCACCCGGCTCAATTTTTCCGCCCGGAAATGCTACCTGCCCGGCATGGTGTTTCATGGTTGCCGGTCTTTTGATAAGGCAGGTAAACAGCTCATCTTCTTCGGCATAAAGCAAAAGCAAAACACTGCTGGGTTTCAGCCGCTTTTTATCACTGTGTGTGGCACGGAGCTTCCGGTTGTCCGGCATCATTTTCTGGTGTGACGCCGTTCCGCGCAAATCACCCGAGAGGGCTTTTTTTATCAATTCAGCAGTGATTGGCATTTTTTAAGGATTAATCGAAGCGGATTGTTTTTTCGGGTGAAATTTTACTTACCAGATAGCTGGGCATAACCAGCATCAGCGTGGTGGCAGTGATGGCGCCAATATTCAACAAAAGCAGATGAACCGGTGAGAAATTTACCGGCACAAAGTCCACATAGTAGGTTGCAGGATTCAGCTTGAGAATTTTGAAATATTTCTGTAAAAAGATAAAGGCAATGCCGATGGCATTTCCCCAAATCATTCCGCGTGAAGTGAGAAAAACGGCAAGGTAGAGAAAAATCCTGCGCACACTCCAGTTGGGACTTCCCAAAGCTTTCAGCACACCAATCATCCTGCTGCGCTCAAGAATGAGCACCAGCAATCCGGAAACCATATTGAATCCTGCCACAACAGCCATCAGTATCAGAATAATCCACACATTCATGTCGAGAACGGAGAGCCAGTCGAAAATTTGCGGATACTCGCGTGTGATATTGGTAGTGCGCAAAATTGCATCTTTATCGATTCGGTAATCGAGGACTATGTTTCGCACATTTTGCTCAATTTCGTCAATCCGGTGAAAGTCGGAAATCACAATTTCAAAACCGCTGATCTGCCCGGCAGTCCAGTTGTTCAGCCGTTGCACCTGCTGCAAGTCGCCCAGCACAAACAGGTTGTCAAACTCATCAAGACTTGTTTTGTAGAGTCCGCAAACCGTGAGCTGCAGCATGCGCGGATTATTTTCGTCTTCATTCACAAAAAAGAGCACAACCCGTTCCCCCACCACGACTTCAAGAAGTTTTGAGACCTGCTCCGAAATCAGTATTTCATTGGAGCGCACTGAATCGTTAATTGCCGGCAGCTTCCCCTCTGTCAGGTTCTGTTCAAAAAAACTCCAGTCGTAACCTGTGTCAACCCCTTTGAAAACAATGCCCTGAATATATTCATCAGTTTTAATCATTCCCGGCTTGGTGGCAAAAACCTGAAGTTTCTGCACACCCGGCAGGTTTTCCAGCTTGGGAATGAAAGCCTGTGTTTTTGGTATTGGACGCGTTTCGTAAGAGTTGTTTGAATCAAAGTTTACAATCTGAATATGAGAGCCAAAGCCAATTACCTTATTGCGAATTTCATTCTTAAAACCGGTTACCACAGCAACGGAAATAATCATTACTGTGAGTCCCAGCGCTATGGCAACTAACGCAATGCGTATAATTTTATGCGAGAGAAAGGTTTTGTCGCTTTCTCCGAAGAAAAGCCTGCGCGCAATAAACAGTTCCGTATTCATTTTAATACTCCGGTTAATTCAGTTTCAGGGAGAGTTTCATCCATTTTCCCGTTGTTCCTGCGGTTGGCAAACGGCAAAACCAGCAGTGATATTATGCCCAATATAATAATCATTGCGGTCATAGTGCCATGGGCAACAAAGGCAAAAACCACCCCGTTCACCTTGGCAACGCCATAGAGCGCCAGCGATTCGATAGCCATGAAATGCCACGTTCCGATTCCTCCTTGCACCGGGGCAACCATTCCGAAACTGGCAAGCACAAACGTTGTTAATCCGGCAACAAACGGGAGATTTCGAGTGAAATCAAACGCAAAAAACACAACATACAGCATCAGGTAATAGAGCACCCAGATGGCAACCGAATGAAACAGAAACCAACCCTTTTTTTCAATCGAACGGATGGAAATTATCCCATATTTCAGGTTTATCAGAACCGCAACCACCTTTTTGTATAAAGTTGTATTCTTCAGTGTTTTCCTAAAAATAAAAACGAAAATTATGAATAATAATATTCCGATAATAAGTACAGGAGACGAGACAATTCCCAGTAGTCTATTTTCAATTTCCGGATTTTTATACAGAAACTCCAATATTTTTCCAAATTGTGAAATAACAACAATGAGCAGCAGAAGAAGTAGGGAAATCATATCCACTACCCGCTCTGACACAACGGTTCCCAAAAGCTTGGTGAATGATAATTTTTCATAGCGTGCCATCACCCCGCAACGTGAAATTTCCCCCATTCGGGGGAAAGCGAGATTCATCAGATAGCCAATCATAACTGCCAGAAATGTGTTAATGAAACTGGGCCTGTGCCCGATGGGCTTGATCATAATTCGCCAGCGAACCGTGCGACTTATGTGGCTAAGCAACCCGATGATGACGGAAATGAAAATCCAGAAATAGTTAACATCGTTTTTGAGAACAGACTTGATGCGCTCAATGTCCTGATCCTTATATACCAGCCAGAAGATAAATGCACCGATAGCAAAAAATATCAGAAACTGGATAGCTTTTTTTAAAACTTTATTCAAAATATATCTTTTTGTTTAATAACTTTTCTTTGCTCACAGTACCTTTATTTTAACTAATTTCGGAACTGAAAAAAGAAAACCGGAAACCAATTTACAGTACACAAAAATATAAATTTGTTTGGTTATTAGGCTAAAGTTGGTTGAAATGAATGAAATACAAAATCATGGATAGCGTCAGACCAAAAAAGAAGTTGGGACAGCATTTTCTGAAAGACCTGAACATTGCCCGAAAAATTGTTGACAGCCTTGGAGCAGAGCCATCCGCAGTGCTGGAAGTGGGTCCCGGGATGGGAGTGCTTACCCGTTTTCTTTTGCAGCGGGGGGAACTTGATGTTCATGCCGTGGAAATCGACCCGGAATCGGTGGAGTATTTGCAAAAGCATTTTCAGGAGCTGAAGCAAAAAATATATCTTCACAACTTTCTGAAATGGGACGGGAATGAAATGCCCGAGAAGTTTAGCATAATTGGTAACTTTCCCTACAATATATCGTCACAGATTTTTTTTCGGATTCTGGAATGGAGAAACCGGGTGCCTGAGGTGGTTTGCATGGTGCAAAAGGAAGTTGCCGAACGGCTGAGCGCCGGCCCCGGCACAAAAACTTACGGGATTTTAAGCGTCTTGTTAGGTGCGTTTTACACTATAGATTATTTGTTTACGGTTTCCGAGCATGTGTTTATTCCTCCGCCAAAAGTGAAATCTGCCGTAATCCGGCTGCAACGCAATGGCGTGGAAAAATTGCCATGCGATGAAGTTCTGTTTTTTCGCATAGTGAAGGCAGCATTCGGAAAACGGCGGAAAATGCTCCGAAATTCATTGCGCGAACTGGAGCTGGAGATACCGGAGGAATATGCCGAAAAGCGTCCCGAGCAACTATCCGTTGCAGATTTCATCCGGCTGACAGCAGCGGTTGAGAACCGCTGATATGACGTTCGCTTACTGTTTTATTTCAAACGGAAGTCCTAAATACTGAAATATTGTCATACCGGTTATGTGGCAGTTGTGTCAGTTTGTGCAGTGGCACATAAATTGATTCCATCTCCCGAAAAATTGAGAAAATGGCCGTATTAAATATCAGTTCACACAAACAGATGCTCCAGCTTATGGAGAAAGCGAGCAAGAACTATGTTCTTCTTTATAAATCAAATTCAGGTCAGGGCGAGTGCAGCCTTCAGAATATTTTGTCAGCTGCTAAAAAATTTGAAAAAGTTAATGTTTTGGTGGCTGATGTTTCCACTGTTCGCGACATTCATACACACTATAATATAACCAGTTCACCCTCATTGCTTATCTTTGAGGGTGAACGTTTTATCAATGTAGTGAAAGGGTGTAATGATCCCGCTTATTACATTTCTCTTTTTGAAGAATCCTATTTTCATCCGGTTTTCAAAAAAGAGGAGACGAAGCAGAAACGGGTTACTCTCTATTCAACGCCAAGTTGCTCGTGGTGTAATGTTTTGAAAAACCATCTCAAAGCCAGCAATATCCGTTTTACGGAAGTTGATGTTTCCCAGAATCAGGAAGCTGCCGAGCAGATGGTGCGGCGCAGCGGACAGCGGGGAGTGCCGCAAACCGATATTGATGGGCAAATTATTGTTGGATTTGACAAAAACAAAATCAATTCACTTTTGGGAATTCAATAAATATAAATTATAAAAATAGAATTGTTATGAAAGAGTTACAGCCATTAAATGACAACGTTATTCTCGAACTGCTGGAGGAAGCTGGTGAACAGCGCACAGCATCCGGACTGATTATTCCCGACACTGCCAAGGAAAGACCGCAGGTTGCCAAAGTTATTGCAATCGGGAATATCGAAAATCCCCTAATCAGCGTGGGCGAGCTGGTGCTTTACAAAAAGTTTTCGGGCACCGAGCTGGAATATGAAGGGCGCAACCTGCTGATGATTCCTTATGCCGACCTGCTGGCAAAAGTTGTGGATACCGAAGAAATTTAACTGTTTTTCACCGCCGGGCATTAAACACCCGGATCAGCCTAATGCCGGAACTTCCGGCATTTTTGCTATGTTGTAAATAGAAGTATGGAAATGCACGGAGAATCCGGTGTGCTGTTGAGCTGCCGGATTTTTTTTATTCCTGATTTTCTTTTGGCAGATATAAAAAAATTAAATTTTTCTTGAAAAGTGCTTGCTCAATGAACAAAAGTTCACTAACTTTGCAATGAACAAAAAGAAAGTTATATGAGCAGACGCATTCGCAGAATACGAAAAGTACTTAATCCTCCAGCAGTTAAAGGGTTCAAGCCGTTCGACAAAAACGACAAAGTTCCTGCTGGCAAATCGGTTGTGTTGTTTTATGATGAATACGAAGCCATACGCCTGTGCGATTATGATTTGCATAACCATCATGAGGCATCGGTAATGATGGGCATTTCGCGCCCGACTTTCACCCGGATTTTTGGTTCAGCGCGTCAGAAAATTGCAAAGGCGATTATTGAAGGTTTGCCTCTGACATTTGAAGGCGGAAAAGTTTACTTCGACAGCGATTGGTATCAATGCAATCATTGCGGCTGCGATTTCAGTAATCCTGAAAAGATTTCCGGGATAACTGACTGTCCGCTGTGTGGCAGCAAGAACATTCATCGCCATGAAGATGAAAAAGAGATTCAGATTTCACACAACAACTGTTTTTGCTCAAAATGCGGATTTGAACAGCCCCATCAAAGAGGAGTTCCCTGCAATATGCAAACTTGTCCCAAATGTGGAAATAAAATGAGCGGAAGAAGAAAGAGATATTCAATCAAACATTAAAAAAGATAAAATGAGAGTTGCCATCACTTCAACAGGAAATAATTTACAATCAACTATTGACCCAAGGTTTGGGCGGTGTGCCTATTTTGTGATTTATGACACCGAAACCAAAGCCACCGAGTTTATTCCAAACCCGAATATTGATGTAACCGACGGCGCCGGGCCGGCATCCGTGCAATTAGTTGCCTCGCGGGATATTTCAAAGGTTGTGTCGGGAGAGTTTGGCATGAAAATCAAATCTCTGTTCGATAGTTTGAAAATACAGATGATTCTGATGAAGAAGAAAAAAACCATTGAAGAGATAATAGAGTTGTTTAATCATTAAAAAAGGAGGTTAAAATGCCAAATTTAGATGGGACCGGACCAGTGGGTAATGGACCCATGACCGGAAGAAGAAAGGGAAATTGTTCTCAAAATGAACCCGGAAGAGCTGATTTCTTCGGAAGAGGCTTCCGTGGAAGAGGCAGAGGTGCCGGAGGCTGGAGAAATCCTGGTAATAATCAGCGTTTTCGCAAAGGTCAATAATTCGCAAAGTCGTCTCCTCTGATTAATCCGGGAGGCGACTTTTTTTAAAATGTTTTTATAAAATTTCAAAAAACTAATAAAAAGCAGATGGAAAAAATTTTTGCAATTCCATTGGAGAATGGAGTACTGTGCGGGCATTTCGGACATTGCCAGGCATTTGCAATTGTTGAAGTAACCAACAATGAAATCACTAAAATTACCGAAGCTATCCCTCCCCGGCATGTTCCGGGACTATATCCTCGCTGGGTTGCTGAGTTTGGAGTGACTGATGTGATTGCAGGCGGTATGGGAGAAAAGGCAATCAATCTTTTTAATGAGCAGAATATCAATGCATTTGTAGGTGCACCTATCGCAACAGCACGCGAGCTTGTAGAAGATTTTCTGAATAACAAGCTGGAACTCAGAGCAAATTATTGCAATCACAAAGGACACAGCCATGAAAATTGCAGTGGCTAGTGGCAAAGGAGGAACGGGGAAAACGCTGTTGTCAACTAACCTTTTTTACTCTTTAAGCGATAAAAATCATGCTTTGTGTCTGCTCGACTGTGATGCTTAAGAGCCCAATGACCTGATGTTTTTCAAAACACAGCTTAATGAAGATTTTGAGGTAACTCAAAAAGTTCCGGTTATTGATGTAGATCAATGCACATATTGCGGGAGATGTCACGAATACTGTGCATATCATGCAATTTTTTTCGTTCAGAAAACAAAACACATTCAGGTTATCGATGATCTTTGCCACGGATGCGGCGCATGTTTAGTAGCCTGCGATGATGATGCAATCAGTGAAAAGGATGTGGTTTTAGGAAAAGTCAGCAGGTATAAGGTGTTAGAAAACAGCGACATCATTGAAACAAGAATAAGAGTGGGAGTATATTCTCCGGTGAATATAATCAAAGCCGGAATTAAGTCGGCAAAAAATTATGACATTGTCATCATGGATGCGCCGCCGGGAACTTCCTGTCCTTTCATCCATACGGTTTATTCTGCCGACTTTGTAATCCTCATCACTGAACCAACACCTTTTGGTCTGAGCGATTTGAAGCAATCGGCAGAAACCTTAAACAGCATGAATAAGAAGTATGGCGTTGTCATCAATAAGGCAGGTTTGGGAAATGAAGATGTCTATGAATATCTGAAGGAAAACAGGATTCCGCTTTTCATGGAAATCCCCTTTGAAAAGAGTATTGCCGGCATCTATTCCAATGGTGGGCTATTGGCTCAGCAACGACCGGAATTTAAAATTCAGCTTGAAGAAATGTTTGCAAAAATTGTTGAAGATTATGGAAATAGCAGTAATCAGTGGTAAGGGAGGAACCGGCAAAAGCTCCATCAGTGCGGCATTTGCCACTTTGAACAAAAAAGTTGTGCTGGCAGATTGCGATGTGGATGCTGCAAATCTTCATATACTTTTTGATCCAACCCATGAGGAAGAAGAGATATATATTTCAGGGGAGTTGGCGGTGATTGATTATGACAAATGCACAAATTGCGGATTGTGTATTTCTTATTGCCGTTTTGATGCGCTTGATTATAATGATGAAAATCTGGTGGAAGTGGATGACATTTATTGTGATGGTTGTCAGCTCTGTTTCAGAGTTTGTCCCGAAGAAGCTATTGAAATGGTGAAAAACGATAAGAGCCGCATGTATTCAGGAACTTTCCGAAACGGCAAAATGGTTTACGGGAAACTTGCGCCGGGCGAGGAGAATTCCGGGAAATTAGTTAGCCGGGTTCGTGAAAAAGCTAAAGAGATTGCACAAAATCATAATCTGGAAACCATTATTATTGATGGGCCTCCGGGAATCGGCTGTGCCGTAATTTCATCAATCACTGGTGTTGACTATGTTATTGTTGTTACAGAACCAACGATTTCGGGCTTGCACGATTTAAAAAGAACTCTTGAAATCACAGAAAAATTTAGTGTCAAAACCCGGGTAATTATCAATAAAAATGATCTCAATTTTCAAGTTTCAAAAGAAATTGAAAATTATTGCAGCAGCCGGAATATTCCGGTAATTGCTTCGCTGCCATTCCACCCACAGGTTGTGGAAGCCATGATAAACAAAAAAAGCATTGTGGAATTTGCTCCCAATTCCCTGGTTGCGAAACAACTGGAAGAGGTGTTTATTTCAATTTCGCAATTTGTGGTATGATGCCGGTGTAACAGCGCTTAGACCAATGAAACCGGTCTGTTACGGATGTGCTGCCGGTATTGGTTGTTTTTAGTGAAATTTTGTGACTTATTTTTGAAATTCAGCAAGAAAGGAGCTAATGCGGGCAGGCAAGAATTTTATTTTTGTGCGGCGGGATATTTTAATTTTTCCGGGTCAATTTGTTTGTCTTTAGCTCTGTTCTCATTTCACCCTGCCCGGGTTTTTTTTCACAAATTCGCTCCAGTCTTTGTATGCTTTTTTTGAACGTGGTTTGTCTTTTTGGATAAAGTGGCAGATGGCAACGGCGACTGCGTCGGTTGCGTCCAACGACTGGTCAAGGTCAGTGAGGTGATACACTTTTTGCAGAAAATACTTCACCTGCTCTTTGGAGGCTCTTCCCATGCCGGTGATGGACTGTTTCACCAGCAGCGGAGCATACTCCTGAATGGGCACTGAGTGGTGTAGCGCAGCTGCCATAATTACGCCCTGTCCGCGTCCTAACTTCAGCATGGACTGGACATTTTTGCCGTAAAAAGGCGCTTCAATTGCCATCACGTCGGGGCGGTATTCTTCGATGAGGTGCAATGACCGCTCATGCAGATGTTTGAGCCGCTGGTAGTGGTCCGAGAATTTTGCCGGAACAAGGGTTCCCATAGTGAGAATCACCGGCTGGTTGTTCCGGATCTCTACCAGCCCGTAGCCGGTAACAACCGTTCCGGGGTCAATGCCCAATATTTTAAAGGGTTTACTCATAAAATTTACTTTTTTTATCAAGCCGCTGTGCGAAAATCCCTGCAACAATCAGCGCCAATCCGATAAAGGTAGTGATGAACAGCGTCTCTTTCAAAATAAAACGGATAAAAATGAGCGAAAGGAACGGCGTGAGAAAAACCAGATTGCCGGTTTTGGCATTGTTTACACTCAGCTGCAGCGCTTTCATCCAAAAAACATAGGTGATTCCTACTTCAAAAATTCCCACATAAACGGCTGCATACAATCCGGTTCCCGGTGTTACCGCAAACCCGGAAAAAAAGAACATCACCACCGTCAGAAACAGAAGTCCAAACAGGAAATTCAGAAACAGTTTCACAACGCCATCTCTTTTGTCGCGGACATTCAAAATCCAGTAAACCGCCCAGAAAACCGAACTGCCCAATGCCAGTACCACACCAGTTAGGCTGGTGTTTTTAAAACCACTTAATCCTCCCTGCGAAGAAATTACCACCACGCCGGCAAAACTTATGAAAAGCCCTGCAAAACTCCATTTTCCGATTTTCTGGCCTAAAAGCGGAACGGACAGAATAGTTAGCACAATAGGCCACACCATGTTAAGCGGCTGCGCCAGCTGCGCCGGCAAAAGCGAGTAGGCTTTGAACAAAACCAAATAATAGATTAGCGGATTTAAAATGCCCAGCATCACTGAATAACCAATCTGTTTGGGCGATTGCGCCAGCAGGAGTTTTACTTTCCCTTGAATGAGCAAAATGAAAAATAACACCACCACGGAGGTGGCAGATGCAAAGAAGATAAGCTGAATATAATCGAGTTCGCTCAGTCCTAACTTGAAGGAGGTGGCAACGGTTGACCACAGCAATACGGAGAGTCCGGCAAAAAAATATGATTTTTCAGTTGATTTCATCAGGAACAGTTTCATCTAAAAACAGCTCTTCCTGCGGATTGGTAATAATATCGGGATATGTTTCGCGCAGCTCCCGGAATTTTTCGCGCGATTCCTCAACAAATACGCTGCCCGGATAGCGGGTAAGCATCAGCCGGTAAAGCTCCTTTGCCTTCTCCTTTTCCCCAAGATTGTAGTTGTTCAGTTCGGCTAACATAAACAGCGCTTTATCAGCCAACAGTCCGTAGCTGTGGTTCTCGGTGATTTCCTGAAGATACTCAGCAGCCAATTCATAGCGATTCTGTTCTATCTCAATTTTTGCTTTTCGCAGAAGGATATTTTCCATAAGTGAGTGGTAGGGATAAATCTCTGCAATGGAGTCGAGCGTTGTCATTGCCCGGGCTTCCTTATTCCGGAAAAAGAGCAGGTCGGCGCGGGCAAACATTTGCAGGGGAGCAGCCGTGGTGTCGAGATTAAGATTATTCCCGATGAGCATGGAGAGTTCCATGGCGTCGTTGGCGGTGAATTTGGAAGTGCTTGCCTTCAAAACATCCAATTGAGCTTTTGCCCAGCCGAAATTGCCCATATAGTATCCCAACATCGCTTTTTTCAGTTTAACCTCATCTCCCAGCAGGTTATTTTTGTTACTTTCAATCACTTGTGAGTAGAGCAGCGTAGCTTCCCATGGGTCTCCGGCATAGATATAAATATCTGCCATTTCAGTTTTCAGCATACCCGATTGTTCCGGTCTCAGACGCGGAATCTCCAATCCTTTTTGCAATACCGAAATGGCTTTTTCCGAATCATCGAGGTAAAAAGCGAGCAGGTGGGCATAATCACCAATCAAGTTTAGGGTTGCAGCTATATATCCTAAAGTTTCCAGCCCTTTTTCAAACATATCCGCCAATTTTTCCGCCTCTTCCCGCGACTGGTTGTTATCACTTTTGAACCGCAGATATGCCGCATGAATTTTCTGTTCGTTTGCCGGAATGAAAAGAGGTGCATTTTCACCCTTTTCTACCAGATAGTTGAATGCGCGTTCGGCTTCATTAAATACACTGTTGTTCAGTGCCATTTGCCCCAACTGATAAATCTGCATATCTTCTTCGCCGGTTCTTTTGTCCAAGGCAATTGACTGGCGAAGCGCTCCGGCAAACTGTTTTTCCTGAAGGAAAAACCAGATTAACAGCCGGTTATAGCCGATCACATTAGGTTCAGCCTGAATACGCTTCAAAACCTGCGTTCTGAAACTCGTGCGCAGACTGTTATCCACGTCAATACGCATTGCCGACGACAAAGCACTTTCCACGCGCTGAAGCTGCTTTTCATCGTGAGCAATCAGGTTGAGGTACTCTTCCATCATCTGCCCATAATCGCGCAGATACATGTAAGCCAGAGCCAGCTCATAGCTGAAATGCTCCTCGGAATTCTCCCGCCGGGCTTTCAGATAAACCTTTTTGGTCCATTCAAACTCCTGCCACTGGGTGAAAGCATTTGCAACCATCATAATAGTGGGCCTATCCGTAGAGCTCATATTCAGCGCTTCGGTATATTTTTGCTCCGCTTCCTTTTTATTTCCTTGTGTTTTCAGCAGATATCCCCAGTGGATTTGCAGTTCGGGGCTGGGGCTTCGAAGTTTTTTTATCTCTTTTTTTATCTGAGCTTCAGCCTCTTCAAAGCGTTGCAGTTCAATTAATGATGTGAGATAAAGCCGGAAGTAGTAATTGTTTTTTGAAAGTTCGTAAACTTCATACAGCAAAGGCGCTGCTTTCTCAAAATCCTTTGCGTTGTAATAGGAAAGAGCCAGCTGAGTTGTCGATTGCAGCCGGGTTGGCTGCGTTTGTGCCAAAGCTGTTTGAAAAACGAAATTCAGCAGCAGAATGAGGGTAATATATCTCTGATTCTTTTTAATCATATTGCAAAATTAGCAGGTTAAATAACAATATGAGAGTAAAACTGTTTTTTTAGTTTTAGAATTTGAGTTATTTTTACCCAAAACTTTTTTATTATGGCACATGTGATGACTGAAAGGCAGAGATTGCCTCACTGGATGAAAATGAAGATGCCCAAAGGAGAAAACTATTCAAAAGTTAAAAACCTGGTTGAAAAACATGAACTTCACACAATATGCACCAGCGGAAACTGTCCCAATATCGGCGAATGCTGGAGCCGCGGAACTGCAACTTTTATGATTCTTGGTGATATTTGCACGCGCCGTTGTAAATTTTGTGCAGTAAAGAGCGGTAGCCCCCTACCGCCCGATCTGAAAGAACCGGAGCGGGTGGCAGAGTCGGTTCGCGTTATGGGGGTGAAGCATTGTGTGATAACATCTGTTGACCGCGACGACTTGGATGATCAGGGTGCAGAAATATGGGCAAGAACAATCACGGAAGTAAAACGCGTAAATCCCGGAACCCGGTTGGAAGTGCTGATTCCCGATTTTCGCGGAAAAACGGAGCTGATTCAGCAGGTGATTGATGCCGGCCCTGATGTGATTTCTCACAATCTGGAAACCACCGAGCGGCTCACCCCGTTTGTGCGGTTTGCATCAAAGTACCGCCGAAGCCTCGATGTGGTTAGTTACATCGCACAAAACTTTAAAATTGCAAAGTCGGGAATCATGCTTGGATTGGGTGAAACCTACGAAGAGGTGCTGCAAACCATGGACGATCTTCGCGAAGCCGGATGCAAGGTGATGACCATCGGGCAATATCTGGCGCCAACCCCGCAGCACATGCCGGTTGTGGAGTATATTGAACCACGAATGTTTGCTGAGTACCGCAAAATAGGTCTTGAAAAAGGATTTTCATTTGTGGAGAGCGCTCCGCTGGTGAGAAGCTCATACCGCGCCGAGCAGCATGTGAATGCATAAGGAAAAGCCCCAATCCCAGCCTTCCCCAAAAGGGAAGGAGAAAGATGAAGATGTTTTTTTGAGGTTAATATTTTTGATTTATAGAAATATTTAAAATAGTGACCAAAACCTTATTCTTATTTCAAATTTGTTAGATCAATGGTACAATTTACTTACAACGATATCGGCTTTAAGGATTACAAAGAAGTCTGGGATCTTCAGGAAAAATTACTTTCAGAGATTGTTGCGGAAAAGAGTGCAACTAAAAAGCCGTCTGCAAAAAATCATGTTTTATTGGTTGAGCATCCCCATGTTTACACTTTGGGCAAAAACGGAGATGAAAAGAATCTGCTGGCACAGGAGGATCTTCTGAAAAAAATTGAAGCGACATTTTATAAAATTAACCGGGGCGGGGATATCACCTATCACGGGCCGGGGCAACTTGTCGGATATCCCATTATTGATTTGGAATACTATCAGATCGGGATTCGCGAATACATCGAGAAGATGGAAAAGGCAATCATTGACACCATTGCAGAATTTGGTTTAGCCGGAGCCTTGAAACCAGAAGCCACCGGAGTTTGGATTGATGCAAATCACCCTTCGCGCGCGCGAAAAATCTGTGCCATCGGGGTGCGTGTCAGCCGCTATGTTACCATGCACGGATTTGCACTGAACGTGAATACAGATATGCGTTATTTCAGCTATATCAATCCCTGTGGGCTGACTTTTGGCGTAACGTCCATTCAGCAAGAGTTGGGGAAAGAAATTTCGATGGATGAGGTTAAAACGATTTTAAAAGATAATTTCAACAAACAATTTTAAACTGTAATTATAATGAGTAAAAACAATCCGGCTTCAAGAAGAAGTTTTTTAAAAAGCGCACTGGTTGCGGGTGCCGGGATAACCATCGTGCCACGTCATGTGCTGGGCGGCAACGGTTATCTGCCGCCATCGGATCAGCTCACCAAGGGGATTATTGGTGTTGGGGGAATGGGGCGCGGACACATTCCCTATGAGGGAACCCGCGTGGTTGCTATTTGTGATGTGGAAAAGCTGCATCTGGACAGAGCTAAAAACATGATTGACTATTCGGTGAAAACCTTTCACGATTTCAGGGAACTGATTGCTTTGCCCGAAGTAGATATTGTGCACATCGCCACTCCGCCTCACTGGCACGGACTCATGTCGGTGGAAGCTGCAAAGGCAGGGAAAGATATCTGGTGCGAAAAACCAATGACCCGAACCATCGGCGAAGGCAAAAAAGTGATGGAAGCTGTGAATGCCCACGGGCGAATGTTCCGGCTGAACACCTGGTTCCGCTTCAAAGACACTTTTTATGGATTGGGAACCGATGTGAAACCTTTGAAAAAGGTTATTGATAGTGGTATTCTTGGCTGGCCGCTGAAATTTACAGTGAGCGGCATCACCGGCTACGACTGGAAATTTTATTGGAGCGGGGAGCATAACCTGAAACCGATGCCCGTTCCGGAAACTTTAGATTATGACTTCTGGTTGGGACCTGCTCCCTATAAGCCCTACAACCCGGAAAGGGTGCACTCCAAATTCCGCGGCTACTGGGATTATGATGGCGGCGGCTTAGGTGACATGGGGCAGCACTACCTTGACCCCGTGCAGTATATGCTTGGAAAAGATGATACCAGTCCGGTGAAAATCGAAGTGGATGCGCCGCAGCAACATTACGACGCTGTCGGCTCGTGGAGACGGATTACTTATACTTATGCCGATGGATGTCAGATTATTCTTGACGGCGAAAACAAAGACAAAGATGCTGCATACATTGAAGGGCCTTATGGAAAAATATACCGGGGGTTCCGCTCCGACGTTCCCAATTTGCAGTCATTCCTGAAAACTCTTCCCGATCCGGAGCCGCAAATCGGTATTTTCTCCGAATCGGTGAAAACCCGGAAAAAATTTGCACTGAATGAAACCAACGGATTCCGTTCAGCAACTTTAGTCAACCTGGGCATTGTTGCCGTTCAATTGGGGCGCACACTCAATTTTGACCCCGAAAAACTGAAGTTTATTGACGATGAAGGGGCAAACCGTCTGATTAATCAGCCCATGCGCGCACCATGGACAATATAAGAGTGAAGTCCCCAACCCCCCAACCCCCCAAAGGGGGCTGAATGAAGTAGAAATAAATGATTCGCGTATTTAAAAAAGTTGAATTTTTGTCTTGATACTTAATGCTTGATACTTGTTTCTAAATATCTTAAAGCTATAAAATAAAATGAATAAAAGAATATTCCAATTTACAGCAATATTGCTCCTGGCTTTAGTTACAGCAACATCGTTTGCGCAGGACAGGAGGACTCTTGACACAAAAGTTGCTGATGCCCTTGCCCAGATGCCTACAAATGATCTGGTTCATTTAGACAGGGTTATGGGTGAATTACTGAATTTAGGTGCGGAGGGATTTCAGAAAATATCTGAACAGTTAACGCCTCCTGGAATGGGAGATGATACTGCCGTGCGCTTTGCCCTGAACAGCCTAGCACGCTATGCCAGTGAATTTGGGAAAGAAAATGCCCGTCAGCAGGTGGAAAAAAGCCTGCTGGCTGCTCTGGAAAGTCACAGCGATACAGAAGTTAAAACATTTTTGCTCAATCAGTTGCAGCTTGTTGGCAGCAATAGTATGGTTGATCCGGTAAAAAAATACCTGACCAACGATCAGCTTGCCGAACCTGTTGTGCAGGCGCTGCTGGCTTTGGGCGGCAGCAACGCAGCCACAGCAATCATGGAAGCGTTTCCAAATGTTGGAGAGTCTTCAAAACCCACGATGATAAAAGCTTTGGGTGAGCTCAGGTATGAGCCGGCAGTGAGTGTAGCCACAAGCGCTGCTTCCTCAGACAACTTAAATTTGCTGAAAACGGCGCTTATGGCGCTGGCGGAAATAGGCAGTCCGGACTCCTACAAGCTGTTGTTTGGTGCAGCTAAAAAGGCAAATTTCGAGTATTGCCCTGCCAATGCCGCAGAAGCTTTTCTGGTTTACGCCAACCGCCTGGCTGAAAAAGGGGAAACCAAACTCAGTCAAAAAGCCCTGAAAGCTGTGATGAAAGCCAATCAGGCAGACGATAAATTACACAATTATGCTGCTGCCCTTTCGGTTTATGCCACACATTATGGTTATGAAGCCATGCCGCTGTTGCTTAAAGCGGTTGAAAACAACAATAAAGAGTTCAGGTATGCAGCGCTGAACATTGCTGAAAAAGTTGGTGGTGTAGCTGCAACCCGTCAGTGGATAAACCTTGCCGGTACCGTTTCAGGTGAACGAAAGGCAGAAATTATTGATATGCTTGGGCGCAGAGGCGACCAGCTTGCCGTTGGATTTATCATTGGCAACCTGAATGATGCATCGCCTGGTGTCCGTAAGGATGCCATTGAAGCATTGACACGGTTACAGGGAGAAGAGGCAGTTCCTGTGTTGTTAAATCACCTGGAAAAAGCAACTGATACCGAAGCTGCCAAAAATGCACTGGTGCAGTTAATTGATCAAAAGCATTTGGAGCCGGTTGCGGCACGCATGAAGAATACTACGGGCGAAACAAAAGCTGCTTTTATTGATTTAGTTGCAGCAAAGTCGGGAAAAGAATATTTCAATGACATTCTTGCGGTTACAAAATCTCAAAACCAGGCAGAACGAACTTCAGCCTTTGATGCACTGAAATATGTCTCAACCGAAGAAAATTTGGATGCATTGATAAAATTGCTGTTAGACGCTCAGGCAGAGGAGGAGATTAAACAAGCCCAACTGGCTGTAGTGGCTGCCGCAAAAGATGCAGAAGCAGAAAAGACGGAAAAAGGAAAATTGCTGCATGCATTAAATGCAACCTCTAAAAAAGAACGTATAATTGCCATTCTTCCTGAAATTGGCGGCGATGCAGTTTTGCAGACCATCACCGGATACTTCAACAACTCAACAGGCAGCCTGAAAGACGCTGCTTTTGGTGCTCTAACAAGCTGGAAAGATTATTCTGCTGCCGGATCGCTGTATCAGGTGGCTGAAAGTTCAACCGGCGATTACCGGGCAAAAGCAGTTTCAAACTTTGTCCGTCAGGTTCGTACGGCAAATCTTCCCGATGATCAGAAATTGCTGCAATACCGGAAAATTATGCCTTTTGCTGAGGAAGTTGAAGCTCAGAGGCAGATTATAAATGGTATTGGAAACCTGAAAACTTTTTTGTCGCTTATATATCTGGAGCAGTTTCTGGATGTCACTTCACTTCAGCAGGCAGCAGCACGTGCAATTATGCGCATTGCCCTGCCCGATTCCAATGGGAAAAACAGCTTTTCCGGAAATAAAGTGAGAGAGCTGCTGAATCGTGTGGTAGCTGTTATTTCAGGCGATGAGAGCGACTACGACAAGATAAACATCAACAACTATCTTGACAAAATGTCAGACGAAGAGGGATTCGTTTCCATGTTCAACGGCAAAAATCTTGATGGATGGCAGGGAATGCTTTTGAATGGAAACCCGATAAGGATTAGTCAGTTGACCGAGTCAGAACGCGCAAAAGCTCAGGAAGAAGCCAATAAGAAGATGATTGAAAACTGGAGCGTGAGAGACGGGCAGATAATTTTTAACGGACACGGTGCAAACCTTGTCTCCGCTAAAAATTACCGTGACTTTGAGCTTATTGTGGATTGGAAAATTACAAAAAAAGGGGACAGCGGAATTTACCTCCGGGGAACACCACAGGTGCAGATTTGGGATACTTCACGGGTTGAAGTGGGGGCGCAGGTTGGCTCCGGCGGGTTATACAACAATAACCGCGACAATATCCGTGATCCGCTGAAAGTTGCCGACAATCCCATCGAAGATTGGAACACATTCAGAATTACCATGATTGGTGAAAATGTTACGGTTTATCTGAACGGCGAACTGGTTGTGGACAATGTGCGCATGGATAACTACTGGGATCGCAGCATACCGATTTTTAGGGAAGGTACAATTGAATTGCAGGCACACGGAAATGAACTGGCTTTCCGCGACATTTGGGTGAAAGAGATAAAAACCGATGAAATCGGTTTGACGGAAGAGGAGAAAGCCGAAGGCTTTGTTTCATTGTTCAACGGCGTGAACCTGGATGGGTGGCAGGGAAATACCGTTGACTATTTTGCTCAGGATGGCGAAATGGTTGTTCAGCCTTCACGGGGCGGACACGGTAATATTTTTACAGAAAAAGAGTATACCGATTTTATTTTCCGCTTTGAGTTTCAACTCACCCCGGGGGCAAACAACGGACTTGGCATCAGGGCGCCACTCACCGGAGATGCAGCCTATCAGGGTATGGAAATCCAGATTCTGGATGATACTGCACCCATTTATGCCAAACTCCATGAATACCAGTATCACGGCTCTGTTTACGGAGTCATTCCCGCTAAGCGGGGTTATCTGAAACCTGTCGGAGAATGGAATTATGAAGAGGTGTCAATGAAGGGAACCCGGATTAAGGTTACTTTGAACGGCACCGTTATAGTGGATGGCGATATTGCCGAAGCAAGTAAAAACGGAACCCTCGACGGGAGAGACCATCCCGGGCTGAAGCGTTCAAAAGGATATATCGGTTTTCTGGGTCATGGCTCAGAACTGAAATTCAGAAATATCAGAATCAAGGATTTAAGCAATTAGCCCTTTTCAACGATTGTGTTCTATTGTGTCTGATGTGGTTTTTTGTTTTATATTTTGCAAACCACATCAGACACATTAGTTACATAGTTAATCTTCAAAAGAGAGCTCTGATAACGAATTAAGCCAGAGCTCATAAGCTGATTTCTGAAGGGTTACTTCAGAATAAATTTCTTCGATAATCCGGGGTGAAACCGAATGGAAATCTCTTTTTTTCGGCACAATTACCACACCGGAAAGCTCCACGGTTGCAGGGCTTATTAAGATTTGCCCATCGCCTTTTCTGTAGAAATGTGAAGAGCGCTGCAGGGAGCGGGGAAAAATTAAAACATGCCAGATGCCGGCTGTAAACCAGCATAATATATTCACCATCGGTTCGTCATTACCGGTGGATGGAAGCCGGCTGAAAAGAGAGTGAAAAGCTTTGACAGCCAGCTCACTGTTTTTTGATTTTATGACCGCAAGGCGGCGCAGGTAATCGTTCACCACAAAAACTTTCAGCTCTTCACCCTGAAATAGCACCTTTGAATGGTCAGATTCCAGTTTGCTCAGTTCACTCTCTATGGGCAGGAAACCTTTATTCCCTGCCTGAAAATGAAAATGGTCGGGTGCGGATGCACCGCATTCGGGGCCGTTATAAAACAGAATGAAATCTTTCAGCTCTTTTGAAAGATCAATCATGTCGGTAAAAAACCGGGAAATCCGCTGCGGAATATGTTCCAGCGATGGGATTGTGAGATGCACCGGGAAAATGGGATAGGGATTGGCAAGTATCAGCAGCTTATTCCGGAAAAGGATTCCTTTCTGTTCGGGCTGCATGTTGTTCATACAGAGAAAACAGGGACGGGAATTCAGGCTTTTTTCGTCAGTTTTTGCTGTTGATGAGCGGATGCGTCCGGGATTGTGCTGGAGAATGACGTGAAAATCCCCAAAGTCCAGATTTTTCGTCTGAACGTCAGAAAGATCACGGTAATTGCTTAGCGCAATTTTCCATGTTGCCTGTTGTTGCTTTACCAATGAAACCGCCTTTTCGCTGAGGTTTGAAATGGAACCGTACTTCAATAGTTCTTCTTCCTGAATCAGTTTGTTCTTTAAAATATCCATTTTTATTTAGTGTCCTTTCAATATGTCCCCTTTTTATTCCTTTTTATTCTTGAAAGCAATTCAATGGTGCGGATACGGTCTTTGTATAAATTGTGGGTGTTTTGCTTTTCAATGCTCAGAGCGGCATCGGTATTGCCTTCCCATCGGCGGCACAGATAGACCGGTTCATAAATCCTTCCGATTTTATATGTTCCAGAAATTGCCAATCCAACGGCATAATCTTCGCCATAGCTCACATTTGGTACCTTTATTTCCCGCAGAACCGGTGTGTAGAATGCCCGGGGCGCTCCCAGTCCGTTGATGCGCAGGGCATTGTTCGGTCCGTTGTCGGGTGTCCACTCCCGGTGGTCAATCAGACCCGGAGGTATCTCTTCCAATTGGAAATTGGTCATTTGGTAGCTGCCAATGACCATGGCACATTTCTCCTGATAAAATTTATTTACGATGGTTTGCAGTGTGTTTTCACTTGCATAGAGATCGTCACTATCTAACTGAACAGCAAAGCGTCCGCAGTTTTCATGAAAGATTCCTTCATTCCAGCAACCTCCGATTCCCAGGTCTTTTCGCTCCGGAATCAAGTGAATTAACATTCCCTGTTTGGCATATTTTTCAAGAATTTCCGTTGTGCCGTCGGTAGAATGATTGTCCACCACAATCAGGTTAAACCAGAAGTTTGTTTTTTGAATGATTACCGATTCTACCGCATCTTTGATGGTTTTTGCCCGGTTGCGCACCGGAATTATCACCGACGCTTCCACCTGCCAGTTCTCTTCTTTGAGATTCACTTCCTGAAATGGAGGAGAGAGGAAAGCGCCGATTTTCTTCAGGTGGTTTGTGCATGCTTTTTCCATCTCCAATTGTTTGTTCCGCGCAGCAGAGCTAACATAATCAAACTGCTTTTCTCCCGATTTTCGCAAGTCGGTTTCCGCCATGGAGAACAGGAATTCCGGAATTCGCAAAACAGTGCCCTCACGTGAAGCATGCAGCTGTAATGCATAGTAGCCGGCAAGGTCAAAATCCTCTTCGTCAAAACTTTTCAGCACTTCAGTGCGAAAAAGCTGTGCAGGTCCAAAATTAAAATCGTCGCGCAAACTGCCTTGCTGGTAATCAATCACGGGATGGAGAGTTTCCGTGCCGTTTTTTACTTCGCGGTAGTCGGCGTAAACCATTGATGCACCTGTGTTTTCTGCTGTCCGGATAATTCGCTCAACGGCATATTGCCCGGGAAGTACGAACGTATCGTTTAGTAGAAGAAGCGCAAAGGGCGATGTGGTTGTTCCGGCAATTTGCCGGATGGTTTCACTGGAGTGAGGATGCTCACTCATTAAGGTTTCAGCACCAGGAATTTCAATTTTCTCGGGAGAAATAACGAAAATCCGGTTTGTTAAAGCATTTATATTCAATGCTTCCACCATTTTTTGCGTTGCCTCTTTCCCGGCAAATGCAATGTAACAATCTGCTTTATTCATATCGTTATGGATTTATTCATTCAGATGCAATGTAACGAATTCAATTTCTCTAAAACACAAAATTATAGTTTTTAAACGGATAATTTCAAATTTGGCAAAACAATGAATGCTTATTACTGTTTTTGTAGGGAGGAACAAAAGATACACTTGTCTCTATAATAAAATATCTATTTTTATAAATAACAGATAAATGATTTTACCACATCAATTTCATTTGAAAACTAACAGTATAAAACAAAGGAACACCAGTCATGCTAAGTAAAACAACACAATATTCAATTCGTTCGCTTGTTTATGTCTATATTCAGAATATGAAAGGTGAAAGGCCCGGATTCAAAGAGATTGCAGCTAATATTGATTCTCCCAGGGAATTTACCGGGAAGGTGCTCCAGACCATCACCCGTTCAGGATTGATATCGTCCATGAGAGGCAGGGGAGGAGGTTTTTTCTTTGTTGACCCGGCTAAATCCCTCACTTTGCTGGAGGTTATGAATGTTACAGAGGGGCAGGATTTTTTCAATAAATGCGGGTTTGGACTTGAGTTGTGTAATGCGCAAAATCCATGTCCGATGCATGAAGAGTATGCAGAAGTTAGAAATGCATTTTTTGACCTGATGAACAGACTCACTATTCAATCTCTGGCGCAAAAAATCAATCAGAACAAAGCAGTGCTAAGCAGGCTTGAGTTTCCATAAATGCCTGATTTTTGTTCTTTAATCTGATTTTCAATAAAAACCCAGTTCTTCTCTTCCTCTTTCAGTCAGCATTTCTGTGGACCAGGGCGGTTCCCATACAAGATTAATACTTACTTCGCACTCAGGGTATTCGGTTTTAATGGAATTTTCGGCATCTTCGATAATGATACCACCCATCGGGCAGCCCGGTGAAGTTAAAGTCAGCATCACATCAACTTTTTCTTCTGCTTCGTCATATTTTACGTCATAAACCAAACCGAGGTCAACGATATTTACCATCAGCTCAGGGTCAATGACTTCCCGAAGCAGTTCAATCATATCTTTTTCTTTGGGACTCATAACAGTGCTATTTACTTTTGGGTTTGTGAAAAACAATTTTAAAAATATTAAAGTTATACAGCGCCACCGACAGCAGCAGGACGATTCCGCCTGCCATCACCAGTTTTTCGGTTGCAGCAGAGATTCCTGACAACATAACGGCAAAACCGATTGCGAAAAACCACGTTTGGGCAACGGCAACTTTTTCAAAATAAAGGTCTTTGGGTAGGGGTAAAATTACTTTCCCGACTTTGCCCCGATATACTTTCAGCCAAACAATAAATGGCAATGTTTTATAGGTTTGTCCCATAACAAGAGAGGTGATGAAACCTAATATAATTGCACTTCCATAGGCAATGGAAAGGGGCATGGTGAACGTAATGGAAAGCCGGAAATCAAACAAAAGAACAAAAATCAAAAATAGGGGAATGACAAGAATTGCATAGGATAATGCGGATAGCTTCATCCCAATGTCAAGCTGTTTCTTCACTCTATTTTTGTATGCGGCAATCAGAAATAAGAGATAAACAATAATTCCTGAAACGATTAGTACTGCACTCACAACAACTCCTGCCTTAATTTGTAAATACAATGAAACAAGACCGGTAATCAACCCCAAATTTACTGCAAAAAACGTGTAATACAGCTTTTTAGCTTTCAGGTTGTGGGTAACCATAAACATAGGCAGCAGCCTGGTGCTCACTCCAATGATTAATTGTAAAAACCATCCGGCTATGCCGGCATGTGCATGCAGTTTCAGAAGTTCGGTGTGGGGTACTTTCAAAAACGGGTAGGCTAAATTCAGCGCCAGGGTTAACCCGGCAGATACTGTAAACAAAAGCCAGTATGCCGAGCTGATGATAAAAATGCGCTCAACTATTTTTTTTTGGGTTGTGTATGCAGTTTTCAGAGTGTTAACTACAAACAAAGCGACAGAGGTCACAACGGAACTTCCTGCAATAAACATCAGATAGTCAAACGAAAACCTCCAGAATGAAAAAGCGAGCAGGATAGTTCCCGTGCTCAGTAAAACGAATGAGAGCTTTGCTAAAATTTCACTATACAGTTTTACCTCTAAAATAACCGGCAGAAGCTGATAAAGAGCGCCAAAAATAATCATGCTGATCCAGCCTAACGCCAGCAGGTGGGAAATAGCAAGCAATTTGGGATTGAAATAGTGCTGGGTAAATGCTCCCGGATGAAACACAACCAGCAGCGAAATTACCAAAAGAGTCAGTCCCCCGAAAATATAATGCGGCACAACAACTTTGGGTGAAGGAGCATTTTCACTGGCAATCTGATTCATCTAACTAATTATCAGCAGTTTCACATTGTGGTCATCCACCTCGGCTATCCACACTTTAAAATTTCTTTCGGCTAATTCGGGTAATAAATACTGGGGAACCTTTTTGTGGTGGACATAAAGTGCTTCGTCTTTTCCCATTGTCTCCAGCTTGTTCAAAATGGTAATCATGGGCAGCGGCATCTCCAAATCGCGCACATCCGCCTCCAGAATTTTTTTGTTGCAGTTGGCTACGCGCTTTTCATGCTCTTCAACCGATATTTTAAATACCATATTGCCCTGAGAAACCTTCTCTTTCGCTTCACCGGCTTTGATAAAATAGGTATAAACGAGATCTTCCCTCATTTCAACCATACTTTCATAGCCTTTGTCGTTGGCAATTTTAATCAGCGGGGTGGGTTCAAATGAGTTGATTACTTCCAGTGTATAGCCATCTTCAAGTAGCAGCAGTTCGCGCATGATTTCATTAAACGGATCACCTCCCCTGTCCAAAGTAGGTCTGACATCCAGAGAAGTGATTTTTGATTGTTTGATTGCTTCGGAAATCGACAGATTCATGCTGCTTTCGTCCGGCTGAACATACACAATCTGCCCTCTCTCTACTTCAAATCCTATCTCTTCCAATGATTTAAACAGCACATTAATATCGTTTTTCCCGATTCGTGCAGCATCTTCAATGCTGGTTCTGGATGCTAAAATTCCGCGAAGAAGCGGATTCTTCAACTTTCTGAACCGCGGATTAACTTTGACAATCGCCTCAATAGCACGGGGATTTTCTCTAATCAGCTCCGATATTTTTGTTTCACTGTTAATCTTCATTTTCAATTATTCTGAACACAAAAAGGCTTTGAAGTAAATTCCCAGATTAAACCATTTTTAAAACTCTATCTGAGAAAAGAGAGATGGGATTTTACCCCATCAATCCCTTTTTTATCTTAATCTTCCTCGTCTTCTTTCAATTTGGAGATTTTCACTTCCCACACTTCGGGCCCTTTTTCAAGATATTCCCAGCCAAACACATCTCCCTTTTCAGCAGAAAGCTGATAATAAAGTGGTTTTGGGTCGTGATCATTGTGGATAATGAAAAAATCACCAACAGCCAGATTATCATATGTTTGAAAGATTGTTGGGTGTTTCATTCTTGGTTCAATTTTCGTTACATCTAATTTTTCCATAATTAAAATTTTTAAACAGATTCAACATTAAAGTTCCGCAAATATAGAAAATAATCACATTAAAAGATAAATATATCTTTTAATTGTCTTTAGATGATTTGAAAATCAGAATCAATTTACTTCGGGGAGTGTTAATCTCCTGAAGAAGAGCTTGATTAAAAGTTTTGCAGAAACGGAACAGTTACTTATGGCAAGAACAGAATTGTACTTTATTAAAACGCCCCCAAACTGAATCCAATGGAGAGTTTAAAATAAAAATCAGAGCCTCCGGCATATTGTTTTTTTGACCACAATTTGTCGTAACCAATTTCAGGGCGTATGAAAATCAAGGCAGACGGTTCGTACAGTGAGTGAGAAACCCATTTTTTCAGCACGATATCGCTGGCTGCACCAACTCCTGTGAAAAAGGAACTCACCAGGTTGTTTTTCGGGTTTGCGGAGTCTTTTTCTTTAAATTCTGATGATTGTGAATTGATTTCATATCCGCCAAACGACAAAAATGGATACAGATTCATATTGTTTCCCGAATATATTTTTCTCCCGATTTTTGCACCATATTTCAGGCTGCTTGCCTTTTCGCCTTTCGCATGAATCAACTCTTTATTTTTAACAGGCAGGTCATCCTTTGAATTCACTTTGCTTATGCTGCCTCCAATAAACATCGATAAATACAACTGATTTATAAAAACATCCAGTTCCATATTTAAGAAGTGAATTTGATTTGTAAATTCTTCCGCGATATCTCCGAAGAGGAATTCATTTCCATAGCCAAAAAGAAAATTTGTTCTGCCTGCGTTTGAAAGTCTTTTCAGCTGACTGGAGAAATAGTTATATTCTGAATCGGGGTTTGCTCTTTGATAGTTTCTGATGTCTTTATTGAGGGTTGCGGTATTTTCGCTTGTATAATAGCGGATATACAGCCTGATGATTTCCTTATCCTTTTCGGCTAATTTAGAAGCTTCGAGCTCCTCTGAAATAAACGGCATCTCTACTGTTAGGTATTCATTCAGTTCTGCCAGAATACTTTCAACCCGAACTGCTTTGGTTTTCTCTTCCATTAAATGCTCATAGTTTTTGGCATTGTATAGAAAAAGCGGAAAATTTCTGACTGCCAGGGATAGCAATAGCTCTTCTGCAGGATAAAAGATAACATATCTTTTGTCGGTCTCATTCTTTAAAAAATTGATGGCACTCATCCCTTTTTTATGATCACCGGCAAGAACTCTGTCTAAAACCAGTTTTCTTCCATTTCTGATAATCATCTCGGTGCTGTCCGGGTAAGATAATATCTCAGTTTTGATATCTTCCTGAGCATAGATGAGTGTTCCAAACAGAGCAAACAGAAAGCTAAGTGTAAATTTTTTCATTATAAGGCTTTTAAATTGATTCCTGTAAAAGAGTTTGATTCGAAATGTCTGTTAATGTGGCAACCATCACCGCTTTTATGGTGTGAAGCCGGTTTTCAGCCTGATCAAACACAACCGAAGCTTCGCTTTCAAAAACTTCTTCAGTCACTTCCATGGCATCAATACCGAACTTTTGAAAAATTTCCTCACCTGTTTTTGTTTCGCGGTTATGAAAAGCAGGAAGACAGTGCATGAATTTCACACCGGGATTTCGGGTAAGCTCCAACACTTTTATGTTCACCTGATAGGGTTTTAGCAGTTTGATGCGTTCAGCCCACACATTTTCAGGCTCACCCATTGAAACCCACACATCAGTATATACAAAGTCGCAATCCCGCACTGCTTCAGCCACATCCCGGGTTATCAGTATTTTTGCACCGGACTCAGAGGCAATTTGGCGACATTTTTCCTGTAATTTTTTTGATGGTTGGCATTTTTCGGGTGCTGCAGCTCTGAAATTCATTCCAAGTTTTGCTGCACCAACCATAAGTGAGTTGCCCACATTGTTGTGTGCATCTCCCAGAAAGCAAAATTTAATTTGCGACAGCGGTTTTCCGCTCTGTTCTTTCATGGTTAGAAAATCGGACAAAACCTGAGTGGGATGAAACTCGTTGGTGAGCCCGTTCCAAACGGGAACTCCGGCATAACGCGCAAGTTCCTCAACAGTTTCCTGTGCAAAGCCACGATATTCTATGCCGTCATACATGCGCCCCAAAACCCGGGCAGTATCTTTGACAGACTCTTTGTGTCCGATTTGTGAACCTGAAGAATCCAGATAAGATACATGAGCGCCCTGGTCATAGGCAGCAACTTCAAAGGCACAGCGCGTGCGGGTGGAAGCTTTTTCAAAAATGAGCGCTATGTTTTTGCCTTTAAGAAACTGTTGCTCAGTGCATGCATATTTTGCTTTTTTCAGCGCTGCTGACAGTTCAAGCAAATATTTTATTTCATCAGCAGTAAAGTCCGGTAATTTTAAAAAGCTTCGGTTTTTTAAATTATAAACCATAATATGTAAGTCTCCGAATTTAAGTTTTTTGTTTCACCATTAAAAGCAGCCGCACAAAGGGAATTTTAAAATATGACACTATTTATACTCTCCTTCATTTGTAAACTGCCTGGCATTTCCAATCATTTTGGTTTTTCTGGGTGCAAATTTAAGGAAAATCAATTAGATAATCTTTTCAACACTTTGCCAAAGCAAACGAGCAGTTTCATCCCACGAAAACCTGGATTTTTGTTCAAAGCCTTTTTCAATGAGTTTTGCCCGTAATTCCGGGTTGTCGTTAAGTTTCAGCATGGCGTCAGCAATTTGCTCAATATTGTCTGGGTTTACATATAAAACGGCATCGCCGCCAACTTCGGGCAAAGAGGTGGTGCTGGAGCAAATCACGGGCGTGCCGGCGCTCATGGCTTCAATGACAGGCACTCCGAAACCTTCAAAGAAAGGAACAAAGGCTAATGCGAATGCTGCTCCGTAAATTTTGTGCAACTCCTCATCTGAAACTCTGCCCGCGAAAATTACATCTTCTTTAAAGCTCAGTTTTTCAAGGATAATAAAAATTTCACCGGTTTTATGCATTTTTCCGCCCACTATCAGAAGTTTCATATTGCTGTCAGCACTGGTTTTGAAAAGGTCAAAAGCCTTTAATAAACCGGTTATATTTTTTCGGGGATGCAGTGCGCCCACAAATAAAATATAGGGATTTCCCGAAGTATGGGTTTCCCTCACTTTTTCCTGTGCAGCTAAATCAAGAGGTTTTAAATTCTTAACATTTGCACTGTAAACCACATCAATTTTTCGTTTGTCGATATTGAAAGTCCGGGCAATATCATTTTTGGAATAGTTGGAAACTGTTGCAATTCTTTTTGCTTTTTGAGCAAAACGTGGGAAAAAGTAATTGTAATGGCGGCTCATCAGCGGAGTCAGGTCTTTGGGTCTGTGAACAAAGCTGAGGTCGTGGATAACCGGGAGCTGGGGAATTTTGGTGTTTAATGAAAGGTATCCGTCGGGCGAGAGGAATAAATCGGCTTTGTATTTTTTCAGTAATCGGGGAATCTGCCATTCAAACCAAACATAGAAAAGGAAGGGATGCCTTGCGGGCGGCCCCGCAACAACGGGTAAAATGTTGTCTGAAAAAATAAATTCCCGGCTGTATGGGCGGTCAAAAATAAAAATAAACTGATGCTCAGGGTGATCCCGGGTTATCCGTTTCAGCGTTTCCATGGTAAACCTGCCAATTCCTTCGAGTTTTCCTTTTATTAGCAACCTTGTGTTTACTGCAATTCTCATAAACAGGGTTTAAAAATTAGCATGAATGTGTAAGTTATTTCACCTTTCCAAAAGGTGATTTCCCAAAAATGTGATTTAAAAATAAAAATATAAAATATTTCGTCTTTTCTCCTATTTTTGCAAATAATCTTTGCTTGATTAACCCTTATGAGATTGAAATAATTTGAAACGGAAATTTGTAACAAACTTAATTCTTTTAATCAGCCTCAATTTGCTGATTAAACCATTCTGGATTTTTGGAATTGACCGCACCGTGCAAAATCTGGTAGGCGATGAAAGCTATGGGTTTTATTTCGCCCTATTCAACTTCTCCATGATTCTCAATATTTTACTTGATGTTGGAATCACCAATTTTAATAACCGGAATATTTCGCGATATAATTTCCTGCTGCCCAAGCATCTTTCAAATATTGTTGGTTTGAAGCTTGTTCTGGCCATTGTTTATGCAATTTTCAGCCTGATTATAGCTGGTATCATCGGCTATAGCAAAGTGCAGTTTCATTTACTTTTTTTCTTGATATTCAACCAGTTTCTTGTTTCTTTTACACTCTATCTGCGTTCAAACATCACTGCATTGCAGTTTTTTCGTACCGACAGTCTTCTTTCTGTTCTTGACCGTTCATTGATGATTCTAATTTGCAGTTTGTTGCTTTATACCAATATTCTGGGCGGGCAGTTCAGCATCCAATGGTTTGTATATGCGCAAACAATCAGTTATATCATTACGGCGGTTATCACTTTTGCGATTGTTCTTCAAAAGGCAGGGAGATTTAAAATCCGGTTTGATTTGAAATTTTTCTTTGTTTTCCTTCGCAAATCATACCCCTACGCCTTGCTTATTTTGTTAATGGCGCTCTATAACCGGATTGATTCGGTTATGCTTGAGCGCCTGCTTGACGGGACAACCGGTCATGAACAGGCAGGAATTTATGCACAGGCATTTCGCCTGCTGGATGCCGTTTCTATGTTTGGCGCTTTGGTGGCAGGATTGCTGCTGCCGATTTTTTCAAAAATGATTAAAGAGCGTGAGCCGATAGGTGATGTAGTTAAACTTTCATTCACTCTGTTAATGATACCGGCTATTGTTATTGCGGTTTCCAGCGTTTATTATGATGTTGAAATCATGTCGCTGCTTTATACTTCAAACACTGCATTCTCAGCCGATATACTTGGAATTCTGATGATTGGATTTGTCGGTATCGCATCTACCTATATTTTCGGCACACTGCTGACTGCCAACGGCAGTATGAAGCAGCTCAACATCATGGCTTTTTTCGGTGTGCTCCTGAATGTAGGTCTTAATTTGATTCTGATTCCGCGAATGCAGGCTTATGGTTCTGCTTATGCCAGCCTGACCACCCAACTCTTCACCGGTGCTGCTCAGCTCATTTTAGCACTGGTTATCTTCAAATTAAAACCACAGTTTTCCTATGTCCTCAGGATTTTTATATTTACGGTTGTTGTTATCGCTTTAGCAGAGCTGTCACAAAACTTTGATTATTGGGTTTATGGTTATATGGCAATGATTGCCGGCTCTGTTTTGTTTGCGCTTTTTATTCGTTTAATCAGCATTAAAGATATGTTGAAAATTATTTTTCAAAGATGATTTTTAGGTCTAATCCAACCCTTGAAGAGTTGCAGAACAGTGATGAGTTTGAACAAATTGCTGTTTTGGAACATACCGGGGTTAAAGATTTTGTCATTGAGCAGCTTTCAACCGACAGCAAACTGATTCGCGGATTTATGATTTATCAGATTATTATGGTACTTGTTGGATTGTTCATTGCTACACGCCCTCTGGTGCTGGCAATTAGCGGCAACAGCGAACCGCTTTTCTGGTTGATTGGTGCCCTTGTTTTTTCGTTCACACTACTGATAATTATTCATGAACTCTTGCATCTGCTTGCTTTTAAACTCACCGGTGCTCCACGTGTAAGAATTGGCGGATACTTGAAGCAATTCATCTTTTATGCTGAAGCCGACCGGCATGTGCTCAACCGGAGGCAGTTTACCTTTGTTGCTTTAATTCCGCTTATTGTAGTGAAACTGATAACATTAGCCGGAGTGGTTTTCACATTCCCCAATCCGGCATTTTATTTTTGGCTGTTTATTATGAGTGTTCACAGTCTGTTTTGTGCAGGAGACATTGGCATGCTTGCTTTTTTTGGCAGATTTCCCGATTCAGAGATATTTACTTTTGATGTGAAAGAAACCCGACAAAGTTTTTTTTACAGGAAAAAATAATAATTGTGAAAAATTTGATGAATAGAGACACATCATTAATATCAGTTAGGTGCAATTAGAGCTGCAAGGGAAGAGAGAAAGATTGGCGATTCTGAGCTTTGCCTGACATGCAAAAAAGCGGTAGAGAAAAGGAGCATCAGAATCCGAAATCGTCAATGGTTATATCTTCTGCCTCTTCGTGTTCCAAATCAATAGTGTTGTGAGCGGTGAGTCCCTCAACAAAAATAGCCTTGTAGGGAATTGCTGGACAAACATATTCACAGCCGCCACAGCCTACACAAATCTCGGGTTCAATTTCCGGAATGGTTAGTTCGTCTTTGTATGGGACCATGCGCACTGCCTGGGTCGGGCAATGCTCTGAGCAAGCGCCACAGCTTGTTTCGTCATAATAGACAATACAGTTTTCTATAATAAAATTTACCTGCCCCATCTGGTTGTGGTGTTTTTCTTCCTTTGTCAGTTTCATCAGTGCATCGGTGGGGCAAACATCGCAGCAAACCGTACAGTCATAATTGCAGAATCCGCGATCGAAATAGAGCTTTGGCTGCATCATTCCGCTCAGCCCGTATTCCAGAAAAGCAGGCTTGATGACATGGGAAGGGCACTTGCTGACACAAAGATGACAGGAGATGCATTTTTTCTGAAAGCGCTCAAAATTTAGTGCTCCGGGCGGTGCAATCGGGGTTTGTCGCTTCAATTCACGTTTGGGCAAAAGCGGTTCAGCAATTTTCTGTGCAAACAGTTTTCCGGCAGCCAAACTTGCAGCTAATGTTGCAAGCAAAAACCGACGCCTCGATTCGCCAATGGCATTATGCTTTTTAGGAGCAACCGGAGTTGCCGCTGACTCTTCCTGAGTTCTCTTTTTCCGCCCGATAATTAAATATTTCATGGCATCGCGGTTGCAGGCTTCAATGCAGTTGAAGCAGGCGACACAGCGTTCGTAATCGACGGTTTTATTCTTTGAGTCAAGGCATGATGCTTTACACTTCATGGTGCACAAGCCGCATGAATTGCATTTTTCATCCACAAACTGTATCCTGAAAAGGGAATATTTACTCAGAAATCCCAGGATTGTCCCAACGGGGCAAATGGTGTTGCAGTATGTTCTCCCGTGTTTCCATGCTAAAAATCCAACGAGCAGAAAGGTCAGCAAAGCAATGATGATTGATAAAAACCCCAAAGGATAGATGCTGATGTGATAGAACCTGTAATTATTGAACGTTGAGAAAACATAAGCCAATAGGTTATTTCCGGCTAAATATGCCGGACGGAAGAGATGCGAAGTAATTCTTCCGTAAGCGCCATAAGGATCCAATAAGCCCGGCAAAAAAGAAAATCCGGCAAAGAAAGCCAAAATTGCAGCTCCCAAAACGCTTAGGCGGAGCACGGTTTTAGCCTTACTGTATCTGTATCTTTTCCTTTTGGTGAATTTTTTAGAAACCCAGGCGGCAATATCCTGATAGACACCCAAAGGACAAATCGACGAGCAGTATATTCTTCCGAAAAGGAGAGTTGAGAGGATGAGTATGAGTAACACAGTTCCATTGAGTGCAAGCAGTGCCGGAACAAATTGCAAATCGGTCAAAACGCTCATTTTTTCGGGTAGAAAGCCGGCAAAATCAAGGAAGTAGAGGGTAATGAGTGAAAAGAATATGATGGAAACAGTAATCCTGATTTTTTTAAGCATAACGTTCAGTTTTTATCTGAAAAAAGAGAGAAGCAGGAATGTCCGGTTGAAAACCCGGACAATACAAGCCGGTGAATCAAAGTGAATCAGTGATTCAATAATCCGGGTTATTTTCGGCTGTTGTGTTAAATCCTCACTCTTTTGATATTCAGTTTATCCAGCTGCATTGTTCCGACTCCCAGCTCCTGCCCTTTAGCCAGATGGGTTACCTTGTCGAGTGGCATCTCCCGCGCCTGATTGAAGAAATTGGCGGCAGCAGTGTCAACGGCTACAATGTCCTGTGAAATAAAAAGCCCTTTTGATAGCACCACATCCGCTTCGGATTTCCCTCTGGGACCGCTGGTCTTCATCATCCGGTAGGCATCCACCACATTGAGAACCGGGCGCTTCTCATAGGTACAGACATCTGCAATGCACTGCTGCAAATCGTTTGCATGAAAATATCTCCTGTCCCAGACTATTCCCATATAGTTTTTCATGGAAATAGTGAGTTGTGCACCGCCATGATTTTTAAGAATTGGCACGTTAATCCATTTGTCGGAATCCACAATTGCCTGATGAATTTTTGCCTCTTTCAGGCTTTTGCCTTTTGGCAGGGAAACAGGCTTGTAGTAGGATTCCTGATGCGCCGGTACTACCTTTGCTCCCGCTGCTTTAGCTGCTTCTTCAATTCCGCTGTTGGCATAGCATTTAATCCAGTCGTCGCAGGTGTGGTCGAAAACGATTACCTCTTTTGCTCCGGCATCAAAGCATTGCTTAATGATTTCAACAACCAGTTTCGGGTTGGTGTTGGCTCCCATTTCAGGTGTTTTGTCCCAGCCGATGTTGGGTTTCACACACACTATGTCGCCTGAGCTGATAAATTTTTTCATTCCCCCCATCTCCTCAATTGCCTTTTGAAACATCACTTCCGGCTCGCCACCCATTACTGCTACCAAATCGTATGCGGGTGTTTCGCTCTTTCCCTGAAATGATTGAGTCAGAATGCTCATTGCATCTGCATTTTTAATTGCTGTTATTGCCGCGCCGGTCAGAGCAGCCGCTTTTAAGAAATTTCGTCGGTCCATAATTGAATTTTTAAAAGTTGATTATCCTGAAAAGTACCAAAATCATTTGACTTATAAAAAATGTCAAAGTTTAAAAGAAAAACTTTTGGTGATAAAGATAGAGAAACTTGACATCAATAATTGTAACACAAAGCACAATTTTTGATTTTATGCGTTCCAGTTGTAAATCTTTTTTTTAGGCCAACCTAATTAACCCTAAAACTGCTAATCCTGTTGCAATTGCAGTTCCAAAGCTTAGCCATGTTCCGATTAAAATATATTCAAAAATATAGTTGAAAGAGGCGATAATGTGAATTTCACTCCTTTCGGTTTTTGCGAACAAGATTGAGATAAGAATAATGGAACCCGTTTTTTTCGTCAAACAAGTCCTCGCGCATACATTCCTCCCATTCCGTAAAATCAATTTCCGGGAAAAACACATCAGCATCAAAATCTTTGTGAACAAGGGTGAGGTATAATCTTCCAGCAATCGGATAAAACTGCCTGTAAACCATTCCGCCGCCGATAACAAATGCTTCCTGTTCATTTTTCACTTTTTCGAGTGCTTCAGCAATGGAAAACACCACTTCACATCCCGGGAAAACATCATCAATTTTATCGCTGATAACAATATGCCTGCGGTTTGGCAGGGGCCATTCGGGCAGGGAGAGCAATGTGTTGCGTCCCATTATCAGGCTGTGCCCTGTGGTAATTTGTTTGAAACGTTTCAAATCGCCGGGCAGATGGAAGAGCAAATCGTTATTTTTTCCAATGGCAAAATTACCGGCAACAGCAACAATGATGGATATATTTTTGTGTATCATGTTTTGTTCAGAAAAGGATTTATCCGGGAAAAATTTCAAAGCTGTTATTTAGAAAAAATCAACATGGGCGAATTGTATTCAGGCAGTGAATTTCAGACTGCAACCTTCCCTTTGATGTGCGGATGTGCCTCATAGCCGGAAAGTTCAAAATCATCAAATTCAAAATCGAAAATATTTTTAACCTCCGGGTTAATTTTCATTTTCGGCAGTGGATAGGGCTGGCGGGTGAGCTGAAGTTTCACCTGTTCAACATGGTTGGAATAGATGTGCACATCCCCGAATGTGTGCACAAAGTCGCCCGGCTTTAGCCCTGTTACCTGTGCCATCATCAGTGTCAGCAAGGCGTAGGAAGCAATGTTGAAGGGTACTCCCAGAAAAACATCGGCACTGCGCTGATAGAGCTGGCAGGAGAGCTTCCCGTTGACCACGTAAAACTGAAACAGGAGGTGGCATGGCGGAAGATTCATTTTGTCTAGTTCGCCCACATTCCATGCACTGACAATATGCCGCCGCGAATCGGGATTGTTTTTAATGGAGTCAACCACCTGGCTGATTTGATCAATATGCCTGCCGTCGGGAGTTGGCCAGCTGCGCCACTGGTATCCATAGATGTGTCCGAGATCACCGTTTTCGTCTGCCCATTCATTCCAGATGCGCACCCCGTTCTCCTGCAGGTATTTCACGTTGGTGTCGCCTGCCAAAAACCACAGCAATTCATGGATAATTGATTTAAGATGCAGTTTTTTTGTGGTGATTACTGGGAATCCTTCACTCAAGTCAAAACGCATCTGATGACCAAAGACGCTGATGGTTCCGGTTCCGGTGCGGTCCTCTTTTTCTGTGCCATTTTCTAAAATGGTGTCCAGAAGATGTAAATATTGTTTCATTTTTTCTGCGGTTTCTTCACCCGTAAAAATAGAGAATCAATCTGTTTTGTTTAGCTTATTTTTCGGATAGATATTCACAATTCAGAATCAACTGTTAATTCCATGCTTAAACAGGCTGATTGTCAGTAAAGTAAGAATTGAATGTTCCGTGAAATAATTTTTTAAAACCTGACTGCAAAACTCGATAAGATTAACTTTTTAAATTTCACACCTATTTTTTCAGTACAATGCGGAAAGTGGTTCCCTTTCCTGCTTCAGACCATTTGATAAAAATTTTTCCCTTATGGTAGTTTTCAACAATACGCTTGGCTAAAGAAAGCCCCAATCCCCAGCCCCGTTTTTTTGTGGAAAATCCGGGATGGAAAATTGTTTTAAACTGAGATTTGGGCACACCCTTGCCGGTATCGGTGATATCAAGAATGACGGAATTTTCCTTCTCTTCCAGTTCAATATGGATGATTCCGTTATTATCCATTGCATCAATGGCATTTTTGCAGATATTTTCAATAACCCATGAGAAAAGAGCCGCATTGAGCGGAATGAGTAAATCAAGCTCTTCATCAAATGATTTTTCAAACTTGACTTTGTGCGAAGAGCGGGTTTTCAGATAGCTGATTGTTGAATTAATCACCTCTGTCAGGTTGGTTGGCGTGAGTTCAGGCTTTGAGCCGATTTTTGAAAATCGTTCGGTAATTTTCTCAAGCCGTTTTGTATCTTCTTCAAACTCTTTTACGATCGATGGCTCAACATCCTGTAATTTCAGGATTTCAATCCATGCCATCAGCGAAGAGATCGGCGTTCCCAGCTGGTGTGCAGTTTCTTTCGACATTCCCACCCACACTTGATTCTGCTCAGCACGTTGGGTTGCATTGAAAGCCGAATAGGCTGCAATGATAAAAACCATTATCACAAACAGTTGAATGAAAGGATAATAGCGAAGATTGCGGAGAATATTTGATTCGCGATAATAGAGCAGAAGATATTTTCCTTCTTCTTCTGAGAGTTCAATGCGGATAGGCTCGGCATGAGTTTTCATTTTTTCCAGCTCATTGGTGAGCACCTGCTCTTTCCGCGCCTCATTGAAACTGATATTTGCTTCGTAGTTGAATTTGCCGTCGGGTTCTACGATTAGAACCGGGATTGTAGTATTCTGCTCAAGGATGGACTGAATCAAAGTCAGATAGGCTGTGTTCAGTTGTTCCATTCCGGTCTGGCTGTTATTCTGGATTCCGGTTTCTGCCAGACGTTTGGTTGCCTGTGCCCACAGCTCCACTTTCTTCTGCTCTTCGTTAGCCATCTTTCCGGTCAGCCAGTTGGTGTAGAGCAGTGAAGCAACACCGATTAATACTGCTACAGCTAACAGTAAAATCTTTCCGCGCTTTCTTTTCAAATATATATCCAAGGTGCGATTTTTTAGTTCATTTATGAAAACGGCAGAAAGGTATAAATATTATCTATTTTTAACCATTTCCCGAACTGCACGAATTATTCCTTTTGTATCAATTCCACACAATGCATAAAGCTCTTCGAGAGAGCCCTGCGCGATAAATGTGTCAGGAATACCGACAATTTTCAGGTGGGAGAAAAATCCTTTTTCAACCATAAATTCCATAACAGCACTGCCAAAACCTCCTTTAACTGTTCCGTCTTCTACAGTAATGATTTTACTGTATTTCTTAAAGATTTCTTCAAGCATCTCTTCGTCAAGGGGTTTGACAAATCTGAGGTCAAAATGAGCTGCTGAAATTCCTTCGTCTGACAGATTCTTAATCGCGCTTTGTGCAAAAATCCCTGATTTGCCAATGGTTAGGATTGCAACATCATTTCCATCGGTCAGTTGCCTGCCTTTGCCTATTTCAATTTCTCGGAAAGGCTGTTCCCAGTCGGGATTAGCACCACAACCTCTTGGATAGCGAATTGAGAATGGTTGTTTGATCTGTTCCATCTGAGCGGTGTACATCAGGTTTCTCAAATCCACCTCATCCATTGGTGCGGCAACAATCAGGTTTGGTATTGACCGCATAAAGGCAATGTCAAAAATGCCGTGATGGGTTTGACCATCTTCGCCCACCAGTCCGCTGCGGTCTATGCAAAAAACAACCGGAAGATTCTGGAGGGCAACATCGTGAATTACCTGGTCGTAGGCGCGCTGAATGAAGGTGGAATAAATATTACAAAACGGGACAATCCCCTGAGTTGCAAGGGCTGCCGAAAAGGTTACGGCATGTTGCTCGGCAATTCCCACATCAAACGCCCGGTGGGGCATTTTTTCAAACAGCAGGTTCATGGAGCATCCTGTGGGCATAGCCGGTGTAATTCCTACTATTTTATCATTCATTTCGGCCAGCTCAACTAAAGTTTTACCAAAAACATCCTGTAGCTTGGGCACCTTTTCAGCCGAACAGCTATTGGAATATATTTCCCCTGTCTCCTTATCAAACAGCCCGGGTGCATGGTATTTGGTCTGATTCAGCTCTGCCTGAGCAAATCCTTTCCCCTTTTTGGTGACAATGTGGAGCAGCTTGGGCCCGGGAATTTTTTTTAAATCCTGTAGAACCTCAATCAGGTAATCAACATCATGACCGTTTACCGGTCCAAAATACCTGAATTCAAAAGCTTCAAACAGGTTATTGCCTTTTAAAAGCAAGTTTTTCAGGGCGTGCTGGTTTTTCTGAATAAGCTTTCTGGTTCTTCTTCCCAATCCGTCAAGCTTTCCCAATCCATCCCAAATTTTTGCTTTTATCTTGTTGTAGGTTTGTGATTTTGAGATGCCCAAAAGATATTGCCCGATGATTCCGGCATTGGGGTCAATAGCTATATTGTTATCATTTAAAATCACAAGCAAATCGGCTCTGCTGGTTCCGGCATTGTTCAATGCCTCAAATGCCATTCCGCCGGTTATGGCTCCATCGCCAATGATGGCAACAAATTTACGGTCTTTCTCTTTTTTCAGCGCTGAAGCTACAGCCATACCATAGGCAGCAGAAATTGAAGTTGACGAGTGCCCGGTTCCAAAGGCATCATATTCGCTCTCACTGCGGCTCGGGAAACCACTGATTCCATGCAGCTTCCGGTTGGTGTGAAAAATATCGCGACGTCCGGTTAATATTTTGTGCCCATATGCCTGGTGCCCAACATCCCAGACCAGCAAATCGTAAGGGGTATTGTAAACATAATGCAAGGCTACGGTAAGTTCCACAACACCGAGGCTTGCTCCAAAATGACCCGGATTGGTTGAAACTGAATCAATAATAAATTCTCTGAGCTCTTCGCAAACCCGGGGAAGTTGTTCTGGTTTCAATTTTTTTAAATCAGCCGGACTATTAATTTTGCTGAGTAGTTCTTCTTTTTTTTTACCCATCTCACTTCAAAATATGTTCAAAGATAGAACAAATAGCCTTTATCCTGAAAATTGAAACAAAATTGGCAAAATATATTCCTTTTCTGTGCATTAATCAACTAAAAGCAACAGGCATTGGGTCAACAGGATAGCATTTAATTAATCCAATATTAATGTTAATGATTGTTAAACATAGGATTTGAATATAAGTCAATCCCTTTTTATGAGTTATATTAATGGACGAAATCGTATAATTTTAACTTTATAGTCTATGCTTGATTACGCAAAAGTTATTTTACCAAAAGTGAGTTTCAGCAAAGAACTCTTCCGAAAAGAACTGGCAAAGTGTATTCGTTGGGTAGATCCTGCTGACGTTCAAAAATTGCACGATTGGTGTTTTCAAAATTTCAATGATGTGTATCCCGATGTTTTGGAAGAGGAATTTTCCCACATCGCGGCGTAAATAATCCGGGGTATATCTTTAAAAAAATATACCCCTTTTTTTTTACTGCTTTTCTAAATTTTCGCAAGGCAGAGGCTCTCCTCTCTTCGGGAGAAACAAAATAGTCCAATGCTGCTTATCCGTATAAAATATTCCTAACTTTGAACACTAAACTCGAAAAAATGACATTGCTGAATTCTGTTATAAATTGGATAAACTTTAAGCGGAACTATCAGATACAACTGTATCGCGAACATCCTGTTGATATCCAGATGGAAACGCTCTTTAATCTTATTCGTCGTGCACGGGAGACAGAGTGGGGAAAAAAATATGATTTTGACAAAATAAATTCGGCAGAGCAATTTCAGAGAATTGTGCCTTTGCAAACTTATGATGATATTCGTCCGTGGGTTGGTCGTTTGCGCGAGGGTGAAACCGATTTGCTGTGGCCGGGTGAGGTGAGATGGTTTGCCAAATCTTCAGGAACCACAAGCGACAAAAGTAAATTCATTCCCGTTACAAAAGATGCGTTGGAAGATTGTCATCTGCGTGGTCCCAAAGATGTCTTTGCCATTTACATAAAAAACTATCCGGAAACTAAAGTGCTGTATGGTAAGACACTAACGTTAGGGGGAAGTCATAAAATGAATAATTTCAGCAATAACTCCTATTATGGCGATCTTTCGGCAATCATTATTGAAAATGTTCCTTTTTGGACAGATTTTATCCGTATTCCACCGACAGAAATTGCTCTTATAGAAGAATTTGAGGAGAAAATTGAGCGGATAATTGAAACTTCGCTCGATCAGAATGTAACTTCTCTGGCAGGTGTTCCTTCATGGAATCTGGTGCTGCTGAAGCGAATTCTTGAAAAAACGGGAAAAAGCAACATATTGGAAGTGTGGCCCAATATGGAAATATTCACCCACGGGGGGGTGAACTTTGAGCCTTATCGCGAGCAGTTTAAAAAACTCATTCCGTCGGAAGATATGCATTATATGGAGACCTACAACGCATCGGAAGGCTTTTTCGCAATACAGGATGACCCCTCACGTGACGACATGCTGCTGATGCTTGATTACGGGGTCTATTATGAATTTATTCCGATGAAAGAGTTTGGGAAGGACAATCCGCCGGCACTGACACTTAATGAAGTGGAGTTAGGTGAAAATTATGCGATGGTCATTTCCACCAATGCCGGGTTGTGGCGCTATATTATTGGCGACACCGTGAAATTTACTTCCAAATATCCTTTCAAAATTAAAATAACAGGGAGAACAAAGCATTTTATCAATGCTTTTGGCGAGGAGGTAATTATTGACAATGCCGAAGGAGCTTTGCTTAAGGCGTGCCGGGAAACGGGTGCGATTGTAAACGAATACACTGCCGGGCCGGTTTACATTGGAGACACTCAAAAAGGGGCACACCAATGGATTATAGAATTTGAAAAGCTGCCGGATAATGTGGAAGAGTTTGCCACTATTTTGGATAAAAGCCTGCAGGAACTCAACTCCGACTACGAAGCCAAGCGGTATAAAAACCTTACTCTGGAGAGATTACATCTGGTTGTTGCACCGAAGGATACTTTCTATAAATGGATGAAAAAAAGGGGTAAAACCGGAGGGCAGAATAAAATTCCCAGATTGTCAAATGAAAGGAAATATCTTGATGACCTGTTGAAACTTTTACAGGAATAAACCAAAATTTTTTATAGATTCGAAAATTAAATAAAAAGCTATGCATATTGCTGTTGCAGGAAATATTGGAGCAGGAAAAACCACTCTGACAGAGTTGCTTGCAAAACATTACAATTGGACACCTCATTTTGAAGAGGTTGATCAAAATCCCTATCTGAATGATTTTTACAACGACATGCAGCGCTGGTCGTTTAATCTTCAGATCTATTTCCTCAATTCCCGGTTTAAACAAATCATCAATATCAGGGAATCAAAAAAATCTGTGATTCAGGATCGCACAATTTATGAAGATTCTGAAATTTTTGCACCCAATCTGCATAGTATGGGTCTTATGAGTACCCGTGATTTCAATAATTACAAATCGCTTTTTGATCTCATGGTGAGTTTCATTCAGCCTTTGGACCTGCTCATCTACCTACGCGCTTCCGTTCCAACTCTGGTGAATCAGATTCAAAAGAGAGGGCGTGCATTTGAAAGCTCTATCCGGATTGATTATTTGAAACAACTGAATGAACGTTATGAAGAATGGATTACAGGTTATACGAAAGGGAAGATGCTGATTGTCAATGTGGACAAACTTGATTTCACATCCAGACCCGAAGACCTGAGTTCCATAATTGATAAGATAAATGCCGAGATTCACGGATTGTTCTAATTCATCTCATCCACTGTCTTTAAAATTTCAGGCCAAATTTCCCGGGGAATTTTAGCTCCCATCACTTCAACCACTTTCCCGGATAATAGAGAACCTATGCGTCCGCATTTTTCAAGGCTGAAATTGTTGACCAGTCCGTACAGGAATCCTGCGGCATAGTTGTCGCCGGCGCCGGTGGTGTCAACAGCTGTGGCTGGAATGGCGTCAATTTTGATTTTTTCATCTCCCCGCTTCACAAGTGAACCTTCCCTGCCGATTTTCACAACGGCAAGCTCACACATGGATGCAATTTCCTTCAAAGCTTCACCGGGCTTTTTTCCGGTAAATGCCAGTGCCTCCTCTTCGTTGGCAAAAACTATGTTAATTTTTTGGGAGACCAAATATTTCAGAAACTCAAGATTCTCTTCAACAATATTGTAGCTGGATAAATCCACGGCAACTTTCAGCCCGTTGCTGCGTGCCAGGTCAATTGCTGTTTCAATTAAACGATGATCCTGAACCAGATAACCTTCAATGTAGAGTATGGAATATCCAGAAAATATTGCAGGAGTCAACTCCTCCGGCTTCATGTCGGCGGCAGCTCCGAGGTAAGTTGCCATTGTTCGTTCGGAGTCGGGGCTTACCAGCGCCATCACTCTGCCTGTGGGCTTTTGACTCAGCAGCAGGTGAGTCTTAACTTGCTTCTGTTCAAATTCTTCGCGGAAAATTTTTCCCAGTTCATCGGTTCCGATTTTCCCTAAGTATCCGCAGGGTGCACCAAGCGATGCCAGCGAATGTATTGTGTTGGCAGCCGAGCCTCCCGTAGTTGTTTGGCGGCGGACATTTTCGGCTGAACCATAAATTTTTGCCGAAAGTTCATCATCCACAAGGGTCATGCTCCCGCGGGGCAAGCCAAGTTTGGCAAGTATATCGTCGTTTTCGAGTGAGTGAATAACATCTACAAGTGCATTTCCGAAACCGATCACAGCGGGTAATTTGTCAGCGTTTTTCATGAGATTGTTCGTTTATATAGTTTTGAAATATCAAGCATCCGCTGAATGGGAATTTGAGCTTTTTCAATGACCTCCTCGGGTAAAATAATTTCGGGTTGCTCATACTTCATGCACAGATATAATTTCTCTAAGTTGTTCAGCTTCATAAAGGAGCAGTCATTGCATCCACAGGTGGAGTCAATAGCCGGGGCGGGAATAAAAATTTTGCCCGGACGCTCTTTTGTCATCTGGTGGAGAATTCCACTTTCGGTGGCAACAATAAATTTTTCTGTTTTGCTCTCTTTCACATATTTCAGCAGCGAACTTGTTGAACCGATATGATGTGCCAGCAACAGCACCGGCTTTTCACATTCCGGATGAGCAATAAATTCGGCATCCGGATATTTATCCATCAAGCTGATGATTTTTTCAACAGAGAACTGTTCGTGAACCATGCAGGTTCCATCCCACAAAACCATGTTCCGTCCGGTGATGGAGTTGATGTAATTGCCTAAATTTTTATCGGGTGCAAAAATCAGCTTTTCATCCGGTGGAAAACTTTCAACAATTTGTTTGGCATTAGCCGAGGTGCAGACGATATCCGACATTGTTTTCAGCGCAGCCGTTGCATTAACATAGGTGATGACTTTGTGTCCGGGATATTTTGCCTTGAATTTGGCAAATTCTTCGGCGGGCGCTGAAATAGCAAGGGAACATCCCGCTTTAAGGTCGGGGAGAATAACTTTTTTGTGCGGGTTAATAATTTTTGCTGTTTCTGCCATAAAGTGGACACCTACAAAAACAATCATGTCTGCATCAGTTTTTGCTGCTGCCTGTGCCAACCCGAGGCTGTCGCCAACGTAATCTGCAATGTCCTGCAAGGCGCCATCCACATAGAAATGACTGAGAATAACTGCATTCTTCTCTCTCCTGAGTTTGTTAATTTCATCAGCAAGTATAATATCAGTCCGGATGGGCTTGTCGATAAAACCTTTTTCTTCCAGCATGCTGTCTAAAATCGCTTGTTCCATTATCTTTTTAAATATATACGATAAAAGTGCCTGTAAAAATACGAATTCATTTATTGAATTAGGCACTTTGTCAATACACAAAAATATTTTAGAATGGGGTTAAAACCCCGTTACCATAGTATTTCCTTAATCCGTTCACTACCCGCCTGCCGGACGGGCAGGAAGTGAACGGCAATGAAAGAACTCAGATTCAACAATGTTGTGGCTTTATTGCCGTCTGCTTTAGCTGACGGTTTGTGTAAGCCATTGTTGAACTGGGCTTTAGCCACATTATGACTTATGTTGGTTAAACGCCTAATTCAATTCATTTAAAAGAAACCGATTTTTGGAATGATAGAGATTAGTGTGGACTTGCACCTTCACGGTGATAGAGATGCACGGCACACTAAAAAAAAGCATGACAAAATAAATTGTCATGCTTTTCAGTATCTGTTACATAATTGATATTGTGCGTTACATTGCTTATAGCATATGGTTTCGTGCTACTTATTCTGCACTTTCGTGACTAAAATAAAAACCATCTTTAAGTTGATCTTTTCCGTTATGAGAACTCTTAGTTGTAATAACTGTTAGTGTGTCTCCAACTTTAATGCCTTTGTCATTGTTAATTAAGAAGTTTAGTTTATCATCGCCAGTTGCACCATAACCCGCAAAGAAACCATACAATAACGCCTCAATGTCTCCGTCTTTCAAATAAAGATTACCGTACTTTGGGTTATCAATTTTTGTGATTTCACCAGTTACCATGTAGTAAACTTCATCAGAGTCAGGTTTTGTTAGCACCTCGGCAATAGTAATTGGAGTTACAGGAATAACGCTCTCTAAAACCCCATTTGCTACTTGAGGGCCATTATAATCGCCACGCTTTCCTACAACGGTAACTATATCTCCCACTTTGTATTCTTTTCCATCTAAATTAAGACGATATACGTAGGTTTCTCCAGAGAAGTCACTTATATGTATGTTGTTATTATATTTTGCATCAATTTTAGTGATAACACCTGTCAAACGATATTGAGTGTCGCCAACTTCAGCTGCGATAAACTCTGCAATAGTTGCTTTTATAATCGCTCCTTCCTGAAAAATGGTGGTTTCGGTTGAGTAAGTTTTACCCTCTTTAACTGTGCGGAATTTGATAGTAGTTCCACGGTCGCCACCTGCATTAGGCTCAACCTTGAATTTAACTACCACTTCCTCGCCTGACGATTCGACAGACGAAATGGCTAACCATTCCTCGGCATCTTCCGGGATATCTACCGATACACCCTCTCCTTTGACAGAAAGGTGTGCTGTGAACACTCCACCATTGATTGGAAGCACTTGGTTTTCAACAGAATCAACTTTAATAAGCGATTTCTTGATTTCGATAACCATTACATTCACCATTTGAGGGTCTCCTCTGTAAGAACCTTTTGGTCCTTCAATAGTTACTTCATCTCCAATTTCAAGACCGAGACTTTCGAAGTTCTTTTCTGCACCCTTCTTGTCAAGAGTTCCATAGATATACAAAGTACCCGTTTCATCAGTTAAAAACCAGTTACCATACAGGGTGTTTTCAATATTTGTACAAACACCAGTTATACGGAGGGTTTTACCGTCAGGAGTAGCTTTAGCATCAGCAACAGTAGCTTCGGATATTTTTGCTAAACCTTGAATGATGTTAATTCTTTGAGTTTTGCCTCCACTGTGAAGTAAAACCTCTGCGGTGCGACCATCTATGGCAGATGGGGCAGAAAATGTAAGATCCGTTTCACCGGCACTTCCTGTAGTTGAAGAGATAGTCAACCACTCAACTTTGTCCTTATCGGTAGTTACTTTCTCAACTGTCCAGCTATCTTGAGCCGTTACAGTGATGGTTACAGAACCGCCATCCTCAGGAATAGCGACAAATGATTTGGATACTTGAATTTCATTCAACAATGTCACAGTTTCTTCATCGTCACAACTTGTCGTCAGAGCAAGCATTGCGATGAGTAATGGGAATAAATATTTTAAATTTAATTTCATATTATCTATACTTTTAATTAGTTGAAAATATATTTGATACCAATTGAAGCATACCAGGTTTGTCCTAATGAGTAGCTTGAAGTAAATGTTTTGGTACCACCATGGATTGCCGGGGGCGTAGAGTATGTAGCCACACCATCAGCATCAACACCTTCATATTTGAGGATACGAGCTTCCGAACCAATTTCGGGATTCAAATATTTTGCTACACCCCAACTATTATTGAACAGATTCATAACGTTTTTGATATCAAAGCTAAGTTGTAGTTTATTTTTGGTATTACCTGCATTTACAACAAAATCGTGTTTGTAGCTAAAGTCGATGCGATGTACCCATGGAGAGTAAACGCTATAGGGTTCAGCATACTTGCCTTGTTGGTTTTTCAAATAATTATCGGCATGAACATAGTCCATAAAACGAGCTTGGTCGTCAGCCGAAACAAAGCGGAATTCATTGTTTGCCACTTCCTGGTCGGTTGGAACATAGATTGCATCATAGTTATAACCGTCACCATTGATATCGTTAACCGTCATATATGAGTAGCTCCTTCCACCGTGCCATCCTTCATAGATAAGGCTATAGTGATTACCGCTCTTGTCGTGAGTAGTAAGCGAAGCCACAAGACGATCGGGTGTGGTGTATTGAGAATTGTGCAATTTAATGTGATTAGGACCTTCCACTGTAGGAACGTATGTAAATGCAGATTCTGCATTCGACCCGGGCATACCGGTTACATCTTTAGCAACTGTGTGTGTATAGGCAGCCATCAAGCTGAGATATTTTGTTGGTTGAGCATTCAGAGTGATGTTGCCTGACCAACCATAACCACGGCTTGTGTTTTCCAACACAAATGCCTTTGTGGCGGTACGATATCCATCGGGATAAATTGGACGATTGTCCACACCGTTGAAACGAGCAAAACCACCTACTGATGGAATACTCCAATCAGAAATGGAAACACCGTTGATAGTTTTGTTATAGATTCCTTCTACTGTTGCAGAGAATGGAAAAGATGTTTGGAATGCATAGTCAACGGCAAGCGACGTTTTCCACACTTGTGGCATTTTGAAATTTGGATCTACAGCCGCAATAGCTGAAGGAACTGTCCCGTCTTCGGGTGAAATGGTTGTAGGATATCCTAAAGATGTCAATTTCTCAAGTAATGCAGAAATATTAGCTTTCCCGTTGGCATCAGTTACAAGACCGCCGGCAAATTCATCCATTGTGAAACCTTTCTTTGCAGCGTTTGCTGCATTTATTTGTGCCTGGTATTGTACCATCCCACCGTTGGTAGGCATGTTGGTGAAGAATACGAGTGGTAAGTTTCCGGAGAAAAGACCGGTACCTCCACGAACCTTCAGGCTATTGTCTCCATAAGTATCCCATACAAAACCCACACGAGGCGAGAATATGATATTTGCTGAAGGCCATTTACCGGTGTCTATATTACGACCGGAATAATCAATTTCTTGGATGGCTTTGTTCGTCATCAAGTCAGCATTGTTGAAGAAAAGTCCATCGAGACGAAGACCGTATGAAAGTTTAAATCTTTCGTTTACACTCCAATCGTCTTGCACATACATTCCAATTGTGTTGGTTCTCACACGTGCTGCAGGATTGGTTTCTCCATCGTAACCATAAGTTAAGTTCACAATTTCAGGTACAGCTCCATTTAAGAAATCATCGAGACTGAGGTAGCGATAATAACCAGTACCGTTACGCATATACGAGTTATCTGCCATCTTATATTCGTAAGCTATTCCACCAACAATTTTGTGATTACCTAAATAATGAGTCAACTCATCCTTAATGTTGAATACATCATTGTGAACACCGTTATTCCAGGTGAAGAGTTCATAACCCAGAGACATATAAGCTTGTTCGTCTTTCAAAATGTCGATGAAGGGGAATTCTTTTGAATTCGTTCCGCGAACATCGTCAAGTTTCGAGAAAGTCGCCAGGAATTGGTTAGATAAGTTATCCGATAGACGACTGTTCAAGTCGAAAGAAATTGAGTGAACAAGGTTCTCCATCGAATACATCGAGTTTGCAAATGACATTGAAGCTTTTGACATTCTTGCCTCAGACACACGAGTACCTCCATCCATAGAAGTAGCATTAGGAGAGTTCCATGAAGTGTTTTTTGTGTAGTTATAACGTAAAGCTAAACGATGTTGGTTTGTAATATTCCAATCTATACGGGCAAGAAGCTTGTCATTGCTTTCATCTGCAGGGAAACTTGTGTAAGAACCTGTTTCATATCCATATTTACTTCTTACAAAATCAGAAACCTTCTTGAGATCAGTTTCAGTTGTGCGAGAAATAAAATTGTCCGGTTCAGCAATACCATCAGTTGAAGCTCTCCAACGATTGGCAATTGTTGGAGTTTTAGCCATTTCACCGTTTACAAATAAGAACAATTTGTTTTTGATAATTGGACCGCCTAAAGTTAAACCATATATTGTATTACGGTCCTTTTCACGCGCTCCTTCGATTTGTTGACCTCTAACAGCATCACCGCGTAAGTTTTCATTTCTATGATAAACGTAAGCGGTAGCTTTGAAGGTGTTTGTACCTGATTTTGTAATAGCGTTTACACCGCCACCAATAAAGTTTGTCTGACGAACGTCGTAAGGAGCAATAACAACTTGCATCTCTTCGATAGCTTCAATAGAGATTGGGTTGCCTCCACCAGGGAGAGCAGAACTCAAACCAAAGTTGTTGTTGAAGTTTGCTCCATCCACTGTAAAGTTAGCCGTACGACCATCTGTCCCGACAAAGCTCATACCATTACCTCCATAAGGTGAAAGACGAGTAACGTCCATAATGCTACGGCTTACAGTAGGCACATTATCTATCTGAGTGTTTGTGATATTAGTCACTGCTCCGGTTTTCTCAGTAGAGAATTTTGTTCTTAGTGCCGTAACTACAATTTCATCTAACGATGTTGCTTGTTCCGAGAGTACAACATTCAATGCATAGTTTTCGCCAAGGCTTAACGTAATATTGGTTGTTGTACTTTTACCATATCCAATGTAAGAAACTTCTACAGTATAAGGTCCACCTACACGCATACCATTGAGGTTGAAGCGACCCTCTAAATTGGTTACAGTACCATAAGTTGTTCCTGAAGGTTCATGTGTAGCAATCACTGTTGCACCTATCACAGTTCCTTCAGCATCAGTAACACGCCCACTCATACTGGATGTGGTTACTTGTGCTTGCATTATAGTAGCTGATAATACAATGAGCGCTACTAATAAAAACCTGAATTTTTTAATCATAAATAGTAAACTTTATTTTAGTGTTAGATAAATTGAATTATATTAAATTGTAGTACAAAAATACAATTAATAATCTATAATTAAAGTTTCATACATAAATTTTAATTTCCCCAAGTCAGATTGTTAGAGGGTTTGAGTTTTTGTTATTTCTCTAACAGCCAATGTTTTATATTTTCAATTAATGCTATCGAAAGGGACCAACTTTCTCCCTTTAATCACAACGAAACTTCCTTTTCCGTGTCCTTTCATTGGATTTTCAGGAATCTTTAAATTTGTTTCTGTGAGTGTTTGAATAATTTCGGTTATTTCAAAATGGTTATTAACAATCATTGAAGTCAATTCGCTAACGGAGTAGAATTTGGCATGTCTGTAAAATTTGTTGTCTTCTTTTTCCCGTTCAAGTGATTTTCCTAACGAACTTTCTTTGTCGATAAAAGCAATAATTATATCGCCATTGTCTTTGATAATACGATGTGCCTCTTTTATTGCCTTCTCCGGGTTATCAACAAAGCAAATTGATGTTATAAAAACAGCAAAGTCAAAACTTTTATCAGGATATGGTAAATCTTCAGCAAAACCCTTTTTCACCGTCAATTTTCTTTGTGTAGCATAATTCAACATTTTCTCTGATGGGTCAATGCCAAATTTTATGTTCAACTTTTCTGCAAATATTCCGCTTCCAACCCCAATCTCAATCCCAACTTTTTCAATTGGAATAACTTGTTTCAATGCAAGTAGTTCTGATTGAAAGATAAGTTCATTTTCTTTAAACCAATTTTCGTATTCGTTAGTGAATAGGTCAAATGGATTCTCTTTCATTATTTTGGTTTTGGCTGACGCCTAATGTTTTATGCTTTGAATATAAATCAATGACTACTATCATTGCCGTAAATCCCCAAAATGGAACAGACAGCTTATCGGTGTCTAAGAAGTCGTTCATCAATCCGTGAACAAAATAAGTAGTTAGTGAGATTATTGCTGCCAGAATAATCCCTTTCAGCCGCTTATCGGTCAGGCGTGCCCAGGTGTTAATTGAGATATGAAAAATGGTAATTCCCAAAATCAAAAAAGTCAGCAGCCCCAACAGTCCCGATTCGGAGAGCGGTCCCAAATATTCGCTGTGGGCGTTCCCGCCGTCACCCACATTGGTGCTGATGATTGTGCGGTTTTTTTTAAGCTGATATTTTCCATACTCAAACATGTAAGTGCCCGGGCCATAGCCAAAAACCGGCCTCTCTTTGAACATGCTGATTGCACAGCCCCAGCGGTTCAGGCGTTCCAGGTTTGATGCATCGGATGAGATGTTGGTCATTGATGTGAAATGCTCGGCAAGGTTTGATGAAGACTCGCCGGAATTTCGTTCTATGTACATCACAATCTCGGTCTGAAACAGAAAAATCAGTCCGAGAATGATTAATGATGAAATAAAAACCGGACGAAACCGGATCTTCAGTCTGATGATAATCCACACCATAAACGCAACAATTACACTTAGCCATGCAGCCCTGCTGTAGGAAAGCACAAATGCCGCAATCAAAATTACCAGAATCAGACGCGATATTCTTCTTGTGCGTGAAGTGTAATTTTTACTGAATGCAAAGAGCGCAAAAAACGGAAGATACATTGCAAGTGCAGCACCGTATGAGGTGTGGTCGTTATAAAATGGTGTAACCACATAATGGGCAGCTTCCCGGTTTAATAATCCATATCCCGAATGGCGAAAAATGGAGTAGAAAATAACGATCAGAAATCCGGCTGAATAGAGCCAGACATACTGTTCCATCTTTTTCCCGGACTTAAAAATTTCTGAAGTCAAAAAGAAAAAGGCAACAACAAACCAGATTCGCACCATCAGAAATTTAAACGACACCACCGGCATGGAGCTGGTGAGAGTTGTTATGAAAATCCAGAACAGGTTTAAATAGATTGCCAATGAAACGGGATGCAGCAAAATCTCTTTGTCAAATTTTCGTTGGTGAATAATTTTTAAGAGAAAAAGAATCAGCACACCAAAAAGTATAGGTTCTGTCGGAAGAAACATGTCGAAAGCAAAGCCGGGCATCAGCCGGCTTAATTCGATGGAGAGCGGGGCAAAAAACACAGCAATCCAGATGAGTTTGTCAAATGAAAAAACTGCGATCAGTGCAATGCCCAGCATCACGGGAAGCAGATTGACTGCTAGAGTTTCCTTTGCAGCTACAGCCCAAACATTCAGCAATATAAACCCAATGGTTAGAGCATAAAAAAGCGTTATTTTTATGGTGTTGTCACGAATCACGCATCAATCGTTTTTTCGGTAGTCAAGCACAAGGAACACCAAAAGCGCCAGAAAAACAGCTGAGAAAGTGGAAAGTGTAACAATCAGCCATCGTACCGGGTAGGATTTTTTATCTGCCGGGAATGGATGTTCAACAATATGTGCATAGGTGATGTCTTTTTCATACTCACTCAAATACACACCATGCTGTGTGCTCAGAGAATCTATGACGCTGAGCAGGTAATCGAAGCGGGCTTCAAGAATCCTGGTTTCTGCCCCTTTTTCTGCAAGATTATCATAGAGTTTTTTAATGGTTTGCACCTCAGGTGTTGACGATCTGCCACTTGCAAGTGCTTTCATATATCCCTCTGTCACCCGCTCAGCCTGAGTCTGGTAATCGAGAATGCCATAGTCCTTTCGCATGTGGTCAAGATCAGTAATCACGCTGTCTAATTCCAGGTATTTCTTGTTTAGCCCATTTGTCGCAATCTGTACCATTTCCAGACTTTTAGCTTTGTGCAGCTGCTGAACTTTTTTATTGTAAAATTTGACAATCGAATCACACATGTCGCTGGCGCGTTGCGGGTCGTAGTCCATCACTTTTATTTCAACGGTTTCAAATTTCGTTTTGCTCGCACCCACATTTTTGTAGTAGTTGGCAAACATGTATGTCAAATAGAGCGGGTCATCGCGTCTGACTTTATACACTTCGTCTAGACGAAACACGTCGAACATTTTAAATGAAATATCTTTGGAATTAATGATCTCCAGCATCTGTTCAGTTTCCGACTCCTCGCTCATCGTCCAGAGATTTGTCGGATAAATGCGAGCAGAGGACTTGAATTTTGGCTTTATGAATGCCGGGCCTGAAAAAATGGTAGAGAGGATTATTGCAATAACCCCAACCAGGATAAAATGAATTTTCTTTCTCCAGATGAGTTGGAGAATTCTTTGATTATCGAAAAAATTATTCATAAATGTGGTAATAATTTGAAAGAGCAATTATGCAACGAAAAAGATTGATATTTAGTATTGAAAAATTAAACTTCGGAGCATTAATCAACAGCAATTATCAGCGAATAGTTCTTTTTCCCTTTTTGAACCAGAATATACTTTTCGCCAATCAAAAATTCCCTGTTTACAATCAGATCTTCATCAGTAATTTTTTCCTGATTTATGCTTAGTCCGTTTCCTTTGATTGTCCTTTTCAATTCACCTCTTGATGGGAAAATTGAAGTATTTCCGGTTAATAAATCGAACAGATGAACTCCTCTCATAAGCTCTGATTTATTAATGTTGAACATCGGCACCCCTTCAAAAACCGACAAAAATGTGTTTTCGTCAAGCTTACGGAGCTGACTGGCTGTTGCTTTTCCAAAAAGGATTTGCGAAGCTTCCACAGCCATTTCGTAATCTTCCTGTGAATGAACCATTATGGTTACTTCCTCAGCAAGTTTTTTCTGGAGTAAACGTTTATGCGGTGCTGATTTATGTTCGTTTGTGATCGCTTCGATTTTCGCTTTGGGGAGTGATGTGAAAATTTTAATGTAACGTTCGGCATCCTCATCCGAAGAGTTGAGCCAGAACTGGTAGAAGCTATAAGGCGTTGTCCGTTTTGGGTCTAACCAGATATTTCCCTGTTCGGTTTTCCCAAATTTGGTTCCGTCAGCTTTTGTAATCAACGGAACGGTGAGACCAAAAGCTTCGCCACCGGTTTTGCGGCGAATCAGTTCGGTGCCGGTGGTGATGTTTCCCCATTGATCGGAGCCGCCCATTTGCAACTTACAGTTCATGCTTTGGTAGAGTTGCAAAAAGTCGTATCCCTGCACCAGCTGGTAGGTAAATTCAGTAAAGGACATGCCCTCTTTCGACTCGGCACTGAGTCGCTTTTTCACAGAATCTTTTGCCATCATATAGTTCACCGTGATATGCTTGCCGATATCGCGGATAAAATCTAAGAACGAAACATCTTTCATCCAGTCGTAATTGTTCACCATTACTGCCACATTGGGTGAGTCAGTATCGAAATCGAGAAAATGGGTAAGCTGTTTTTTTATGCATTCCTGATTGTGCCTGAGTGTTGGCTCATCCAGCAGGTTACGCTCTTCCGACTTTCCTGAAGGGTCGCCAATCATGCCGGTTGCGCCGCCAATCAGTGCAACAGGCTTGTGCCCAGCAAGCTGGAAATGTCTCAGTACCATAACGCCAACCAGATGTCCGATATGCAATGAGTCAGCAGTGGGGTCAATCCCTAAATATGCAGTGGTGAGCTCTTTTTTTAGTTGTTCCTCCGTTCCGGGCATCACATCGTGCAACATGCCCCGCCATTTAAGTTCCTCTACAAAATTCATAAATAACAATTTTTTATCCGCTGTTTTACAGCTCAGAATTGTGGCGCAAAGATAGAAATTGCTCTGTTTATCAGATAATTTCCCAGTTGAAATTTCTAAATGTTAGCTTAATGGTTCTTTTTAAGCTGCAAAAGGATTTAGATAAGTGAGCCCACTTCGATAAGTGTTTTTTCCACTAAAATCTGCCTGCCGGATATGCAGGCACATAATAAAAAAGAGCTGCAAAATTTTGCAACTCTCTGATTATCAGCGTGGAGCATATCGGAATCGAACCGATGACCTCTTGACTGCCAGTCAAGCGCTCTGGCCAACTGAGCTAATACCCCAAATGCGGGCGCAAATATAAATAAAATTATTCGTGAAAACAGTTAATAATGGTAAAGTTTTTGTTGCAATTAATTTGATCCATGTTTTAGGACTTTTTAAAGTTCTTTTGCGCGTTTAACACAGAAATATTTTGAATCTGTTGTAAAATTTGAAATAATTAACTTGTAAATGTCAATTATTTCCTATCTTTAGCCTCCCAAAATGAAGGCATTTTATTGTAAGAAACAAAAAAAATTGATTAACAATGGAAATTAAAAAAACACCAAAAGCAGACCTTGAGAATAAAAGGAACATTTTGTTGACTTTGGGTTTGATTATTGCCTTAGGTGCCATTTTTGCGGCTTTTGAATACAAGACCCATACAAAAAAGGCAGATTCCTTAGGGCAGATTCAGGCAATGGATGTGGAAGATGAAATTATTCCCATCACACGTGAGCAGGAACAGCAGCCACCACCGCCGCCACCACCGCCACAGGTAGTTGAGGTGTTAAACATTGTTGACGACGATGTTGAGATTAAAGACGAATTGATCATTGACACAGAGGTGACCAAAGATATGATTATTGATGTGGCACCGGTTGTGTCAACGGTTGCAAAAGAGGAGGAGGAAGAAGAAACCCAGGTGTTTTTCATTGTGGAAGATATGCCTGAGTTCCCCGGTGGTGAGGCAGCTTTGAGGCAGTTCATTGCCAACGAAATTAAATATCCGGTGATTGCACAGGAAAACGGAATCCAGGGTAGAGTATATGTTACTTTTGTTGTAAACACCGACGGTTCAATTGCAGATGCAAAAATCGCCAGAGGTGTTGACCCGTCATTAGACAAGGAGGCACTAAGGGTTGTAAGTACTTTACCAAGATGGAAACCCGGCATGCAGCGTGGGAAAGCGGTTCGCGTTTCCTATACCGTACCAATTAATTTTGTATTACAATAAAAAACTTGAACAAAATATTTATACTCCTGATTTCCATTGGGAATCAGGAGTTTTTTATGGATAGAGCTTAAATCCCTCACACAATTAACAGATAACAGTATTGTAATGATTGAAACTGTCCCGGAAACTGAAAAAGCTGTACTTGTTGGTTTGATATACAGCAATCAGAGCGAACGCCAAACTGAGGAATACCTTGATGAGCTTGAGTTTTTGGCAGATACAGCCGGTGCGGTCGTTTTAAAAAAGTTTACCCAAAGGCTTGATGTACCCAACGTTTCCACTTTTGTGGGGCCCGGGAAACTGGAAGAGATCGGCAGTTATATGAAAATGACAGAAGCCGACACCGCAATTTTTGATGATGAACTCACACCCACTCAGCTGAGAAACATTGAACGCCGGCTGGAATGCAAGGTGCTTGACCGCACTAACCTGATTCTTGATATTTTTGCACGGCGTGCAAAAACCGCAAATGCAAAAACACAGGTAGAGCTTGCACAATACCAGTATCTGCTCCCACGGCTAACCAGAATGTGGACTCACCTTGAGCGGCAACGCGGCGGAATTGGAATGCGCGGACCCGGTGAAACCCAGATTGAAACTGACAGAAGAATTATTCTCGATAAAATCTCCAGACTTAAAAAACAACTTAAGAAAATTGACAAACAGAAAATTACTCAGCGAAAAAATCGCGGAAAACTGGTGCGTGTTGCTTTGGTCGGTTATACAAATGTAGGTAAATCCACGCTGATGAACCTGCTCTCAAAATCAGATGTTTTTGCAGAAGACAAGCTTTTTGCAACACTCGATACCACGGTGAGAAAAGTGGTTGTGGAAAATCTTCCGTTTCTGATGACAGATACAGTTGGCTTCATACGAAAACTGCCCCACGATCTGGTGGAATCCTTTAAATCAACTCTGGATGAAGTGCGCGAAGCCGATATTTTGCTGCACATTGTGGATATCTCCCATCCCGGTTTTGAAGAGCAGATTGAAACGGTTAACAGTACTTTAAACGAAATTGACTCAGGGGATAAGCCAATTCTTTACGTATTTAATAAAATTGATGCCTTTCAGTTTATTAAAAAGGATGAAGACGATCTGACACCAAAAACCAGGGATAATTTCACACTCGGAGAGTGGAAAAGTTCATGGATGGGAAAAAGCAATAACCCGGCTGTGTTTATTTCTGCCAAAGAAAAGGAGAATATCGACGAATTAAAAAGAATTCTTTACGACAAAGTAAAAGTGATTCATACCCAACGCTTTCCGTTTGATGATTTCCTTTATGACATTACCTGGGAGGAGGAAGAGTAAAATTGACAGCTTTTACTCTTCCTGATAAAAACACAATGTAATATTTTATACTTCGCCTTCCTTAATAAGCCATTCGGCAATCTGCACGGTGTTCAGGGCTGCTCCCTTTTTAATTTGGTCGCCTACACACCAGAATGTAATTGTATTCGGGTCGGTAATATCCTTGCGGATTCTGCCCACATACACATCATCCTCACCGGAAACGAAGAGCGGCATTGGGTACTGTTTTTCTGCAGGATTGTCAAGCACAACCAATCCCTTTGCATTTGCAAAAGCTTTTTTCACCTGTTCAACGCTAAGCGGCTCTTCCGTTTCAACCCAAATGGCTTCAGAGTGTGCTCTGGCAACAGGAATTCGCACGCAGGTAGCGCTCACGTCAGCGTCGGTGTGCATGATTTTTTTGGTTTCCCAGTTCATTTTCATCTCTTCCTTAGTATAGTCATTATCCAGGAAAACATCAATATGCGGGATTATATTCATGGCTAACTGATAGGGAAAAGTACTGATTGTTGGTTCCTTGCCTTCAGCAATCTCTTTCACCTGCTGTTCCAGCTCTGCAATTCCTTCTGCTCCGGCGCCGCTGGCTGCCTGATAAGTAGCAACACGCACCCTCTTTATTTTTGACAAATCATCGATTGGTTTCAGGGAAACCACCATCTGTATTGTGGAGCAATTGGGATTTGCGATAATATTTCTTGGTCTGTTTCTGGCATCCCCGGGATTTACCTCAGGCACAACCAGCGGAACATCATCATCGTAACGGAAAGCGCTTGAGTTGTCAATCATGATGGTTCCGTGTTTTGTAATGGTAGCTGCAAACTCTTTTGACACGCCGGCGCCTGCTGAAGCTAAAGCAATATCGATTCCCTTAAAGTCATCACCATGTTTCAGCTCCTTCACTTTAATCTTTTTTCCTCTGAATTCATATTCCTTTCCTGCGCTTCGGGCAGAACCAAACAACACTAACTCATCCAATGGGAAATTTCGCTGTTCAAGCACCCGGAGAAATTCCTGACCAACAGCTCCGCTTACTCCTACAATAGCAACTTTCATTACTCAAACTTTTAAATTAAAATTAAATTCTGCTTTTTAATTAAAAAAACTTTGTAAAATTACTATTTTGCAATGAATTGATATAAAATGACCCGGGTTATTGCAATATTTTTAACAAATGCCTTCTTGAGTATGTTTCAGGCAGTTCAAGCACAGGAAATCTGGCGGGAAAGTTTTTTGGTTTCCAATAAAGGCATCTGGGGCAGCGATGAGGGGAGAATCATCTCCGATTTTTCAGGCATTACTTCCTGGACATTGATTTATGATGAGACGGAACTGAATCTGGAGAATCCGGGTGATTATGCCAAAACAGTGGCAACATCCGGCGGCAGGTTTGAAGTTTGCGACATTGACGGGGAAGTGGTCTGGGTTTCGGAGCTGATAAATATTTCTGCTTTTGAAAAAGTTGACGTTCAATTAACAGCAGCCGAAACCGGAAGCGGAGCAAATGTGGCAACCAAATATCTGAAAGCCTTCTACAAGATTGACGGCAGTGAAGAAATTCAGTTTGATGAAAACTATGAAAATGCAGGAAATTGGGGATCTGCCCAAGTTGTCTCTAAAGGATTGTCCGGAAATTCGCTCCAAATTATCTGTTACATTTCAAATCACTATGCCTCCGACAAGGTTATTCTGGATGAAGTGGTGGTTTCTGAGGAAGAGAAATATTTTCCTCTGGCATTGGCAGGCGAACTGCTTTTGAGCGAAATTCTTTTCAACCCCTTTCCCGGCGGTGAAGATTATGTGGAAATTTTCAATAATTCCGATCGGGAAATTCCGCTTGGGAAGCTGTTTTTGGCTACCCGGAATAAAAATCTGGAGCTCACTCAGATTAACAGCCTTGCTGGAAAAAAATACCTTATTCAACCCAAAAGCTATGTGGCAATAACAAAAGACACCAATGCCGTTTTTCCTTTTTATCCCATTCTTTGCAGCGATTGTTTTCAGCAGGTGGCTAAAATGACACCCTATAACAACACGGATGATTATGTGGTTTTGCTGAATGAAAATCTTGAAATATTGGACGAATTACATTATACCGAAAAAATGCACACACCATTTTTAGCCAACCGCAAGGGGATTTCTCTGGAACGAATTTCCTTTTCTGTTCCGTCAGGCACATCGGGCAACTGGCATTCTGCAGCCGAAGATGCCGGATACGGAACACCTGGATATGAAAATTCGCAGATGGAAAAAAATGCGGGAAACAAGCCGGAAGTTGTTTTTGAACCGGAATCTTTTTCACCCAATTACGACGGATATAATGATGAGTTCATCATTCGTTACCAAATGCCCGAACCGGGCTTTGTTGCCAATATTGCCATTTTTGATGCTGCTGGCCGGTTTGTGCAGCACCTTGCCAAAAACAAAATGCTCGGAACTGCCGGAGAATTCCTCTGGAACGGGGAGGACCAGACCGGCAGCAGACTGCCCCTTGGAGTTTATGTTGTAACGGTGGAAATTTTTAACGCTAAAGGAGAAGTTCACCGGTTTAAAAAAGGCGTGGTTTTGACAGATATTTTGGAATAGGATATTGGGAAATGTAGCTAAATTTATTAAAATGGATCAAAGCGAAGTTATAGATATTGTAAAACAATTTATTCGCAACCTTCAGGAAGATGGAATTATAATAAAATTCGCATTATTATTTGGAGGTTTTGCTCGTAACGAAGCTTCTCCAAACAGCGATATTGATGTATTACTTGTTTCAGACATGTTTGATACTGATGACGACTATGTTTTATCAAAACCATGGCTTCCAAAATACAGAAATGATTTTAGGATTGAGCCAGTTTCGGTCGGTACAAAACGTTTTGAAACCGATGATGTATCACCAATTATTCTAATTGCAAGGGAGGAAGGTATAAAAATCACAGCTTAATATTTTGTAACTTGGAGTCGAATTTATCAATCCTTTTTCCCATGGGAACCGAAGAAAAAACAGCACAGGAAGTTTTTACAAAAATGGCCGCCCGTTGCAGCCGCTCCGAGCAATGCTCAACCGATATTCATAAAAAAATAACAGCTGCCGGTTTGAGTGCCGGTGAGGCGGATGACATCGTAAAAAAACTGAAAGCAGAAAAATTTATTGATGACGAGCGGTATATAAATGCATATGTATCCGACAAATTCAAATTCAATAAGTGGGGGAAAGTAAAAATCCGATACCATTTAAAAATGAAAAACTTGCCGGAAGCGCTAATTCAGAGTGGGTTAGAGTTGATTGATGAGGAGAGGTATGTGGAAGTTCTAATAAAAACGATGAAGGAAAAAGCCCGGACTGTAAAAAAGAAAAATAAATATGAAAAAATGGGACAGATTATCCGGTTTGCACAAAACCGGGGATTTGAACCGGAATTGATTCACCGGTATTTGAATGAGGTGGTGGAATGAGTCGTTTTGTGAACTGAACATTTTAAATTTTTCTATTTTCAGTTCACAAAAATAATTTAAAATTCTCTAAAAAAAATTACGGAATCTACTTTTTTGCCTTATCAGCAGATTCCAGTTTGCTTACCACATAATTTATATTATTCACCGAAAGTGAAGAAACAAAAAGCTTCAGTTTTCCGCGGCTTGCATATTCAAAAACTCGCATGGCATCTTCATGGAATGGCTCTCTTTTGGTTAAAAAATCCAGCACCACATCTGAATCAATAAAAACCTTTGTCATCTCAAGTGCTTTTTCAGAATTTCTGCTTCAATCAAATCCGTGTAATCTTTTCCTTAGGCATTGGTTTTACCGATCCCCAAAGGGATTTCACCAGTGGGCTTGGCTCAAATTCTTTTTTTTCTTTGGAAATTAAAGATTTAAGGTATTCCTCAATGAGTCCGGAAAGGCTTCTTCCGTGGTCGCTGGCGTATTGTTTCGCTTGTTCAACCACCGTTTTATCAACTGTAATGTTAAGTCGCGTTACCATAGCTTTACACTTTAAATATTACTCAAAATTAATATAAACAGGTTATTTTTCAAACGGTTTTCCGCGCGTTCCCTTTAGATTTACTATTTTTGTGCATACAAATTTTTTAGTGATGATTTTAAAAGACCATGTAAAAGACCTTCTGGAGCGCAGGGATGCGCTGAGGAGGCATCTTTGACTACGATTCAAAATTGCTACAGCTGAAAGAAGAGGAGCTGAAAACTCAGGATCCGGACTTTTGGCTCAACCCCCAAGAAGCCGAAAAACAGATGAAAACCATCAAGTCCATTAAGGAATGGACAACAGGATTTGAAAATATCAATCGAGCCATTGAGGATTTTACAGTGCTTTTCGAATTCTTTGAAGAGGGCGAAGCTTCCGAAGAGGAAATCCAGAAGGCATATACCGATACGCTCAGCCGGGTGGAAAACCTGGAAACCAAGAATATGCTTCGCAATGAAGAAGACCGCCTCGGAGCAGTTTTAAAAATCAATGCCGGTGCTGGCGGGACCGAAAGCAACGACTGGGCTGAAATGCTTTTCCGGATGTACACCCGCTGGTGCGAAGGCAAAGGCTACAAAATTAAAATTGCCGACATGCAGCCCGGAGATGAGGCAGGAATCAAAAACTGCACTCTGGAAGTGGAAGGCGACTTTGCATACGGTTATCTGAAAAGTGAAAATGGCGTGCATCGTTTGGTGCGGCTATCTCCATTCAATGCCCAAAACAAGCGGATGACATCTTTCACTTCAGTATATGTAGCTCCACTTGTTGATGACAGCATTGAAATTGAAATTAATCCGGCAGATATTACCTGGGAGACTTTCCGAAGCAGCGGCGCCGGTGGACAGCATGTGAATAAAGTGGAAACGGGAGTGAGACTGCGCCATGCCCCTTCCGGTATAATCATTGAAAACACGGAGGGGCGCTCACAAAGCGGAAACAAGGAAAATGCCCTGCGCTTGCTGAAATCACAGCTTTATGAAATTGAGCTTCGCAAAAAACGGGAGAAGGAAGCAGAAATCGAATCGCAGAAAAAGAAAATTGAATGGGGTTCTCAAATCCGGTCCTACGTTTTGCAGCCATACCGCATGGTGAAAGATTTGCGGACAAACTTCGAAACCGGAAATGTGAGCGCCGTACTTGATGGCGACCTCGACGGACTGATTAAAGCATACCTCATGGAATTTGGCGGACAGTAATTCCTTAATCACCAGCCATTGCGTTTATTTTTCTATTTTTATGAAGAATTCTGAATAGCAGCAGTAAATAAGCAGAAAACTGAAAAATTTACCGGTATGTTTTCAAATAAAGACTTTATAAACAGAGAAATTAGCTGGCTCTCTTTCAACGAAAGGGTTCTGCAGGAAGCAGATGACCCCAACACGCCTCTGTTTGAACGGATACGCTTTATCGGCATTTTTTCAAATAATCTTGATGAGTTTTTTCGTGTGAGAGTGGCAACCGTCAGGCGAATGGTTGACCTGGGTGAAGATGAAGAGAACCTGCTGGGCGATTATACCCCGGTTGAACTTTACGATAAAATTCAAAACATTGTTTATGAGCAGCAAAACAAAGTTCAGCAAATTTTTGTCAGCATCAGAGAAGAGCTGAAGCAAAACAATATCTTCATAATCAACGAAGAGGAGCTGAGCCACAAGCAGGGAGTTTTTGTGAAAAAATATTTTTACGAAAAAGTGCTGCCCAATCTGGTTCCCATCATGCTCAGCAAAAAAAATAAATTTCCCTATCTGCGCGACCGCTCGGTTTACCTTGCGGTGAAGCTGATAAAAAAATCAGACCCCTCCGATTTTGCCTATTCGCTCATCCGCATTCCGGGAAGAACTGTTTCGCGGTTTTTGGTCTTGCCCAAGGTTCAGAACAAAACGTTTGTCATGCTGCTGGATGATGTCATCCGGTACTGTTTCGACGATCTTTTCTTTTATTTCGATTATGATAAATATGAGGCATATACCATAAAAGTTACCCGTGACGCCGAACTGGATATTGATGACGATATTTCAAAAAGCCTCATCGAAAAAATGAGTACCAGCCTGAAAAAGCGCAAAACCGGCAAGCCGGTGCGCTTACTTTATGACAGAGAAATTCCGCAGGATTTGCTCGATTTCATTTTGAAAAAAATGAAACTTGACGAAGAGAAAAACGCCATTCCCGGCGGAAGATACCACAATCATAAAGACTTTATGAATTTTCCGGCAATCGGGAAAAAGATGCATTATTATCCCAAACTGCCACCATTCAGGCACAGGGATTTACCCCGGCACACCAGTATTCTGAGTATTTTGCGCAAAAAGGATGTGATGCTTCACTATCCTTATCAAACCTTTAACCATTTTATCGATTTTTTGAGGGAGGCGGCTATCGACCCGCAGGTAAAGGAAATCGGGCTGACCATTTACCGTGTGGCAGAAGACTCTAAGGTAATCAATACTTTGCTCAATGCAGTGCGAAACGGGAAGGTGGTCACTGTTGTGATTGAACTTCAGGCGCGTTTTGACGAAGAGGCAAATATCATGTGGTCCAACAAGTTGCAGGAAGAGGGAGCCAATGTTATCAATGGAGTGCCCGGCATGAAGGTACACAGCAAGCTTGCCTGGGTTAAGCGGCTTGAAGATAAAAAGTACAACAACTATGCATACATTGGCACCGGAAATTTTCACGAAGGCACAGCACGGGTTTATGCTGATGACGGACTCCTCACAGCTGACCCCCGTCTTGCCAACGAAGTGGCAATGATTTTTGACTTTTTTAAACAAAACTACCGGCACTATAATTATAAAAATCTGCTTGTCAGTCCTTTCAGTATGCGTGAAACTTTTGTTAAGCATATTGAACGCGAAACAGAGCTGGCAAAAGAGGGGAAAAAGGGCTGGATGATTTTAAAAATGAACAGCCTGATTGACCCCGGAATGATTCAGAAACTGTATCAGGCGGCTAAAGCCGGCGTAAAGATTCAACTTATTGTCAGAGGTATTTTCGGGTTGATGCCTAATCCTGAAGAATTTGGAGAAAATATTCAGGCTATCAGCATTGTGGACAAGTACTTAGAGCATTCGCGAATTTTTCTTTTCGGAAATGGCGGCGATGAAAAGATGTATATTTCATCTGCCGACTGGATGCCGCGAAACCTGAACCGGCGGATTGAAGTTGCCTGCCCGGTTTATGATGATGAAATCAGGGAAGAAGTGAAAGAGATGCTGAGAATACAGCTTCGCGACAACACGAAAGCACGAATCCTCGACCCGCAGCTGCAAAACAATTACAACAGAAAAACTCCTGAATTTAGCTATCGTGCCCAGGAAGATTATTACAATTATATTAAACAAAAACAACATATTTCCATGAAAATCTATCACAATCCCCGCTGTTCAAAAAGTCGTGCCGGTTTGAAGTATCTGGAAGAAAAAGGATACGACGTAACCGTTGTGAAATATCTTGACGATGGACTAACCGAACAGGAATTAGAGGAAATCATTGCTGCAACCGGTAAAAAACCCTTTGATTTTGTGAGAACTCACGAGGCTGAATATCGGGAAAAATATAAACACAGGGAGTTTTCGGATGCAGAATGGATAAAAATCTTGGTGGAAAATCCGCGTTTGCTGCAACGCCCCATTGTGGTAAATGGCAAAAAAGCGGTTTTAGCCAATCCGCCGGAGAAGGTAGAAGAGATTATTTAATTCGAATTTTCTGCAGATGTCGCAAATTTTCGCAGAAGAGTATGTTAAAAATCTATTTATTCATTTTATTATTATTTTGAATCTGCGTCTATCAGCGCAATCAGCAGGAACTTTTTTCCTGTAGATATCGCATATTTTCGCAGATAATATTTTTAAAATTCTATTGTTTTGTTTTTTCTTTTTCTGCGTTTATCAGCGTAATCAGCGGGAGAATCTTTTTTATTTCCCGCAGATATCGCAGATTTTCGCAGAGATAACATATAAAAATCTGTGTCTATTCGTGCAATCAGCGGGAACACAATCTTTGGGGGCAAATACAGTTTAATTGATATTTAGCTGCTTTTGCAGCGCCGCAATTTCAGCTTCCAACGTGCTTTTTTGCTTTAGGGCGGCAGAAAGCAACAACGCATCTCTCACAGCCTGCTTGTCGTACGATTCCAGAATGATGTAATAATATTCGTTGCCCAGGAAAACGGCTTTCAGGTTGCGATCCACATTGTTGGCAATGAATTCCATTACCCCGTTGTCTTTGCCGTTGCGATAACTCACTTTTTCCCATTTGGCTTCCATAAAATCGCTGCGGTGGTTGTCGGGCGAGCCAATGGGAATTTCCTCGGTTTTGGCATCATCGCCTTTGTCGTAAACGCGCAGTGCCGTGTGGTTGAGCCATTTTTCGCCGTGGTAGTTGCTGCTCAGGTAAATTTCACCCCGTTCATCCAAATGCACCTGAATGTAGGAGCGATCCCACGCCCGCTGAAACGTTTGCCGGTTGTGGATGTACTGCGTGTAGCGGTCGAATTCCGTTTTTTCCTTGCGGAACGGTTTTTCCAGCGCCTCAATTTTCACCTTCAGAGAATCGAGCTGTGACTCTTTCCGGTGCAGCAAATCGAACTGAACCTCGTTCACTAAGTTTTTGGCGGCATTCAGCGCGTAAACCGCTTTCGGGTAAAGGCGCGGAATGCTGTCTAAGTGGCGCAGTGCAGCAGCCGTATCATTTTTAACCAGCAGCGACTGGGCCAGGTTCAATTTTGACCTGGCTTTTTCTTCATCAGAAGGACCACAGGAGAATAAAACCAATCCGGCAAATAAAACAGTTATGTAAATGGTAAACTTCATCGTTTTGTTGTTTTCTGCAAAATTAAAATTTTTTACTGGAAGCAACGTGATTTTTATGACAGGTTAATTTTTCCTGTTATCCCTTCTGTTTCTGTATCGTTTGAATTGAAGTAAAACCAATTTTTTTACCGGGCTGCTTTCGAAGATTTGGTGATTCATTAAATATTCACCTGGTAGCTTGTGCTGCGCCCCTTTCCGGTAGATAAAATAAATATTTTGTTACAAAAACCATTTTGACAAACCTTTCTTTTCGCATCAGGCAATTAATTCCTATTTTTAAAGCAAAAATTTATGCGCCATGATCACACTAACTCAATTGGAATATATTGTTGCGGTGGACACCTATCGCCATTTCGGGAAAGCTGCCGAATCTTGTTTTGTTACCCAGCCCACACTTTCCATGCAGATAAAAAAGCTGGAGGAAGATTTGCAAATCATCATTTTCGATCGCAGTAAACAGCCGCTAATTCCTACCGATGTTGGCGTTCGTGTGGTTGAACAGGCAAGAATAATTCTTAAAGAAACTGAGGGTATCAACAATATTATCAAAGACCACAAGAATCTGGTTTCCGGAATGCTACGCATTGGCATCATCCCAACGCTTGCTCCCTATCTTCTGCCGCTTTTCATCGGGCATTACAAAAGAAAATATCCGAATATCTATATAAAAGTCATTGAGCAAACAACTGACAAAATTATAAATCTGCTCAACAGAGACCTGATTGATGTGGGAATTTTGGTGACACCGTTGAAAGAGGGAAAAATTATTGAAAAGCCGGTGTTTTATGAAGAGATGATGGTTTATGTGAATCCGGAAAACAAACTGTTTGCAAAAAAAGAGCTTTCGCTTGAAGACATCAGTGCACCGGATGTATGGCTGCTCAGCGACGGGCACTGTTTCAGAAATCAGGTAGTGAATCTTTGTTCTTTTCTTGGCAGCGTGGACAGTCGGCTGCCTTTTCACTTTGAAGCCGGTTCGCTGGAAACGCTGATGAATATTGTTGACAGGGAGGGCGGAGTAACTCTGATTCCGGAACTGGCAACATTTAACATGCCCGAAAGCAGAAAGGCAAATGTCAGAAGTTTCAATAACCTGAAACCGCTGCGTGAAGTCAGCCTTGCCTATTCTCTACACTTTGCAAAGCATAAACTGATTAATCTGCTGTTTCGAGAGATAAAAAATGTTATTCCTCAAGAACTTCAAAATGAACAGAGGGGAACCATCGTGGAATGGAAATAAATTTTCAGCTATTCAGAAATTTTAATTACATTTGCGCCCTGTTTTTTGCGGACGTGGCGGAATTGGTAGACGTGCCAGACTTAGGATCTGGTGCCTTACGGCGTGGGGGTTCGAGTCCCTTCGTCCGCACAAGAATAGCCAACCGAACGATTTCAGAAAAACCCGTGAACCGGATATTTTTTCGAAAAAATATTCAAATCAGCATGGAGCAAACTGAGCAGGGAGTTTTAGATTCAGTACTCTTTCTGCAAAAGCAAGTTTCATGTTGCCAGAAAAAGTTAACAATTATTATAACATGAAAGTTACCAGAGAAAACATTGACGATTTAAATGCAGTAATTAAGATTTTTATTGAAAAATCCGATTACGAAGAAAAAGTTGATAAAACGTTAAATGATTACCGGAAAAAAGCTCAAATTCCGGGGTTCAGAACGGGGAGAGCTCCAATGGGACTGATTAAAAGGCGCTTTGAGAAACCAACTGTGGTAGAGGAGGTTAACAAAATGTTGGTGCAAAACCTTAATGGTTATTTTACTGACGAAAAACTCAGAATTCTTGGTGAACCGCTCTCCAGCGATGAGCATCAAAAATCCATTGACTGGGAAAACGATGAAAACTTTGAATTTGCTTTTGACATTGGCCTGTCTCCCGAAGTGGATGTTCAGTTAGACGAAGATTTTAAACTTGATTTTTACACCATAACTGTTTCTGACGAAATGGTGAATGAACGGGTGGAGGAAATCACGTCACAACTGGGAGACTTTGCTGAAATGGAAACCGTTTCCGAAAAAAGCTTGATACGTGGTGATTTTGTGGAGCTGGATGAAGATGGAAATCCGAAGGAAGACGGAATCCGGGCAGAAGAGATACTGGTTTCTTTGGAGATGATTAGAGACGAAGAGATTAAGAAACTGTTTCTGGGCAAACAAAAAACAGACTCCGTGATATTTGACCCGGTGGCTGCATATCAGAATCGCCACGAAGTGGGACATTTGCTGAAAATTACGCACGAAGAGGCAGATCAATTAAACAGTAATTTTCAGTTCACCATATATGAAATCAGCGAATTGCAGAACGCTGAGCTGAACGAAGAGCTGTATCAAAAAGTTTACGGTGAGGAAACCGAAATAAAAACGGAAGAAGATTTTAGAAATCAATTAAAAGAAGAGATTGCAGAGAGCCTGCTGAGCTCTTCAGAAGCGCGGTTTGCCACTGATGTGCGCGAAGCACTGCTTGAAAAAATAAATCCACAATTGCCGGAAGCATTTTTGAAGCGTTGGTTGCAAAAGACTAATAAAGAGCTTGATGAAGAGCAGATTGACCAGGAATTTGACGGATTCTTGAAAGACCTTCGCTGGCAGCTCATAAAAGAAGCAATCATCACGGATAATGAACTGGAAGTAGAGAAGGAAGAGGTGCTTGAGTTAGCCAGGCAGGTGATACTTGCACAATACAGCTATTATGGTATTTATAATTTAACGGAAGAGCAGCTGGATTCCTTTGTCAAAAGCATGATGAACAAGCCCGAAGACATGGAGAGGCTTTACATGCAGGTTCTGGAAAAAAAGGTTATTAACCTTGTCAGAAGTAAAGTAACGATTGAAAACAAAGAGGTTTCGAGTGAAGAATTTGAAAAATCCCTGAAATAGCATATCCGGCATATCGGGTTGTCTAACTTTTTTGTAACTTTGTAATTTAGTTTTCAAAAGATTACAGTTTTTTTTATTCATTTTTAATTGACGAAACAACATGGCAAAACACGATGAATTCAAAAAATATGCGGTGAATCATGCCGGACTCAGCAGTATGACACTGCATCGCTACAGCTCAGCATACAGCAATTATATTTCTCCCACTATCATTGAGGAACGCCAGCTCAACGTTGCTTCCATGGACGTTTTTTCCCGTCTGATGATGGATCGCATCATTTTTTTGGGCGTTCCGATTGATGATACGGTTGCCAATATTATTCAGGCACAGCTTCTGTTCCTGGAATCCGCCGATTCCGGCAGAGATATTCAGATTTATCTGAATACGCCCGGAGGGCACGTACATGCCGGGCTTGGAATATACGACACCATTCAGTATATTTCTGCCGATGTGGCTACTATTTGTACGGGAATGGCTGCTTCAATGGGGGCTGTATTACTCACTGCGGGCGCCAAAGGAAAGCGCTCGGCACTGCGGCATTCGCGGGTGATGATTCACCAGCCCATGGGAGGCGCTCAGGGACAGGCTTCCGACATAGAAATTACAGCCCGCGAAATCATAAAGATTAAAGCCGAACTCTACAGCATTATATCTCTACATTCCGGCAAACCGGTGAAACAAGTGGAAAAAGATGCTGACCGCGACTATTGGATGACCTCCGAGGAAGCGGTTAAATATGGAATGATTGACGAAATTTTAGTAAGAGACAAGCTAAAGAAACAATGACGAACAAAGGCAGAATCGATAAATGCTCATTTTGTGGCCACGAAAAAAAAGAGGTAACCTTGCTAATTGCAGGAATTGACGGACATATTTGTGATCGTTGCGTTGAGCAGGCCTATGACATTGTCCGTGAGGAAATTAAAAAAGAGAACTCTTTCAATCTGGCCAGCGTTAAGCTTCTTAAACCAAAGCAAATTAAAGAATTTGTTGACCAGTACGTAATCGGGCAGGATGAAGCAAAAAAAGTCCTTTCGGTAGCGGTTTATAATCACTACAAACGGCTGACGCAAACCATGGATAATGATGAAACGGAAATTGAAAAATCCAATATAATTTTGGTTGGCGAAACCGGAACTGGCAAAACCCTCTTGGCACGCACCATTGCAAAAATGCTGCATGTGCCGTTTGCCATTGTGGATGCCACCGTGCTGACGGAGGCAGGATACGTGGGCGAAGATATTGAAAGCATTCTGACCCGCCTGCTTCAGGCTGCCGACTACAACGTGGAGTCTGCTGAGCGCGGGATTGTTTTTATCGACGAACTGGATAAAATTGCCCGAAAAAGCGATAATCCTTCCATCACGCGCGATGTGTCGGGCGAAGGTGTGCAGCAGGGGCTGCTGAAACTGCTGGAAGGTTCCATTGTCAATGTTCCGCCACAGGGCGGGCGAAAACATCCCGAGCAGAAGCTGATACCGATAGATACAAAAAACATACTCTTCATTTGTGGAGGAGCTTTTGATGGTATTGAGCGTAAAATTGCAAATCGCCTCAATACGAACATTATTGGATACAGCGCCAAAAGAGATACTGATCACATTGAAAAGGAAAACCTGCTTCAGTATATTGCTCCGCAAGACCTGAAGTCATTTGGCTTAATTCCGGAAATTATAGGGCGGTTGCCAGTACTGGTTCATCTTAACCCGTTAGAAAAAGATGCGTTGCGAAAAATTTTGACAGAACCGAAAAACTCTGTCATTAAGCAATATAAAAAGCTATTCCAGCTTGATGATATTGAGCTTGAGTTTGATGAAGAGGCACTGCAATACATTGTTGAGAAAGCAATTGAGTTTAAGCTTGGTGCGCGCGGTCTTCGCTCTATATGCGAGAGCATTATGAATGATGCCATGTATGAAATGCCCTCCAAAAAAGTAAAACACCTGAGTATTACACGGGAATTTGCCCAAAGCAGACTGGATAGAGTAAGCATTCGCAGGCTAAAGGCAAGTTGAAAGACTTCATCTGAATTCTGAATTTGCAAATATGCGAATAGGCAAATTCGCATTCAAATGACCATCAGGTATTGTATAGAGTTTGTTAAAAATTACAGGTTCACCAGTCTTACTGCTGATTACGTTAAGGAGTATGTAAATTAAGCCCTTCTGTTTTCAAGACGCTCCAGATAGCGTTCTTTCGCTTCTTCAGGATCCAGTCCTTTTTCTACATAGATGCGGGTTCTGGCGTTAATGATTACTTCCTGCATTTTATTTAAGTCGGGCGATTTAAAATTGTTTTGTTTCTTGGCAAACATGATGTTATCCTTTCATTTAATGTTAATAAAAAAAATTGCATTGCCATTAATGCAATTTAAAGTTCGTTCAAGTAAAAAAGTGTGATTTTTTGTCAGATTACTGGTAAAAAGCACCGGTTTCTCTCAAATATACATTAAATATTTGAAAAACAGGAATTTTCACAATTATTATTTGTAACTTTGCCAGACAATTAAAATTTATTTTATGTATAAAGGAACAGTAAAGTTTTTTAATGAATCCAAAGGTTTTGGTTTTATTAAAGATTCCGATTCTACCAAAGAGTATTTTGTTCATGCAAACGGATTAAAAGATAATATCCGCGAAGATGATGAAGTAACTTTTGATTTGGAAGAAGGAAGAAAAGGTTTAAATGCGGTTAATGTTAAGCTGGCTTAGTTCAGTAAAAAATATTTATACCATTTAAAAGAGTAAATCCCGCCCACGGCGGGATTTTTTATGCCTTCCTTTTTGAATCGGTCAGGATACAAGTATCAGAATTTTTCAAATTCAGGATATGCATCAATAATTTCACCCTCCTTGTTTATCACAGTCAGTTGCTGGTGGTTTCCCTGAAGGGTGAGTAAAATAAAATGACGTTGTGACAATGCTTTTTTAAGATACCAGGTTTCATTCACATCATGAACTTCGCGTACTCTCACTCCCCAGGCTCCGTCGCCAACAAATACAATCCCCTTTTCATCAATTTTGTCTTCTTTAATGGGGAAGGTTCTTTTGTAGGCATGGTCATGGTTTTCAAACGCAATTTTCACGTTGTGTTTTTCGAACAGAGGCACCCAGTTTCTCCTGACCTCCTCTGACCGGGAGCCATTAAAATCACGTACCGACGGATAGGCAGGAATATGGTAAACAGGAACAATGTGAGTGAAGTTTCTTCTTTTGTTTAATTCGGTGGCGAGCCAATCTGTTTGTGCTCCTTCAATGGGGTTGGTGTGCCCCGTATCCAGGATAAACAGGCTTAAATAGTTGCCAAAATCAAGTACATTATATCCGGGTTGGCCTGGGAAAGCATACAAACTGAAAAAATAGGGAGCGTATTTTTCCCGGTCTTCACTGTTGCCACTGAATTTTTCCGGAGAATAGTATCCACCTGCAACTTCATGGTTCCCAATTCCAACCACAATGGGGATGATTCGGTTGTCTTTTGTTATCAGTGTCTTTTTGCAGGCATCGAACCAGTTGTGAACTTTTTCAACTGCTTTGGCATCGCCGTTTTCATAAGCCATGTCGCCCCCCATAATAACAAAATGTGGTTCATAGTTTAAGACCTGTTTGTTGGTTCTTTCCAGCATCTTCTTTTCGTGCATCGTATCGCCGCCAATGGCAATCCGTATGGGTTGCAAAGCCGCATTTGCGGGCATGGTGTTGAAAAAATAGACTTTATCATACTTTCCAAACTTTAATTCGTATGAGGCGCCCGGATTCAGTCCGGCAAGTGCAGTCCTGTGCACAAACCTGTCGGAAAACGGGAAAGGATGCGTTTTGCCTGATTCAACCTCCCATTTTTCTTTTCCTTTTTCCCTGAAGAATAATTGCTGTGACTGATTTTCTGCAGTATGCCAGTCGATGGTGATAGTTGTGGTTGGATCTTCTGTCCAAGTGAGTAATATAGCCAGCGGCTCATTTTGCGATTTTACCTGCAATGAAATAAACAGAATTCCAAAAAATAATGCAATAAAACTTTTTCTCATTTTGTAAGTGTTTTTAAAAAGACAATCAGGATGAGTAAAATGTTTTGATGTGAAAAGTTTTATTTTTTGGCTAATATTAAACGCTTTAGTTATAAAACCGTCATTTTTTAAGGTGATGCAAAAAATTGCAACAAAAAAATACGAATGGTTTAACAACCTGAAAATGGGATTTTATGTTGCATCATATTTTTAAAATACGTATCGTAATTTACCGTGATAATCTATGCTTAATAGAAAAGCTGCTCAAAAAATGAACAGCTTTTCTATAAAATTTATAAGAATAATAAGCTAATAACCTGGATTCTGTTGCAAATTTGGATTGGCGTTTAATGCTGTTTGCGGAATTGGAAACAGCAACCGGTTTACATTTGTTACGGGTTTCCATCCCGGAATTTCATTCAAAAAAGTTCCAAAACGAATCATATCTTGACGTGATGAAATTTCCCATGCCAGTTCAAAACGTCTTTCATTGTAGATATCGTCGAGTGTAACGTTCGATTTCAGCTTATCGGGATTATCGAACGCACGCCTGCGAAGAACATTCACCAGCCGGGTGGCTTCTTCGTTATCCTGACCTAACCTGACAAGCGCCTCGGCTTTCATAAGGTAAACATCTGCCAGTCTGAAAATGCCCATGTCGTTTTCCATGTCGCCACTCAATCCACTTTCAAACTCCCATTTAGAACAACGGGCACCTTCTTCCTGTTCAACCTGCCCCCAACCGTCGGAGTCGATATTGTATTTTAATTCAATATCAATTGTATGGATAAGTTTCCGTCCATGAGCGGTTATCAAAACAGAACCGTCGGTATCATACATTGGTCCGATGAGGAACGACCAACCAACGCGCTTGTCCTCATCATCGTAAGCTTTTACATAATCGGGCATGGCACTTACGCCGTTCCAGGTTTCTACGTTCAGGTTAAGCGGAATAGGATCGAGGTAATGCAGCGTTCTTTTGTGCAAATGGTTTCCTTCGTCTGCTGTGCTGAAAACAATCGGGAAAATAATTTCCTTTGAATTCTGGTTTTGAACCACAAAACTGGCTTTAAAGTTCGGTTCGATTACGTACGGCAGGCCCATTACCACATTGCAGGCGTCAACACATTCCTGCCATTTTGCTCCTCCGTCAGGATTCCAAACCAAAGCATTGAGGTACATTTTTGCCAGCAGTGTATAAACAACACCTTTGGTAATTTTACCGT